>NZ_JBNPXO010000013.1:0-139973 GCF_050433265.1 Allobosea sp. OAE752
AAGAACTCCAGCGTCTCGTCATAGTTCGTGCTGGCGACGCTGTAGGCCCGCAGCAAGGGCTTCTCGCCGACCTTCAGCCCGATCATCGTGAACTGGCCGTTCTTGAACCGGAACGTCGTGTCGCGCGTCGTCGTGAAGCTGAACAGCGTATCCGTCCAGTGATGCACGCTCAGGACCTGTTCCTCGTAGAAATGGCTCATCGCATCGTCCTTGAAAGTCCGGCGGCGGGCTGGCGGGTGCCTTCACCGGCGGGTCGTGGGATTCGAGGGTTAAGTTGCTGCCGGATCTCCGTTTCCGACAGAAGAATTGCCGGCAAAGTAAATCCTATGCGTCGAGGGCCTCGGGCAGGAATTGCAGCTTGTCCGGGACGCCCTTCCAATCCTCGGCATCGGCGGGCGCGTCGCGCTTGTCGGTGATGCCGGGCCATTGCGCGGCAAGCCGGCCGTTGAGGGCGACCCAGCGGGCGGAACCCTCGGCCGTATCGGGGATGATCGCCTCGGCCGGGCATTCGGGCTCGCAGACGCCGCAATCGATGCATTCGTCGGGATTGATGACGAGCATCGTCTCGCCTTCGTAGAAGCAGTCGACCGGGCAGACCGCGACACAGTCGGTGTATTTGCAGCGAATGCAGGCTTCCGTGACCGCGTAGGCCATGAGGCTCTCCCTCCTGCTTGACAGGACGAAAAGGGTCCGACAAATTCGTTCGTGTACAAACGATATGACTCGCCGATATGGCTTTGTCAATTGGCGGCGCATAACGTGGAAACGATCAAACCGAGGCGGGCCGATGGCTGAACAATCGACGGCGACAATCACCCCCGACCACAAGCTCGTGGTCCGGAATATCGGCCTCATGCTCAGCGGCGATATCGGCAATCCCATTCTCGAAGCGGATACGCTCATTGCCATCGGCGGCAAGGTCGCGGCGGTCGGTCGGGCCAAGGATCTGGACACCGACAAGGCCGACACCGTCATCGATGCCAACGGCACGGTGCTCCTGCCGGGGATGATCGACAGCCATGTCCACCCGGTCGCGGGCGACTGGACGCCGCGCCAGAACCAGCTCGGCTGGATCGATTCGACCATGCATGGCGGCGTCACCACGATGATCTCCGCCGGCGAGGTCCATACGCCGGGGCGGCCGAGGGATGTCGTCGGGGTCAAGGCGATGGCGATCTATGCGCAGCGCTGCTTCGACGCCTTCCGGCCGGGCGGCGTGAAGATCCATGCCGGCGCGCCGGTGATCGAGCCCGGCATGGTCGAGCAGGACTTCAAGGATCTGGCTGATGCCGGTGTCAGGCTGCTCGGTGAGGTCGGGCTCGGTGGCGTCAAGGATGGCGCCACGGCGAAGCAGATGGTCGCCTGGGCGCGCAAATATGGCATCCAGTCGACAATCCATACGGGCGGCCCTTCGATCCCGGGCTCGGGGCTGATCGGCGCCGACGTGGTGCTGGAAGCCGATACCGACGTTGTCGGCCACATCAATGGCGGCCATACTGCCCTGCCGGACGCGGAGATCCGCTGCATCTGCGAGGGCTGCAAGCGCGGCCTCGAACTCGTCCATAACGGCAATGAGCGCGCCGCTCTCTACACGCTGCGCGTCGCCCGCGAGATGGGCGAACTCAACCGCGTCATCCTTGGCACGGACGGGCCGGCGGGCTCCGGCGTCCAGCCGCTCGGCATCGCCCGCATGGTCTCGCTGCTCTCCTCGCTGGGAGAGGTGCCGGCCGAGATCGCCTTCTGCTTCGCCACCGGCAACACGGCGCGGATGCGCAATCTCGATTGCGGTCTGATCGAGGTCGGGCGCTCCGCCGACTTCGTCTTCATGGACAAGGCCCAGCACTCCGCGGGCAAGAGCTTCCTCGACAGCATCCAGCTTGGCGACCTGCCGGGCATCGGCATGGTGGTGATCGACGGCCTCGTCCGCTCCGGCCGCAGCCGCAACACGCCGCCGGCCGAGAAGGTGCCCTCGGTCCAGGGGCACTGAACGGCCTCGGCTTGGTCACGCCGCCCATCGGCCGATGAGGTTTTCAACGATATAACGATTGCGGCCGATCCGGAATCGTTGTTGTCTCGTTCGTATACGAATGACTTTCGGGGCAGGTGGGTGTCGCGGGACTTGCATTCTCCAGGCGCGGATAGGGTGGGATGAGGCCTGTCGCGCGCGCCTTCACCTTGACCGTCAACGGCGCCGAGCATCGCGTCGAAGGCGAGCCCGACACGCCGCTGCTCTTCTTCCTGCGCAACGACCTTGCGCTCAACGGCCCGAAATTCGGTTGCGGCCTCGGTGAATGCGGTGCCTGCACTGTTCTGCTCGACGGGGTCGCGGCCAGAAGCTGCGTCTATCCGGTTCGCCTCGCCGCCGGCCGCGCCATCGTCACGCTGGAAGGGCTTGGCACGCCGGAAGCCCCGCATCCGATCCAGCAGGCCTTCATCGACGCCCAGGCCGCCCAATGCGGCTATTGCATCAACGGCATGGTGATGACCGCCAAGGCCTTCCTCGACGTGAAGCCTGCGCCGAGCGAGACGGAGGTGCGCGAGGCCCTGCGCTACAATCTCTGCCGCTGCGGAACGCATGTCGAGATCGTGCGGGCGGTGATGCTCGCTGCCGAACGCGGCTGGCGACCCGATGGGGCCGGGCAGTGACGGGCAGGGCGCCTCCACCCTCCCGGCGGGAGCTCTTGAAGCGTGGCGGCGTGATCGCCGTCGTCTCGCCGCGCAAGGACGCCCCCTCGGATGCGGGGCCCGAGGAGGGGCTGGACCTGCATGTCTGCGTGACCGGGGAAGGGCGGGTGTTCGCCTTCTGTGGCCATGTCGATCTCGGCACCGGCATCAGCACGGCTTTGGCGCAGATCGTGGCCGAGGAGCTCGATTTTCCCTTCGATGCGGTCGAGATGGTGCTGGGCGATACGGCCGAGACGCCCGACCAGGGCGCGACGATCGCGAGCGAAACGATCCAGGTCACCTCGATCCCGATGCGGATCGCGGCAGTGCAGATCCGCCGGCAGCTCGTGTCGCTCGCGGCTGCTGCCCTCGATTGCCCGGAAGAGGAGATCGGAATCCGTGCCGGCACTCTTGTCCGGCGCGGCGAGGCGGGCTCTTCGCTTAGTCTCGACGCGCTGCTCGGCAACCGGCGCATCCTGCTGCCGCTGGCCGAAAGCGCGGCCTTCAAGCCGGTCGAGCGCCACGCCATCGTCGGCAAGCCGGTCGAGCGGGTCGATATTCCGGCCAAGCTCACCGGGCGTTTCACCTATGTGCATGACGTACGCGTGCCGGGCATGCTGCATGGCCGGGTCGTGCGCCCGCCCTATGCCGGCCTCGATGGCGGGGATTTCGTCGGGCACAGCCTCGAAGCGGTCGAGCACGAATCCATCGCCGATATCCCCGGCATTCGCGCCGTGGTGGTCGAGGGCGATTTCATCGGCATCGTCGCCGAGCGTGAGGAGCAGGCGGCGGCAGCGGCGCAGGCCCTCAGGACGCATTGGAAGTACTGGCCGGCGCCGGCCGATCTGCGCGATGTCGAGAATGCGCTCCGCGCGCATCCGGCGACGCCCCGCAAGCTGGTCGACGAAGGCGATGTCGAGGCGGCGTTGCTGACCCTCGAGAAGCGGCTCGACCGGACCTATGTCTGGCCCTATCAGATGCATGGCTCGATCGGGCCGTCCTGCGCCGTCGCCGATGTGCGGGAAGACGGCATCACCGTTTGGGCCGGCAGTCAGAATCCCTATCCGCTGCGGGCCGACATCGCCTTGCTGACCGGCCTGCCGGCGGAGCGGATCGAGATCGTTCGCCACGAGGCGGCGGGCTGCTATGGCCGCAACTGCGCCGACGACGTGGCGGCCGATGCGGTTCTGCTGTCGCGGGCCGTGGGCGCGCCGGTACGGGTGCAGCTCACCCGTGAGCAGGAGCATCTCTGGGAGCCGAAGGGCGCGGCTCAGCTCATCGACATCGCCGGCGGGCTCGGGCCGGGCGGTTCGCTCGCGGCCTATGATTTCCATACGCGCTACCCCTCCAATGCGGCGCCGACGCTGGCGCTGCTGCTGACCGGGCGCATCCCCAACACGCCGGCGACGCTGAAGATGGGCGACCGCACCGCGATCCCCTCCTATGCCTATGAGAACATGCGGATCACGGCCTATGACATGCCGCCGATCGTGCGTGCCTCCTGGCTGCGCGGCGTCTCGGCTATGCCCAACGTCTTCGCGCATGAAAGCTATATCGACGAGCTGGCGCATGAGGCGGGCGTCGATCCGGTCGAGTTCCGCCTGCGCCACATCACCGATGCGCGTGCCGCCGAGCTGGTCGAGGCGACGGCCGCCCGCGCCGGCTGGGAGCCGCATGTCGGGCCGCGCCTGCGGGCCGAGGGCGATGTCCTGCACGGGCGCGGCTTCGCCCAGGCCCGCTATGTCCATGGCAACTGGCCGGGCGTGGGGGCCGCCTGGTCGGCCTGGGTCGCGGATGTCGCGGTCAATCGCGCGACCGGGGAGGTGACGGTCAGCCGCGTCGTGGTCGGCCAGGATACCGGGATGATGGTCAACCCGGCTGGCGTGCAGCACCAGATCCACGGCAATGTCCTGCAATCGACCAGTCGTGTGCTGCGCGAGGAGGTGACCTTCTCGGAGACCACGGCCGTCGCCGCGCGCGACTGGGGCGCCTATCCGGTGCTGAGCTTCCCGGAGCTGCCGGCCATCGATGTGATGCTGATGGATCGGCAGCAGGAGCCGCCGCTCGGTGCCGGCGAATCCGCCTCGGTGCCGAGTGCGGCGGCCATCGTCAACGCGGTCTATGATGCGACGGGAGTGCGCTTCCGCGAATTGCCGCTGACGCCCGAGCGTGTGCTGGCCGGGCTGAACGGGCGCCCGGCACTGGCCCCGCCGCCCGCCCGGGGAGGCCGACGCGGCCTCGGCTTCTGGGCCAGAATCGGCGGCATGGCTGCTGCCGCCGCGACGTTTGCGGCTGTCTCGCTGCCGCTCGCGCCGGAGATCGCACCCATTGCCCGGCCGGACCCCGCGACATGGTCCGCAGCCACCATCGAGAAGGGGCGCCAGCTCGCCGCGCTCGGAGCCTGCGCCGTCTGCCATACGGGCAGGGACGGCGTGCCCTATGCCGGCGGGCTCGCGCTGGAGACGCCCTTCGGCACGGTGACGAGCACCAACATCACGCCCGATCCCGAGACAGGCATCGGCAACTGGTCCTATCCCGCCTTCGAGCGGGCGATGCGCGCCGGCATCCATCGCGGCGGGCGCCATCTCTATCCCGCCTTTCCCTATGCGAATTTCGCGAAGACGAGCGATGCCGATCTGCAGGCGCTCTATGCCTTCCTGATGTCCCAGACGCCGGTCATGCGGGTGAATGAACCGAGCCGGCTCATCTTTCCCTTCAACCTGCGCCCGCTGATGGCCGGCTGGAACCTGCTGTTCAACCGGGGCAAGGAAGCGAAGCCGGAACCGGCCCGCACGGCCGAATGGAACCGGGGGCGCTATCTCGTCGACGGGCTCGGCCATTGCGGCGCCTGCCATTCGCCGCGCAACGCGCTCGGCGCCGAGAAGGGCGGCATGGCCTATCTCGCCGGTGGTGAGGCCGAGGGCTGGGAGGCGCCGGCGCTGACGGGCGCCTCGCATTCTCCGATCCCGTGGAGCGAGGCGGATTTCTACACCTATCTGCGCAGCGGTCATGCCGCGAACCACGGCACGGCATCCGGTCCGATGGCGCCCGTCATCGCGGAACTCAAGGAGTTGCCGGACGCCGATATCCGCGCCATGGCCATCTATCTCGCCTCGCTCGGCGCCTCGCCTCCGGAGCCCGAGATCGCGGCGCGCACCGAGGCGATCCTGAAGGCGACGGCATCGGCCGCCAATCCCGGCACGTCGCGGGCCGCGCGACTCTATGAGGGGGCCTGCGCCGCCTGTCATGAAACCGGGCGGATCGCGCCGCTGGCCAATCAGGGGCCGGCGCTGGGGTTGAGCTCGAAGCTTCACGCCGCGACGCCGGCCAATCTCGTCAACCTGCTGCTGCAGGGCGGAAGTCACGGCATGGGCCAGATGCCAGCCTTCGGAAACGCGCTCGACGATGGGCAGGTCGCTGAACTCGCGAGCTATCTGCGCAGCCGTTTCGCGCCGGAGAAGCCGGCTTGGAACGGGGTGGAAGCGGCTATCGCAAGGGCACGCAAGGCCCCTTAGGGGACCGCGCCCCTTACCCCAGCCCTCTCCCGCAAGGGGAGAGGGAGATAGGTGTACCGCCTCAGCGCAGCCCGTCCTCGCCCTTGATCTCGTCGGTCTTCAGGCCGCCGACGCGCGGGAGCGGGCGCCCGGCGCTGGTCAGCACGATCGCGACCATGATCTCGTTGGCGCGCGGCGCGTCGGGAATGCGCACCTCCATGCCGTCGAAATGGCTGCGGACATAGGCCGCCGCCTTGTGGCCGAGCGGCACGTCCAGCACCACGCCGAGCGAGCCGCGCTTCTTGCTGGACGGGATCAGGGCAGGGGCCTTGCCGAGGAGCTTGCGCAGCGGCGCGCCGAGCTTGGGATGCAGGATCGCGGCGGCGTGCTCCAGCTCGCCATCCTCGCCGACGGCGGCGGCCTTGCCGTAGCCTTCGACCTGCTCGCCCGGAATGCCGAGCGCCGCCAGCGCATGGCGGCCGAGCAAATCGCCCAATTCCTCGCCGATCTCGATCAGCGGCGCGAGGTCCGCCTCGTAGCGTCCGGCGAAGGGGTTGGCGATCACCGCGACGGCGGCGGCCCGGCGCACGGCCGGTTCCACCGGGCGGCCCATCTCCGAGCGGGTCTCGTCGAGGATGGTGACGAGCTTGCGGATTCTGGCGCTCATCGCAGGCCGTCCTCCCCCTTGATCTCGGAAGCTTTCAGGCCGCCGACGCGGGCATGGATGCGCGCGCCCGTCGTCATCACCAGCGCGAGCAGCATTTCATCCGCCTTCGGCGCGTCGGTCAGCCCGACCTCGAAGGCGTCGAAATGGCTGCGGACATAGGAAGCATTGATATGGGTGACGGGGATGTCGAGGCGCGTGCCGGGCCCGCCGACCTTCTTGGTCGAGGCGACGATCGCCTTGGCGTCGCCGAGGATCTCGCGCATCGCATAGCCGCCCGGCACGTGCCAGAGCGCGCCGTGCTCCAGCTCGCCGGCCGCGCCGACGATGGCGCCCTTGCCGTAACCCTCGATCGCCTTCGGATCGCCGCCGAGCGCTTCGAGAAGCTGCTTCGCCAGCGAGAGGCCGAACGGCTTGAGATCATCCATGAAACCCTGGATATCCGCGACGTAACGCCCGGCGAAGGGGTTGGCGATGACGGCGAGCGCCGCGCCGCGTCGCAGCGGCGTGGCCGGGGCAGGGCCGCCCTCATGGAAGATCGTCTCGACGACAACGGCGAGCTTGCGAATGGCGATCTCAGGCATGGGCCAGTTTCCTCCGGGTGATATCGGCCAAGGTGGGCAAAGCGAGCGTGCGGGTCCTGCCCTGGAGATGGATGGCGCAGGAGCGGATGAGCCGGCGCGCCTGCAATCCGGCGGCCTGGTCCAGCCCGGCGGCGAGCGCTTCCGCGATCTCCGCTTCGGTGAGCCGGCCGACATGGCGCGTCACGGGAATGTCGCCGAGGTCGCTGTCCGACTGGATCGTGTCGGCCGGAACCCGGACGACGGCCGGATGGCCCGGAAGATCGACGGCATTGGCGATGACGGTCGCCGCCGCATCGGCCATGGCGGCGGTGGGCGCCAGCACCGTCACCGCTTCGGCGATGCCGCGCGAGAAGCTGCGGCCGGGATAACCGCTGGTCGCGACGCCGCCGATGCCGTCGGCGGCCGAGATCGTCGTGGTTCCGAACAGGTTCGGCCGGTCGGGCCGGTCGACGAGACCGATGCGGAAATGCTCGCCTTGCGCCAGATGCAGCGCGATGTCGCCGCCATTGTTGACGAAGGTGCGAGTCAGCGGCGCGGCCGCGAGCATGGCGCCGAGAATCTCCTCGGCGACGGACCCGGCCACGGCGGCCATCGGCGTGATGAAGCCGGCTCCGGCGAACGGAGCCACGGCCGCGTGCATGCGCTGCGCGACCACGCCCTCCGGCGTGGGGCTTGCCTCCGTCACGGGCATGCGCAGCAGAGTGAGCTCGCCGCAGAGTTCCGCCAGAAGCCCATCGAAACGATGCAGAGCGGCCTCATGGGCCATCCGCACGGCGTCGGCGCTGCCCTCCGCCTGAATGACCAGATCGATCGGCCCCTGCTGGAGCAGCAGGCGCTTGCCGTCCGGCAGGAAGCGCGCTGAGGGCCGCTCGAACATCGCGCTACCCGTGCGAGTGCCGCGTGGAATGCGGTGCGAACGGCCAGGGATTGTCCTGGTGCTGCGGCAGCTGGAGGCGCCCGCCGCGCTTGAGCTCGCTCAGCGGCTGGACATGGTCCATATGGCCGCCGAGCTCGCGATAGTCCGAAAGCTTCATCGTGAACTCCAGCGGTGCGACCAGCGCCGGTGTTGGCACATAGCCGAAGGCATTCTCGGGCAGGCGCGTGACATCCACCATGAAAGTAATGCCGCCGCCCGGCCAGATATAGACCGGCGCGCCGCCGCAGGTGACATAGGTCAGCGAATCCTTGACCGAGCGCGTCAGCCGGACCGGGTTCTCGGTCACGCCCGCCCGCAGCGAGCCGCCGGCGCCGCCGATGAACAGCACGGTCGACAAGGCGGGTTCGCAATTCTCCGCGATGCGCTCGACCGGCTCGCGCAGCGGCACCGGGATGTCCATCTCGACCGGCCGCAGATTGTCGTCCAGCTCGTAATAGGCGGCGTGCTCGCCCGTGGTCGAGACCATCAGCAGGCGCAGGCCCGGACGGGCGGTCTTCGGATCGAAGGGGCCGAGGATGGCGAGCGGGTCGCTGATATTGGTGCCGCCCCAGCCGGTGCCCGGTTCGGCGACCTGGAAATAGCGGCCGGGCGTCGAGCGCCGCCCCTTGAGCTTGATCCCGGTCGGCTCCATGCCCAGCAGCTTGCCGGCCTGATGCTCGGAGAGCACGCCCGTGATGTGGTCGTCGACGACGACGACCTCGTCGACCTTGCCATGCCATTGCTTGGCGAAGATGCCGATGGTGGCCGAGCCGCAGCCGACCCGCATCCGGCTCTCGGCCACGCCGTTGACGATCGGGGCCTTGCCGGCCTGGACGACGACCGTCTCGCCGCCGTCGATCGCCATCTCCACCGGCTTGCCGTTGCAGAGCGACAGCAGCGTGTCGCAGGTGACGCGGCCCTCCTTCTTGGAGCCGCCGGTGAGGTGGTGCACGCCGCCGAGCGAGAGCATCTGCGAGCCGTACTCGCCCGTCGTGACATGGCCGACGGCCTCGCCCTCGACCCGCACCGTCGCGGTTTCCGGGCCGAGGAAGCGGTCGGTGTCGATTTTGATCTTCACGCCGCAATAGCTGAAGATTCCCTCGGTCACGACCGTGACCATATCGACGCCGTCGACCTCGGAAGAGACGATGAAGGGCGCCGGCTTGTAGTCGGGATAGGTCGTGCCAGCGCCGATGGCGGTGACGAAGGTGCCCTGCGGGTTGAGGATGTCGCCGCTCCATTCGCGCTCGCCCGCGAAAGACACGACGTCGCCGCCCTGGCCGATCCTGCGGTCGAGCACGACATGCGGATCGACCCGCACCAACGTGCCGTCGACATTGCCGTAGCGATCGCAGGCGCCGACCGCTCCGGGTTTGATGAAGCACATCACCGGGCAGGCATCGCAGCGAATCTTGTCGTCAACGGCCAATGTCGTCGCGTCGGAGCTCATGCTCGCACCCCTGGCGCCGGAAACGCGCCGCTACATTATTTGTATGCAAACAATTTAGCCCTGCAAGCCCGCGCCCGTCAACACGATCGCTGCGCGGGAAGAGCGGGGCTTTCGCCGCTCAAAGCGCGCGAAATACCGGGCGCGGCAATAATGCGGCGATTTTAATCACGCCCTGCCTTCACAAGCCGCGAAACCGAGTTGACACGCTGCTTCGAACTCATCAACTTCGTAGGTATACAAACATTAAAACCATAAAACTTGGAACGGAACGGCGCAACGGCTAATGACGAACGGCTGACCCTCGGCGACAACGCCGAGTCCCGGCAGCCGGATCGCGAACGGGGGAGATTGGCATGACAATGGATCGCAGGCGTTTTCTGGCAGCCGCTTCCGGAGGGGCTGCCGTGCTCGCCGCTCCGTCGCTGGTCCGGGCGCAAGGCGCCGGCTCGATCAAGATCGGCGAGATCAACAGCTATACCGCCCAGCCCGCCTTCCTGAAGCCCTACCGCCAGGGCTGGGAGCTGGCGCTAGAGCAGGTCAACGCCGGCGGCGGCGTGCTTGGCCGCAAGATCGAGACGATCTTCCGCGACGATGCCGGCAAGCCGGAGGATGCCGTGCGCCACGCCGGCGACCTGATCAACGCCGAGAAGGTCGATCTGCTTTCGGGCGGCTTCCTCTCGAATGTCGGCCTCGCGCTCACCGATTTCGCGCTGCAGAACAAGCGCCTCTATGCGGCTTCCGAGCCGCTGTCGGATGCGCTGGTCTGGGCGAAGGGCAACCGCTACACCTTCCGCTTGCGACCCTCGACCTATATGCAGGCGGCGATGCTGGTCGAGGAAGCGGCCAAGCTCAAGGCGCGGAAATGGGCGCTGGTCGCGCCGAACTACGAATATGGCCAGTCGAGCATCAAGTGGTTCAAGGAACTGCTGAAGAAGGCCAGGCCCGATGTCGAGTTCGTGGCCGAGCAATATCCGGCGCTTGGCCGCATCGATGCCGGCGCGACCGTGCAGGCGCTCGAGGCCTCCAAGCCCGAGGCGATCTTCAACGTCACCTTCGCCGTCGACCTGACCAATCTCGTGCGCCAGGGCAATACGCGCGGCCTGTTCGAGGGGCGCGACGTCGTCTCGATGCTGACCGGCGAGCCTGAATATCTCGACCCGCTCGGGGCGGAGACGCCGACGGGCTGGATCGTCACCGGCTATCCCCATGCCGATCTGGCGACGCCGGAACACGTCAAGTTCCGCGACGCCTACAAGGCCAAGTACAACGACTATCCGCGCCTGGGCTCGGTGGTCGGCTTCGACACGATGAACTCGATCGCGGCGGCCCTGGCCAAGGCCGGCACCACCGACAACGAGAAGCTGATCGACGCGATGGAGGGGCTGAAATTCCCCTCCGCCTTCGGTTCGGCCGAATATCGCGCCGTCGACCATCAGTCGACGCTCGGCGCCTTCGTCGGCAAGACCGCCCTCAAGGACGGCAAGGGCGTGATGGTCGACTGGCGCTATGCCGACGGCGCCAAGTACCTGCCATCGGACGACGTCGTGAAGACGATGCGGCCGGCAGGCTGAGTTCATCGCGTTTCCGGCATATGAACCTCCGTCATCCCGGACAAGCCGCGAAGCGGCGCTGATCCGGGATCCATCGGAGGGGGCTGTGCTCTACAATGGATCCCGGATCGACCTGCGGTCGTCCGGGATGACGGCAGAGCTTTGACCTGGACATCGGCAGAATGTTCGACCTCATTCTCACGCAGACATTGAACGGGCTGGCTTCGGCCTCCTCGCTGTTCCTCGTCGCCTCCGGGCTGTCGATCATCTTCGGCGTCACCCGGATCGTGAACTTCGCTCATGGCTCGCTCTACATGCTGGGCGCCTATATCGGCTGGACGCTGGTCACCTGGCTGGGTCCGACGAGCGGGCTTGGTTTCTGGGGTGGTGTCGGGCTGGCGGCACTGCTCGTCGCCATCATCGGCGTGGTGATCGAGGTCGCGATCCTCAGGCGGATCTATCAGGCGCCGGAGCTGTTCCAGCTTCTCGCCACCTTCGGCGTGGTGCTGATGATCCAGGACATCGCGCTGGCCACCTGGGGCGCAGAAGACAAGCTCGGGCCCCGCGCGCCCGGCTTCAAGAGCTTCGTCATCCTGTTCGACAACCGCTTCCCCACCTATGAACTCCTGCTGATCGCAATCGGCCCGCTGGTGCTCGCGCTGCTCTGGTTTCTGTTCCAGAAGACGCGCTGGGGCACATTGGTGCGAGCGGCGACGCAGGATCGCGAGATGGTCGCGGCGCTCGGCGTCAACCAGCGCCTGCTCTTCACCTCGGTCTTCGCCTTCGGGGCCGGCCTCGCCGGGCTGGGCGGGGCGCTGCAGCTCCCGCGCGAGGCGGCAACCTTGCATATGGACCTGTCGATGATCTCGGAGGCCTTCGTGGTCGTGGTCGTCGGCGGGCTCGGCAGCGTGACCGGGGCCTATCTCGCGGCGGTGCTGATCGGTATCCTGCACGCTTTCGGCATCCTGATCTTCCCGAAGATCACGCTCGTGCTCGTCTTCCTGGTCATGGCCGTGGTGCTGGTGGTCAAGCCCTACGGCCTGATGGGCAGGCGCCCCGTCGGCGCCGCGCGCGGGACGGCGACGGCCGAGCCGCTGCTGCGGCCGGCCGACCGGGCGGCCAAGCTCGCCGGCCTCGTCGCGCTCATCCTGCTTGCCGCCGCGCCGCTGGTGACGCCGGACTACCTGCTGCTGACGCTGACGGAGCTCGTGATCTTTGCGCTGTTTGCCGCCTCGCTGCATTTCATGATGGGGCCGGGCGGCATGGCCTCTTTCGGCCACGCCGCCTATTTCGGCCTCGGCGCCTATGGCGCTGCGCTCGCCGTGAAATGGCTGGGCGCGCCGATGGAGCCGGCGCTGATCTTCGCGCCCTTCCTGGCCGGCATCGCGGGCGTGGTGTTCGGCTGGTTCTGTGTCAGGCTGTCCGGCGTCTATCTCGCCATGCTGACGCTCGCCTTTGCGCAGATCGCCTGGGCGACGGCCTTCCAATGGGTCGAGCTCACCGGCGGCGACAACGGCATCCTCGGCGTCTGGCCGTCGCATTGGGCAGTGTCGAAGACGGCGTTCTACTATCTCGCGCTCGCTATCTGCGCGGCCTGCGTGGTCCTGCTCAGGGTCATGGTGTTCTCGCCGCTGGGCTATGCGCTCCGCGCCGCGCGCGACAACCCGCTCAGGACCGAAGCGATCGGCATCGACACCATGCGCGTGCAATGGGTCGCCTTCACCATCGCCGCCTTCGCGGCCGGCATCGCGGGAGCGCTCTTCGCCTTCTTCAAGGGCTCTGTCTTCCCGACCTATATGGCGATCCCGCGTTCGGTCGACGCGCTGCTGATGGTGCTGCTCGGCGGCGTGCAGACCGTGTCGGGTCCGATCGTCGGCGCCTTCGCCTATGCAGGGCTCAGCGAACAGCTGATGAAGATGACGATGTACTGGCGCTTCACGCTGGGGCTTTCGATCGTGCTCCTCGTCGTGCTCTTCCCGCGCGGACTCGTCGGCGGCTTCCTCGCCCTGCGCGAGCGGCGCGATCGAAGCGACAAGGACGGTGCCGTCGTAACCCGGCTCGCGACGGAGGGCGCGCCATGAGCGCCGTCGTTTCTCCCCGGGCGGCAGTCGCCGACGAGGCCGTGCTGGTCGCGCGCGATCTCGCGAAATCCTTCGGCGGCGTCCATGCGGTGCAAGGCGTCTCCTTCTCGGTCGAGGCTGGCCGCATGGTCGCGCTGATCGGCCCGAACGGCGCCGGCAAGACCACCTGCTTCAACATGCTGGGCGGCCAGCTCAAGCCGGATCGCGGCGAGGTCATCCTCGCCGGGCAGGCGATCACGGGGCTCAAGCCCCGCCGGGTCTGGCGCCTGGGTGTGGGCCGCACCTTCCAGATCACCGCGACCTTCACCTCGATGACCGTGCGCGAGAACGTGCAGATGGCGCTGATCTCGCAGGAGGATGGCGTCTGGAATCCGTTCCGGCCCGCCCGGACGCGCCATGTCGCTGCGGCGGACGCCCTGCTCGCACAGGTCGGCATGCGCGAGCAGGCGGAGCGGGCCTGCGGCGTGCTCGCTTACGGCGACCTGAAGCGCGTCGAGCTTGCCGTCGCGCTCGCCAACCGGCCGAAGCTCCTGCTGATGGACGAGCCGACCGCCGGGATGGCCCCGCGCGAGCGCGTCGAGCTGATGGCGCTGACGGCGCGGATAGCGGCGCAGAAGCAGATCGCCGTGCTGTTCACCGAGCACGACATGGACGTCGTCTTCGCCCATTCCGACCGGGTGATCGTGCTCGATCGCGGCCGGCTGATCGCCGACGGCACCGCCGAGGCGGTGCGCCAGGACCCGCAGGTGCGGGCGGTCTATCTCGGCTCCGGCGCCACCTCGGGAGGCCATTGATGAGCGCCCTTCTCGAAATCTCCGGGCTCGACGCCTATTACGGGCGCGCCCATATCCTGCAGGGCGTTGGCTTCGGCATGGGCCGGGGCGAGGTGCTGGCCCTGATGGGGCGCAACGGCGCCGGCAAGTCGACGACGATGAAGGCGGTGATGGGGCTGGTGCCCCCGGCGCGCGGCGAGATCCGCTTCGACGGCCAGCGCATCGAGGGTCGCGAGCCCTTCGAGATCGCGCGCATCGGCATCGGCTACGTGCCGGAGGAGCGGCGCATCTTCTCCGAGCTTTCGGTGATGGAAAACCTCTCCGTCGGCCAGCGCCCGCCGCGCGAGGGCGTGCCGCACTGGACGCCCGAGCGGCTCTTCGCGCTCTTTCCGAATCTCGGGCGGATGCGCGACCGGCCGGGCGGGGCGATGTCGGGCGGCGAGCAGCAGATGCTGACCATCGCGCGCACGCTGATGGGCAATCCGCGGCTCGTGCTGCTGGACGAACCCTCGGAGGGGCTGGCCCCGCTCATCGTCGAGGAGATGGCGAAGACCATCCTGGCGCTGAAGGGGGAGGGGCTGAGCATCCTGCTCTCCGAGCAGAACCTGCATTTCGCCGGCAATGTCGCGGATCGCGCCGCGATCATCGAGAAGGGCATCATCCGTTTCACCGGCACCATGGCCGAGCTCAAGGCGGATGAGGCGATCCGGGCGCAGTACCTGTCGGTCTGAGCGGCCGTCCGGATTTACAGCGTCAGCAGAGCTTCGCCAGTAGCAGCGAGAGTTGCTGCGCTTCCTTCTCTGTCAGGGGCTGCAAGGTCGCGGCCGTGATCGCCGCTGCCCGGGCGAAAAGCTCCGGCATGAGCGCGCGTCCCTGGTCGCTCAGCCGGATCAGAACGCGCCGCTGGTCGTTGGGGTCGGGCAGGCGCTCGACCAGGCCGCGCTCGGCCAGCCGGGTGATCACACCCTTGATCGTGGCGGGGTCCATCGCGGTCAGGCGACCGAGCTGGTTCTGGGAGATCTCCTTGCTCGCGGCGAGCCTGCTCAACGCGGCGAACTGGGTCGGGGTCGGGCCTCCGGGCCCGATCGTCTGCTGGAAGATTGCGATATGGCGCTGCTGCGCCTTCCGCATGAGAAAGCCGACCTGCTCGTCGAGGACATATTTCGCGTTTTCTTTCGACTGAAGCGACGCGTTTTCCGCCACGGCTGAACGCTTCCGCGTCGACATCGGGGCTGCCTCCCAAAAACTCTTGCGTATCACATTTCCGGCGGTGGCCTCCGCGCCACGACCTCGACCGTGAATCGATAGCCCGATTCCGCCTTGTTGGACATTCGACCTTGGCCTGTCTCTATCCATTGGCGCCGCACGCGGCATCGAGACGGGAGTGTCCGCGGAAGGCGTCCGGTTCCGGGGCCGGACCCGGTCAGGTTGAACCAGCCTGACCGACATATGCGTTAGCGATAGCCCATTCTCCGGTTGAGCAGGAGGAGCAGGCTGTTGCACGTCACCGCGACGATGGTCAGCAGCAGCGCCACCGCCATGATCGTGTCGATCTGGCCGATGTTGATGGCGCTGATCAACATGAAGCCGAGACCGCGCTGGGAGGCGAACATCTCGCCGATCAGCACGCCCAGCAGCGTGAGCGAGAACCCCAGCCGCACGCCGGAGATCACCTCGGGAAGGATCGCGGGCAGGATAACCGTGAAGGCCGATTGCGCAGAGGACAGCCGCAGCACCTGCGCGGTGCGCCGATAGACCGGCTTCATCTGCCGGATCGCGTTCATCGAGAACAGGGTGATCGGGATCAGCCCGTGCATCACGCCGAAGGCGATCTTGGCCGAGATGCCGAGGCCGAAGCAGAGCAGCACCAGCGGGTAGAGCACCACCTTGGGGATGGAATAGAGGTTGACGAGGATGGGCTCGGCGACGTTGCCGGCAAGCCGGCGCACCCCGAGCAGGATGCCGAGCGCGATGCCGCCGACCAACGAGATCAGGAAGGCGGCGGCGAAGGCGCGCATGGTCTCCGCGACGTTCTGCCAGAATTCGGCGGTCGCCAGCAGCGAGCCCAGTTTCACGACCGTCTGGAAAGGAGAGGCCAGCGAGGAGGCGCCGACGAGGAGATGGAGCGTCTGCCAGAGCAGCAGGCAGAAGAGCAGGACGAGGGCGGTACCGGTGATCCTCGGCATGGCGATCACCGCTGCCTGCGCGCCTGAAGGCGCTTGTCGACATGGTTGAGCGCCGTGTTGACGATCGTGACGGTCACGAGGATCAGCAGCATCAGCGCGTACATGTGCCGGTTCTCGAAGTTGTTGTAGGCATAGGCGATCGCATAGCCGAGCCCCGAGCCCGACAGGATGAATTCCGAGGCGATCACGCCGATGAAGGCATAGGCGACCGACAGCTTGACGCCGGTGAAGAGGTAAGGGGCCGCGGCCGGCAATTCGATGAGCAGCGCCGTCTTCCAGCGCGGCATGCGATAGATCCGGGCGGTCTTGCGCAGGACGCGCGGGATCCTGTCGATGCCGTTCAAGGTGGCCGTGATCATCGAAACGATCGCCAGCAGCACGGCGATGGCGATGATGGAGGCCGAGCCGACGCCGAAAAGGGTGATGAACACCGGATAGAACACGAAGGTCGGGATGGCGTAATAGCTCGCCAGCAGCGGCTCGAGCGCGTCGCGCAGGCCAGGCCAGGCGTGGATCGCCAGCCCCGCGACGAAGCCGAGGATCACCGAGAGCACCGCCGCGACGACGACATTCGTCAGGCTCACCACGATGTCGGAGGCGTATTCGCCCGAGGCGAGAATCCGGCCGAGCTCCACCACCATCTGCGACGGCGGGATCATGACCGCGAGCGGAATGATGCCCACCCGGCACATCAGCTCGACGGCGCCGATCAGCAGAGCGACGACCAGGACCCGCAGGCGCTTCTCCGACATGGCTCAGGCCTGTCCCGACGACATGATCTTCAGCGCCTCGACCCGCAGCTTGTCCCAGAGGCGGGCGGTGATGTCGCCGAAATGCGGGGTCGAGACGACGCGGCTGTCGCGGTCCCGCTCCCAGCCGGTCTCGACGAAATCGATGAAGGTTCCCGGCCGCGTCGACATCACGCCGACCCGATCCGACAGCATCGCCGCCTCGTCCAGCGCGTGGGTGATGAGCAGCACCGTCGCGCCGGTCTCGCGCCAGAGCCGCAGCAATTCGTCGCCCATCAGCAGCCGCGTCTGCTGGTCGAGGGCGCCGAAGGGCTCGTCGAGCAGGATCAGCCGGGGCTGCATCACGAGTGTCCGTGCGATGCAGACGCGCTGGCGCATGCCGCCGGACAGCTGTGCCGGGTATGAGGCGGCGAAGTCGCGCAACCCCATGAAGCCGACGGCGTAATCGACGCGCCGGGCGATTTCCGCCGGGTCGATGCCGGCACGACGCAGACCGAAGGCGACGTTGTCGCGAACGCTGAGCCAGGGGAAGGAGGCATCTTCCTGGAAGACTACGCCGACGCCGTCCGGCACGTCCCGGATGGGCGCGCCCTCGAATTCGGCGACGCCCGCCTGCGGCCGGCTCAATCCCGCGAGAATGTCGAGCAAGGTGGATTTGCCGCAGCCGGAAGGACCGACGACGGAGAAGAACTCGCCCCTGCCCAGGTCGAGGTCCACGGGGCCGAGCGCATGCAGCTTGCCCTTGGGAAGGTCGAAGACCCGGGTGACGCCGCGGAGCCGGACGTGAACGGCGGCGGGAACCTCGGATATCGCCAAAGAGTCGCTCCGTGCCTTCACCGCCGCGCCGATCATGACTTCGCCTGCAGATCGGGCGGCAGGTAGGATTTGTCCAGGATCGTGGACCAGTCGATGTCGCTCTTGACCTCGCCGATCAGCTTCAAGCCCTCGACCATGCGGTTGAGCTCCTCGACACTGAACTCGCCCTCGCTCCACATATGCGGGCCGATCATGTTGTCGACGGCCTCCCTGGCGATCGGCGGGTCGAGCTTGTAGATCTTTTCGATGATCTTCGCAGTGCCCGCAGGGTCCTGGTAGACGGCCTGCACGCCGGCCCTGCGGCCCGCGATGATGGCCCTCAGCTTCGCCGGCTGCTCCTGCGCGAATTTGCGTGTGGTGATCCCCACCGATGTCGTCATCGGCTTGAGGACCTCGCCGGCCTTGTAGACCGTGCGATACTTGTCCTTGCGGATGATCGACAGCGGCTCGATGAGCACGGAAGCGGCAACGCCGCCCTGTTCCATCATCGTCAGGGCCGGGACATAGCCGCCGGCGGCGACCCGCTGAACCTTGCCCGGATCGATGCCCTTCTCGCGAAGGACCATCAGGAAGAGCATTTCCGAAACGGATTTCGGCGAAGTGATCGCGACCTTCTTGCCGATCAGATCCTCGAGGCTCCTGATGCCGGAATCGGGCATCGTCACCATCGAGGCCTCGGCCACGCTGCGCGTGCCCGTGTTGACGATGACGACGTCGAGGCCTTGCGCCTTGGCGGCGAGCGCCGCTGAGACCGCGACTTCGCCATAGGGCGTGTCGCTGGCGAGGATGTTGCGGACCGTGGTGCCGCCCCCGCCGGAGCCGAGAATGCCGGTGATGTCGATGCCGGCCTGCTTGAACAGGCCCTTCTCCATGGAGACCGCATAGGGGGCGCCGTAGAGGCTCGCGCCCCATTGCGTCACCGAGATCTCTTCTGAATTCGCACTGGACTGAATAAAGAGTGTCGCCAGGGCGACCAGGGCACTCCGCACCTTCCGGTCGGATACGAATTTCATGGCTCTCTCCCGGCTCATCCGCGGCCGCCTTTTGACGTTTCCGCGGGTCTGAAATTCATTTGTATGCCAATAAAAACGCCGATCGGGCGCCTTGTCAATCGAAGGATTCGAGGCCGACTTGGGCCCAGCTTGGGCTCACCTTGCCGGGCCACCTTGGGCGGCCGCGCTGGCGAGGAAAAAATCGACATGAGACGGGAAAGCCTTCCGGTTTCGGCGGCCGGCTCGACATGACGGGCCCGGGCGATGGATGGTCGATCAGGTCGCCTCGACCTGGTCGGTGCGGCTTCCCGGCAATCCCTGCTCCGACGGACGCCGGCGGGCACTCAGCTTGCTCATCCAGAGATAGATGATCGGGGTCGTGTAGAGCGTCAGGATCTGGCTGAGGATCAGGCCGCCGACGATGGTGATGCCGAGCGGGCGGCGCAGCTCCGCGCCGGGGCCTGTCGCGATCATCAGAGGGACCGCGCCGAGCATGGCCGAGAGCGTCGTCATCAGGATCGGCCGGAAGCGTTCCAGGCAGGCGTCGAAGATCGCCTCGCGCGGGGTCTCGCCGCGCTGCCGCTCGGCGCTGATCGCGAAATCGACCAGCATGATGCCGTTCTTCTTGACGATGCCGATCAGCAGGATGATGCCGATGAAGGCGATGATGGTGAGATCGGCGCCGGCGATCCGCAGCGCGATCAGCGCGCCCAGGCCCGCGGAGGGCAGGGTGGAGAGGATCGTCACCGGGTGGATCAGGCTCTCATAGAGCACGCCGAGGATGATGTAGACGGCGAGGATCGCGACCAGGATCATCATGCCCTGGCTGCCGGCTCCTTGCGTGAAAGCCTTGGCGTCGCCGGCGAATTCGGCGCGCAGCGAAGCCGGCATATGCAGCGCCTCGACCGCGGCGACCACGGCATCGCTCGCCTCCTGCAAACCGACGCCGGGGGCGAGATCATAGGTGATCGTCACCGCCGGGAACTGGCCCTGATGGTTGATGACCAGCGGCGCCGTGCCGCGCTCGACCTTGACGAGGCTGCGCAGCGGCACCTGCGCGCCGTTGCGGCCGGGCACGTAGAGATCGAGGATGTCGCCCGGATCGCGGCTGCGTGAGGGCGCGACCTCGAGGACGACCCGGTACTGGTTGCGCGCGCCGTAGATCGTCGAGATCTGGCGCTGGCTGAAGGCGTCGGACAGGACGTTGTCGATGTCCTGGATCGCGACGCCGAGCTGCGACGCCTTGTTGCGGTCGATCACGACATTGGCCTGCAGACCGCCCTGTTCGCGATCGGTCGCGACGTCGACGATCTCCGGCAGCGTGCGCAGGCGCTCCAGCACCTTGGGCACCCATTCCTCCAGCTCGGGCAGGTTCGGGTCCCAGAGCGTGAACTGGTATTGCGAGCGGCCCTGCCGCCCGCCGGCGCGGACGTCCTGGATCGGCGTCAGGAAGATGCGCAGGCCCGGAATCGAGCCCAGGCGCCCGCGCAGGCGGTTGACCACCTGCGCCGAGCTCAGGCCGCGCTCCTCCAGCGGCTTCAGGCTGACGAAGAAGCGCCCGGTATTGACCGAGCCGCTGCCGCCGCCGATGAAGGAGGCGACGCCGAGCACCGCGGGATCCGATGCAACGACGGCCGCGCCCCGCTGCTGGAGCTGCGCCATCGCCGGGAAGGAGATGTCGGTCGAGGCCTGGGTGAAGCCGATGATCAGGCCGGTGTCGTCCTGAGGGAAATAGCCCTTCGGCGCGCTGCGGAACATCTGCACGGTCAGCGCGACCGTCGCGATCATCACGATCAGCATGAACCAGCTATGCTGCAGCACGACCCTGAGCGTGCTGGCATAGAAGCGCGTCATCGCAGAGAGCACGCTCTCCACCGCCCGGTCGAAGCGGCTCGGCACATGCGGCCCGGTCTTGAGGAAATGCGCGCAGATCATCGGCGTGACGCTGAGCGAGACCGCCGTCGAGACCAGGATGGCGAAGGTCAGCGTCAGGGTGAATTCGCGGAAGAAGCGGCCGGCCACTCCGTCCATGAAGAAGAGCGGAATGAAGGCCGCGATCAGCGACAGGCTGATCGAGACGACGGTGAAGCCGATCTGGCCGGCGCCAAGCAGGGCGGCGCGCAGGGGCGACAGGCCGCGGGCGACGTTGCGCTCGATGTTCTCGATCATGACGATGGCGTCGTCCACGACGAAGCCGACCGAGATCGTCACCGCCATCAGCGAGAGATTGTCGAGCGTGAAGCCGGCGAGCCACATCGCCGCGAAGGTGCCGGCGATCGAGAGCGGCACGGTGACGCCGGCAGCGACGGTCAGCGTCGTGCGCCGCAGGAACACGAAGACGACCAGCATCACCAGGGCAATGGAGATCAGCAGCGTGTGCTGGATATCCGCGATCGAGGCGCGGATCGTCACCGTGCGGTCCGACATGATCGAGAACTGGATGCCGGCGGGCACCCATTTCTGGATCTCTGGCAGCAGCGCCTTCACCCGGTCGACCGTGTCGATGACGTTGGCATCGGCCTGCTTGGTCATGGTGATGAGGATGGCCGGCTTGCCGTTGTACCAGCCGGCGGCGCGGCTGTTGCGTACGCCGCGCTCCACCGTCGCGACATCGGCGAGCCGGACCACGGTGCCCTTGGCCGAGCGCACGACGATGTCGCCGTAATCCTCCGGCTGCCGGATCTGGTTGTTGGCGGAGAGCGTCTCGCTCTGGTGCGTCCCGTCGAAGGAGCCGACCGCGGACACCGTATTGGCGTTGACGATGGCGGTGCGGATCGTGTCGAGGCTCAGGCCCATGGCGGCAAGCTGGGCCGGGTCGAGGCGCACGCGGATCGCCGGCTGCTCGGCACCGGCGACCGTGACCTCGCCGACGCCTTCGACCTGGGAAATGCGCTGGGCGATGACGGTGTCGGCCGCGTCGTACATCGCGCTCGGCGTCATCGTGTCCGAGGTCAGCGCCAGGATCAGGATCGGCGCGGCGTTGGGATTGGCCTTGCGGAACTGCGGCAGCGTCGGCAGGTCGCCCGGCAGGTCGGTCGCGGCGGCGTTGAGCGCGGCCTGCACGTCGCGGGCGGCGCTGTCGGTGTTTCGCGTCAGGTCGAATTGCAGCACGATCTGGGTCGAGCCGAGCGAACTCGTCGAGGTGATCTCGGTGACGCCGGGGATCGAGCCGAGCCGCCGCTCCAGCGGCGCGGCAACGCTGCCGGCCATGGTCGCGGGGTCGGCGCCGGGGCGGCCGGCGAAGACGCGGATCGTCGGGAAGTCGACGCTCGGCAGGCTCGCCACCGGCAGGAACATGTAGGCGACCATGCCGACGAGGAAGAGGCCGATCGCCATCAGCGCGGTGCCGACCGGACGCAGGATGAAGGCGTCGGAGAGACCGCGCACCGTCTTCCAGCCCTTGTCCTCCTCGGGCGCGACGCTCATTCGGCCGCCTCCGGCCCCGGATAGGGCACGACGCCGTCACGGCCGCCGCCGAGGCGCCGGCGCAGCCGTTCCAATGCCAGGTAGATCACCGGCGTCGTGTAGAGCGTCAGCAACTGGCTGAGCAGCAGGCCGCCGATGATGGTGATGCCGAGTGGCTGGCGCAATTCGCTGCCGGTTCCGGTCGCCAGCGCCAGGGGCAGGGCGCCGAAAAGAGCCGCGAGCGTCGTCATCATGATCGGGCGGAAGCGCAGCCGGCAGGCCTTGACGATGGCGTCCTCCGGCGAAAGGCCCTCGTTGCGTTCGGCATCGAGCGCGAAGTCGATCATCATGATCGCGTTCTTCTTGACGATGCCCATCAGCAGGATGATGCCGATCAGCGCCACGATCGAGAGCTCGCGGCCTGTCACGATCAGCGCGAGCAGGGCGCCGACGCCGGCCGAGGGCAGGGTCGTCAGGATCGTGAAGGGGTGGACATAGCTCTCGTAGAGCACGCCGAGCACCAAATAGATCGTCACGATGGCGGCCAGGATCAGCCAGGGCTGGTTGGCGAGCGAGCGGTTGAACTCGGCCGCGTCGGCGCTGAAGCTGCCCGAGATCGAGGTCGGCATGCCGATTTCCCGCTCGACGGCGGCGATCATCGTGACCGCATCGCCCAAAGCCGCGCCCGCCGCGAGGTCGAAGCTGACGGTCGCGGCCGGAAACTGCTCCTGATGGGCGATCGAGAGCGGCGCCGTCTCGCGGATCAGGCGCGTGAAGGAGGAAAGCGGCACCTGCACGCTGTTCTGCGTTACCGTGGTGTTGCCAGCGCTGTTGGTCTGCCCCTGCGTGTTGGTGTTGCCGGTGACGTAGAGCTTCGTCAGCGACGAGGGATCGCGCAGATATTGCGGCGCGGCCTCCAGGATCACGCGGTACTGGTTCGACTGCTCGTAGATCGTCGCGATCTGACGCTGGCCGAAGGCGTCGTAGAGCGTGTCGTTTACCGCCTGAATGGAGATGCCGAGCCGCCCGGCCTTGGCCCGGTCGATCTCGACATGGGCGCGCAAGCCCCCGTCCTGCGTCTCGTTGGCAACGTTGCGCACCAGCGGCTCGCGGCGCAGCGCTTCCGAGAGCTTGCGTGCCCATTCCATCACCTGCGCCTGGTCGGCGCCGGTCAGCGTGTACTGATATTGCGAGCGGCTGGCGCGTGTCGTGATCTGGATGTCCTGGACCGGCTGGACATAGGTCACGGCGCCGGGGATCGCGGCGGCCGCGGCCCGGAGCCGTTCGGCGATCGTCACGGCGTCGTCGCGGCGCTCGTCCTTGGGGCGCAGCGTCACGGTCAGGCGGGCGGTGTTCAGCGTGGCGTTGGCCTGGCCGATGCCGAGCACGGAGACGATGCCGGTGACATCGGGGTCCCGCTCGAAGGTCTGCGTCACCTGCTCCTGCAGCCGCTTCATCTCGTTGAAGGAGACGTCGGGTGAGGCTTCGAGGACGACGCTGAGCTGGCCGGTATCCTGGCTCGGCAGGAAGCCCTTGGGAATGACGATATACATCCACACCGTCAGCGCGAGGGTCGCGACGGTCGCCAGCAACACGAGGCCGCGCGCCTTCAGCGCCCAGCCGAGCGTCACGTCGTAGAGCCGGGCCATCGCCGAGACCGGCCATTCGGCCGCGCGCATGAGCCAGTTCTCGCGCTCATGCCCGGTATGGCGCAGCAGGCGGGCGCACATCATCGGCGTCAGCGTCAGCGAGACCACTGCCGAGACCACCACCGCGATGGTCAGCGTCAGGGCGAATTCGCGGAACATCCGGCCGACGAGACCGGTCATGAACAGCAGTGGGATGAAGACCGCGACGAGCGAGACGGTGAGCGAGATGACGGTGAAGCCGATCTCTCGCGCGCCGTCATAGGCGGCCTGCAGCGGCTTCTTGCCCTGCTCCATGTTGCGCACGATGTTCTCGATCATCACGATCGCATCGTCGACCACGAAGCCGGTGCCGATGGTCAGCGCCATCAGCGAGAGGTTGTCGAGGCTGAAGCCGGCAAGCCACATCACCGCGAAGGTCGCGATCAGCGACAGCGGCAGTGCGACGCCGGCGATGATCGTCCCCCGGACCGTCCGCAGGAACAGCAGCACGACCAGCACCACCAGCGCACAGGCCAGCACCAGGGTGAACTGCACGTCGGCGATCGAGGCGCGGATCGTCTCGGTGCGGTCGCTGACCACCTGCAGATCGACGCCGGCCGGCATGCCGTTCTTCAGGCGCGGAATTTCCTGCTTCACCTGCGCGACCGTGGCGACGATGTTGGCGCCGGGCTGGCGCATGACGTCGATCACCACCGCCGTCTTGCCGCGGAACCAGGCGCCGATGCGGCTGTTCTCGAGGTCCTCCAGCACCACCGCCACATCGCGCAGGAAGACCGGGGCGCCGCTGCGATAGGCGACGACGATGTCGCGATAGGCCGCGGCGCTGCCGATCTGGTCGTTGGCGCTGATCGTGTAGGCCTGATGGTTGCCGTCGAGCGCGCCCTTGGCGCCGGCGACATTGGCGTTGACGATGGCGGTGCGCAGATCCTCCATGCCGAGCCCGTAGGAGGCGAGCCTGGCAAGGTCGGCCTGGATGCGGATGGCGGGACGCACGCCGCCCTCGATCGAGACATGGCCGACGCCGGAAACCTCGGAGAGGCGCGGGGAGAGCAGCGTGTCCGCAAGATCGCTGAGCTGGCGCAGCGAGACGGTGTCCGAAGTCAGCGCCAGCACCATGATCGGCGCGTCGGCCGGATTGATCTTCGCATAGGTCGGCGGGTAGGGCAGGGTGCGCGGCAAGGTGGAGCCGGCTGCGTTGATCGCCGATTGCACGTCCTGCGCGGCGGCGTCGATGTCGCGGTCGAGGTCGAATTGCAGCGTGATCTGGCTGAGGCCGAAGGAGCTCTGCGAATACATCGTCGAGAGCGAGGGGATCTGCCCGAACTGGCGCTCCAGCGGGGCGGTGACCAGCGAGGCGATGGTCTCAGGGTTCGCGCCCGGCAATTGCGTGGTGATCTGGATCGTCGGGAAATCGACCTGCGGCAGGGCCGAGACCGGCAGGCGCAGATAGCCGAGGATGCCGCACAGCAGCACGGCGACGCCGAGCAGGGAGGTCGCGATGGGCCGGCTGATGAAAGGCGCGGACACGCTCATCGCGGCTGCCCCGTCATGGCTGCGCTTGCGGTCTTTGTGCCCCGGATCCGCTGCCGGGGGAAGCCTCGCCGTTCGGCCGGCCACCCTCGCGGCGCGTGCCGCCGGGCGCCGCCCCGTCCCGCCGCGGCCGCGGCTGACCGTCGGCCGAGGGCGCAGTAGCCGGTGCGGACGGCGCGTCCGGCGCCGGAGCCGCGGAACCTGCTCCCGCGCCCGCGGCATTGCCGCCGGCCTGATCGCCTTGCCGGCGCTGCCCCTGTCCTTGCCCGGGCTCGCGCACGCCGCGTCGGCCGGGCGCGGTGGCCGGCGGCTGGGCAGCGTCCTCGGGGGTGGTGACGCGGACCTTGGCCTTGTCGGTCAGGCGTGCGAAGCCGGTGGTGACGAGCTTCGCCGGTGGCTCGACGCCCGAGGCGATCACGGCCGTCGTCTCATTCTGCTGGCCGACCGTGACATTGACGAGGCGGACCGTCTCGTCGTCGTTGACCACGAAGACGTAAGCTCCGTTCGGCCCGCGCTGGACTGCGGCGGTCGGCGCGACGACGACGTTCTTCAGCATGTCGACGAAGACCCGGACATTGACGAACTGGCCGGGCCAGAGCTGGAGCCGGTCGTTGGGGAAGCGCGCCTTGACCTTGATGGTGCCGGTGGTCTGATCGACGACGTTGTCGATGACCTCGACGACGCCCCTGTCGATGATCGTCGTGCCGTCGGAGTCGAGCGCATCGACCTCGACCGGCCCGCGCGCGACGGCCGCGCTGACGGCGCGAAGCTGCTGCTGCGGCAGGTTGAAGATCATGGCGATCGGTTTGAGCTGGGTGATGACGACGAGGCCGTTCGTGTCCGAAGCGCGCACGATATTGCCCTGGTCGACCTGCCGGATACCGAGGCGGCCGTCGATCGGCGCGCGGATCGTGGTGTAGTCGAGAATGGCCTTGGCGTTGTCGATTGCGCCCTGGTCGGAGCGAACCTGCGCCTCGAGCTGCGCCACCGTGGCGCGCTGGGTGTCGGCCTGCTGGCGCGAGCCGTAGTCGGTCTGGGCGAGCTTGGCGTAGCGTTCGAGGTCGGCGCGGGCATTGGCGAGCTGCGCCTCGTCCTGCGCCTTCTTGGCCATGGCCTGGTCGTACTGCGCCTGATAGGTCGCAGGGTCGATCTTCGCCAGCACGTCGCCCTTCTTGACGTCCTGGCCGTCCTTGAAGGCGATTTCGAGCAGCCGGCCATCGACCTGCGTGCGGGCGGTCACGGTGTTCAGGGCCTGGATCGTGCCGACCGCATCGGCGGTGACCGGAACGTCGTCACGGCGGGCAGGGGTCGCGATGACGGGGATGGCCCCTTCGTTGCCGCCCAGACGAGCGCCACGCCGCCCGCCGCGCTGGCCCTGGGCCGCCTCGCTGTCCCCGCTGGAAGGCAGCCAGCCGCCATTGTAGCTGTGCCACCCCCAGGCGGCCGCGGCGAGCAGCAGGATGAGCAGAAGCCGTTTCATGGCGCGGTCTCGGTGGCGGCGATGGCGGCCTTGCGGTCGGCGTCGGTCCAGCCGCCGCCCAGCGCCTTGAACAGGTCGACATAGGAGATCAGCTTCTGGAGCTTGATCTGCGAGAGCTGGTCCTGCGCCTGGAACAGGGTCTGCTGGGTGTTGAGCAGCGTCACGATGTCGATGGTGCCCTCGCGCAGCCTCTGCTCCGTGATGGTGTAGGCGCGCCGGGCGGAGGCGACCGTGTCCGCCTGCAGGCGTTCGTGGCGGGTGTTCTCCTGGATGGCGATCAGGGCATTTTCGACATCGGCGAAGGCGCTGACGATGGTCTTGCGATAGGTCGCGATCAGCTCGTCGGCCGTGCCCCGCTCCAGTTCCACCCTGGCTTTGAGATTGCCGCCATCGAGAATCGGCTGCACCAGCCCTGCCGCGGCAGAGGCGAAGGCCGCGTCGGGGCGCAGCAGGTTCTTCAGCAATGCGCTTTCGAGGCCGCCCTGTCCGGTCAGGCTGATGCTCGGGAACAGCGCCGCGCGGGCGGCGTGGAGCGTCGCTTCCTGCGAGGTCAGGCGCGCCTCGGCCTCGGCGATGTCCGGCCGGCGCTGCAGCAGCTGCGAGGGCAGGCCGGCGCGCACGGAGGGCACAGCGACCGCGTTCAGGCTGCCGCCCTTGATCGCGACGGCGGCCGGCGTCTCGCCGACCAGCACGGCAAGCGTGACCTTGGCTTGGCGCAGGGAGAGTTCCAGCGGGGGCACCGAGGCCTTCTGCTGCGCGACGACACTCTCCTGCTGGGCGATGTCGAGCTGGGTGGCGGTGCCCACAGCGAGCCGGGCGCGGATGACGGCGAGCGTCCGCTCAGCGGCCGCGATGTTCTCGCGGGCGATGGTCAGCCGGTCCTGCGCCGCCAGAACCTGGAAATAGGTGCTCGCTACGCTGGCGACGGCGGTGAGCGCCACCACGTCGCGGTCGAAGCGCGTCGCCTCGGCGGCGAAGCGGCCCGCATCGGCGGTCGCGCGGTTCTTGCCCCAGAAGTCGAGTTCATAGCTCGCCGAGAGGCCGAGGCTGAACTGATTGCCGACGCTCTCGCTGAACGGTCCGCGCTTGGAGCTCAGCGTACCCGGCCGCAGGCTGCGCGAGCCGTCGACCGAGCCGCTCAGCGTGGGGTAGAGCGCTGCGGCCGAAATGCGTGACTGCGCATCGGCCTGCCTGATTCGCGTCATGGCGATGGCGATGTCGAAATTCTCCCCGAGCGTTCGATCGACCAGCCTGTTCAGCTCGCTCGACCGGAACAGGCGCGGCCAGTCCGGCGAGACTGCCGGCGCGGCACGGCGCTCTCCCGCAGCGTATCCGGGCGTGACGGCGACGCCCAGCTCCGGGCGCTGATCTGCCGGCAGGCAGGCTCCCAGGCCGATGGCGGCGGCAGCGGCGCAGGCGAGGCGGGAGAGGGAACGTCCGACCGCGTGTCCCGCAAGATCACGCCTGTAGCCCGGCACCATTCCGCTCTTCTCCAGCCTCGATCAAAAAGAACGCGGAACACGACGCAACAGAGGCTGCTTCTAGTTTGAACGGCCGACAAGAGAAAGTGAATTTCTCTTCATGTTCGCGCCTGCGACTGCGCGGCGGGCGACCAGAGGTGGAGAATTCGACCGGAGCAGTGCCCGCGATCCGGAAAATCGCCGGTTCGCCTGAGAGCTCTCAGTAGATTCGCCGTGGATCGAGCGCGTCGCGCAAGCCGTCCCCGAGCAGATTGACGGCGAGGACCGTCGCCGAGAGAAACGCCGCCGGGATCAGGACGATATAGAACTTGAGCTGCCAGAGTGTGCGCCCCTCGGCCATGATGTTGCCCCAGGAGGGCGTGATCGGCGGCGTGCCGGCGCCGATGAAGGAGAGCACGGCCTCCGTGACCATGGCGGCCGCGCAGATATAGGTCGCCTGGACGATCAGCGGCGACAGGGAGTTCGGCAGGATGTGGCGGACGATGATTCTCGGCGTGCTCGCCCCGGCGGCGATCGCGGCCTCGACATAGGGCTGTTCGCGCAAGGAGAGCACCGTCGAGCGGACGAGCCGGGTCACGCGCGGGATCTCGACGATGGTCAGGGCGACGATCACGTTGATGACCGAGCCTTTCGTCAAAGCCATCAGCGCGATCGCCAGGAGCATGGAGGGGATCGACATCAGGCCGTCCATGATCCGCATGACGACGACGTCGACCCGCTTGATGAAGCCCGCGATCAAACCCAGAAAGAGCCCTCCGATCGAGGAGAGCACCGCGACGGAGAACCCCACCAGCAGCGAGATGCGGGCGCCATACAGAACGCGCGAATAGAGATCGCGCCCGAGCATGTCGGTGCCGAAGAGGAACTGGGCCGAGGGCTCGCGCAGCCGGCGCGCCAGCGACGTCGCGGTCGGGTCGATCGTGCCGAGCAGGGGAGCGAAGATCGCGATCGCGACCATGGCGACGAGCACGGTCGCGCCGAACGGGATCGTCGGATGCCGCTGCATCTGCTTGAGGGCCGCCGAAAGCCGCGAGCCCTCCGCGCGCATGGATGCGGCCCCGGCGTGAAATGTGGACGAGCTCAATAGCGGATCCTCGGATCGACGAGCGTGTAGATGAGGTCCACGGCCAGGTTGACGAGCACGTAGACGAAGGAGAACACCAGCACGAGCCCCTGGATGACCGGGTAGTCGCGGCGGAGGATGGCATCGACGGTCAATCGCCCCATTCCGGGGATGGTGAAAACGGTTTCGGTGACCACCGTGCCGCCGATCAGGGCGGCGAAGCCGATGCCGATCACGGTAATGACCGGGACCGCGCCATTCTTGAGCGCGTGGAGGAAGAGGACCTTGCGAGGTCCCAGCCCCTTGGCGCGGGCCGTCCGGACATAGTCCTGCTGCAGCACTTCGAGCATGGATGCCCGCGTGATCCGGGCGATCAGGACGATATAGACGAAGCCGAGGGTGATCGCGGGCAGGATCAATCGCTGCAGCCAGGGCCAGACGCCCTCGGAAAGCGGCGTGTAGCCCTGCGGTGGCAGCCATTGCAGCTTCAGGGCGAAGACCCAGGCGAGGATGTATCCGACCACGAAGAGCGGCACCGAAAAGCCGACGACGGAGACGCTCATGATCGCGCGGTCGATCCAGCTTCCGCTCTTCCAGGCCGCAACGACACCGAGCGGGACGGCGATCGCGATCGACAGGATGAGTGTCAGCAGCATCACCGACAGCGTCGGGCCGACCCGCTCCGCCATCAGCGACGTCACCGGCTGGCCGGTGAAGACCGAGTTGCCGAGATCGAAATGGGCGAGGCGCCAGAGCCAGCTGCCGAACTGGACCAGGAAAGACTGATCCAGCCCCAGGCTCTGCCGGATGCGGTCGATATCGGCGGCCGAGGCCTGGTCGCCGGCGATCATCGTGGCGGGGTCGCCGGGCGCCAGGAACAGCAACGAGAACACCGTCAGGGCGACGACCAGCATGACCGGAATCGTCGCCAGGATGCGCTTCACGATATAGGCGAGCATTGGATCACCTGCTGCACGCCGGGGAGAGTGACCGCGTCAGCCACGACGGATGTTCCAGAACACGGTGGCGCTGCGCACGCGATCGACGAGGTCTTTCTTCAGCGCGGTCTGCCGATAGATGGCGCCGAGCGGGATCGCCGGCAGCTCGTCCATGCCCACGACCTGCATCTCCTGGGCGATGCGCTTGCGCTCGTCGGGCGAGGGCGAATTCAGCCAGGCGTCGCGGAGCTCCTCCAGCTTGGGGATCGTCGGCCAGCCGAACCAGGCGTTGCGGCCGTTGCCGCGCAGCATGATGTTCGTACCGGGATCGACGAACCAGCTGCCCGGGAAGAGCCAGCAGCTCATCGACCAGCCGCCCTTGTCGACCGGCTCCTCCGAGCGACGGCGCTGCGCGACCGAGGCGTTGTCGAGCAGCGCGATATCGAGGTTCAGGCCGAGCTTGCCCAACATGTCCGCCGCAACCTGGGCCAGGGGCGTGGTCGAGGCCGGGCTGTCGGCGGCGCCGAGCAGCCTGACACGCTCATTGGCGTAGCCGGCCTCCTTCAGCAGCTGCCTGGCCTTCTCGATGCTGCGCGGCCCTTTCAGAGGGTCGAGCCCGGCTTCGCTGGCCAGTGCGGTTCCGGGCGGGAAAAAGCCGGTGCCCGTCGCGAAGTTCTGCGGATTGGTGCCGGCCACCGCCATGCAGAATTCCGCCTGGTCGATGGCCGGAAGCAGCGCCTGACGGATCTTCTTGTTGTCGAACGGAGCGTTGAGGGCGTTGAGCCGCATCATCGCCATCGAGGGGATGTCCTCGAGCCGTGGCAGGTCGATATCCTTGAAGCCTGCAAGCAGCTCGACCGTCTCGGAGGTCGGGCCGCCGATCCAGTCGACATCGCCCGTCTGGAGGGCTGCGGCGGCCGTCGCCGCATCGGGGATGCGACGCCATTCCACCCTGTCGAAATGGACCATCTTGGGTCCGGCGGTGAGGCCGCTCGCGGTGTTCGGCGTCGGCTTGTAGCCCTGGAATTTCTCGAAGACGGCGAGATTGCCGAGCTGGAACTCGTCGGCCTTGAACCTGAACGGCCCCGATCCCGTGCGGTCGGTGATCTGCGTCTTCACATCCGTCTGCGCGACGCGCTCGGGCATGATCAAGGGCACCGGTGCGCTGAGCTGCCCTAGGATCGCCGGGAGGATCGGGAAGGGGCGCTTCAACCGGAAGCGCAAAGTGCGGTCGTCGACAGCGACGAGCTCGTCGGTCAGCGCAAACAGCGTCGCGCCCATCGGGGCGGCCTGCGACCAGCGTTTCAGGCTCGCGACGCAATCGCGGGCCCGGATCGGCTCGCCGTCATGGAAGGTGATGCCGCTGCGCAGGGTGATCGTGCAGCTGCGGCCTTCATCGCCCCACAGGAAGCCTTCGGCGAGCTGCGGCTGCGGCTGGAAATTCGCGTCCAACCCGAACAGGGTGTCGTAGATCATGTAGCCGTAGTCGCGGGTGATATCGACGGTCGACCACATCGGATCGAAGATGGTCAGGTCCGTGTAGGGCACGAAGCGCAGCACCTTCTGCCGGGATGACTGCGAAAGCGCAGGCGCGCTGATCCCCGCCAGAGCCGCGGCGGCGCCGGCCTTCATGAAACTGCGTCGGTCCATGATGGTCCCCTTGTCGCACCGCGTCGAACGCGGCTGTCATTGGATCAAAATCGGAACATCAGAGCGCTTTGCCGGCCCTGCCTTCGATCAGCTCGATGGCGCGCGAGAGCCCATGGGCAATGCGGTTCGCGCGTTGCCGCAATTGCACCCGCGCCATCCGCGCGGTGTCGGGCTCCAGGCGAGCGAGCGTCAGGGCTGGCGCCAGTCCCGGCAGGATGCGGCTGGCCCGGCCGAGATCGAACTCGAAGGCGCTGCGCGCATGATAAAGCACCGGGTTGAGATGGCGCCCGAGCCGCAGCAGCAGCGGATCATCGGCGCCGGTCGGGTGCCAGCCGCGCAGCGCATCCGTCAGCCGCTCGGCGAGGCCGGTCAGGCGTGCGATGTCCTCGCAGTCCGGCGCGGCCTCGCGATAGGCGCGCAGGCCCGCGAGCACGTCCTCGGCGATGGTTGAGGGCCTGAACGGAAGCGCCGGCGCATTCACCAGACCTGCGACGAGATTGCGATAGATCAGCGTGTCGACCGCCAGGATCTCGGCATCCATATGCTCGATCGTGTCCTGATCGGTATGCCACCACCAGGCCAGCCCGCTGCCGTGCAGGTGCTCGGGGCTGGCGGCGGGCAGGAAGGCGCTGACCTGGGCGGTCGCCAGGCCGATGCCGCTGAAGCTCTGGTCGGAATTGCGGGCCGAACGACGCGGGTCGATATAGGGGTCGAGGCGCTTGACCGAACGGTCGACGAATTCCTCTTCCTCCGGCGTCTGCTGGCCGATCGTCGCATCGAGCACCTGCCGGACATAGGCGGCGAGCTCGGCCGTGGTGTTCCGCAGCGCCTTGGTCGTGCCACCGCGGCTGCCGACGATGTCGACGTTCAGATAGGCGATGGCGTCGTTGTAGAGGGAGTCGCGGAACGCATCCGCATACCAGGACGAGCCTGCATAGCCGCCCTGCTCATGCCCGGTCCAGAACGCGAATTTGACGCCGTAGCGGGGTTTCGGCTGCTGCTTCAGGAGACGCGCGAGCTCGATCAGCAGGGCGACGCCGGCCGTGTTGTCGGTCGCGCCATCGCCCCAGGTGCAGTAATGCGCGCCGAGCAGGATATAGCCGGGCTCGCGGCCTTCGATCTCCGCCACCGGCTGCTTTACCGGGCGCCATTCCGTGCGGATCTCGCTGTCCATCGTGACGGGCGTGCCTGCCGCGACAGCACGCTCGATAATCTCCGCCGCGTCGCGGGATACCTGAATCGCAGGAACGGTGGGCAGCAGCGCAAGATCGGCCGGACCTGTCGGGGCTCCCCAGAGCGGCGAGGCCTGGACGTAATGACGCTGCGGACCGTGCGAGAGGGCGATGACGCCGAGCGCGCCGGCTCGCTGCGCGCTCATGCAGGCGTCGTAGCGCGGCAAACCGTCGATCAGCAGGAAGGCACCTTGCAGTTCGCCGGGCTCGAGCGAGCGGGTGACACGGCCGGTGAGGCCTCCGGGTTGCGTCGAGGCCGTGAAGGCCGCGCCATTGGCGGGAAGCGTCTCGCCGCCGACAGTCAGCGACGCCTTCTCCGGCCAACTGATGAAAGCATCGAATTCCAGGACGTCCTGCGTGATGTCGGACGACGCCAGTTGCGCGCTGATATAGCGGCAGGCCGCATCGGCGCGCTCGGAACCGGGCAGTTTCCGGCCCAGCGCGGCCAGATTGACGACGATCCGCTGCAATCGCTCGGATGAAATTCCAGCAGCCGCCGGGTTGGTCAGTATCGTGCTCGTCATATGGCCCTCGGCCGGTATCGTGATAGATTCGCGAGGTCACGGCCTTGCCGCGACCTCGGCTTCGGCGGCCGTCAGGGGGTGACCGAGACGTTCCAGTAGCGCGGCTTCTGACCGGGCCAGGGCTGGAAGCCTGAGACGTTCTTGCGGACGGCGATCGTCGTGGCGCGCGTGCCCCAGACGATCAGCGGCGCCTCGCTCATCTGCAGGCGATGCACCTCGTCATAAAGCGCCTGCTTGTCCTGCTTGTCGTCGGCGAGGACGAGCTTCTTCAGCAGCTCCTTCGAGGCCGGGCTGTCCCAGACCTTGTCGGGCTGGCGCGCCTTGTCGCCGGTGAAGCGCTCGACGATGAAAAGCGGGTCGAGATAGGGCGTGAGGTTCCAGACCATCATCTGGTAGCGCCCGCTGTAGAAGCGCTCGAACTGGGTGGCGAACTCCATGATCTCGACATCGACATTGAGGCCGACGGCCTGCAGCATCGACTGGAGATAGATCGCCGTATCGCTCATGATCGGCGAGGCCTTGCTCGTGATCAGGACGATGCGATCGCCCTTGTAGCCGGAGGCCTTGATCAGGGCGCGCGCCTTGTCCGGATCGTATTCGGCGCCGTCGCGCTCGACCTGGCCATAGAAGCGGCTGGTCAGCGGGATCAGCGAGGGGGAAGCAATGCTTTTATCGTCCAGAACGGCCTTTGCCAGGCTTTTCCGGTCGATGGCGTGGCTGATCGCCTGGCGGATCCGAGGATCGGCAAGCACCGGATCGCGCGACTGGAGCGGGATCGTATAGATGCCGGCGACCGGCGTGGTCGTCACGGTGACGTTCTTGTCGTTGGCGAAATCCTTGATCGAGGCCGCGTCGACATCGGTCCAGAGGTCGAGCTGGCCCTGCAGGATGCCGAGCTTGGCGACCTGCGCGTCGGGAACCAGATTGATCCTGACCTTTTCGACCTTGGCTTCCTTGGCGCCGGCGAGCCCGTCCGATGGCTCGCTGCGGGATTTGTAGTCGGCGAAGCGGCTGAGCTCGACATATTGGCCCTTGCGCCATTCCGTCATCTTGAACGGGCCGGTGCCGATCGCCGTCGTCCAGTTGCCATTCGCGTCGACCGCGTCCGGATGGGCGATGCCGGCGGAGTCGCAGTCGGCACGCGCCATCGCGCTCAGGAACGATCCGCTTCGTTCGGCGAGCTGGAACGCGACGCGGCGATCATCGAGCGCCTTCACCGACTCGATCTTGGTCGCGTTGGTGCCGTTGAAGGCGCCACGGCAGGGCCACGCGGATTTGGGATCGAGAAAGCGTTCCCAGGTCCAGACCACTTCCTTGGCTGTCAGCGGGGCGCCGTTATGGAATTTCACGCCCTCGCGGAGAGTGAAGGTGTAGGTCTTGCCGTCGTCCGAGGTCTCGATCTTCTCAGCCAGCATCGGAGCGACGCTGCCGTCGGCCCGCCAGGCGACCAGCCCCTCATAGATGTTCTGAAGGACGCTGCCGGTCGCGGTGTCCGGGCTGCGTCCCGGCATGACGCCGCGAATGTCGGAGGTGAGCATCGTCCGCAGCGTCTGGGCATGCGCCCCGCTTCCGGCTGCCGCGAAGGCGCTCAATCCGAGGGTCAGAACCGCAATAGCTCGCATCTCAGTCTCCGACGTTCTCGATCTGGTTTGCCGCGCGTCCGGCGTGGATTTGCTCCGCCAGCTGACCGCAGAGGCCGGGTCGGGCACCCTGCTTTTCGGCCAGTCTGGCGAGGCGTTCGATCAGGGGCAGGCGGGCAAGCCGGCCGACCCCGATATCGGCGCGCGGATGGAAGGTGAGGCAGGCATAGCCATCGACCGCGAGAAGCGCCGCAAGCTCCTCGCGCATGAGGTCTTCCGCCCGGTCCTGCGTGACGCGCCGGCGGAAATGCGTCGCGTCGGTCAGGCCTTCCGAGACCGGAAGCTCGACCATGCCGTACCCGCCATATTCAGCGAGCGCGTAGGGGGTATCGTCGTCGAGGAAGCTCGAATCGTAATGATATCCAAGAGCTTGCAGGATCGGGATCGTGTTCTGCGAGAGCGTGCCGGTCGGGGCCCGGAAGCCGCGCGGAGCGACGCCGCTCAGGCGCCTGAGCGTTTCATGCGCCTCGCCGATCACCGATGCCTCCTCGTCGCGCCCGAGCTTGGCGTGATCCTCGAAGGCCCGGCCATGGCTGGCGATCTCATGACCCTCGCGGAGGCAGCGCTCGACCAGCCGAGGCAGTCTTTCGGCCTCCATGGCCGGCCAGAAGAGGGTGGCGGGCAGACGGTATTCGCTGAGCGCGTCGAGCACCCGCGCAAGGCCGATCCGATAGGTGTAGCGACCATGCGCATCGCGGCCGAACAGCTCGGCCTCGGGCGCGCCGGCCGCCTCCGGCCCGATGCCGTGCACGTTCACGGTGATCAGGAGGGCGCCGCTCATGAGCGCGCATCCCGCCAGCGCGCGGCATCGCCCAGGCAATATTCCGCCAGTTCGCGGCAGGTCATGAAACGCACGCCGGGCGTCGCCTTGGCATAGGCGAGGAAGCGGTCGACGGCAGCTGCCCGTGCCGGGGTTCCGGAACCACCGCCTGCGCGCGGATGGACCGTCAGGTGGACGTAACCGTCGCGGCCGAGCGCGGCGTCGAGTTCCTGGACGAAATTGCGCTCGACTTCCGCCGCCGAGGCGCCGCCGGTGAAGTACATCGGGAAATCGTCGAGCGAGACGGTGTTGTTCGGCAGGATCATGAAGCCATCCTCCAGCAGATAGGGGATGTCCTCGTCCTTCTCGCTCGCATCGTAGATGTAGCCGAGGCGGCGCAGCGTCGGCAGCGTCAGGCGGCTCTTGCGTCCCGAGGGCGAGCACCAACCCACCGGGGCCTGACCGAGGGCCGCGAGGATGTCGTGGGTCTTTTCGAGAAGCTCGGGCTCGCGCTCGCCGAGGTCGAAGCCCTCATGCTGGTAGCCATGCGCCGCGATCTCGTGACCGGCCCGGTGGATCTCGTGAAACGGTTCCGGCCAATGCTCGGCGTCATAGCCGCAGCAGAAGAAGGTCGCCTTGATCGCATGGCGGTCGAGCATGTCGAGATAGCGGCGGATACCGCGCCGCAGCGCGTAGCGACCGCGGCTGTTGACGCCCAAATCGTTCTGCCCGCGACCGGCTTCGACCGCCGGGCCGTCGACATGGATCGTGACGCAGACGATCGCGCGGGCCCGGTCAGGCCATTCGATCCCGCGGACGGGTTCTGTTGCGTGTGAAGCCATCGGCTTTCGTTCCCCTCCGATCCCTTTGACTGCGGCCATGTTCGGGCTGCCGCCAAAGGTCGAGTTCACGAGACCTTGCGTCGGTGAGGCGCTGATGTCAAATTATTGAACCGATGGTTCATTGAGTGAACCAATCGAACTGTGCTATGGCCGGATTCGTCGAATCCGCCGGCCCGGAGGCCGGGCAAGCCGAGCAAGAGGAGAGCCGATGGCGAGCGCGGCACCGCCCAGGGAGATCGAGCAGTACCGGGTCGATGCGGTCGACGCGGCGCTCGGACTGCTGATGCTGATCGCGGAAACGCCGGATCTCGGATTGTCGGAGATCACGCGCCGATCCGGCCAGAGCAAGGCTCGCGTGTATCGACTCCTGTGCAGCCTCGAGGCCAATGGCTTCGTCAGCTGTTCGACCGAAAAGCGCAGCTACCGATTGGGCCTCGCGGCCGTGGCCGTCGGCAATGCGGCGGAACGGCAGATCGACATCGCCAGAGTGGCGGCCCCGATCGTCGCCAGGCTCGGCAGCGATACCGGCGAGACGGTTCAGCTTCGCGTCCGGGACGGCCGGAACAGTCTCTGCGTCGCCGGTTGGGAGCCCGACAGGGCGGTCAAGGTTCTGGCGAATATTGGCGGCAGCCGGCCGATGCATGCCGGTTCAGGCGTCGTTCTCCTGGCGTTTCAGGACGAAGCGTTTCGCGAATCGGTGCTCGGCGAGCCGCTGAAGGCGTTCACCGAGCGGACCTGCGTGGATCCCGAACGTCTCAGGCAGATTCTCGCGACGGTCCGCGAGCAGGGCTATTACGTCAGCCATGGCGAGGTCAGCCCGGACCTGATCTCGATCTCGGCCCCCGTGATGGGGCGCGATGGAAAAATCATCGCCACCATCCATATCGGGGCGCCGACCGGACGCGTCAGCGACAGCCTGCTGCCGAACCACATCGAAACCGTGCGCCGCGCCGCGCGCGAGCTTTCCGCCCTGCTCGGCGGGGCACGGACTGCAGTTTGATGCGGCTGAAACCAGCGATTTCCACGATCGAACCCGCTTACAAAGACAAGGATGCCATCGACATGGCCCTGGCAACACAATCCGATGGCGCCGTCGAAAGCGCGGTTCCGGGCGCGGTCTCCGCGCAACGCATGATGGCCGGGCTGAAGACGCTCGCCCAATGGTCGAAGGTCGCGACGACCCCGGGCGAAGCCTCGAGCTTCGCTTGGCTCAAGCAGCAGCTCGACGAGATCGGGTTGAAGACCCGCCTGATCTCTCACGACGCCTATATCAGCGTTCCCGGCCCGGCCCGGCTCGTTATCGGCGAGCGAACGGTTCCTGCGATCACGCATGCGATGTCGCTGTCCTCGCCGCAAGGCGGCCTGACGGGCCTCCTCGTCGATCTCGGCGACGGTTCTCCCAAAGCCTTCGCGGGGAGGGACGTCGCTGGGCGGATCGTTCTGGTCGACGGTATCGCCAGCCCGGCCGTCGCTGCGCTGGCTTCAGCGGCCGGCGCGATCGGGGTGGTCCAAATCAGCCCGCATCATCTCCTGCACGAGATGTGCATCTCGCCGATCTGGGGGAGCCCGTCCACACAGACGCGCGCGGCCCTGCCGCAGGTGGTCGCCGTCACTGTCAGCAACGACGATGGCCGCGCCTTGCGCGAGGGGCTGAGCGCAGGCGCGAGCGAGGTGACGCTCTACGCCGAGGTCGATACCGGCTGGCGCAAGACGCCCCTTCTCGTCGGCGACATGCCGTCTTCCGGGAAACCCGAAGAGCCCTTCATTCTGCTCTCCTGCCATGTCGACACCTGGTTCCAGGGCGTCATGGACAACGGCTCCGCCAATATCGCGATGCTGGAAGTCGTGCGCCTGTGCATGGAGGCGCGGCGGGACTGGAAGCGCGGCCTGCGCATCTGCTTCTGGTCGGGCCATTCGCAGGGGCGCTATTCGGGCTCGGCCTGGTATGCCGACAACCACTGGACGGAGCTCGACGCCCGCTGCGCTGCCCATGTCAATCTCGACAGCCCCGGCGGCATCGGCGCGCAGGACCTGACCCGGACCGGTTCGGCCGGCGGTCTCTACGACATCGCGGCGGCGGCGATCGCGGCCGAAACCGGCCAGAAACTGGCCGGACGGCGCAAGGCCCGTTCCGCCGACGATTCCTTTCCCGGGGTCGGGATCCCCTCCGTCTTCGGCAGCCTCAGTCTGCAGGAGCCGGGCGAGGTCAAGATGCGGAACGATCTCGGCTGGTGGTGGCACACCGAGCACGATCTCATCGACAAGATCGACCCGGATTTCCTCGTTCGCGACACCCGGGTCGTGCTACGGGTGGTCCTGAACCTGCTTACCCAGTCCAGGCTGCCGCTGGATTACTCCGCCCAGATCTCCAGGCTCGCGCAGGAACTGGAGGATCTCTCGGGCCGCTTGGGCGGTCGCTTCGATCTTGGCGAGACCTTGGAGGCGGCGGGGTCGCTCGCCGATGCTCTCGTGCGATTGAGGCGGGGAGAGCTGGACCCGGCGACGCATGATCAGGTCCTGATGCGCCTGAGCCGCGTTCTGGTGCCGCTGGATTACACGGCCGGCGATCGCTTCGTTCACGATCCCGCGCTCGCGCTTTCGCCCTGGCCGGTTCTGGATGCGATCAGGCGCCTGGCTTCGACCCCCGAGGGCGACGAGGGCCGTTTCGCGGCTGTCGATGCCGTGCGGGCGCGCAACAGGCTGAGCCATGCTTTGCGGGAAGCCCTGTTCGTGGCGCGCGGGTCGGCGTGATCGGGCGAGAGCGGGTTCTTGCCGCCGATGATGTCGCGTTGCTCCTCGTCGGCATCTTGCCGGCGTCGGCGCCCGCGAAGGGGCCTTTACAAGGATAGGTCGAGCACCTTGCCCTCGAAGAGACGGTCGTAGGAGCCCTGGATGTGCCGGCGCATCGCGTCGCGCGCTTCGTCCTCCTTGCGGTCGCGTATGGCGGCGAAGATCGCGTCGTGCTCGTCGAGCACGCCGATCAGCCCGCCTGACGGCCCCAGCAGCGACAGGCCGTGCAGCTTCATGCCGACATTGATGTGGTCCTTCAGCGCCTGCATCGAGGACAGGAAGAAATAGTTGTTCGCCGCCTCGGCGATGGCGATGTGGAAGGCGTAGTCGGCATCCTCGCGATGGCCGTGGGCGCGCGTCGTGTCGCGCATCAGCTCGAGCGCGTTGCCGATGGCCGCCAGCGCTGCCTCGTTGTGCCGCTTGGCGGCGTAGAAGGCGTTGGCGGGCTCGACCTCAAGCCGGAACTCGTAGCAGCGCTGCACGTCGGCGATGGTGCCGACAGGCGCGAAGGCCAGCGCCTTTCCGGGCTCGGGCTCGCCGCCGCGGACGAAGGTGCCGGCTCCCTGCCGCGAGAACACCAGCCCGTCGTCGCGCAGGCGCCGCAGCGCCTCGCGGATGACGGGGCGGGAGACGCCGTAGAGCGCGGCGAGATCATGTTCGCCCGGCAAGCGGGTGTTCGCCGCGTATTCACCCGAGGCGATGCGGGCGCGCAACTGATGATGCACGCGCTGCACCAGCGGGGAGGGCGGGGCGCTTGCGTGATCCTGCGATCTTGCGAACTGGTCCATGCTGCGATGTTTACAAGCAATTACAACTTGGTCAAGGGCTATTGCGGGCGGCAGTGTTTTCTAGATTTTTGGCGATCTGTGCGCTGATAATTACAACATGTTGACATGTTTCCCGGGTTGCGCTTCGATGGAGCCAAGGTCCGAAGAGGCCAGCGACAGGAAACGCTCTGGTGCCGTTCGTCTCGGCGGCTTCGCATCCGACGTGCTCCTGCCTCGCTCTCCGGATCCCGAGCAGCAGGTGGATGATGGCCGAAATTAGAACGAATCGTTTCAAGCGCGATCTGGGCAAGCGACAGCAGCTCGGCATCTTCTCGACCTTCGCGAGCCCGGCGCTCACCGAGATGTTCGCCCAGCTCGGCTTCGACTGGCTGCTGCTGGACACCGAGCACAGCCCCAACGAGCCCTCCGAGATCGTGGCACAGCTTCAGGTCATGGCGGCGCTGCCGGCCGAGCCGATCGTGCGGCCGGCCTGGAACGACATGGTCATGGTCAAGCGCTGGCTCGATTTCGGGGCGCAGACCCTGCTCTTCCCTTACGTCCAGAATGCCGAAGAGGCGGCCCGCGCCGTCAGCTATACGCGCTATCCGCCGCATGGCGTGCGCGGCGTCTCGGGCTCGTCGCGGGCGGCCGCCTACGGGCTGATCCCGGATTATTTCGCCAAGGTCCAGAAGGAGATCTGCGTCATCGTGCAGATCGAGACGGCCGAGGCGCTGGCGCAGATCGAGCAGATCGCGCAGGTCGACGGCGTCGATGCGGTCTTCATCGGCCCCGCCGACCTTGCCGCCTCGATGGGCCATCTCGGCAACACGCAGGCGCCCGCGGTGCAGGCCGCGATCGATGACGGCTTCAAGCGCCTGAAGGCGATCGGCAAGCCCGCCGGCTATCTCACCAACAATGAAGGCGAGGCCGTGCGCCGCGTCGCTCAGGGCATCGACTTCGTCGGCGTCGCCAATGACACCACCATCGTCGCGCGCGGCGCGCGCTCGCTGCTTTCCGCGGTCAAGGGCGGCTGAGATGGCGATACGCCGGCAGCCCCTGCGCCTGCTCGCCGACGACCTGACGGGCGCGCTCGACGCGGCCGCCGCCTTCGCGTCGCCGTCCGAGCCGGTTCCGGTTTGCTGGCGCGAGGCAGTGCCGACAGCTGGCGCCGTCGCGCTCGACAGCCGGACGCGCGAAGCCTCGGCCGAGGAGGCGCGCACTGCCGTTGCGGCCGTGGCGGGGCGGCTGTTCTCTCCCGGTTCCGGCCTGGCCTTCAAGAAGATCGACAGCCTGCTGCGCGGGCCGCAGGGGGCCGAGATCGCGGCAATCCTCGAGGTGCTGAAGCCTTCGCGTTGCGTCGTCGCGCCAGCCTTCCCGGCGCAGGGGCGCATCACGCGCGGGGGCCGTCAATGCGTGCTGATCGAGGGCGCGGCGCGGCCTGTGCCGGCCGATCTCGGCGACGAGCTGCGGCGGGCCGGCCATGAGGTCATCCAGGCCCGGCCGGGCGACGCGGTTCCGGCGGGGGTGAGCCTCTGGGACGCCGAGAGCGATGCCGATCTCGACGCGATCGTCGCGGCGGCTGGTGGGGCCGAGGAGGTTCTCTGGATCGGCAGCGCCGGCCTGGCCGCGGCGCTGGCGCGGGCGATGGGTTTCGAGGGCGAGGGGCGGGCTGCGGCTTTGCCGGCACCGGTCGTCGGCTTCGTCGGCTCGGAGCACGAGACGATGCGCGCCCAGCTCGCGGCGATGGGGGCCTGGCATTTGCGCCTCTCCGCACAGATGTGCGGAGAGGCTGCCGAGATCGGCCGGCGGCTGGCTGCCGACGGCGTCGTCCTCGCCAGCGTCGACCTTCCTGCAGGCATCTCCCGGGACGAGGCTGCGCGGGCGATCGAGGCCCGGTTCGGCGCGCTCTTGGCGGAGCTCGACCGGCCGGGCACGCTCTTCGCCGCCGGTGGCGAGACGCTGCGCGGTCTCTGCGAGGCGCTGGGCGCCGAGCGTCTCGACGCTGTCGGCGAGGTCGCGCCGGGCGTGCCGCGCTCGATCCTGCGCGGCGGGCGCTGGGACGGTGTCACGGTCGTCTCGAAATCCGGGGCCTTCGGCGGTCCCGATCTTCTCAACGATATCTTCGCGGGCAGATCCGCGGCACTGGCCGGAGCGGCAGCATGAAACCCCATCTCGCCATCACCATGGGCGATCCGGCCGGCATCGGCCCCGAGATCATCGTCAAGGCCTGTCTCGAGCTGAAGGAGCGGATCGCCAGGGGCGATCTGCGCCTGCTCGTCATCGGCAGCAATCCGGCGCTTTACGCGGCGCGTGCGATGCTCGGCGCCGAGATCGCGATCCCCGAGGTCAACGAGACCGGTGCATGGCCGAACCTCGCCTGCCTCCAGGCGGGGCCGGAGGGCGAGCCGATCAAGCCCGGCGTGCTCAGCGCCGATGGCGGGCGCTTCGCTTATCTCGCCGTCGAGACGGGGGTGCGCCTGGCGCAGGCGGGTCGCATCCAGGGCATCGTCACGGCGCCGCTGAACAAGGAGGCACTGAACAAGGCCGGCTACAAATTCGCGGGCCATACCGACATGCTGGCGAGCCTGACCGCCTCGAAAGGCTCGGTGATGATGCTCGCCCATGGCAATATGCGCGTCAGCCACGTCACCACCCATGTGGCGCTCAAGGATGTGCCGGGCAAGCTCACGCCCGAGCGGCTGCGCTATGTCATCGAGCGCACCGACGAGGCGCTCAAGGCGCTCGACCTCGGACGGCGCAAGATCGCCGTCGCCGCGCTCAACCCCCATGCGGGCGAGGGCGGCCTGTTCGGCAAGGAGGATGACGAAGTCTCGGCCCCGACCATCGCCAGGGCGGTGGCTGATGGCTTCGACGTGGTCGGCCCCGTGCCGGGCGACACCGTCTTCGTGAAGCTGCGCGCCGGGCAGTACGACGCCGTGGTCGCGATGTATCACGATCAGGGGCACATCCCGGTCAAGCTGCTCGGCTTCAACGTCAATCCCGAGACCGGGACATGGGATGCGCTGTCGGGCGTCAACATCACGCTCGGCCTGCCGATCGTGCGCGTCTCGGTCGATCACGGCACGGCCTTCGACATTGCCGGCAAGGGCATCGCCAACCAGCTCAGCCTGATCGAGGCCATCGAATACGCCGAGAAGCTGGCTGCGGCGCGCAGCACCGCCGCCCCGACGAACACCGTCGACACCGCAGCGTAAGGGAGGCTCCCATGAACATCCACAGCCCCAAGCCGCTGGCGACCACAAGCCTGGCGACGCCGATCACGATCCAGCGCCCGCACATCATCGAATTCGGCGCCGGGACCGCGCCGCTGGCCGGCCGCTGGGCCGCCGCGCAGGGCTTCACGCGCATTCTCGTCGTCGCCGACGCCTTCAACGCGAATCGCGTCGGCGTGCTGGAGCTGCAGGGCGAGGTCGCGATCTTCGGAGATGTCCGTCCCGAGCCCGATGTGCCCAACCTCGAAGCCGCCCTGGCGCTGGCCGGTCAGGTGAAGCCCGATCTCGTCATCGGCTTCGGCGGCGGCAGCGCGATGGACCTCGCAAAGCTCATCGCGGTGCTGCCGGGCTCCGGCCAGGCGCTTCATGACGTCGTCGGCCCGGAGAAGGTCGCGCGGAAGGGCGCGGCGTTGATGCAGGTGCCGACGACCTCCGGCACCGGCTCGGAAGCCGGGACGCGCGCGCTCGTCACCGATCCGGCGACGCAGAACAAGCTCGCGGTGCAGAGCCTGCATATGCTCGCCGACATCGCCATCATCGACCCGGTGTTGACGCTGACCCTGCCGCCGGCGGTGACCGCGGCGACCGGCGTCGACGCGATGGCCCATTGCGTCGAGGCCTTCACCAGCAAGAAGGCCCACCCGCTGATCGACATGTACGCGCTGGAGGGCGTGGCGCTCGTCGGCCGCTTCCTGGCGCGGGCCATCGCGGACGGCTCGGATGTCGAGGCGCGGGCAGGGCTCTCGCTCGCCTCGCTCTATGGCGGCTTCTGCCTCGGTCCGGTCAACACGGCCGCCGGCCATGCGGTCGCCTATCCGCTCGGCACGCGCCACCATATCGCCCATGGCGCGGCCAATGCGCTGATCTTCCCGCACACGCTCGCCTTCAACACCCCGGCCGTGCCGGAGAAGACGGCGGCGATCCTCGCTGCGCTCGGCCTGAAGGGAGGCGCACGCGAGGAGGACGTCTTTGCGGCTGCGCATCGCTACTGCGCCGATCTCGGCTGCGAGATGACGCTCTCCGCGCTGAAGGTGCCGCGCGACGACCTGCCGGCCATGGCGAGCGAGGCCCACGCCATCCGCCGCCTGCTCGACAACAACCCCCGCGACATCAGCCGCGAGGAGATCCTCGCCATCTATGAGGAGGCCTATTGATGGGCGCTCATTCGACCGTCATCGAGCCCGCCGGCCTCGCCGAGCGCAGCGGAGCCTTGCATCCGCGTGAGGGCGATGCCGCGCGCGTCGAGGCTTATCTGCCGAGCCCTTGCGTACAGAACCATGCTGCCAATCTCGCCGTGCTCGGCAATGGCGATCTCGCCTGCGTCTGGTTCGGTGGCACGCAGGAGGGCATTCCGGACATCTCGGTGTATTTCTCGCGGCTGACGAAGGGGAGCTCGCGCTGGAGCGCGCCGGAGAAGCTCTCCGATGATCCTGGCCGCTCCGAGCAGAACCCCGTCCTGTTCACCACGCCGAAGGGCGAGCTCTGGCTGATCTGGACCGCGCAGATCTCGGGCAATCAGGACACTTCGTTGGTCCGCAAGCGCGTGTCGCGCGATCATGGCGTGACGTGGGGGCCGATCGAGACGCTGTTCGAGGCGCCTGAGGGCCATGGGCTGTTCGTGCGCCAGCCGCCAGTCATGCTGGACGACGGCGCCTGGGTGATCCCGGTCTTCCATTGCGTCAGCGTGCCCGGTCGGAAATGGGTCGGCGATCGCGACGTCAGCGCCGTGCGGGTCTCGACCGACGAAGGCAAGAGCTGGAGCGAACATGTCGTACCGGGCTCGCTCGGCTGCGTGCATATGAACGTGCTGAAGACGAAGGAGGGGCTCGTCGCGCTCTACCGCAGCCGCTGGGCCGACCATGTCTATATCAGCCGTTCGGCCGACGGTCGCGACTGGTCCGCCCCGGAGCCGACCGAACTGCCCAACAACAACTCCTCCGTGCAGGCGACGGTGCTGGCCGACGGGCGCATCGCGCTGGTCTTCAACAAGGCGAGCCGGCTCGACGCCACCGATCGGCGCACCGGCCTCTATGACGACATCGAGGATGAGAGCGAGCCGGTCGTCGCGGCCGCCGAGTCGCCCGCACTCTCGGCCTCCGGGCGCACCGCCTTCTGGGGCGCGCCGCGCGCGCCGATGACACTCGCGATCTCCGCCGATGGCGGCCGGACCTGGCCGGTGCAGCGCAATCTGGAAGAGGGCGACGGCTACTGCATGACCAACAACTCGAAGGACGGGCTGAACCGCGAATTCTCCTATCCCTCGATCACGCAGACGTCTGACGGCGAGCTCCAGATCGCCTTCACCTATTGGCGCCGCGCCATCAAGCATGTCCGTGTCACGCCCGCCTGGGCGGAACGCGGCTGAGCGACATCAGAAGAAACACGAACAGGGAGACGCCCATGGCCGCCCTCGCTCAAGTCCACCCCATCTCGGAGGCAAAGGCCCAGATGCCGCGCGACCTCATCCGGATCAGCGGGCTCGAAAAGACCTATGCCGACGGCTCGGTCCACGCGCTGTCGAACATCGATCTCAGCATCAAGGACGGCGAGTTTGTCTGCGTCGTCGGCCCTTCGGGCTGCGGCAAGTCGACCTTGCTGCGCATCCTCGCCGGGCTCGACGATTACGACAGCGGCGAGGCCGCGCTTGACGGGAAGGCCATCACGGGCCCGTCGCGCGATGTCGGCGTCGTCTTCCAGGCGGCGAACCTGCTGCCCTGGCTCACCGTGCGCGAGAATGTCGCGCTGCCCTTGCGGGTCGGCGGCAAGCAGGTGGGGCAGGCGGAGGATGTCGACCGGCTGCTCGATGTCACCGGCCTCAAGGATTTCGGGCACCGCTACCCCTATGAGCTTTCGGGAGGCATGCAGCAGCGCGCCGGCATCTGCCGGGCGCTCGTGCGCAGCCCCCGCGTCCTGCTGATGGACGAGCCCTTCGGCGCGCTCGACGCGCTGACCCGCGAGCGGATGAACCTCGAACTGCAGCGCATCTGGCAGGCGAGCCGCAAGACCGTGATGCTGATCACGCATTCGATCTCGGAAGCGATCTTCCTCGCTGACCGCGTCGTGGTGATGTCGGCGCGCCCCGGCCGCGTCATCCGCGAACTCGAGGTGCCGATCCCGCGCCCGCGCTCCAATGACAGCATCATCAGCCACCCGGCCTATCCGGCGCTCGCCAAGGAAATCCGGGGCCTGCTCAACGCCCAGGGAGACGAATGATGAGCCAGGCACAGACCACCATCATCGCCGATTCCGCCGCGATCGAGAACGCCGCGCCCCGGCCCAAGGCCACCGCCGGCAAGCGCCAGCGGAAGAAGGGCGTCAACGGCACCGCGATCACGCTCGTCGGCCTCGTCATCCTCTTCGCCGGCTGGGCGGCGGCGGTGAAGTATCTCGACGTTCCGTCCTACATCCTGCCGACGCCGCTCGCGGTGTGGAAGGCGCTCTGGTCGGGCCTCGCGGTCAGCCCGTCGAGCCCGCTCGGCTATTACCTGCCGCTCTGGGGCACGCTGAAGAACGCCGCGATCGGACTTGCCATCGGCTCGGGCCTCGGCCTCACGCTCGGCTCGCTGATGGCCGAGAGCCGGCTGATCGAGAAGCTGGTGATGCCCTATGCCTTCGCGCTGCAATCGCTGCCGAAGGTGGCGATCGCGCCGCTGGTCGTGATCTGGTTCGGCTTCGGCGACGGCTCGAAGATCGCGATCTCGGCACTGCTCGCTTTCTTCCCGATGCTGATCAACAGCTTCACCGGCCTGCGCGCCGTCGAGCCGGAGCGCATCGACCTGATGCGCTCGCTCTCGGCCTCGCGCTTCGAGACCTATCGCATCGTCAAGCTGCCCAACGCCGCGCCCTATATCTTCGCCGGGCTCGACATGGCGGTGGTCTACGCGCTGCTCGGCACCATCGTCGCCGAGTTCCTCGGCGCCCAGCAGGGCATGGGCGTCGTCATCACGCAGGCCCAGGCGGTGACCGACGTCGCCGGCGTCTTCGCCGCGCTCGTCATCCTGGGTGCGATGGGAATCCTGCTCCACGGCATCGTCCGCGGGCTGGAGGCACGCATCGTCCATTGGGGCGATCGCGGCCGCAAGTGAAACGACCACAACCATAAGCAAGCAAGGGAGAACGTCATGATCACCCGCAGACAATGGCTCCAGGCCAGCAGCGTCTTCGCAACCGCGCTGGCGCTTGGCCCGCGCTCCGCTTTCGCGCAGCCGGCCAAGACGGTGAAGGTCGGTGTCGGCCTCAAATCGATCAACGCCAGCGTCATCAACCTGCTGGTCGGCGAGGCGCTGGGCTACAATGCCGAGGAAGGCTTCAAGGTGCAGGGGCTGGCGCTCGGCGGCAACGCCAACGTCCAGGTCGCGACCGACAAGGGCGATGTCGATGTCGGTATCGGCGTGCCCTCCTACGCCCTGCCCATCCTCGCCCGGGGCGAATGGGGCCAGTCGCAATGGTTCTACCAGTACACCTATCCCTATAAATGGGACGTGGCGGTGAAGCCGGGCTCGGCGGTGAAGGCCTATGCCGACCTGAAGGGCAAGAATATCGGCGTCTCCGATTTCGGCGGCACCGAATATCCCGTCACCCGCAACGTGCTGAAGTCGCTCGGCATCGACCCCGACAAGGACGTGAAGTGGACGGCGGTCGGCGCCGGCGTGCCGGCCGGCGTCGCACTCCAGCGCGGCGCGATCGATGCACTCGCCTATTACGATACGGGCTTCGGCATCATCGATGGCGCGGGCATCCCGCTCGAATTGGTGAAGCGACCCGACAATCTGCCGATGATCGGCGGCCAGTTCCTGATGGGTCTGCGGCCGCGCATCCAGGCCGAGCGCGCCACCTTCGTCGGTTTCGGCCGCTCGACGGCCAAGGCTTCGCAGTTCATCCTCGAAAACCCGACGGCCGGCGCCAAGGCCTTCCTCAAGCTCTATCCGGAAACCGCCCCGCGCGGCTCTACCGAGGAGCAGGCGGTGAAGTCGGTGCTGGAGGCGATCAGCCGGCGCATCAAGCTCTACGAGCCGCCCTATCAGGGCGCCAAGATGGGCTCGATCCGGGTCGACGAATTCGTGACGGAAGCCAAGATGAACGACTGGGACATCAAGGACTTCTCCAAGATCTACACCAATGATCTGATCGGCGAGATCAACAATTTCGATGCCGAGAAGATCCGGGCGCAGGCGCGCGCCTATACCGGATGAGCGAGGCCTTCTCCGAAACCGACGGGCGCCTGAAACATGCGCTCGTCACCGGCGTCAGCTCGGGCATCGGCGCAGCGATCGCGCAGCAACTGCTCGACGAGGGCTGGGCCGTGACCGGCTTCAGCCGCAGCGCTCCGCCCTTCGCGCATGAGCGGCTCGCCCATGTGCCGGTCGACATCGCCGACCGGGCGGCGCTGGGCGGGGCGCTTGCGGGTCTGGCCGGCGTCGACGCCATCGTCCACGCCGCCGGCATCCTGCGCGTCGGCGTGCTCGGCTCCCTCGACCCCGCGAATGGTCAGGCGATGTGGCGGCTGCATGTGGACGCGGCCGAGCAGATCGTCGAGGCGCTGGCCGCATCGCTGCCGGAGGGCGCGCGCATCGTCTTCATTGGCAGCCGCACGGCGGCGGGCTCGGCCGGACGCGCGCAATATGCCGCGACGAAGGCTGCGCTCGTCGGCATGGCCCGCTCCTTCGCGATCGAGCTCGCGCCGCGTCGGATCACGGTGAACGTGGTGGCGCCGGGCGCGACCGATACGCCGATGCTGAGGGACCCGAACCGGGCCTCCGTCGCACCCAAGATGCCGCCGATGGGCCGGCTGGTGAAGCCGGAGGAGGTCGCCGCGACTGCCGCTTTCCTGCTCTCGAAAGGGGCCGCGAGCATCACCGGGCAGCAGATCGTCGTCTGCGGCGGTGCTTCGCTCTGAAGGTGGCGTTCTGAGGCCGAGACTCCGATTCAACCGGGCATCGTTCTGCTTCCCGGCACTTTCGACGCGTCAGTTCCTGAAATAGGTCGGGTGCAGCTCTCGCAGCGAGGGCACGAAGTCGAGTGAGCGGGAGAGGTGATCGCGCAGCGCGTCCTGGGCCGCGGCCGGATCTTCCGCCTCGACCGCATCGAGGATGGCGGTGTGCGCCGCCAGGATCTCGCGCATCTTGCCTTCCTTGGGCAGATGCAGACGCCGCAGCCGGTCGATATGGCCGCTCTGGCGCCGGACAAGCTCCCAGAGAACCGCCATATGCGCCGCATCGTACAAGCAGCGATGGAAGGCGTGGTCGGCGGCGGCGAAGGCCTCATGCTCGCCGAGATCGGCAAAGGCCGTCTGCTGCCGGACGAGGCTTCGCATCCTCGCCAGCACCGTCGGCTGCGGCGCGAGCGCAAGCGCCCGCACCAGCTCGAGCTCCACCGAGCGGCGCAGGAACTGGCCTTGCCGGGCGAGATCGAGGTCGATCGCGCTGACGACGGTGGCGTGCTGGGGGAAGACATCGACCAGCCGCTCTTCCTGCAGCTTCATCAGCGCGTCGCGGATCGGCGTCGAGGAGAAGCCGAAGCGCTCCTGCAATTCCTGCCGCGACAGCATCGTGCCCGGCGCCAGCGCCAGCGAGATGATCTCCTCGCGCAACAGGTCGAAGACGATGCCGGCACCGCCCTTGGTTGCCGGCTTGGGCGCTGCCGCAAATCTTTCGAGAAGGTCGCTCATCCTGTTCGCCTCTACCGCACCGGACCGAATACCGCATTCGGCGCGGCGTGACAGCTCCTTGCCGTGTTTCGCATTTTAGCAAGCGCCGATGCCCACGGGCTGGAACGCCGTCGTGCCGTTCGGATTTTAGCATGGCCGAAGGGTTGACGCACTAATGCATTAGTGGTTTGACTGATGCCAATCAAGGCGCATGGCCATCGGCCAAGGACGCGAACAAGAATCATCAGGGAGGGACTCATGCTCACACGCAGGCAGACGCTCGCGCTCGGTGCGGCGGCGGCAATCGGCGTTCATTCCGACGCAAGGGCGCAGGCGAAGACCGAGATCTCGCTGAGCCGCCAGCCCGGCATCCTCTACATGCCGACCCATGTCATCGAGAAGCAGAAGCTGATCGAGAAGCATGCCGAGAAGCTCGGCGTGGCCGGCGTCACCACGAAATGGGTGAACTTCTCGAATGGCGGGGCGCAGCAGGACGCGTTGCTCTCCGGCAGCGTCGACATCATCAACACCGGGACCGGGCCGCTGCTGGTGCTCTGGGACAAGTCGCGCGGCCGGGTGAAGGGGATCTGCGCCAGTTCCGCTCAGCCCGCGCTGCTGCTGACGCGCGACCCGCGGATCAAGACGCTCAAGGACTACAAGGAAGGCGACAAGATCGCGGTGCCGACCATCCGCGTCTCAACGCAGGCGATCCTGCTCCAGATCGCGGCCTCCGACCTGTTCGGTCCCGACAAGTGGAACCATTTCGACGCGATGACGGTGCAACTCGGCCATCCCGATGCGCTGATCGCGATGAAGAACCCGAGCCACGAGGTGAAGAGCCATTTCGCGGCGCCGCCCTTCCAGTTCTACGAACAGCAGCAGATTCCGGAGGTGCGGGTCGTCGCGAGTTCAGCCGACATCATGGGCTCGCCGCTGAGCCAGGGCCAGTTCATGACGACGACGGGCTTCGCGGAGGCCAATCCGAAGATCGTCCAGGCGCTGCGCAATGCGGCCGAGGAGGCGAAGGGCTTCATCGAGTCCAACACGCCCGAGGCGGTCGAGATCTATCGCGAGGTCACGGGCGACAAGACCCCCTCCGACCAGATCCTGACGATGCTGAAGCAGCCCGGCATGATGGAGTGGAACATCTATCCGCAAGGCACGATGAAGTTCGCCGAGCACCTCGTCCGCACCGGCGGTGTCAAGACGACTCCGGCCTCGTGGAAGGACTATTATCTGCCGGTGGCGCATGACCTCTCAGGGAGCTGAGTTGGCCTCGCCGCGCCCGCCCGTGCCGGTCACGGACGTGCCGACGTCGCAGGTTGCGGCCGTGGCCGAGCCCTTGCTCGACGTGTCCTCGGTCACCTTGCGCTACAAGCTGCCGGGACGGGTGATCACGGCGACGGAGCGCGTCTCCTTTCAGGTCAACACCTCCGACCGCTTCGTGCTGCTGGGGCCGTCGGGCTGCGGCAAGTCGACCCTGCTCAAGGCGGTCGGCGGCTATCTGAAGCCGAGCGAAGGCAGCATGACGATCAAGGGCCGCACCGTGACGGCGCCCGGGCCCGATCGCATGATGGTCTTCCAGGAATTCGACCAGCTCCTGCCCTGGAAGACCGTTCTGGAGAACGTGATGTTCCCGCTGGTGGAGGCGCGCGGCCTGTCGCGCAAGGAGGCGGCCGAGAAGGCCAAGCTCTATATCGAGAAGGTCAACCTGACGCGGGCGCTCGATTCCTATCCGCATACGCTCTCGGGCGGCATGAAGCAGCGCGTCGCGATCGCGCGCGGCATGGCGATGGAGCCCGACATCCTGCTGATGGACGAGCCTTTCGCCGCGCTCGACGCGCTGACGCGCCGCACCTGTCAGGACGAGCTGATCCAGCTCTGGGAGGATACGCGCTTCACGGTGATGTTCGTCACGCATTCCATCGCCGAGGCGATCAGGATCGGCAATCGCATCCTGCTGCTCTCGCCGCATCCCGGCCGCGTCAAGGCCGAGGTGGTGGACGTCGATACAACGTCCGTCGCCGACGGCAGCGCCGGCCGGCTGGAGCGCGAGATCCACGACCTGCTCTTCGCCGATGACGGCGCGGCGGCGCATTAGAACCGGGACGATGGCCATGCCCCCAGTAACATCGTCTTCGACCGCCCGCATCGAGATGCGTCCCTCGTCCGGCCCGGCCAGCGCCGAGGTGGAGCGCAAGGTCGGCCTCATCGAGGCGCTCTGGGATGTCGGTGCCGTCCGCAAGACGGCGATCATCCTCGTCCTCGCCGCGATCTGGCAGGCCTATGGCGCCTATCTCGATAATCCCCTGCTGTTCCCGAGCCTGACCGAGACGCTGCGCTCGCTCTCCGAGAACATCGCCAGCGGCGTGCTGCCGGCCCGCGCCTGGGCCTCTCTCAAGGTTTTGCTGATGGGCTATGTCGTCGGCGTCGCCTTTGCCGGCGTGCTGACGATCGTGGCGATCAACACGCGCATCGGCTCCGATTTCCTCGAGACGGTGACGGCGATGCTGAGCCCGCTGCCGGCGATCGCGCTCCTGCCGCTGGCCCTGATCTGGTTCGGGCTCGGCAATGGCAGCCTCGTCTTCATCCTGATCCATTCGGTGCTGTGGCCGGTGGCGCTCAACACGCATTCCGGCTTCCGCGCGGTGTCGGAGACGCTGCGCATGGTCGGGCGGAACTACGATCTCCGTGGCTTCCGCTACATCCGCAAGATCCTGATCCCGGCCGCCTTTCCCTCGATCCTGACCGGTCTCAAGATCGGCTGGGCCTTCGCCTGGCGCACGCTGGTCGCGGCCGAGCTTGTCTTCGGCGTCTCGTCGGGGCAGGGCGGTCTCGGCTGGTTCATCTTCGAGAACCGCAACCTGCTCGAAATCCCGGCGGTCTTCGCCGGCCTGCTGACGGTCATCCTGATCGGGCTCATCGTCGAGAACCTGATCTTCCGGACCATCGAGGCCCGGACCGTCCTGAAATGGGGCCTCCAGCATTAATCCGGCCGGCAGATCGACCACGATGGCGCGAGGGGATTGACATGGCAAAGTGGAGCAGAAGGCAGTTCGGGGCGATGACCCTGGCGGGCATCGCTGCGTCACCCTGGTCCGGAGGAACCGAAGCGATGGCGCAATCCGCCAAGACCCGCACGGCCGAGACCGGCACGACCACGGCCGCCAACGTCTCGACCGCTTATGTCGCAGTCGGCCCGGAGCTGACGCAATATGCGGTCGACGGGACGACGATCAGCCCCGTGCCCGGCAGCATGGTAAGTGTTCCGGCACCGATCCAATATGTCTGGCAGCATCCGGGCAAGCCGATCGCCTATGTCGCGTCGAGCGATCGCTTCGCGGCAAAGCCGGCCGATCTTCACCACCTCAGCGCCTTCGCCATGGCACCGGGCTCGGGCAAGCTGAGCCTGATCGGAGCCCCACGGCTGTTGACGTCGCGGCCGATCAACATCTCGACCGATCGTGACGGACGCTTCCTCCTGGTCGCCTATAACGACCCGGCCTCGCTGACCGTCCACCCGATCGCGGCCGACGGCAGCGTCGGCGAAGCGATCAAGCAGGACGGCAAGCTCGATGCCGGCATCTATGCGCATCAGGTGCGGATGCTGCCGTCCAATCGCACCGTTCTTCTGGTGACGCGCGGCAACGATCCGGCTGGCGGCAAGCCGGAAGATCCCGGCGCGCTGAAGCTCTTCTCCTTCAACCAGGGCAAGCTCGCCGAGAAGCAGTCGGTTGCGCCGGGCAGCGGCTACGGGTTCGGCCCGCGTCATGCCGATTTTCACCCGACCAGGCCCTGGTTCTATGTGACGATGGAGCGGGAAAACCAACTCCAGATGTTCACGCTCGGAGCCGAAGATCGCATCGGCCCCGCGCCCGCCTTCGTGAAGACCACGCTGGCCGAGCCCGGCAAGGTCCGCCCGGGACAGGTGGTCGGCGCGATCCATGTTTCGCGCGGCGGCCGCTTCGTCTACGTTTCCAACCGTGCCGACGGCAAGACCGAGCTGGATGGCAGGAAGGTCTTCGTCGGCGGCGAGAACAGCATCGCCGTGTTCGCGATCGACCCGAAGACGGGTGAGCCCACCCTGATCCAGGCCGTCGACACGCGCAGCTACCATGTCCGTACCTTCGCCATCGATCCCTCGGGCAAGACACTCCTCGCCGCCAGCGTCGCTCCGATGGACGTCGCCTCGGGCGGCACCGTCTCGACCGTCCCGGCCAAGCTCACCGCCTTCGCGATCGGAGCCGACGGCAAGCTGAGCTTTACCGCAGAGCGGGCGGTGGACACGGCGAAGGGGCCGATGTTCTGGTGTGGATTTACGCCGCTGACCTGATCGGGCGAAGATCGGCGGCACCCTGGCGACACTGCGGAAGCGAAAGCTGACAATGACGAAGACACCGGAAAACCTGCGCAGCGCGCGCTATTTCGAGCCGGACGATTTCCGCTCCTTCGGCCATCGCTCGCGGATGAGCCAGATGGGCTACGCGCCGGAGGAGTATCGCGGCAAGCCGGTGATCGCGATCATCAACACCTGGTCCGACCTCAACCAGTGCCATGCGCATTTCAGGCAGCGCGCCGAGGATGTGAAGCGCGGCATCCTGCAGGCCGGCGGCTTCCCGGTCGAATTGCCGGCGATCTCGCTCTCCGAGAGCAAGGTGAAGCCGACGACCATGCTCTATCGCAACTTCCTGGCGATGGAGACCGAGGAACTGATCCGCTCGCATCCCGTCGACGGGGCGGTGCTGATGGGCGGCTGCGACAAGACCACGCCCGGCCTGTTGCTCGGCGCGACCAGCGCGGGCGTGCCGGCGATCTTCGTGCCGGCCGGGCCGATGCTGCGCGGCAACTGGCACGGCAAGGTGCTGGGCTCCGGCTCCGACGCCTTCAAATACTGGGACGAACGCCGGGCCGGCAACATCTCCGACAAGGACTGGTCGGAGATGGAGGTCGGCATCGCGCGCTCCTACGGCGTCTGCATGACCATGGGCACGGCCTCGACCATGACGGCGCTGGCCGACACGCTCGGCATGACGCTGCCCGGCGCCTCCTCGATCCCCGCCGCCGATTCGAACCATATCCGCATGGCGACCGCGACCGGGCGGCGCATTGTCGAGATGGTCTGGGAAGGGCTGACGCCGGAGAAGATCCAGACCGAGGCCGCCTTCCGCAATGTGATCAACGTGGCCATGGCGATGGGCTGCTCGACCAATGCGGTGATCCATGTCGTCGCCATGGCGCGCCGCGCCGGCCATGCCATCGGGCTCGAGGATTTCGACGCGGCGAGCCGCAAGGTGCCGGTCATCGCCAATGTCCGGCCGAGCGGCGACACATATCTGATGGAAGATTTCTACTATGCTGGCGGGCTGCTCGGCCTGCTGACGCGGTTGACGCCCTTCCTCGACCTCGACCAGATCAACGCCTCCGGCAAGAGCTGGCGCGAGAGCCTCGTCGGGGCCGAGATCTACAATGACGACGTCATCCGCCCGCTCGACAACCCGATCTATGCCGAGGGTGCGATCGCGCTGCTCAAGGGCAACCTCGCGCCGCGCGGCTGCGTGATGAAGCCTTCCGCCGCCTCGCCGAAACTGCTGAAGCATTCGGGTCCGGCGCTCGTCTTCGACGATTATCCGATGCTGAAGGCGAATATCGACCGCGACGATCTCGAGGTGACGGCGGACACCGTTCTCGTGCTGCGCAATTCCGGCCCGCTCGGCGGCCCCGGCATGCCGGAATGGGGCATGCTGCCGATCCCCAAGAAGCTGGTGAAGCAGGGCGTGCGCGACATGGTGCGCATCTCGGATGCGCGCATGAGCGGCACCTCCTACGGCGCCTGCATCCTGCATGTCTCGCCGGAATCCTATGTCGGCGGGCCGCTGGCGCTGGTGAAGACGGGGGACATCATCACCATCGACGTGCCCAACCGCTCGATCTCGATGGAGGTTTCCGACGAGGAACTGGCACGGCGCAAGGCCGCGCTGAAGCCCGAGCCTGCACGCTACGAGCGCGGCTATGGCTGGATGTTCTCGCGCCATATCGGCCAGGCCGACGAAGGCTGCGACTTCGATTTCCTGCGCACCGATTTCGGGGCGCCGGTTCCCGAGCCCGTTATTTTCTAGACCGGAGCGACGATCATGCTTTCCACCGAAACGCGCGAGAAGCTGAAGCGCGTCAGCACCGCGACGCTCTGCACGGCGCTGTTCAAGCGCGGCCTGCGCAACCAGTTCATCCAGAACGTGCACCCGCTCGGCTTCAAGGGCGAGAACATGGTCGGGCCGGCCTTCACCCTGCGCTACATCCCGGCGCGGGAAGACCTGAACCAGCTCAGCGTCTTCCAGGACAGGTCGCATCCGCAGCGCAAGGCGGTCGAGGAATGCCCGCCCGGCGCCGTCTTCGTCGTCGACAGCCGCCAGAATGCGCGCGCCGCGTCCGCCGGCTCGATCCTGGTATCGCGATTGATGGTGCGCGGTGTCGCCGGCATCGTCACGGATGGCGGTTTCCGCGACAGCCCGGAGATCGCGGAGCTCGCGATCCCCGCCTATCACCAGCGCCCCTCGGCGCCGACCAACCTGACCTCGCATCAGGCGATCGAGATCAACGGGCCGATCGGCTGCGGCGACGCGCCGGTCTTTCCGGGTGACATCGTCGTCGGGGACGGGGAGGGCGTCGTCGTCATCCCGGCGCATCTCGCCGACGAGATCGCGGAGGAGGCTATCGAGATGACGGCCTTCGAGGATTTCGTCACGGAGAAGGTGCTGGAGGGCCGCTCGATCCTCGGCCTCTATCCGCCGACCGACGAGCAGTCGAAGATCGATTTCGCGGCCTGGCGTCAGAATACGGGGCGATAAGCGCCGCGTCGAGGGGGGCCGGACCTTCAGTTCCGGCGCCCGTCAATGGCCTGCCCCTGAGCAAGCTCAGTGAGCGGGCAGGGGTCGAAACCGGGCCTGGGTTCCGTCATGCGCTCATGGCTCGGCGGCGCGCTTGCGAATTCACTTGTCCCGTTCCGGCCTCTTGGCGATAGATCGGGCATGACACATGCCGATGCCGCCGCCGCGCTCTCCGTCTGGGTTGCGCTCGAGAGTCCCACCAGTCATCCCGCCGGCGTGAACGGCATGATGGATCTGGTCGCGAAGGAGGTCGCTGGCCTGCCGATCGCGGTCGAACGGATCGCCGGCCGCGACGGGCTCGGCGACATGGTGATGCTGCGGGCGGGGCTCGACAACGGCCAGCCGGCCGTCGCGGTGATGTCGCATCTCGATACGGTGCATCCGGTCGGGACGAGCAGCAAGGACCTGCCGGTTCGCATCGAGGGCGACAGACTCTACGGGCCGGGCGTCTACGACATGAAGGGTGGGGCCTGGCTCGCCCTGCAAGCCTTCAAGGACGTGGCGAGGGCCGGTTCCGCGAAGCGGCCGATGATGTTCCTGTTCACGCCGGACGAGGAGATAGGCTCTCCGACGAGCCGGGGGCTGATCGAGGAGATCGGCCGGGGATCGACTGCCGTGCTGGTCACGGAGCCAGCGCGGCAGGGCGGTAGGATCGTGACGGCGCGCAAGGGCGTCGGCCGCTTCGAGGTCCGCTTGGAGGGCCGGCCGGCCCATTCCGGCTCGCGCCACGCCGACGGGCGCAGCGCCATCCGCGAGGCGGCGCACCAGATCCTCGCCATCGAGGCCATGACCGACTATGCGCGCGGCATCACCACCAGCGTCGCGCTGATCGGCGGCGGCACGGCGGCGAACGTCATTCCGCAGCATGCCTGGTTCAGCGTCGACTGCCGCGTCACGACGCTTGCCGACGGGGCGATGATGGAGCAACGCATCCTCGGCCTGAAGGCTCATGATCCGGAGGTGACGATCCGCATCACCGGCGGCATGAACCGCCCGCCTTACGAGAAATCCGCCGCCGTTGCGGAGCTGTTCGAGACGGCGCGCGGCGTCGCGGCCGGGATCGGGCTCGACCTGCAGGATTGCCCGATGACGGGCGGCGGTTCCGACGGCAACTTCACCGCCGCGCTCGGCGTGCCGACGCTCGACGGCCTCGGCATCGACGGCGACGGTGCTCACACGCTGCAGGAATACGCGCTGATCTCCTCGATCGCGCCGCGCCGCGCGCTGATGAAGGGCCTGCTGGAGACGATCTGAGGTCTGCCCGTCTGACGAAAGGCCCTTTGAGGAACCATCGGTGTCATCCCGGCACCGGCATGGATCCCGGGTCTGCGCTTCGCTCCGCCCGGGATGACGGGCGAAGCGAGGTCGCAGTCACCGGAAAACAAAAAGCCCCTCGCATCGCGAGGGGCTTTTCCGTTTCCGGTGACCGGAACTCTCAGGCCTCGGGCTCACCCATGCCGCCGGCCGCGAGGAATTTCTCCAGCCAGTGGATGTTGTAGTCGCCGTTGAGAATGTCCGGGTTGCGCACCAGCGTGCGGAACAGGGGCAGCGTCGTATCGATGCCGTCGACGACGAATTCGTCGAGCGAGCGGCGCAGCCGCATCAGGCATTCGTCGCGGTTGCGGCCATGCACGATGAGCTTGCCGACCAGCGAATCGTAATGCGGCGGGATCGTATAGCCTTGGTAAGCCGCCGAATCGACGCGCACGCCGAGGCCACCCGGCGTATGGAACGAGGCGAGCTTGCCGGGCGAGGGGCGGAAGGTTGCCGGGTGCTCGGCATTGACCCGGCATTCGATGGCATGGCCCTCGAGGACGATGTCCGACTGCTTGAGCGAGAGCGGTGCGCCGGCCGCGATCCGGATCTGCTCGTTGACGAGGTCGATCCCGGTGATCATCTCGGTCACGGGATGCTCGACCTGGATGCGGGTGTTCATCTCGATGAAGTAGAACTCGCCGTCCTCGTAGAGGAATTCGATCGTGCCGGCGCCGCGGTACTGGAGCTCGCGCATCGCCTTGGCGCAGATCTCGCCGATGCGGTCGCGCTCGCCGGCGTTGAGGGCGGGCGAGGGGCCTTCCTCCCAGACCTTCTGGTGCCGGCGCTGAAGCGAGCAGTCGCGCTCGCCGAGATGGATGGCGTGGCCGCGACCGTCGCCGAGCACCTGGATCTCGATATGGCGCGGCTTCTCGAGATATTTCTCGATATAGACGGCATCGTCGCCGAAATTCGCCTTCGCCTCGCTGCGGGCGGTCGAGAGCAGGACGGAGAGTTCGTCCTCGTTGCGCACGACCTTCATGCCCTTGCCGCCGCCGCCGGACGCCGCCTTGATGATCACGGGCAGGCCGATCTCGCGGATGATGCGCAGCGCCTCGGCATCGTCGGAGACGCCGCCCTCTGAGCCTGGCACGCAGGGGATGCCGAGGCGCTTGGCCGTGCGCTTGGCCTCGATCTTGTCGCCCATGCTGCGGATATGCTCCGCCTTCGGGCCGATGAAGGTGATGTTGTGACGATCCAGGATCTCGGCGAAGCGGGCGTTCTCGGACAGGAAGCCGTAGCCGGGATGGACGGCGTCGGCGCCGGTGATCTCGCAGGCGGCGATCAGCGCCGGGATGTTGAGATAGCTCTCGCGGGCCGGCGGCGGACCGATGCAGACGCTCTCGTCGGCGAGGCGCACATGCATGGCGTTCGCGTCGGCCGTGGAATGCACCGCGACGGTGGCGATGCCGAGCTCCTTCGCCGCGCGCAGCACGCGCAGCGCGATCTCTCCGCGATTGGCGATCAGGATCTTGTCGAACATCTTGATCTCGTCGTCGTTGCGCTTGGGCGTCACTCGATCACCAGCAACGGCTCACCGTATTCGACCGGCTGGCCGTCCTCGACCAGGATCGCGGTAACCTTGCCGGCGCGCGGCGCGACGATGTCGTTGAAGGTCTTCATCGCCTCGACGAGCAGGATGCGCTCGCCCTGCTTCACGATGCTGCCGACCTCGACGAAGGGCTTGGCCTCGGGCGAGGGGCGGCAATAGGCGGTGCCCACCATCGGGGAGGTGACGGCACCGGGATGGCCCGCGCCGGGCTTGACCTCGACGGCGGCGGGCGCCGCCGGGGCAGGGGCGGCCGGAGCGGGAGCGACCGGATACGGAGCTGCCGGTACATGCACCGTAGTCGCCAGGCTGCGGGCGACGCGCACGCGCAGATCGCCCTTCTCGACCTCGATCTCGGTGAGATCGGTCTGGTTCAATAGCTCGGCAAGCTCGCGGACGAGGTCTGGATCGATCGGGCTCTTGGTCGCCATGGCGGATATCACCGTCTTCTCGGATAATCGGTTGGGACGGCGGCGGCGCCGCCATCCCGCTCGTTTTGGTTCAAGCGGCGAGAGCCGCAGGCTTCATCCCGGAGGTCGCGCCGACCTTTCGATCTGCCGGGCCGGACATGGCAGGGGATGTCCCGCTGCTGGATCGAGCCGACAGAGCGAAGGAGGAGCCTTTCGGCGTGGGCGTGGCGACCATGAAGGATGCGGATTCCAGGGACCGCGCGAGGCGGCGGACGCCGTCCTCATAAACGCTGCGGGCCGGCAGGGGAAGCCTCAAGGCTCCCTTGCCGGCCCACGGAAGGCGGTCATCCAGGCGGCGGATCAGCCGGCGCAGTCGGTCTTGCCGCAACGACGGACCGAGTCGAGCTTCTGCTTGAGGGCATCCTGGCCGACGGCGCCAAAGACGATCTCGTCGCCGATCACGAAGGCAGGCGTGCCCGTCAGGCCCAAACGATCGCCCAGCGCGACGGTGTCCTCGATCGAGGCCTTGGTGGCGGCCGCGTCCATGTCCTTGCGGGCGCGATCGATATCGACGCCGAAGTCCTTGGCGATCTCGAGCGCCTTGGCGCCGTTCACGCGGCCCTTCACGCCCATCAGCTTGTTGTGGAAATCGAAGTATTTCGGCCCCTGAAGCTGGTTCTTGACCGCGATCGCCACGCGGCTCGCCTCGACCGAATCGGGGCCGAGGATCGGAAAGTCCTTGAGCACCACCTTGAGCTTCGGGTCGGCCTTGGACAGGGCGGTCACGTCCTGCATCGCCCTTTTGCAGAAGCTGCAATTGTAATCCATGAACTCGACGAGCGTGATGTCGCCTTCCGGATTGCCGATGACGATGGAGGTGGCGGGGTCGGTAAGTTTGGCCTTCTCTCCCGCGACCGCGTTGCGCTGGGCCTCGGCCTGCGCAACGGTATTGCGCCGCTCCAGCTCGACGAGCGCGTCCTGAATGATTTCCGGATTCTTGACGATGGTCTCGCGGATGAGATCGACGATCGCCTTGCGCTGCTCGGGCGTGAGCGGGGCCTGGCCCTGCGCCATGGCGGGCGCGGCGACCGTCGCGAGCCAGAGGCCGAGCGCGAGGCCGGCAGGGCGCAGGCAGGCGCGCGCCAGGCTGGTGAGGGTCGGGAAAGCCATCTCGTCGTCCTTTCGCTTGCGGCACCCGCAGGATGGGCGCCGGCACGGAAGCGTTTCAGCCCGTGCTTGTGGTTGCTCGGCGTGCCGGCGTCAAATCACAGCTTAGAGTGCCCAGCCTGACCCGGATGCTCCGATCGGCTCCCTTGCCGCAGGTTGCAGGCGGCGGCGGCCTCGGCTACGCCCGCGGCCAGATCGCCGCAAACGGACATGACGATGCCGCAACCCAGCTTTCCAGCTTCCGGCCTGCCCGCCCTTGCGGAACGAGCCCAGCGCGTCGCCCCATTCATCGTCATGGACGTGATGAACCAGGCGGCGGCCATCGAGCGCAAGGGCGGCTCGGTCGTGCATATGGAAGTCGGCCAGCCCTCCGCGCCGACGCCACGCTCGATCCGCACCGCCGTCTCGCATGCGCTGGAGGATGGCCGGATCGGGTACACCCAGGCGCTGGGCACGGATTCGCTGAGGGCTCGCATCGCCCGCCATTATCGCGAGGCTTATGGCGCGGACGTGGCGGCGGAGCGGGTCGTGGTGACGACGGGCTCCTCGGGCGGCTTCATCCTGGCCTTCCTCGCCTGCTTCCAGCCGGGCGCACGGATCGCGATCACGGCGCCGGGCTATCCGGCCTATCGCAACATCCTGATCGCGCTCGGGCTGGAACCGGTCGCGATCGAGGTCGGGCCAGAGACCCGTTTTGCGCTGACACCCGAACTGATCGAGCGCGCCCATCGCGAAAAGCCGCTCGCCGGCGTGCTGACGATGAGCCCCGCCAACCCGACCGGCGTGGTGATGACACCTGAGGCCATCGCGGAGGTCGCCGCCTGCTGCCGTCGGCTCGGGCTCTGGTACATTTCCGACGAGATCTATCACGGCCTGACCTATGAGGCGCCGGCGACCACGGCGCTCGCCGCCGATCCCGACGCGATCATCGTCAACTCCTTCTCCAAATATTACTGCATGACCGGCTGGCGAGTCGGCTGGCTGGTGGTACCGCCGCGTCTCGTCAGGACGATCGAGCGGCTGCAGCAGAATTTCTCGATCTCGGTGCCCTATCTCAGCCAGGTCGCCGGCGAGGCTGCCTTCGACGCGACGGAAGAATGTGAAGCCATCAAGGCCGGCTACGCCGCGAACCGCGCCTTCCTGCTGAAGGCCCTCCCGCAGATCGGGCTGGGGGATTTCCTGCCGGTCGACGGCGCCTTCTACATCTATCTCGACGTCGGCCGATATTCGAACGATTCCATGAGCTTCTGCCGCGACGCTCTCGAAAGGGCGGGGGTCGCGATCACGCCCGGGCTCGATTTCGACGAGGGGCGTGGGGCGCGCACCGTCAGGCTCTCCTTCGCGGGCTCTCTCACTGAATGCGAGGAGGCCGTTTCGCGCCTCGGAACCTGGCTCAAGACGCGCTGACGACGAGCTTTGAGCGCGAGCCCCTTGCCAGGCTCCGCCAAAGCTCAGCATTGTCAGTGGCGAGCGCGAAGCGGAGATCTGCCATGAATCGTGGCGCGGCCGGCCCGGCTGTCATGAGATGGGGCGTTTCTCTGGTCCTGGCCTGTCTGGCCATGCTCGTTGCCGGCCATGCCGCGCGCGCCCAGACGCCGGCCCAGCCCCCGGTCGTCCTGACATTGCGCGGCGACGAGACGCCCGAGACGATCGCCAATACGGTGAACGCGCTGTCGGCCGGCGGCCGGCAGGTCGAGATCAGGCTGGCCGGAACGGCTCCGCCGCCTGCGCCCGACGCGACCGACAAGAAGCCAAAATCGGCATCGAAGCCGGCCGCGCCCGCGAAGGCCACGCCGGTCGGAATGCCATCGACCGGGGACGACATGCTCTCCGGCCAGATCGACGCGCTGCTCGACCGGGTCGTCGACGGCATCGACTATGGCAACAGGGCGATACCGAGCATTGCCGGGCTGCCGGCGGATTGGCAGGCTGCCTGGCAGCGCAATGCCAATGGGCAAACCGGCTTGCCGGCCGGCTGGCGCATCCTGTCGATCGTGGCGCTCGCGCTGGCCGTGGCCTTCCTGGTGCGGGCCGCCTGTGCGGGCTGGTTCGCCCGCAAGCGCGTGCCGGCCGGGCCGGAATTCACGCCGCGCCTGATCGCCTCCGCCTACGGCCTCGCCGAGGACATGCTGACGATCCTGCTGGCGCTGCTGGTCGTGCGGATCGCCCGCAACGCCTGGCTGCCGGAGAGCGACATCGCCTCGATCAGCCTGACGACGGCGACCAACGGCGCTGCCATCGGAGCGATCTACATCGCCGTCGGCCGTTTCCTGCTGGCGCCCGGTGCGCCGGAGCGGCGCATCATGCCGCTGCCGCGGGCCGACCATCACTTCCGGCTGCTGGTCCTCTATGCGATCGCGACGCCGGTGATCGTCACCAGCATCCTGCTCACGCACCACGTCGCGCATGATCCCCTGCCGGCTGCCGGTCTCATCGCGCTGACCGGTTTCGCGGTGACGCTGTTCAAGCTCTGGTGGTTCTACGACATGCGCCATGACCTCGCGGCGCTGGTGCTGTCCGGGGCCTCGTCGCCGGGCGTGGTGCGGCGCATGGTGGCGGCCGGGGCTGCCTGGTTCTACATGGCGGCGAGCATCCTGCTCTGGCTCGTCGAGGCCGGGGCGGCGATGATGACGAATGGCGGGCGCTGGGCCGAGGCCGGTGCGCTGACGCAGACCGCCATCGTGATCCTGCCGATTCTCGTCGTGGGCATCTCCAGCCTGATGCATTGCCGGGCCATGCATCGCCAGACGACGCAGGGGGCGACGCCTCTGTCTCAGGCCGGCGGCGCGGCGCTGCGGGCCGCCGCGGTCGGTGTGATCTGGGCAGCCGGCCTCTTCGTGCTGGCGCGGCTCTGGGCCGCCTTGCTGCTCGGGATGAGCTCGGACCAGTTCGTGGTCTTTTCCCGCCAGGCGGCCGGCGTGGTCGTCTTCGCTTTCGCCGGCTGGGTGGCGCTGGTCTTCCTGCGCGCGTTCTTCGATGCCTATGCGCCGAAGCGCCTCGTCGTCGGTCCCGCCGATGAGGAGGCCGCCCATGACGATGCCGTTCCGACCCGTCTCGCCACGGTTCTGCCGGTCCTGCGCGGCGTCATTCTCGGCGCGGTGATCGGCCTGACCATCCTCGTCGTGCTCTCCCGCCTCGGCGTCGATATCGGCCCGCTGCTTGCCGGTTTCGGCATTCTCGGCCTCGCCTTTTCCTTCGGTTCGCAGACGCTCGTGCGCGACATCGTCTCGGGCATGTTCTTCATGATCGAGGACGCCTTCCGCGTCGGCGAATATGTCGATACCGGCCGGCTCAAGGGCACGGTGGAGAAGATCTCGCTGCGTTCGATCCAGTTGCGCCATCAGAGTGGCCAGATCCACACCGTGCCGTTCGGCCAGATTTCGTCGCTGACCAATGCGAGCCGCGACTGGGCGACGGTGAAGTTCAATGTCCGCCTCGACCATTCGGCCGATATCGAGCAGGCGCGCAAGGCGATCAAGAAGACCGGCCTCGCCTTGCTCGAGGATCCGGAATTCGGTCCGCATTTCATCGCCCCGCTCAAGATGCAGGGCGTCGCCGACATCACCGACAGCGCCATCGTGATCCGGCTGAAATTCACGGCCAAGCCGAACCAGGCCTCGGCGTTGCAGCGCGAGGCGCTGAAGCGGGTCTACCGGGTGCTGAACGAGGCCAGGATCCCCTTCGCCTCGAACGCGGTCACGGTGCGCGGCGGCGACCAGGGCACGCAGGCCGGGGCGGCCGCGGCGATCTCGACCGTGCCGCCGCCGACCCCGCTCGCGCCTGCGGCGGGCTGATGGCGCTCAAGCGTCAGAGCAACAGGAACAGCCCGAAGCCCGTCACCGCGAGCACGGCACCGAACAGGCGGGCGAGCCGGGCGGCGCCGATGACCGACAGGCGTTCCGCGCGGCGGCCAGCACGCGCAGCCGGCTCGGCCTCCGCCTCGCTGCGATACTGGTCGGCATAGAGGCCGGGCGTCATCTGCGGGCCCATCGGGCGATTGCCTTCGAGTTCGACCCTGACGGCGATGAACAGGACGAGCAGGCCGAGCACGCCGACGCCCAACCAGCCGACGGCGCGCCATGCGAGAATGGCGAGCGCGGCCAAGGCCGCCGCCGACAGGACGCTCAGGACGACATGCTCCGTGCTGCGCGGTGGCGGCATGCTTGCCCCTCGGATGGCTTGCGAGCCTGCCGATGATGCCCCGCTTCGCGGCTGCGGCCAATGGCTGGCGAGGTCGGATCATGAAAAAGGCCCGCTGCGGAGCAGCGGGCCTTTCGATCTTGCGATGTTCTCTCGGCTCAGGAACGGCCGGCGAGCTTGTTCCACCAACCACCGCGCTTCGGCCGTGTCGGATCCGGCTCGGTCAGGACGACCGCGACGGGCTCTTCGACGGGGCGCGGAGCGGGAGCCGGCTCGGGTTCCGGGGCAGGCGGCGCAGCGGCGGCGCTGGGCTCGGCCTCCGCAGCGGGCTCCACAGCAGCCTTGGCCGGCTTCTCGGCACGGGCAGGCGCCTCGGGCTCCACCGGCGCGGGCGCAGACCCGGCAGCACCTCCCTCGGTGATCGGAACGACCTTCTTCCGCGACCGGCTACGCTTCGGCTTTTCGGCTTCGACTGGCGCGGCTTCCGCGACGACGATATCGGCCGCGACCTCCTTGGCCGCCTCGGCCTCCTTCGTCGCCTTCGGCTTGCGGGCGCGGCTGCGCTTCGGCTTGGGCTCCTCGGCCGGAGACGCGGCTTCCTCGGCGGCTACCGCCTCGATTGCCGGAGCTTCGGTCGCGCTCTCGACGACGGTCTCGGCGCTTGCCGATTCCTCGCCCTCGTCATCATCGCCGCCTTCGCCGTCCTCGCTCGCGGTGCCTTCGCCCTGCATGTCCTGCTGGTCGCGCTCGCCACCCCGCCGACGACGCCGGCGCCGGCGGCGACGGCGGTTCTCTCGGCTCTCGGCCTCGCCTTCGCCGCGCTCCTCCTGCGCGTCGCCGGCGGCCGTCTCGCTGTCGCCGGTCTCGGCGTCGAGTGCGGCGGCCTCGGCGGCGGCGTCGAGTGCCTCGTCATCGACATCGGAGGCGACCGCCTCGGCCTTGAAGGGCGAAGGTACGACCCGGCCCTCATTACCGACGAACTCGCCGCGCTCCAGCTCGAAATAGCGGGTGCCGAGCAGGTTCACATCGGTCGAGATCGTGATCGCGATGGCGAAACGGTTTTCGAGATCGGCCAGATGCGCGCGCTTCTGGTTGAGGACGTAGAGCGCGACCTCCGGCCGGGTGCGGATGGTGAGGTTGTGCGAGGCGCTCTTGATCAGCGTCTCCTCCAGCGCGCGCAGAATCTGCAGCGCGACGGAGGGCGTCGAGCGGATCATGCCGGCGCCGGCGCAGTGCGGGCAGGGGATCGAGGAGCTCTCGAGCACGCCGGTGCGGATGCGCTGGCGCGACATCTCGAGCAGGCCGAAGGCCGAGATGCGCCCCAGCTGGATGCGGGCACGGTCGTCCTTGAGGCATTCCTTCAGCTTCTTCTCGACGGCCCGGTTGTTCCGGTTCTCCTCCATGTCGATGAAGTCGATCACGACGAGGCCGGCGAGGTCGCGCAGCCTGAGCTGGCGGGAGATTTCCTCGGCCGCTTCGAGATTGGTCTTGAGGGCGGTGTCCTCGATATTGTGCTCGCGGGTCGAACGGCCCGAGTTGATGTCGATCGCGACCAGCGCTTCGGTCTGGTTGATGACGAGGTAGCCGCCGGACTTCAGCGTCACCGTGTTCGAGAACATCGCGTCGAGCTGGCTCTCGACGCCGAAGGCGGCGAAGAGCGGGGTCTGGTCGCGATAGGGCTTCACGCTCTTGGCATGGCTCGGCATGAGCATGCGCATGAAGTCCTTGGCCTCGCGATAGGCCTCCTCGCCGGCGACGTGAACCTCGTCGATGTCCTTGTTGTAGAGGTCGCGGATCGAGCGCTTGACGAGGTTGCCCTCCTCATAGACCAGCGCCGGGGCGACGGAAGCCAGCGTCAGCTCGCGCACGCTCTCCCACATCCGCATCAGATATTCGTAGTCGCGCCGGATCTCGACCTTGGTGCGCGAGGCGCCGGCCGTGCGCAGGATCAGGCCCATGCCCTCCGGCACCTCCAGCTCCTGGGCGATCTCCTTGAGGCGCTTGCGGTCCTCGGCATTGGTGATCTTGCGCGAGATGCCGCCGCCCTTGCCGGTGTTCGGCATCAGCACCGAGTAGCGGCCGGCGAGCGAGAGATAGGTGGTCAGCGCCGCGCCCTTGTTGCCGCGCTCCTCCTTCACGACCTGGACCAGGATGATCTGGCGGCGCTTGATCACCTCCTGGATCTTGTACTGGCGGCGCGACTGGCGGTGCGGCCGCTCGGGCATGTCGTCGAGGGCGTCGCCGCCGCCGATCTGCTCGGGAGCCTCTTCGGCCTCGTCACCATGATCCTCGTCGTCGCCATCCTCGGGGTCGGAAGGCTTGCGAGCTTCCAACTGATTCTCGGACGAGGCGGCCTCGTCGGCCGATGCGACCGCTTCCGTCGTCTCGAAGGTCAGCGGCGCGGCGTTTTCGACGGCGTCCTCGGTCGCCGATTCGGCAATGGCCGGCGCGAAGGACTCGCCGAAAGCCGGCGCGCCCTCGTTGACCATGGCGGCCTGCTTGCCGTCGGTCTCGACATGTTCGCCAGCGCTCTCGCCAGCCGTCTCGATCTCGGCCGAGACGGTCTCGTCGGCAGCAGCCTTCTTGGCGCGGTGATCGCGGTCGCCACGGCGCCCGCGGTCGCGGCGGCCGCGCTTCTCGCGGCGCTCCTCGTCGCGCTCTTCGTCACGCTCGGCGCGCGCCTCGTCCTCGATGAGCGCCTGCCGGTCGGCGACAGGGATCTGGTAGTAGTCCGGGTGGATCTCGGAGAAGGCGAGGAAGCCGTGCCGGTTGCCGCCATATTCCACGAAGGCCGCCTGGAGCGACGGCTCCACGCGGGTCACCTTGGCGAGATAGATGTTGCCGCGGAGCGGCTTGCGGCTGGCGGATTCGAAATCAAACTCTTCGACGCGGGATCCGCGCACCACCACGACCCGGGTCTCTTCCGGGTGGGTGGCATCGATCAGCATTTTGTTGGCCATCAGAAATTTCCATGGGCGCGGCCGCTGGCAAGACCCGCGAGGCTGCGGACAAGAATCCGCTGCCGCGAGCCAGGGCGCCGCTGAAGGGCCGGCGCGAGCCGGCATGTTGCAGGAGGGAGAATTCGGTCGAGACAGGAAGGCGGCTGGGGAAGGCAGAGCGAACGAAACGCCCAGCGCAATCCCGCAGGTTTGAATGCTTCACCGATGATACGTGCGGCGTCGCTTGCCCCGTCATCTGCCCTGACCTGCGGCGCGCCCGTCTCTCGACAGGACGCTCCGCGTTTGCACGCTCGCGAGACAGGGCAGGGCGCTGAACTCGCGATCCCGGCCCGCCCTCTGCGGACGATCCATTACGGTCGACCTGCTGCCACCACCCGGATGGGCGGAGGCCCAACCTGCTCCGGACGCCGACGGATGGTTCGATCCGGATGTGTCCTATGGGCAGGTTGGCGGGCAACCATGTTCCATTACAGATAGGTCACAGTGATTTGCAAGTCACATCGCAACCGGATCGCGCGGAACGCATGGCGGCGCGGTTCATCGCGCGATGATGTCGTGGTAACGGCCTGTTAGGAATTCGGGTCGCTATGGTTAAGTCTTGGTGACGACAAGCGGGATTTTTGAGCTGTTTTCACGCATCCGCCAGGTCGAATCGGGCTTTTTCCGGGCTGTGGGGCGCTGGAGAGCGGTTTCGCGCGCGTGGTCCCGTGTCTGGCCGATGGTGGGGCTTTGCATCCTTCTTGGCGCCGTTCCGGCGTTCGGCGAGCCAGGCAGGTCGCAGAGCGAATTTCCCGTCGCGACTGATGCGCGGCTCGAGCAGCAAGGCGACATCGTCAAGCTGACCATGGCGCTTTCGACCGTCATCGACGTCGAGGCCTGGGTGCAGGCAGCGCCCGACCGCGTCATTGTCGAGATGCCATCGACGAATTTCCAGATTCAGCCCGGCGCCCGCAAGACCGCCGGCTTCATCGGCGCCTATCGCTACGGGCTGTTCACGGCCGACAAGGCCCGAATCATCATCGACCTTTCGCAGCCGGCGGCGATCGCGAAGGCCGAGGTTCGTGCCCTTCGGGGCGGGCTCGGCGAACTGGTGATCGAGCTCCGGAAGACTGGTCGCACCGAATTCCTGGCCGAGGCCGCCAAGGCGAGGAAGCCGAACGTCACGGCCGCGCTGCCGACGCCGGCGAAGCCCACGGGAGAGGCGCGCCGCACGATCGTCATCGATCCCGGTCATGGCGGCATCGACCCCGGTACGCTCGTCGCCTCGATTGCCGAGAAATCGGTGGTGCTGAATTTCGGCCTTGCGCTGAAGCAGCAGCTCGAAGCCTCCGGCCGCTATCGCGTGGTGATGACCCGTGACGACGACCGCTTCGTGTCGCTCGGCGACCGGGTGAAGATCGGGCAGGACGAAAAGGCGGACCTGTTCATCTCGATCCATGCCGATTCGCTGACGCAGGCCCAGGATGTCCGGGGTGCCACCGTCTATACGCGCTCCGAACGGGCGACCGACGCCGAGGCTGCCAGGCTCGCCGCCAAAGAGAACCAGGCCGATGCCGTGGCGGGGCTGGAAACCAGCGAGGAGGTGCAGGACGTCGCCGGCATCCTGATCGATCTGGCACGGCGCGAGACCCGCACCTTCTCGGGTGTCTTCGCCCGCAATCTGGTCGAAAAGATGGGGGCCTCGGTCCGGATGCACAAGATCCCGCTGCGCTCCGCGCGGTTCTGGGTGCTGAGCGCGCCGGACGTGCCTTCGGTGCTGATCGAGCTCGGCTACATGTCGAGCCCGAAGGATGCCGAGCTGTTGACTTCCGCCGAATGGCGCGGAAAAGCGGTTGGTGCCGTCGGTGCGGCGGTGGACGAGTACTTTGCCCGGGAGCGTGCCTCTGTCGGGCAGGCAGCCGAGAACCGGCACGCGCCTTAAGTTCGCGAGATGGTGTCAAGTTGACACGAATTGTGGTCGCGAAGCCACGGTTCCGCCATCACGGTCATGTTATAGCTTGCCGTTGCAAAGCGCCCCGTTTCGGCGCGTGCCGGGTGGCAGAGATGGGGTCCGGGACCTGAGATGCGGTTTATCCTGCGAATCTTCGGATGGTTGTTCGCTGCCGGCACGATCGCTTTCGTGATCGGCGCGGCCGTGCTCGGCGGCCTGATCTGGCATTATTCCAGGGATCTGCCGGATTACGCCCAGCTTCGGAACTACGAGCCGCCGGTGATGACCCGCGTCCATGCGGGCGACGGCAGCCTGATCGCCGAATATGCCCGCGAGCGCCGGCTCTACATCCCGATCCAGGCGGTGCCGAAGCTCGTCGTCGATGCCTATATCTCGGCCGAGGACAAGAATTTCTACAAGCATATGGGCGTCGATCCCGAGGGCCTCGCCCGCGCCGCGATCTATAACTTCCGCAACCGCGGCGCCAATCGCAGGCCGCAGGGCGCCTCGACCATCACCCAGCAGGTGGCGAAGAACTTCCTCGTCGGCTCGGAGCAGTCGCTCGAGCGCAAGATCCGCGAGGCGCTCGTCGCGCTGAAGCTCGAATCGACCTACTCGAAGGACAAGATCCTCGAGCTCTATCTCAACGAGATCTATCTCGGCGCGCCGGCGCCGGGGCTCGGCAGCTACGGCATCGCCGCGGCGGCGCTGAACTATTTCGGCAAGTCGGTGCATGAGCTGAACCTGCAGGAGGCCGCCTATCTCGCGGCGCTGCCGAAGGCGCCGAGCGATCTGCAGCCCTTCCGCAATACCGATCGGGCGATCGAACGCCGCAACTACGTGATCGACCGCATGGTCGAGAACGGTTACGTCAAGCGCGACGTCGCCGAAGCCGCCAAGAAGCAGCCGCTCGGCGTCAATCCGCGCCAGGTCTCGCCGAACAACATCGCCGCCGGCTATTTCGCCGAGGAAATCCGCCGCGAATTGCAGGATCGCTATGGCGAGAAGAAGCTGCTCGAAGGCGGCCTGTCGGTCCGTGCCACGGTCGATCCCAAGATCCAGCTGACGGCGCGCAAGGCGCTGGTCGACGGTCTCGTGCGGTTCGACGAGGCGCGCGGCTGGCGTGGCGCCATCCAGAAGCTCGATATCGCCGGGCAGGACTGGGGCAAGGCGCTCGGCGAATTGCCGGTGCTGGGCGATGTGGCGCCCTGGCGGCTCGCCGTGGTGCTCGACGCCAACGGCGACAGCGCCAGGCTCGGCCTGCATCCGTTGCGCGACAATGCCGGCAACCTCAACACCCGCCGCGAAACGGTCACGCTAGCTGCGGACGGGATCAAATGGACCCGCCGTGGCCGTGTCTCGCAGGTGGTTTCGGCCGGCGATGTCGTCTATGTCGAACCGATCGAGAACCGGCCGGGCTATGCCCGCCTGCGTCAGCTGCCGGAGGTCAATGGCGCCATTGTCGTGATGGACCCGTTCTCCGGCCGCGTGCTCGGCATGGTCGGCGGCTTCTCGCACGACCAGTCGGAGTTCAACCGCGCCACCCAGGCGATGCGCCAGCCGGGCTCGTCCTTCAAGCCCTTCGTCTATTCGACGGCGCTGGACAATGGCTACACCCCGTCCAGCATCATCCTCGACGCGCCGATCGAGATCGACCAGGGGCCGGGGTTGGGCATGTGGCGGCCCGAGAACTTCGACGGCAAGTCGGTGGGGCCGCGCACGCTGCGCTACGGCATCCAGTTCTCGAAGAACCTGATGACGGTGCGCCTGGCCAAGGATGTCGGCATGCCGCTGATCGCGGAATATGCCCGCCGCTTCGGCATCTATGACGATCTCCAGCCCGTGCTCTCGATGGCGCTCGGCGCCGGCGAGACGACGGTGATGCGGATGACGGCGGCCTATTCGATGCTGGTCAATGGCGGCAAGCGCATCCGGCCGACGCTGATCGACCGCATCCAGGACCGCACCGGCTCCACCATCTTCCGGCACGACCAGCGCGTCTGCGAGGGCTGCAATGCCGATAAATGGGCGAACCAGACCGAGCCGCGCCTCATCGACAACCGCGAGCAGGTCATCGACCCGCTGACGGCCTACCAGATGGTCTCGATCCTGGAAGGCGTGGTCAATGCCGGTACGGCGACCGTGGTGAAGTCCGTCGGCAAGCCGCTCGCCGGCAAGACGGGCACGACCAACGATGCCAAGGACGTCTGGTTCGTCGGCTTCTCGCCGGACCTCGCCGTCGGCGTCTATATGGGCTTCGACAAGCCGAAGTCGCTCGGCACCTCCGCGACGGCGGGCCAGTATGCCGCGCCGATCTTCCGCGATTTCATGACGGTGGCGCTCAAGGACAAGCCCGCGACGCCGTTCCGCGTGCCGGCCGGCATCAAGCTGATCCGCGTCGATCCACGCACCGGCATGCGTGCCGGCGGCGAGGGCGGCATCCTCGAGGCCTTCAAGCCCGGCACTGCGCCGCCCGACAGCTATTCCGTCGTCGGCTCGGGCGACGGCAGCGCCCCGTTCGCCGCGCCGGCGGGTGGCGGGCGCGCGGTCGGCTCGGGCACCGGCGGCCTCTACTGACCAGCGCTTTTCACGATGCAGCAAGGCCCGGATACGCATCCGGGCCTTGTCTTTGCCGGTGAGGGTGAACGCCCCCCGGGACCCGCAAGATGAGGCGGGCGTTTACAGCGCGGTCTTTCGCCCCTATCTCAGCGCTACGAATCCAAGACTGACAACGGAAGATCTGACGACGATCATGCGCCCCGAAATCCAGACGCAACTCGATAACGCCAAGCAGTCGATCGGACTGCTGAGGAGGCATCTTTGACTGGGATGAAGCCCAGCGCCGCCTAGCGGAACTCAACGCCCTCTCGGAGGGGCCCGATTTCTGGAACGATGCCGAAGCCGCGCAGAAGCTGATGCGCGAGCGCACCGGGCTCGAGACCCAGATCGAGGGCATCGGGAAGCTCGAGCGCGAGCTCGACGACGCTCTGACGCTGATCGAACTCGGCGAGATGGAGGGCGACGACGCCACCGTCACCGAGGGCGAGCAGGCGATCAAGGCCGTTCAGGACGAAGCGGCGCGGCTGCAGGTCGAGACCTTGCTCTCGGGCGAAGCCGACATGCTCGATACCTATGTCGAAATCCATCCCGGCGCGGGCGGCACCGAAAGCCAGGACTGGGCCGAGATGCTGTTGCGCATGTATCGGCGCTGGGGCGAGCGGCGAAAGTTCAAGGTCGAGACGCTCGAATACCAGGACGGCGACACGGCCGGCATCAAATCGGCGACGCTGCAGTTCAAGGGCCACAACGCCTATGGCTGGCTGAAGACCGAATCGGGTGTGCACCGCCTCGTGCGCATCTCGCCCTTCGATTCGAATGCCCGGCGGCAGACCTCGTTCGCGTCGATCTGGGTTTATCCCGTCGTCGACGACCGCATCGTCATCGACATCAACGAATCGGACTGCCGCATCGACACCTATCGTGCCCAGGGCGCCGGCGGCCAGCACATCAACACCACGGATTCGGCGGTGCGCATCACGCATATCCCGACCGGCATCGCGGTGTCCTGCCAGCAGGAGCGCTCGCAGCACAAGAACCGGGCCAAGGCCTGGGACATGCTGCGCGCGCGCCTCTACGAGGTCGAGCTTAAGAAGCGCGAGGAAAAGGCCAATGCCGAGCAGGCCTCCAAGACCGATATCGGCTGGGGCCACCAGATCCGCTCTTATGTGCTGCAGCCCTATCAGCTCGTGAAGGATCTGCGCACTGGCGTGAGCTCGACAGCGCCTGCCGACGTGCTCGACGGCGATCTGGACGCGTTCATGGAGGCGTCGCTGGCCCAGCGCGTTTACGGCACCCAGGTCGAGGTCGAGGATATCGACTAGGCCCGACATCGCCATTCCGGCGCGCAACGGCACGGTTCGGAGCCCATGAGCGCGGAAACTGAAAAAGGGCGGCAATCATGCCGCCTTTTTGCTGCGCCGTGTTCATGGGCTCCGGACTCATTGCTGCGCAATGCCCGGGAATGACAAAGGGGCTCTGCGCATCAGAGAATGTTCGCCAGCTTGCTGCCGGCATTGAGGAAGCGGGTCGGATCGACCGGCTCCTCGTTGATCCGGGTTTCGTAATGCAGATGCGGGCCGGTCGAGCGGCCGGTCGTGCCGACCTTGCCGACCACCGTGCCGGCCTTCACCATCTGGCCGACCGAGACGGAGATCGCCGACATATGAGCATAGCGCGTGCTCAGCCCGTTGGCGTGCTCGACCTCGACCATGTTGCCGTAGCCGCCGTTATATTCGGCCGCCACGACTTTTCCGGGCGCGGTGGCGAGGATCGGGGAGCCCGGCGCGGCGCGGAAATCGACGCCGGTATGCATTGCCAGCCCCCGCGTGAAGGGATCGGTGCGGTAGCCGAAATTCGAGGTGAAGTCGTGATCGCCTGTCATCGGCCGGCCGAGCGGCATCTGCTCGGCGAGGCCGCGCAGGCGAATGAGAGAGGTCAGACGCGGCTGCAGCGCGGTCAGGGTCGCCTCGAAGGGGCCGGCCGAGGGATCGAGCTTCACCGGTACCAGCGGGCCGCCGACGCCGCCATCGACGATGGCCGGGGCAGCCATGCGGTCGGTGTCGAGCCCGGTTTCCGCGAGCGCGCTGCGCAGCTTCTTCTGCGCCTCCGCGACCTTCTGGTCCATCTCCTTGAGGGCGTCGAGCTGCGCGTCGGAGGTTCGGGCCATGGCCTTGTCGAGCTTCTCCAGGCTCGCCTCGACCCGCTTGGCGGGGGGCTCGGGCGGGGCGACCTCGCCCGACTGCCAGCCATTCTGGGCGTTGGCCTCGGCGCCGCGCAGCGCTGGCGTCTCGGGGGCAGGGGTCGGCTTGCTCGGCATGATCGGCGCGAAGCTCGTCACGCCCGAGGCCCGAATCGCTTCCTCGGGCTTGGCCACGCGTGGGCGCAGGGGAAGCCTGTTGGCCGGCAGGACGCCGTTGGATTGCAATGCATCGGTCATCGCCGTCACGAGCGACTGTCGCGATTCGAGCTCGGCCTGGCGGGTTGCCAGCTCGTCGACGCGTGACTCGACACCGTCCTGGTCGAGCAAGGCGCGGCTGGCATAACGGTCGACATCCGCACGCAGGGCGGCGATGCGGTCCTCATAGGCGTATTGCCGCGTCGTCTCGCGGGCGATCATGCGGGCGGCGAGGTCGTCCTTGCTGAGGATGTACCAGCCGGCGGTGCCGCTGCACGCCGTCATCAGCGCGAGCCAGCCCAAACCCATGAGCATCGTCGAACGGCGGATGGTGTAGGTCTTGTGGACGACGAGCCCGCTGACCGGGAGGGACGGGGCTGTGTGAGGCTGTGCATGCATACGCGGTACCGGGGGAAACGCTGCCGATACCGTCATTAGGGATTGTTAGGGTTAATCTTTCGCAAAGACCGCGCCGATGTCGAGGCTCTACAAGGCTCGCGCCGCGGCCAGAACCGCCTCGGCATGGCCGGCGACCTTCACTTTGCGCCAGATCCGCGCGATCCGTCCGTCGGCGTCGATCAGGAACGTGGCCCGCTCGATGCCCATGAACTTTCGGCCATACATGCTCTTCTCGACCCAGATGCCATAGGCGTTGGCGAGAGCCTGGCCCTCATCGGCCAGGAGCGTCAGGTCGAGCTCGTATTTCTGCTTGAAGCGATCGTGCCGCGTAGCCGGGTCAGGCGAGACGCCGACGATCTCGGTGCCGCAGGCGGCGAAATCAGGACGGAGCCGGTTGAAGTCGATCGCCTCTCGCGTGCAGCCGGTCGTGTCGTCCTTGGGGTAGGCGTAGAGCACCAGTTTGCGCCCCCGAAAGCCGGCCAGCGTGACCTCGCCACCGCCATCGCGCGGCAGACGGAAATCCGGGGCCGCATCACCTTCCTGCAAAACCATCGTTTCCGCCTTCCTTTTGTCGCCTTCGGGGGGCATGGACCGCCGCAGCCGCTAGATTTGAGTAGGATCGGTTCTCCGATCGGGTTCGTGTGCCCGACGAAACCCGTCCCTCACTGGCCGGGGAGCGGCGCGATCTGGCGAAAGACGAGGCAGCCGCCGGTTACGGGTTGCCGAATCGCATCGTCAGGTCACATCGACATCCATGCCGTCTCCCGAGATTGCGGCAAGGGGCGCTTTTGCTGCACCTTGTCGGAAGCGGCACCGACGCCCGAGAGGACCACGCGCATTTTGGCGGAGCAGAAAGCAAAGGTTGCGCTTGCCGGGCAGGGCGAGCCGGCGCCGCAGGGCGCGGCCTGCGATGCGGAGGTCGTGAAGAAGCGCGCCAGGGCCGGCTTGATCACAATCTGTGTCGCGATCGTGGTCGCTGCCGTGGTGCTGGCCGGCGCGGCCGTGACGCTGCTCGTCACCGGGATCATTCCGCTCTCCGGTCTCGAAGGGCGAATCTCGTCCGCGATCGAGGAGCGGCTGGGGCCCGACTGGAAGGTGGAGGCCGCCTCGGCCGAGCTCGGCCGCATCGACGGGCATTCTCAGCTCAGGGTCAGGCAAGTCTCGTTCCGTCACTCGAGCGGCGCCGTCATCCGGGCGCCGGAGGCGATCCTCGGCTATGAGCCGATGGCGCTGCTCAAGGGCGATATCCGCCTGGTCTCGATCGACCTGCGCGGCGTCAACGTCCGGCTCGGCGTCGACAAAAACGGCGCGCTCGTCGTGAACGCCGATTCGGCTCCCGCAGAGACACCGCCACCCGCGACGGTTCCCGATGCCGCGCAGTGGAATGCCTTCACCGGCATCATGAGCGCGATCTCGACGCTGGCGCGCGGCGACGGGCTGCTCGGCGCACTGGAGAACGCCGGCATCAACGGCGCCCGCCTTTCGCTGGTCGATCCCGAGGGGCGCCAGAAGGCCGGCTTCGAGGATGTCGAGATCCGGCTGTCGCGGATCGGCGAGCGCGGCACGCGCCTGACGATGAAGGGCCGCACGGGGCAACGCTGGAAGGAGATGGCGGTCGATCTCACCACCGAAGCCGACGGAACCCAGCGCGCCGATATCGATATCCAGCGCTTCGAGCCGGCCGAGGCCGTCGCGCTGGCCTTCGGGACGGGCGGGATGGAGCTGGAGGGCCTCCCCCTTCAGGGCAAGGCGACGCTGCGGCAGACGCCCGACGGCAAGCAGTCGATCACGGCCAAGATCGACGTCCAATCCGGTTCGATCCGCTTCCCGGAGAGCCCGATGCCGACCGTCAAGCTCGCTTCGGCCCATTTGGAGGTGGCCAGCGGCCCCGATCTGACCCAGCTCAACATCGTGCGGGCCGAGATCGATGCCGGCGCGACGCATTTCGTCTCCTCCGGTTCGCTGCGCGAGGATAGTGGCGGCTGGCGTCTCGAACTCGACGCCAAGGGACAGCTCGCCGGGCTCGATGGCGACCCGGCGGTGCAGATGGACGGCCTGAAGGCCAATCTCAAAATCGATCCCGCCAATGGCGCGGTCGGAGTGGATGAGCTCAGCATCCGCGGTCCCAAGGCCAAGGTCGACATGACCGCCTTCGTCCAGCGCGTCGGCAGTTCCCCGCTGCAGCGCTTCCATGTCAAGGCGATTGATTCCGATCCGAGGGCACTTCTGGCGATCTGGCCGAAGTTCACCTCCCCGGACGTGCACAACACGCTGGAGCGGCAACTCGCGGCCGGGCACATGAAGTCGTTGACCGTCGATCTCGACCTGCCGGCGGAGGATCACGCCAAGCTCATCCATGGCGGCGGCATGCCCGACGGCGCCTTGCTCGTCGTCATCGACGCTGATCAGGTGCGATATCTGCCCGACCCCGGCCTGCCGCCCCTTACGGATGCGGTGGTTGCGGGCAAGGTCACGGGGCGCGCGGTGCAACTTGCGATCGGCCAGGCGATGGCCGATCTCGGCAATGGCCGCGGCATGCGGCTGAGCGAAGCCAGCTTCGCGATGCCGGACTACTGGATACATCGCGCCCCGGCGAATATCGCGTTTCGGATCGCCGGCTCGATGGATTCGCTGACCGCTCTGCTGGGCTTTCCGGCGCTGAAGGACTTCACCCCGGGCCAGATCGACCCCGCTGCGATCAAGGGCGCGAGCGACCTCAAGGTCGCGCTCACCCTGCCGCTGGCGAACGACCTGAAGACGGAGGAGGTGTCGATCAGCGGCAACGGCATCCTGTCCAATGTCGCATCCGACACGATGCTGGGAACCGAGAAGCTCGACGCCGGCTCCTTCACGATGAATTTCGATCGCAACGGCCTGGCGCTGCGTGGCGACGCGAAGGTCGGCGGCGACAAGACGCAAATCGAGATCAAGCAGAATGCGAAGGGGCAGGGCGATGCGACACTGCTGCTCTCCCTCGATGCGGCGGCACGGCAAAGACGAGGCATCGGACCGGATTCCGGTATTTCCGGCGCGCTGCCGGTCAAGGTGGTGAAAAGCTTCAGCAAGGGCCAACTGAACACGCCACCGCGGGTCGAGATCGACCTGACCAAGGTCGGGCTCGACGGAACGATACCGGGCCTGAGCAAGCCGGCCGGACGGCCGGGCAAGGTCAGCTTCAACTACATCCTCGATACCGACGGGCCCGATCTCGACGATTTCTCGTTCGATGCAGGCAGTGCGCAGATCAGGGGGCGCGTCGAGCTCAACAAGCAGAACGGGCTGGAGAGTGCGAGCCTGACGCAGTTCCGTCTCTCGCCGGGTGACAACCTCAAGCTCGACATCAAGCGGGACGGCGGCGTCACCAAAGTCATTGTCCGCGGCGCGGTGGCCGATCTGCGGCCCTTCATCAAGGACGTTCAGAGCCCGGCCCAGGCGCCGCGTGGCGATCGCTCGGCGCAGCAGAAGGGCGGCGACTATGACGTCGATCTCGACGTGCCGATCCTGACCGGCTTCAACAACGAGGCGATCACCAACGGCACGCTGAAATTCTCCAAACGCGGCGGCGATCTGCGCATGGTCAATTTCCAGGGGCGCATCGGCAAGGCCGACGTGACTGTCAGGCAGCGCCAGAGCGAGGGCGGCAAGCTCGTCGTGCAGACGGAGAATGGCGGCTCGCTGCTGCGCTTCCTCGATCTCTACAACAAGGCCTATGGCGGCGACCTCATCCTGACCATGGGGACAGGCGAGAACCAGAGCGGCGACCTGCTGTTCCGCAACTTCCTCGTGCGCAACGAGCCGGCGCTGCGACGCGTCGTCGGCACCTCGTCGAGCAGCGCCTTCACGGGCGAGCGTACCGGAGGCGACCCACCGGACGTCCGCATCGACGTCAGCGAAGTCGCCTTCACCAAGCTGCGCGCCGAGTTCACCCGCTCCGCCAGCCGGCTCGACGTCTCGGACATGGTGATCTGGGGCCAGCAGGTCGGCTTCACCCTTCAGGGCCATGTCGATTATGGCCGCGACCGCGTCGACATCGGCGGCACCTTCGTGCCCGGCTATGCCTTCAACAACGCCTTCGCGCAGGTGCCGGTGGTGGGGGCGCTGCTCGGCGGCGGCAGCCAGTATGGCGGGCTCTTCGCGGTGAATTTCCGCATTTCCGGCCCGGCCAGCGCGCCGAACATGACGATCAACCCGCTCTCCGCGCTTGCGCCGGGCATCCTGCGCCGCTTCGTCGATCCGCTCGGCGGGGCGCCCGAGCAGCGGCCGGTCCAGCCGGGGCAGGCGCCGCCACGGCCCTGAGCGATACTGGCGAGGCGAGATTTGCCGTCACGCTTGGGCCTGCCCCGAGCGTCTCGTGGAGGAACGGCGCTTCTCACGGCGAGACATTCCCGGACTGCGCCTCACTTAGCCCGGGAATGACGGCGCGACCGATGAGGTTGCTGTTCTTGCCGAAGCTGTTTTTGCCGGATCGGGCCTGTGCCTATTCCGGCCGCAGCAGGACGTGCTTCTTCTTGCCGAAGGAGAGCTTGACCGCCCCATCCGAGGTCAGATCGGCGAGGCCGAGCGTGGCGCGCTCGTCCGTGACGACGACATCGTTGACGCGCAAGCCTCCGGCCTTGACCTGCCGACGCGCCTCACCGGTCGAGGGCACGAGCCCCGCTTTGACGAAGGCGCTGAGCACGCCAAGGCCCGGCTCGATCTCGCCGCGGGGGATCGTGACGCTCGGCAGGTCGGTCGCGAGGGCGCCTTCCTCGAAGGTCTTGCGCGCCGTCTCGGCAGCGGCTTCGGCGGCCTCGCGGCCGTGGACGATCGCCGTGATCTCGGTCGCGAGGATCTTTTTCGCCTCGTTGACCTCGGCACCGCCGAGCGCAGCGAGCCGGGCGATCTCGTCCATCGGCAGGCGCGTGAATACCTTGAGGAAGCGGCCGACATCGGCATCCTCGGTGTTGCGGAAATACTGCCAGAAATCATAGGGGCTGAAGACGTCGGCATTGAGCCAGACCGCGCCATTGGCGGTCTTGCCCATCTTGGCGCCGGACGAGGTCGTCAGCAGCGGCGTCGTCACGCAGTAGAGCTGCGGGCCGCCCATCCGGTGCGAAAGATCGACGCCGTTGATGATGTTGCCCCACTGATCGGACCCGCCCATCTGCAGCCGGCAGCCATAGCGGCGGTTGAGCTCGACGAAGTCGTAGCCCTGCATGATCATGTAGTTGAATTCGAGGAAGGATAGCGACTGCTCGCGGTCCAGCCTAAGCTTCACCGAATCGAAGGACAGCATGCGGTTGACCGAGAAATGCCGGCCGACATCGCGCAGGAACTCGACATAGTTCAGCTTCAGCAGCCAGTCGGCATTGTTGGCCATCATCGCGTCGGTCGGGCCGTCGCCATAGCGTAGGATGCGGCCGAAGACGCGCTTGATGCTCTCGATATTGGTGGCGATCTCCTCGACGGTCAGCAGCTTGCGCTGGTCGTCGCGGAAGGAGGGGTCGCCCACCATGGAGGTGCCGCCGCCCATCAGCGTGATCGGGCGATGGCCGGTCTCCTGGAACCAGTAGAGCATCGTCAGCGAGATCAGGTTGCCGATATGGATCGAGGTCGCGGTCGCGTCATAGCCGACATAGGCCGTCTGGGTTCCCTGCCGGCACAGAGCATCGAGGCCGGCCGGGTCGGAGACCTGGTGGATGAGGCCGCGCTCGTCGAGTACGCGCAGGAAATCGGATTTGTAGGTGGTCATGGCGGCTTGCGATCTGGCGTTTGTGGGTCCGCCGTCGTCTAGAGCATGTTCCGCCAAAGTGGAAACCGCTTTTGCGGCGAAGGCGCCGGCGGCCTTCATCCGGGAATGCGGTTGAGCCATAATCCGGCAGCGTCGCTAGGATGCGGCGGGTCCACGACATCGCGCGAGAGCCCGAGGTCGCAAAGCGCGCGGTCGTCCAGCATGGCGAGGCGGCGCTGCGTGCGGGCAACAGCCGCATGACGCTGCCAGGACGCCAGCAGGCCGAGCAGGAAGGAGGCGCCGGCCCGGGGGGCGAGCGGTGCCGTTTGCGATAGGCAGGTCATGATCCGATCCTCGGAGGGGGCAGGCGATGCGCCTGGTGGTGTGAGGTGAATCTGAGCCGGATGGCGCGGGACGACAAAGCGGAAGATTGTCACCTGCCATAAAGAGGGCTTATGGTTCGGCATGCCCGCGCATCCGCCGCCGCCACCAAAGCTTCCTCCGCTCGCCGCGGTCCGCGTTTTCGAGGCTGCGGCGCGCCACCAGAACTTCACCCGCGCGGCCGAGGAACTCGGCATGACGCAGGCGGCGGTGAGCTACCAGATCCGCTTGCTGGAGGACCGAGTGGGCGCCGCGCTGTTCGTGCGCCAGCCCCGCCAGGTCGTGCTGACGGCGATCGGGCAACGCCTCGCCGGGCCGGTGGCGAAGGCGCTCGCCGATATCGGCACGGTGTTTCGCGATCTCTGCGAGGAAAACCAGACGGTCCTGACGATCTCGGCGTTGCAGACGATGGCGATCACCTGGCTTTCACCGCGCCTCGCCCAGTTCCAGATCGAGAACCCGCAATTCGAGGTGCGGGTCGGGACCTCGGAGCATCTCGTCAACTTCGCGACGGAGTCGGTCGACCTGGCCTTGCGCTTCGGGATGGGCGAATGGCCCGGGCTGGTCGCGGAGAAGCTCTTCGCCTGCCACTACGCACCGCTCTGCACGCCGGAACTGCGCGAGCGGCTGCAATTGCGCGAGCCGCAGGACCTGCTGCGGGCCCCGCTGCTCAGCCCGACGGATGATTGGTGGGCAAACTGGTTCGCCGATGTCGGTATCGCGGCGCCGAAGCCCGGCGGACGGGCCACGATGGCGTTATCGATGCAGGCGATGAACATCCAGGCGGCGCTGCGCGGGCATGGCGTCGCGATGGCGGCGCCGGAACTCTTCGCCTATGACATCGCGGCCGGGCGGCTGGTCTTCGCCATTGAACACGCAGTGCGGGGCGACCGCTCCTATTGGATCGTCTATCCACCGGAGCGCCAGCGCGAGCGCAAGATCAGGTTGTTCCGCGACTGGATTCTGGCGGAGGCCCGGGCAGCTTCCATGAAGCTGCCCGTACTCGAGGGAAGCCGGAGCGCGACCGCCCCGGCTGCCTGATCGTCCGGATCAGGCCTGTTCCTGCTCCGACTTGATGATCTCCGGCCCGACCTTGCCGTCGAGATAGACGCCGACCTGTTCCATGAGCTGCTCGACGCGACCGTCGAAGAAGTGGTTCGCGCCCTCGACCACGGCATGCTCGATCTGGATGCCCTTCTGGGTCTTCACCTTCTCGATCACCGCCATCACCTCCTTGACCGGGGCGACGCGATCCTCCGAGCCATGGACGAACAGGCCGGAAGACGGGCAGGGCGCCAGGAAGGAGAAATCGTAGCGGTTCGCCATCGCCGCGATCGAGAGAAAGCCCTCGATCTCGGGGCGGCGCATCAGCAATTGCATGCCGATCCAGGCGCCGAAGGAAACGCCCGCGATCCAGCAGTTCTTGGCCTCGGGGTTGAGCGCCTGCATCCAGTCGAGCGCGGCAGCCGCGTCCGAGAGCTCGCCGGCGCCGTGGTCGAAATGGCCCTGGCTGCGGCCGACGCCACGGAAATTGAAGCGCAGCGCCGAGAAACCCCGGTTCACGAAGGTGTAGAACAGGTTGTAGACGATCTGGTTGTTCATCGTCCCGCCGAATTGCGGGTGCGGATGCAGGATGATCGCCAGCGGCGCGCCCCGCTTCTTGGCGGGCTGGTAGCGCCCCTCGATCCGGCCTGCCGGACCGTTGAAAATCACCTCTGGCATCGTCTTACCGCCTTTTGTTGACGATGCCGGCAGGGGCGGAGCCTGGGGCGGCCGAATGCCGCTCCTAAAGCCCGCCGCCCTTGACGGCACCACCTCGTGCGCCCTAGATAAAGAGCGCTTAGAATGGTTCTAACAGCCGTGAACGAACGAAGAACAAAACGGTATGCCGCTCTCGGAAACCGGTTCGACCTCGTTCTGGCCGGTTCGGACGGGCGGCTATAGCACGGCGCACAGGTGCGATTTCAAGCATTTCGTGTCGAGCCCGTGAGATCGCGGCCCGCGATGAAGAAGATGGAGCAGGCAGGACGGTGATGGCGGCAAGGCGCGCCTATCTCGACCACAATGCCACGACCCCGGTGCGGCCGGAGGCGGTGGAGGCGGTCGCGCATGCGTTGGCCCTGCCCGGCAACCCGTCCTCCGTCCATGGCGAAGGGCGCGCGGCCCGCGGCGCGATGGAACAGGCGCGCGAGCAGGTCGCCGCGCTCGTCGGTGCGAAGGCCGCGAATATCGTCTTCACCAGCGGCGGCACCGAGGCGAATGTCACCGTGCTCTCGCCCGGACTGATGGATTGCGATGGCGGCCGCGATTGTGTGCGGGTCCCGGCGTCGCTCCTGCTTCGCAGCGCGAGCGAACATGCCTGCGTGCGCGATGGACATCGCTTCGCCGCCGGTTCCGCCGAGGAAATCCCTGTCGATGGCGACGGGCTCGTCGATCTCGTCTGGCTGGAGGCGCGGCTTGCCCGCTTCGCCGCCGAGATGCCTGGCGCGCGGGCGCTGGTCTCGATCCATCTCGCCAATAACGAGACCGGAGTGATCCAGCCGGTCGCCGAGGCCGCTGTCATCGTTCACCGTCATGGCGGGCTTTTGCACAGCGATGCCGTGCAGGCTGCCGGCAAGATACCGGTCGATATCGTGGCGCTCGGTGCCGATGCGCTGACGCTGTCGGCCCATAAGATCGGCGGGCCGAAGGGGATCGGCGCTATCGTCTTCCGCACCGGCGCGCTCGAACTCGCGGACAAGCCGATGCGTGGCGGTGGTCAGGAGCGTGGCTGGCGGGCTGGAACCGAAAACTTGCCGGGAATCATTGGCTTCGGCGCCGCGGCTGAAGTTGCGCGCAAGGTTCTGGGCGAGGAGGCGGCCCGGCTTGCCGTGTTGCGCGACAGGCTCGAAGCCGGCTTGTTGGCGCTTGCGCCGGAGACCGCGATCTTCGGCCGCCCGGTGGAACGCCTGCCCAATACCAGCGCCTTCGCGACGCCCGGCCTGAAGGCCGAGACGCTTCTGATCAAGCTCGACCTGATGGGCGCTGCGCTGTCCTCCGGTTCGGCCTGCTCCTCGGGGAAGGTCAAGCGTTCGCATGTGCTCGATGCGATGAAAATCGACCCTGCCATGAGCGCAGGGGCCTTGCGGGCCTCGCTCGGATGGACCACCTGCGAGGCGGACATCGATCTTTTCCTCGCGGCCTACGAAAAGCTCGTGGCTGCGCAAGCCGATCGGGGCGCCCGGGCTGCCGCCTGACGCGTTCCGCAACACGAAGAAATTGAACCGGCGGGCCTTGAACCCGCACTGGAGACTGAGAAATGGCAGCGGTCCAGGAGACCATCGATCAGGTCAAGTCGATCGACGTGACCGAATACAAATACGGCTTCGTCACGGAGCTCGAGGTCGACAAGCCGGCCAAGGGCCTGACCGAAGACACCGTGCGCTACATCTCTGCGCGCAAGAACGAGCCCGAATGGATGCTCGAATGGCGGCTCGACGCCTTCCGTCGCTGGAAGACCATGACCGAACCGACCTGGTCGCGCGTGAACTATCCGCCGATCGACTACCAGGACCTCTACTACTATGCCGCGCCGAAGAAGGGCGCTTCGCCGAAGTCCCTCGACGAGGTCGATCCGGCGATCCTTGAGACCTACAAGAAGCTCGGCATCCCGCTGCGCGAGCAGGAAATCCTCGCCGGCGTCGCGCCGGAGAACCGCGTCGCCGTCGATGCGGTGTTCGATTCCGTTTCAGTGGTCACGACCTTCAAGAAGGAGCTGGCGCAGGCCGGCGTGATCTTCTGCTCGATCTCGGAAGCGATCCAGGAACACCCCGAGCTGGTGAAGAAGTATCTCGCCACCGTGGTGCCGGTGACGGACAATTATTTCGCCACGCTCAACAGCGCGGTCTTCACCGACGGCTCCTTCGTCTATGTGCCGAAGGGCGTGCGCTGCCCGATGGAGCTGTCGACCTATTTCCGCATCAACGAGCAGAACACCGGCCAGTTCGAGCGCACGCTGATCATCGCCGACGAGGGCGCTTATGTCAGCTATCTTGAAGGCTGCACGGCTCCCAAGCGCGACGAGAACCAGCTCCACGCGGCGGTGGTCGAGCTGATCGCGCTCGACGATGCCGAGATCAAGTACTCGACCGTGCAGAACTGGTATCCGGGCGATGCCGAGGGCAAGGGCGGCATCTACAACTTCGTGACCAAGCGCGGCGATTGCCGCGGCAAGAACTCGAAGATCTCGTGGACGCAGGTCGAAACAGGATCGGCGATCACCTGGAAATACCCGTCCTGCATCCTGCGCGGCGACGGCTCGCGCGGCGAGTTCTACTCGATCGCGGTGTCGAACGGGGCGCAGCAGGTCGATAGCGGCACCAAGATGCTGCATCTCGGCAAGAACACGACCTCGAAGATCATCGCCAAGGGCATCGCGGCCGGCAAGTCCGACTCGACCTATCGCGGCATGGTTTCGGCCCATCGCAAGGCGACGGGCGCGCGCAACTTCACCAACTGCGACTCGCTGCTGATCGGCGACCAGTGCGGCGCGCACACCATCCCCTATATCGAGGCCAAGACCGCGACCGCGATCTTCGAGCATGAGGCGACGACCTCGAAGATTGGCGAGGACCAGCTCTTCTACTGCCAGCAGCGCGGCCTCTCCGAGGAGGAGGCGGTGGCGCTGATCGTCAACGGCTTCGTCAAGGAGGTGCTGCAGCAGCTCCCGATGGAATTCGCCGTCGAGGCGCAGAAGCTGATCACCATTTCCCTTGAAGGCTCCGTGGGCTGACGCCCGATCGTTTCCGAGATGCCCGGGGCAAGCCCGGGCATGACGCCGAGACCAAGCGCGTCATGGTCGGGCCCGACCCGACCATCTCCTGCAAGATGGAACTCTGAACAATGCTCGAAATTCGCAATCTGGTCGTCAAGATCGCCGACGAGGACAAGCAGATCCTCAACGGCCTCAACCTCACCGTGAACGATGGCGAGGTCGCCGCGATCATGGGGCCGAACGGCTCCGGCAAGTCGACCCTGTCCTATGTCATCGCCGGCAAGGAGGACTATGAGGTCCTCGACGGCGAGATCCTGCTCAACGGCGAGAACGTGCTGGAGATGGAGGCCGACCAGCGCGCTGCGGCCGGCATCTTCCTCGCCTTCCAGTACCCGCTGGAGATCCCCGGCGTCGCCACCATGACCTTCCTGAAGGCCGCGATGAACGCGCAGCGCAAGGCGCGCGGGCAGGACGAGCTTCTGACGCCGGACTTCATCAAGCAGGTCAACGCCGCCGCCGACAAGCTCGGCATCGCCAAGGACATGCTGCGCCGTCCGCTCAATGTCGGCTTCTCCGGCGGTGAGAAGAAGCGCATGGAAATCCTTCAGATGGCTCTGCTTTCGCCGTCCATGTGCATCCTCGACGAGACCGATTCCGGCCTCGACATCGACGCGCTGCGCATCGTCGCCGAGGGCGTCAACGCGCTCCGCGACAAGAACCGCGGCTTCCTCGTCATCACCCACTATCAGCGCCTGCTCGACCATATCGTGCCGGACACCGTCCACGTCATGTCGAAGGGCAGGATCGTGAAGACCGGCGGCAAGGAGCTGGCGCTCGAGCTCGAGAAGTCGGGTTACGCGTCCTATGGGGAGGCCGCCTGATGGCCATCGTCACCCCGCTGAAGACGGCGGCCGAGCAGACGCTGATCCAGCAGTTCGCTGACAGCAAGGCCGAGCTGCCGGGCGGCCCGGCTGTACGCAAGCTGCGCGAGGACGCCTTCGCCGGCTTCGAGGCCAAGGGCCTGCCGCATCGCCGGCTCGAATCCTGGCGCTATACCGACCTGCGCGCGTTGCTGCGCGAGGCCCGTCCGCTCGCCGACGGCGCCGCCGTCACCGAGGCGGTCAAGGCTCGCCTGGCCGCGCTGAAGCTCGACGGCCTGCGCCTCGTCCTGGTCGACGGCGTCTTCGCGCCCGACCTCTCGACGCTCGACGACATTCCGGAAGGCGTTTCGGTGCAGTCGCTGTCCGAGGCACTGGTCTCTCAGCGCGAGGGCCTGTCCCGCGTGCTGTCCGGCCCCTCGGTCGGCGCCGACGATACCGGGCTGATGCTCAACACCGCACTGATGCGCGACGGCGTCTTCGTCGAGATCGCCGAGGGCCGGAATCTGGAGCAGCCGATCGTCATCGTCTCCCTCGCTTCCGGCCATGAGGAGCGGGCGGTGTTCCACCGTTCGGTCGTGCTGGCGGCGCAGGGCAGCCGGGCGACCATCGTCGAGGTCAGCGAGGCGGCCGGCGAGGCGGCCCAGCAGATCAACGGCGCCATCGTCTTCGAGACCGGCGACGAGAGCGAGATCCAGCATGTCCGCATCGTGACGCGGCAGGCCGCGGCGAGCGTGCAGGTGCAGAGCCTGCTCGCGACCGTCGGCGCCCAGGCCAAGTTCGACTCCTTCGCCTTCGTCGCCAGGGCCGGCACGCTGCGCCAGCAGCATTTCGTCCGCTTTGCCGGCGAGCACAGCGAAATCGGCCTGCGCGGCGTCAATCTGCTGCGCGGCTCGGAGCATTCCGACGTCACGCTGATCGTCGACCATGAGGTGCCGCACGGCACCAGCCGCGAATTGTTCAAGACGATCGCCGGCGGCGAGTCGACTGGCGTCTTCCAGGGCAAGGTCGTCGTACGCCCGCATGCGCAGAAGACCGATGGCAGCATGAAGAGCAACGCGCTGCTGCTGAATGACGGCGCGACGATGTTCAACAAGCCGGAGCTCGAGATCTTCGCCGACGACGTGGTCTGCGGCCATGGCGCGACCGTCGCGCAGATCGACGGCGACCAACTCTTCTACCTGATGGCGCGCGGCCTGCCGCGGCCCCAGGCGGAGGCGCTGGTGCTGCAGGCCTTCGCCGGCGAGGCGGCCGAGTTCATCGGCGACGAGAATGTGCGCGAGCTCGTCATGCACGAGGTCGAGTCCTGGCTCCAGGCCCGCGAGGCCGCCTCCGAGGTGAGCACCGTCTGATGCCCTACATTAATCTCCAGATCACGAAGGGCGCGACGCGCGAACAGAAGGCGCAGATCGTCAAGGAGTTCACCGAGACCCTGGTGAAGGTGCTCGGCAAGAACCCGCAGAACACCCATATCGTGATCCAGGAGATCGAGCGGGAGGATTGGGGGCATGCCGGCGCGCTCGTCGCCGACCGGCAGCCCGGTACCGGAAAGGCGTGAGCATATGAACGCGGTGACCGGCCAGCCCGTACTGAAGCCCTATGACGTCGCGACGATCCGGCGGGATTTCCCGATCCTGTCGCGCGAGGTTTATGGCAAGCCGCTCGTCTATCTCGACAATGCCGCCTCGGCCCAGAAGCCGAACGTGGTGATCGATACGATGTCGAAGCTGATGCGCGAGGATTATTCCAACGTCCATCGCGGGCTGCATTACCTCGCCAATGCCTCGACCGAAGCCTATGAGGCGGCGCGCGAAAGCGCGCGGCGCTTCCTCAACGCCAAACATCTCGAGGAGATCGTCTTCACGCGCTCCTCGACCGGCGCGCTCAACACCGTCGCGTCCTCGCTCGGGCGCCACCTGAACCTCGGCGAGGGCGACGAGATCATCGTCTCGATCCTCGAGCACCACTCCAACATCGTGCCCTGGCATTACTGGCGCGAGCGGCATGGCGCCGTGCTGAAATGGGCACCGATCGACGAGGACGGCAATTTCCTCATCGAGGAATTCGAGAAGCTGATCACTCCGCGTACCAAGGTCGTGGCGCTGACGCATATGTCGAACGCGACCGGCACCATCGTGCCGATCGCCGAGGTGGCGAAGATCTGCCGCGCGCATGGCATTCCGCTCGTCGTCGACGGCAGCCAGGGCGCGGTGCATCTGCCGGTCGACGTGCAGGCGCTGGGCTGCGACTTCTATGCTTTCACCGGCCACAAGACCTATGGACCGACCGGTTCCGGCGTGCTCTGGGGCCGCAAGGAATGGCTCGACAAGCTGCCGCCCTATGAAGGCGGCGGCGAGATGATCGTGACCGTCACGGAAGACACCGTGACCTATAACGACCCGCCGCACCGTTTCGAGGCCGGCACGCCGGCGATCGTCGAGGCTGTGGGGCTGGGCGTCGCGCTGGACTACATGATGGCGCTCGGCCGCGAGAACATCGCCGCCCATGAGGCGAAGCTCGGCGCCTACGCGATGGAACGTCTCGGCGAGATGAATTCGATCCGCATCTTCGGCAAGGCACGGGAGAAGGGTGCGATCGTCGCCTTCGAGATGAAGGGGGCCCATGCCCATGACGTCGCGACTGTGATCGACCGCGCCGGTGTCGCAGTTCGCGCGGGTACCCATTGCGCGATGCCGCTTTTGGCACGATATGGGGTGACATCGACCTGCCGCGCCTCCTTCGGCCTCTACAATACGCTGGAAGAGGTCGACAAGCTGGTGGAAGCCCTGCGGAAGGCCGAAAACCTGTTCGCATGATATCGAGGATACGAGCCTTGGCCACGTCCGAACCCATCGCGCTGAAGGAAGACGGCTTTAAGCCGAACGAGCCGCAGGTCGGCTCCGCCGCGTCGCTTCCGCCTGAGGAGATCGACCGGCTGACGGACGATATCGTCGCGGCGCTGAAGACGGTCTACGATCCCGAGATCCCAGCCGACATCTACGAACTCGGCCTGATCTACCGTGTCGACATCGCCGATGACCGGCAGGTCACCATCGATATGACGCTGACCGCGCCGGGTTGCCCGGTCGCGGGAGAGATGCCGGGCTGGGTCGAGAATGCGGTCAGCACCGTCAACGGCATCGCGGGTGTCACGGTCAACATGACCTTCGATCCGCCCTGGGATCAGTCGCGCATGTCCGACGAGGCCCGCGTCGCGCTCGACATGTGGTGAGCGCGACACCGGTCGCGTTGATGGATCGCATCTCATCGCTTCATTGGTGCTGAGCCCGCCCCGCTGGCAGGAATAGGCGCGTCATCCGCTCCCGGAGCTTGCCATGCCCAGCTTTCCCTACGAGACCGTCGACGTCTTCACCGACCGCCCCTTCGGCGGCAACCAACTCGCCGTCTTCACCGATGCGCGCGGGCTCTCGGACGCGCAGATGCAGTCGCTTGCGGCCGAGATGAACTATAGCGAGACGACCTTCGTCCTGCCCCCGGATGATCCGGCCCACGATGCCAGGGTTCGGATCTTCACGCGCGCGCATGAAATGCCGTTCGCCGGCCACCCCAATGTCGGAACGGCCTTCGTGCTCGCGCGCCACGGTCGCGACCGTGGCGGCGTGCTGCGCTTCGAGGAAATTGCCGGGCTGGTCGAGGTGAAGGTCGCGCGCGATGCCGCAGGCACCGTCACCGGCGCGACGATTGCCGCCCCGCAGGCCCTGACGAAGAGCATCGAATTGCCGGCCGACGCGATCGCCGGCTGCGCCGGTCTTTCGCCTTCAGATATCGTCGTGACGAACCACCGGCCGGTGCGGGCCTCGGTCGGCGTCTTCTTCGTTCTCGCGGAGGTGACGCTGGAGGCGCTTTCGCGCGCCACGCCGGACCTCAGCCGGTTCCGGGCCGTCCGGGACAGCACGCCAGGCCTGGAGGGCCGCTTCTCGCTGTTCCTCTATGCGCGGGACGGCGCCAGCGATATCCGCGCCCGGATGTTCGCGCCGATCAGCGGCACATGGGAGGATCCGGCGACCGGTAGCGCCAGCGCCACGGTTGCCGCCCTGCTTCTCTCCCTCGGTAGCCAGGACGATGCGAGCTTCACGCTGACGCAGGGCGTCGAGATGGGCCGGCCCAGCCTTCTGCACCTGACCGCGCGCCGCGGCGAGGACGGCATCCGCGCCACTGTCGGCGGCTCCTGCGCGCAGATGTTCCGGGGCGAAGCGCTCCTATAGGCCCAGTTCGGCGCGCACCCGCTTCGTCAGCCCTGCGGCGGCGAGGCGGTGGCTTTCGCGCAGATAGTCCTGCAAGGCGTCGTCCGGCATGCTCTCGGGCGAAAGCCACTGGATCCATTTCATGCCGCGCGAGGCGAGGTAGGGCGCGGGCCTCAGGCCCGGCTGCTCCCTCAGAATGTCGAAAGCCAGCGGCGAGCATTTGAAGCTCACCGCCATCTCGCCGTCTTCCTGCGGCCGCGCGATGGCGAAGACCTTGCCGCCGACCTTCCAGACATCCGCGCCGCCCCATTGGACGACATGGCTGGTCGCCGGCAGGGCGGCGCAGAAGGCGTTGTAGGCCACTTGCAGCATGAGGGGCTCAGTAGCTGTCGGCGTCGATGCCGTAGCGGGCGGCGGCGGCCTTGATCTGCGACCAGGTCTCGTCGTCGAGCGGGATGCCGGCGGCGGCGCGCTCGATCCGGACCTTCCGCTCCTTGTCTCCCGGCGCCAGGACGGGGTTGGCCGGGTCCTGCGGCTTGGCGGCGCGCACGAAGGCGAGGTAGCTGTCGATGCGGCTCTTGCGCAGCCCGGCATCGGGCTCGAGCCGGGCAGGGTCGATCAGCACGCCGAAGAGCGAATTGATGGTCCAGCTCTTCTGCGGCTTCTGGTCGATGCGCGCCGCACCCATCAGCCCGGCCGAGAGCAATTCGGCGATCAGCGAAAGGCCGGCGCCCTTATGATCGCCGAAGGGCAGCAGCGCGCCGAGCGGCCGGTCCGGGCTGGCGAAGACATGGGAAGGGTCGGTCGTGGGGCGGCCCTCGCCGTCGATGATGTAGCCGGGCGGCACCTGCTCGCCCTTGTTGAGCGCGACGCGGGCCTTGCCATGCGCCATGCGGCTCGTCGCGAAATCGAGGATCAGCGGATCGCCGCCGGGGACGGGAATGCCGATCGCATGCGGGTTCGTGCCGAAGCGTGCTTCCTTGGCAGCGAAGGGTGCGACGATCGGCGGCCGGCCGGCGACATTGACCCAGAAGAAGGAGATCAGCCCGGCCGCCGCCGCAACCTCGGCATAGTGGCCGATGCGGCCGATATGGTGCGAATCGAGCAGGTTGACGATGGCGACGCCACCGGTCCTGGCGATCTCGACGGCGCGGTCGACGGCGTTGCGCGCGGTGGGTTGGCCGATGGCGATGTTGCCGTCGACGATCAGGAAGGGCGCCGCGTCGAGGCGGATCTCGCCCTTCGATTCGGGTTTGAGGTTTCCGTCGGCAAGGGACTGGAAATACAGCGGTATCATCCCGACGCCGTGGCTGTCATGGCCGCTCAGATTGGCGAGGACGAGGTGGTCGGCGGTCTCCTCGGCCTCCTGCGCGCTCCAGCCGGCCCTGGTGACCATGTCGCGGACAAGGGAGCGGAGGGCTTCGGGGCGGTGCAGGCGTTGAGGCATGGCTTCCCTGACGCTGGGATCGAAGGCGCTCCAGAGTGCATGCCGGAGAGCGAACCGCAATGCATGGCGCGCGAGGATGCCGGCGCATGAACGCATGGCGCGCCAGCTGTGTCGCGCCGCACCTCGACGGAAGCGCCTGCAATCCCTATGTTAGGTTCATCATCTTGCTTCACCGGGCCTTGAACCCGGTCGAGGAGGGACAACAATGTTTTCGATACCCGGGCTGAAGGTCATCTCCCTGACCGATGCAGCCGCTGCCCGCATCCGCGAGATCATGGCGCAGAGCGCGGGCGATGCCGCGCCGGCGCTCGGCCTCAGGGTCGGCGTGAAGAAGGGCGGCTGCGCCGGCATGGAGTACACCTTCGAGATCGCCCGCGAGATCAATAAGGGTGACGAGGTCGTTTCCGAGAAGGACGCGACCGTGATCGTCGATGCCAAGGCGGTGCTGTTCCTGCTCGGCACAGAGCTCGACTTCAGGACCGATCGCTTTTCCTCGACCTTCGTCTTCAACAACCCCAACCAGGTCTCGGCCTGCGGTTGCGGCGAATCGGTCGAGATCAAGCCGCGTGGCGAGAGCGCGCTCGCGGCGTCCTGAGCGGCGTCAGGCGACGCGGCTCGCGAGTTCCACAGCTTCCTCGGTGACGGTGCGGTTGCGGCCGTCGCGCTTGGCCCGCATCATCGCCTGATCGGCCCGGTCGACGAGGGAGCCGGCGGTGTCGCCGCGGCGATACATGGCGACGCCGAGCGAGATCGTGATGCGGCCAAGGTTCTCGTTGGTCGAGCGCTTGATCAACTCGCGGGTGAGCAGGGCCTGGCGCACCGTCTCGGCGCCGAACTTTCCGGCGATCAGGTCGGCCTCCGGCAGGATGATCGCGAACTCCTCGCCGCCGAAGCGGCTGATGACCGCCTTGTCCTTGAACTTGTCCTTCATCGTGCGTGCGACGAGGCGCAGCACCTGATCGCCCGTCAGGTGTCCATGGGCGTCGTTGAAGCGCTTGAAGAAGTCGATATCGGCCATCACCAGCGCGAAGGGCTCGCGCCGAAGCGTGGCCTGGTCGATCGACTTCTGCAGCATCTCCTCGAAATGGCGGCGATTGGCGAGGCCGGTCAACGGATCCGTCAGCGCTTCCGCGCGCGTCGATTCCAGCGCCTCGCGCAGGTTGCGGATCTCGTTGGAGCTGTTGCGCAGCTCCGCTTCGAGCTGGGTCTTGCGCGTCACTTCCTCGCGGGTCGACATCACCAGCGCCTCGACCCATTCGCGCAGCTTCTGCCGGTCAGTCATCGGTGGGACGTCTTCCGACATCGCCGCCAGCCTGCCGTGATAGAGCTCGCTGGAGCCGAGCGCCTTGTCGATCAGCGCCATCATGCTGTCGATCTCGCCCAGCACCTGCAGGCTGGTGCGCTCCGCCTGCCGCGAGAAGCGCTCGGTATTGATGAAGCGCTCATAGAGGCTGTCGATATCGGCGGCCGTGACCTTGCCGTCGCTGCCGGCGAGGATGGCGTTCAGCGCCAGGCTGACCGCGGGCATCTCGCCGCTCAGATGGGCATACCAGACCTCGAAGGCGCGCGGATAGCTCGGTGAATCATGCTGCCGCATGGCCGCGACGACGCGCTCGGCCAGGTCGTGATGGGCGGAAACCGGGGCTTCGTCCATATCATGCCATTCCCGTGCGAAGCGGGTCGCGGCTTTCGGCCACGTCGACTTCGATCATTCAATCGAAGCGGGACATCCTGTCCGCATATACGGCGGCATGCGCCCGTCCATCGCGAGACTTTCGCACCGCGACGACGGAGATATCAAGTAAAGGCCGTTAAAATCGGGTTTATGCCGCAGCGTCAACCGATGCGAACCGGCCGCAGCAGGAAGGCCGGCACATGATCGCCGAGGCCTTTCACCTGCGGGCCGTCATCGTCGTCGCGATTGCGCCGCCGCCCGTCGCGCTCCTTGCGCTCCGGGGTTCCGGGGCGGATGGGCTGCTCGGCTTCCACCTGCGGACGCGGGCGCCGCGCGGCGTCGCGCCGCTCTTCGACGGCCTCGACGACGGCGGGGACGGCTTCCGTTTCGCTATGGCCGCGCGGACGGCGTTCGCCGCGTCCACGGTCGCGCTCGCCCCGTCCGCGGTCGCGGGAAGACGAGCGCTTGTCGTCGCGCTTGCCGCGGCGTTCCTCGCGGGGGGCTCCCGGCGGCAAAGCGTCGAGACCCGCTCCTTCATAGGCGATGCTTTGGCCGGTGAGCTTCTCGATCGCGGCGACGAGCTTGTCGTCATGGCGGGTGACGATGGTGAAGGAGGCGCCTTCGCGACCGGCGCGGCCGGTGCGGCCGATGCGGTGGACATAGTCCTCGGCATGGGTCGGCACGTCGAAGTTGAAGACGTGGCTGACGGCCGGAATGTCGAGGCCGCGCGCGGCGACGTCGCTCGCGACCAGGATCGGGTTCTCGCCGGTGCGGAAGGATTCGAGCGCCGCCATGCGGGCGTACTGGTCCATGTCGCCATGCAGGGCGACGGCGGGGAAGCCGTGGCGCAACAGCGATTTGTGCAGCGTCGCGACATCGCGCTTGCGGTTGCAGAAGACGATGGCGTTCTGCAGATCGGTTGCGCCCTTGATGAGCTTGCGCAGCGTCTCGCGCTTCTCGAAATCCTGCGGGTTGGATGCAATCAGCCGCTGCGTGATGGTGGTGGCGGCGGTCGCGGGACGCGAGACCTCGACACGGACCGGGTTATGCAGGAACTGCTCGGAGATCCGGGTGATCTCGGGAGGCATGGTCGCCGTGAAGAACAACGTCTGCCGGGTGAAGGGCACGAGCTTGCAGACGCGCTCGATGTCCGGGATGAAGCCCATGTCGAGCATACGGTCGGCCTCGTCGATGACGAGAAGCTCGACGCCGGTGAGCAACAGCTTGCCGCGTTCGACATGGTCGAGCAGGCGGCCGGGCGTCGCGATCAGCACGTCGACGCCGCGGGTGATCTTGGCGTCCTGATCGCCGAAGGAGACGCCGCCGATCAGGAGCGCGACCGAAAGCTTCTGATTGACGCCGTAGCGGGTGAAGTTCTCCTCGACCTGCGCGGCAAGCTCGCGCGTCGGCTCCAGGATCAGCGTGCGTGGCATCCGGGCGCGGGCACGGCCCGTCTCCAGGATCGTCAGCATAGGCAAGGTGAAGGCCGCCGTCTTGCCCGTGCCGGTCTGGGCGATGCCCAGAACGTCCTTGCGGGCCAGCACATGCGGAATGGCCTGGGCCTGGATCGGAGTCGGTGTGCTATAGCCGGCGGCCGTGACAGCCGTCAGAACCTTTTCACTCAGGCCGAGTTCGGCAAATGACATGCGTATGGCGCTTCTTCAGAGTCGGTGACACGCGGCGGGATGGGTCCATCAACCGCCACGCTGGCGCGACAACAGTTCCTGCGCGCCTTCGGACCCGTGTGGAATGCAAAGAAAACGCGGCAAAGTCAATCACGTAGCCAGAAAAGGACGATTTTTGCCCGATGAAGGACCCGCTCGTTCTCGTCCCCGGCCTCAGTTGCACCGCCGCGCTCTATGCTCCGCAGTGGTCGCGGCTGGCCGATGGCCGCCTCGTTCTGGTCGCCGAACACAGCCGCGACGACAGCCTCGGTGCCATCGCTGAGCGTCTCCTGGCGGCTGCGCCGCCGCGTTTTGCACTCTGCGGGCTGTCGATGGGCGGCTATGTCGCCTTCGAGGTGCTGCGCCGGGCACCGGAGCGCGTCACGAGGCTGGCGCTGCTCGACACCAGCGCCAAGCCGGCGACCCCCGAAAGCAATGAGCCCCGCGCCCAGATGATCGATCTCGCGGAGAAGGGGGCCTATGACAACGTCACGACGCTGCTCTGGCAGCGCCTGGTGGCGCCCGCCCGGCTGACGGACGAGCCGTTGCGGCTGCTGGTGCGCCGGATGGCCGACGATATCGGAGCCGACGGTTTCGTGCGTCAGCAGAAGGCCATCATGCAGCGGCCGGATTCGCGGCCGGTCCTGACGGGCCTATCCCTCCCGACATTGGTGCTGGTCGGCGAGGAGGACGAGATCACCCCGGTGGCGGAAGCGCAGGAAATGGCCGGGCTTGCCGGCGCGAAGGCGAGGCTGGCGACGTTGCCGGGCTGCGGCCATCTCTCGACGCTGGAGGAGCCAGAACGGGTGGCGGCGGAACTGGCGCGCTGGCTGGCCTGAAATCAGCGGGGCAGGGCGCAGGGGTCGAGCTTCGTCGCGTTCGCGGTCTGGCCGATGGAGCCGGTGACCATCGGATCGACCGGCTGGCGCTTCGCGGCAGCAAGGCTCGCCTGCGCCAGCTTGTCCCTGTCGAGGCCGGCCGTCTGGTTCGAGACGAAATTGGCGGCGATGACCGACAGGAAGGCGATCGCCGCGGCGGCCTTGGCGATGTCGATAGCCGCCGTGCCGCGATTGTTCTTCCAGAACAGTTGGATCAGGCGCATTGCGCTCTCCATGTCCCGTGTCCGCACGGGTATGGCGCAAGCATGCACCGAGAGCGGTAAAAGCTTGGTTAGCCGGATCTTTCCGGAAAGCGCGGCATTTTCAGGATGAGGGGCCGGTCTCGGCCGATCGCCCTTCGAGGCGCGCCCGATGCTCGCGAAAGAGCTTGCGCAGCGCCGCCAGCACGGCGCCGACGCCGGCGCGCTGGCGCGAGACGTCATGCGAGAGCAGGTAGATGTCGTCGCCGGTCGCGTCCGGCGGCGGCGCGATGCGCCGGAGGCCGGGGTCGAGATCGGCCATGAAGCAGGGCGCCATCGACAGCGCGCCGGCCGAGCGGATGCTTTCATAGCGTGCTGCGGAATCGCCGACTCGGGCCGCAATCGGCCTGCCGGCCGCGAAACGCAGGATATGATCGTCGATGCGCGAGGAGGTTTCGCGGTTGACCGAGATGATCGGCGCCGTCGCCGGATCGACATCGTGGCGGCAGTAGAGCGCCTGCATCAGCCGGCCGATCTTCTGCGCGTAGTAGCCCGGTTCCGCTGGCGGGTTGCTCATCCTCAGCGCGATGTCGGCTTCCCCACGGGCGAGGCTAAGCCGGTCGCGCGTGCTGATGATGACGATTTCGACGCCGCCGGCATCCCTGGAGACCGTGGTGGCGTGCATGGTCAGGAACAGGCTGATCGAAGTCGTCGCGGTGACGCGCACCGGCGCATTGGCAAGCGGACGGGCGGCATCCGCCCGCGACAGGAAGCGCCGGGTGGCTGCCTCGACCTCACCGGCTTCCGCCGCGAGCTCGATGCCGATTGCCGTCGGAACGAGGCGGTTGGCCTCGCGGATGAAGAGCTGGAGGCCGAGGTCCTTCTCCAGCACCTTGAGCCTGCGCGTGACGGTGGCCTCGCTTAAGCCCAGCCGCGCCGCCGCCACGGCCATCGACCCGCCGCTGGCGATGGCGTTGAAGATCCGGATGTCGTCCCAGGAAGCGTTCCCGGCGGGCGCCGCCAGATCGCCGTCGCGTCGAGATGGAGGTGGAGCAGGCTCGGCCATATCGTCAGGGACGGCTCGCCGAGCGGGGCGCGGCTTCTGCGATCATGATCGTCCGGGAAGCGGAAGGGGTTCGACATGCGCGAACCCTGCCAATCCTTTCGCAAGCGGGCAGCCCGGCGGCGCTGAGGTGCAGCCTTGCAGAAATGCCGGGCTCGCCGCCGGCGATCACAGGTCGATCAGCTCGCCGGCGAAGGCCGCCCGTTCCTGGATGAAGATGAAGCGGGCCTCGGGCTTGTTGCCCATCAGCCGCTCGACCGTATCGGAGGTCTCTTCCCTCGCCTCATGGTCCACCATGACCTTGAGCAGCAAGCGCTTGGCCGGGTCCATGGTGGTTTCCTTGAGCTGCTGCGGCATCATTTCGCCCAGGCCCTTGAAGCGCGAGATCTCCGGCTTCTTGCCCTTGAAGACGGTCTCGATCAGCTCGTCCTTGTGGGCGTCGTTCCGGGCATAGACGCTTTTGCCGCCGTGCTGGAGCCGGTAGAGCGGCGGCACGGCAAGGTAGAGATGGCCCTTCTCGATCAGCTTCGGCGTCTGGCGCCAGAAGAAGGTGACGAGCAGGGAGGCGATATGGGCGCCGTCGACATCGGCGTCCGTCATCACGATGACCTTCTCGTAGCGCAGGTCGTCCTCGCGGAACTGCGTGCCGATGCCGCAGCCAAGCGCCAGGATCAGGTCGGCGAGCTGCTGGTTCTGGTTGAGCTTCTCTCGCGTGGCATTGGCGACGTTCAGGATTTTGCCGCGCAAGGGCAGGATCGCCTGGTTGGCGCGGTTGCGCGCCTGCTTGGCAGAGCCGCCGGCCGAGTCACCCTCGACGATGAAAAGCTCGGAGCCGGCCGCGCCGGCATTGGAGCAATCGGCGAGCTTGCCGGGCAGGCGGAGCTTCCGCGTCGCGGTCTTGCGCGAGACTTCCTTCTCGAGGCGGCGACGCAGCCGCTCCTCGGCGCGATCCACCGACCAGTCGAGCAGGCGCAGCGCCTGCTGAGGTGCGGCGGCAAGCCAGTGGTCGAAGGCGTCGCGCACGGCGTTCTCGACGATGCGGGAGGCTTCCAGCGTCGCGAGCTTGTCCTTGGTCTGGCCCTGGAATTCCGGCTCGCGGATGAAGACCGAGAGCATGGCGGCGCAGGTCGCCATCACGTCGTCGGAGGTGACCTGCGCCATGCGCTTCGACTGGCCGATGCGCTCGGCATGGTCGCGCAGGCCCCGCAGCAGGGCGATGCGCAGGCCCTGCTCATGGGTACCGCCTTCGGGGGTCGGGATCGTATTGCAATAGGAGGAGGAGAAGCCGTCCTCGCCGGTGGCGAGCCAGGCGATGGCCCATTCGAGTGAGCCGTGGCCGCCATCCTTCGTGATCTTGCCGGAGAAGATCGGCTCGGCGACGAGGTCCTTGCCCTCGATCTCGCGACCGAGATAGTCGCGCAAGCCGCCGGGGAAGCGGAACACGGCCTCTGCCGCGACATCGCCCTCCGGCTTCAGCAGCGCCGGCGCGCAGGTCCAGCGGATCTCGACGCCGCCGAAGAGATAGGCCTTGGAGCGCGCCATGCGGAACAGGCGTGCCGGGGAGAAATGCGCGCCTTCGCCGAAGATCTGCGCATCCGGGTGAAAGCGGACCCTGGTGCCGCGCCGGTTGGCGACGGCACCGACCGTCTCCAATGGTCCCTGGGGCAGGCCGCGCGAGAAGATCTGGCGATAGAGCGTCTTGCCACGCGCGACCTCGACTTCGAGCCGATCTGAGAGCGCGTTGACGACGGAAACGCCGACGCCGTGCAGGCCGCCCGAGGTCTCATAGGCCTTGGAGTCGAATTTGCCGCCGGCATGCAGCGTCGTCATGATGACTTCGAGCGCCGACTTGCCGGGGAATTTCGGATGCGGGTCGACCGGGATACCGCGGCCATTGTCCGTCACCGCGATCGAGCCGTCCTCGAACAGTTCGACGTCGATGAAGGTGGCGTGGCCGGCCACGGCCTCGTCCATGGCGTTGTCGATCACCTCGGCGAAGAGGTGGTGCAGCGCGCGCTCGTCGGTGCCGCCGATATACATGCCTGGCCGACGGCGGACGGGCTCGAGCCCCTCCAGTACCTCGATGGCGGAGGCGTCATAGCCGGTCTCGGACAGGGTTCCGTTGCGCGCAGCTCCTGCGCCGCCGCGCGGCGCTTTCGGAGCCTCGGCGGGTGCGCGCAGTTCCGGCTTCGGGCCAGCCTCAGCCGGCCGCTCCGCGTCCGAGCCGAAAAGATCGCCATTCTCCGCCATCGCGCCAAATGCTTCCTGATTCGCAACGCTAAACTCTAGCGCATTCCGACCCGTCCTGCGCTTCGCGGCCGCTTATAGACCGTGCCGGCCGCTATAAAAACCTCGCCTTCCACATCTGTCAGGAGCCATGCGCCGCCCGTCGTCATCGACAGGTCATGGATCGCCGTGAACCTCTACGTGGAACCCGGTCCATTCAGGCTGCGTTAAGCGGCAAGGATCAGGATGGTGAGCGTGATCGGGCCTATGCGGCGATTCGCAATGCGCTAAGATCAGCCTAGGGGGAGGTCGCCGTGGTGTCGCGTCAGTCGTTTCCTGTGACGAGAATGGCCGGGCTTCAGCGCGCTGCGCGTCTGGCCGGCGAGTCCTTCGGCTATGAGGATGCCCGCGTCGTGGCGGAAGCGCCACGCCTGGACTGGACGTCCTCGCGAGGGCTCTGGTGGCTCGCTGCCGTCGCGGCAGGCGCCGGATTCGCCGTCTTGCATTTCTCCTGATCCCTGACGGCCGGGGCGCGGCGCCCCTTCCGGATCGTGCCGGCGCCCCCGTCCGGGCGCTGGCATCCGGTTCGTGGTTCGGTCCGGTGCTCCCCGACGCGAAATATCAACCTTTCGGCCCTACGCCTGACGGTGGAGGGTTTCGCGCGTGAACGGTGCCATCATTGCCAGTGCCGGTCTGACAGGCCGCGTCGCCGCCACTGTCGCAGGCTGAGGCCGCGATGGCGAAGATCGCTGCGCTCGGAGCCTATATCTACCAGGCCGTTCTGGCGCTGGGGCTGTTGCTCGTTGTCGCGCACCGGCTGCCGGCGGCGGAGTTCACGGCCTATTCGCTGTTCATCTCAGTCGTGCAGTTCGGGGCGATCGCTTGCTTCGAGTGGATTCGCTTCGCCTGCAGCCGCTTCTATCCCGGCCCCGACGCGCAGAGCGAGGCGACCGGGCGCGGAACCATCACCTCGGAATTCCTGGCCTGTTGCGGCCTTTGCGTCGTCGGTGCGTTGATCGCGTGGTTCTGCGGCGTGCCGGCACCGGCCGCGGGGCTCGGCGCGGTCGCGGCGATCGTGCAGGGCGGCAGCGAGATCCATCTCACCATGCTGCGCTTCCGGCACGCCTTCCGGCTGTTCTCCTGGATGCAGGCCCTGCGCGCCTCGCTGATGGCCATCGGCACGCTGGCCGGCGCCTGGGCCGGGGCGGATTTCGCCCATGTCCTCGGCGGCGTCATGGCGGGCTATCTCGCCTATCTCGTCCTGGCGATCCTGGTCTCGCGGGGCGGTTTCGGCGAACCGGGGCGCTGGAGCCTCGAGGCGACGCGCCGGCATCTCGCCTATGGTGGGATCTCCGCGGGAGCCTCGGTCGCCGCGATGCTGGCACCGCTCGGGCTGAAGGCGATCTTCACCGCCACGTTGGGAGGGCAGGCGGCTGCCGCGCCGCTGCTGGCGCTCGATCTGTTGCAGCGCCCCTTCGTCCTGATCGTCTCGGCGATCTACGCCATCCGTTATCCTTCGCTCGTACAGCTCTTCGACCGCGATGGCGGCAGCGGCGAATTCCGCCGCGAGCTCGGGCGTTACTATGCCTTGCTCGCCGGCTTCTCGGCGATGGGCGCCGCGGCCGTGCTCAGCCTGCTGGCCGTCGCCACGACGCTGCTGATCGCGCCCGAGCTGCGCGAATCCTTCCTGCGTGTCGCGCCCCTCATCACGTTCACGGCGCTGATCCGGGCCATCGTGCAGACCCTGTTGCCGACGGCGGCCCATCTCCAGCGTCGGTTGGCGGCGATCGCCGGGCTCGCCGTATTCGATTCTGCGCTGATGTGCGCCGGCGCTCTGGCCGCCACGGCGTGGTTCGGCGGAACGGATTTCACGATCTCGGCCGGTGCGGCCGTCGGAGCGCTTGTCGCGCTCGCCGGCGGCCTGCTGCTGCTGCGCCTGCTGCCGTTCGAGATGCCGCGGCTGCCGCTCGCCTCCGCCCTGCTGGCCATCGTCGCGGCCTGGGCGATATCGACCTGGCTTGGCGGGAACGTGGTGTTGGCCGCCGCGGCCGGGCTCGGCGTGACGATGCTCGCGAGCCTGCCCGTCTTGCCCCGCATGCTGCGATGGCTGGCACATTGAGGGACGGATGCATGATCGGAACGCTCCAGCCATGAAGATCGTCGTCGGGATCGCGACCGCCGGGCGCCGGGAGGTGCTTTGCGACACGCTCGCCGAGCTTGCGCGGCAGGAGCGGCTGCCGGCGGAGATCCTGATCTGCCCGGCGCAGGAGGAGGATGTCGACTGGTCCTTCGCCGCGACGCTCGCCGTGCCGGTCAGGCGGGTCGCGCCGCGACAGGGGCTGTGCGTGCAACGCAATGCCATTCTCGACGCGATCGGCGATGCCGAGCTGCTGCTGTTCTTCGACGATGATTTCCTGCCGGCCCCGTCCTTCGTCACCGAGGCGGAGGCGTTGCTCGGCCGCGAAGGCGACATCGTTGTCGCGACCGGACAGGTGCTTGCCGACGGCATCCACGGGCCCGGCCTCGCTGCCGCGGAAGCCCGGGCGATCCTGGCACGGGACATCGCGCCGGCGGAGGCGCGGCTGACGCCGGTCGAGAATGCCTATGGCTGCAACATGGTATTCCGGGTCGCGGCGATCCGGGCGGCCGGGGCGCGTTTCGACGAGAACCTGCCGCTCTATGGCTGGCAGGAGGACACCGATTTCTGCCAGCAGCTCGCCGGGCAGGGGCGGATCGTACATTCGACCGCGCTGCGCGGTGTGCATCGCGGCAGCAAGCGCGGACGGACCTCCGGTCTGCGCTTCGGCTATTCGCAGATCGCCAACCCGGTCTATCTGGTGCGCAAGGGCACGCTCAGGCCGCGCCGCGCTCTGCGGCTTGCCGCTGGCAATGTCGCGGCGAATATCGGCGGCAGCCTCAAGCCGAACAACCCCGTCGATCGGATCGGCCGGCTGAAGGGCAATTGCCTCGCTTTCTGGGACCTGCTGCGCGGGCGGCTCGCGCCGCAGCGGATCCTGTCGTTCAAGTAGGTGCCGTCAATCTTTGACGGCCCGAATCCCGCCTGGAGACTTTCGTGCGCGCGGTGATCATCAGCGATTTCGGTTCGGTCAACGGCGGTGCCGCCAAGGTCGCCATCGAGAGCGCGCGTGGGCTGGCCGAGGCGGGTGTCGAGATTGTCTTCGCTTGTGCCATCGGCCCCATCTCCGAACGGCTCGACCATCCGCGGATCAGCGTGGAACACTTCGCCGGCAAGGAAATCTGGCAGGTCGGGAGCAAGCTCGCAGCCGCCAGGCAAGGTATCTGGAATGCCCGGGCCTACCGCTTTCTGAGCGATCTTCTCGCCCGCCAGCCGCGCGACGAGACGCTGGTGCACCTCCATCAATGGACCAAGGCCTTCAGCCCGGCTGCCATCGCTGCCGCCGGAGAAAGCGGGCTGCCTGTCGCCCTCACCGTTCACGACTATTTCTCATTCTGTCCGGTCGGCGGCTATTTCGACTTCAAGGCGAACGCGCTCTGTCAGCGCAGGCCGATGTCGATCGGCTGCGTGGCCTGCAATTGCGACCGCGCCTCCTATCCGCACAAGCTGATCCGCGTCGCCCGGCAGCTCGGCTCCGACAAGGCGATGCGCAAGCTCGACGCACCGCTCTTTATCCATGTCAGCGATTTCGCGCGCCGTTTCGCGGAACCTTTTCTGCCGCGGCAGGCCCGGCATGTCGTGGTCGAGAACATGGTGGAGGCGGAAAGGCGCACGCCGGTCAACGCCACCCGCAACCGGCACGCGCTGTTCCTTGGCCGCTTTACCCAGGAGAAGGCGGCGGATGTCCTGGCGAAGGCTGCGCGCGACGCCGATATGCCCGTACGTTTCGTTGGCGAAGGGCCGCTTGCCGGCGAGATTGCGCGGCTCAACCCGCAAGCCGAGATTCGTGGCTGGGTGCCGGCCGAGCGTGTCTTCGACGAGATCGCGCAGGCACGTTGCCTGGTGCAGCCATCGCTCTGGTACGAGCCTGGACCGCTGGTGATCGCCGAAGCACGCTCGCTCGGCGTGCCGGTGATCCTGGCGCGGACGACCGGTTCGGCGAGCTGGGTCGCCGACGGAGAGGATGGCATCCTCGTCGATCGCGGGGATGCCGCCGGCCTTTCGGCCGCGCTGACGCGCCTGAAGGACGATGCCTGCGCAAGCGCGATGGGCATAGCTGCCTATCGCGGCTATTGGGCCGACCCGCTGACGACGGAGCGGCATGTCGGGCGCACGATCGAGAGCTATCGGCTGCTCCTCGGCGCGAAGCCCTGAGACACGCGCCCGACGCCGAGCGCGCTGTCGTCGTTTCTGTGCAAACTCCGGCCTCAGGAGCCGACAGCTCCGTTTCGGCGTTGTGCCGAGGCACGCTCGCCGATCGCGTTCGCATCTCGCATCGCAGTCGAATCGATTGACAGGATTAATTTCCTCGTATAGGAATGTTCTTGTTTTGTTCCTATAGGAGAGAGCGCATGCCTTCTTTCGCGTTGTTCGATGACGCCGTGGTTGCACGCACGGCGGCGGCAACATCGGGCTGGACCAATTTCACAGGCCTGCAAACCGTCTTTGACTATGCCCGCAGCCAGGACAGGCCGCTTTTCTTTCAGGCTGGCGTGTATGATTCAGGCACGGTCACGGTTCTTCCCAGCAATGGTGGCGGTAAGCCGCTGCTGGCGCGCGCCATTCCGGGTTCGGTGGTGCTTCGCTTCAGTGGTGTGAATAATTTCCTTGTTGTCGATGGGCAGAGCCAGGTGCGTTTTGAGGGCCTCTCGTTCGACGGGCAGAACCGCGCGCTGTCCGATTACGTTGCCGGCAGGCCAGCCTTCATCGCGGTTGCGAACGGCGCCAAGGATGTCGTGTTCGAGGATTGCCGCATCCTCTATTCCCCCGGGATCGGCGTCTATGTAAGGGGGGCGGAAGCCACCTTCCGCGGCACTTATCTCCAGAGCCATTCCGTCGGCATCTGGAGCGAGAACGGCCGCATCAACGTGCTGTCCTGCTCGCTGGCGCTGATGAGCAACAACGGCATCGCGGTCTGGCGTGACACCATCACCGGCGACAGCTCCACAATCTCCGGCAATCTCATCAACGGCATCGACACGGTGGCCGGCGGCACAGGGCAGAATGGCAACGGCATCAGTGTCTTCCGGGCGGTCGGCGTCACAATTACCAACAACCAGATCTTCAATACGCAATACTCGGCCATCCGCTGCAATGGCGGCGGGCTGCACAATGTCAGCAACAACAACATCTTCGGCGCGCGGGAAATCGCGATCTTCATCGAGGCGCCGGGGGCCGGAATCGATCTCACCGGCTGCATCGTGTCCAACAACAGCATCGATACCGCCGGCGGCGGGATCAATGTCGCCAATTCCGGCCTGTACAATGACGGCATCTCGCGCAGCGTCGTCGTGGAGGGCAACCGGATTTCGAGCATGGCCGACAATGCCGTGACCGGCGGAACCACTGGCGGCAACGGCATCGTCGTCGAGCAGGATTGTGTGGTTTCGGGCAACCTGATCGAGAATGTCGCCGGCATCGGCGTTCAGGCCGGCATCAATGACGGCGCGCGCGATCTCGTCGTCACGGGGAATCTGGTTCGTGGTGCGAAGATGGGGATCGGTGTCTCGAACCACGCAGTGTCGTCAAGCGGACGTTCGGTGGTGATCTCCGGAAACATCGTGCGGAGCGCGAGCGTGGGCGGTGTCGTGCCGACGGTCTTCACCGGGGCTGGCCTGGACCGTGTGGGCACGGTCGAATACGGCAATGACCTCGCGACCGCCGCAGGGAGCGTGACGTTCGGCCATAATCGCTATCTCTGAGGGTTCGCGCCTGAAGCCAACAAAAAACCGGGGCGTCGCCGCCCCGGTGAAAGGTAGCCGCGGGATACGCGGCCGGGAGGAAGCCGTGGGCCGGCTCGAAAGAGCCGGCCCGAGCTCTCAGTAGGAGTAGTACATCGCGAACTCGACCGGGTGCGGCGTCATCTCGAAGCGCGCCACATCCTGCATCTTGAGCTCGATATAGCTCTCGATGAAGTCGTCGTTGAAGACGCCGCCGGCCTTGAGATAGGCGTTGTCCTTCTTGAGGCTTTCCAGGGCCTCGCGCAGCGAACCGCACACCGTCGGGATCTTCTTCAGCTCGCGCGGCGGCAGGTCGTAGAGGTCCTTGTCCATGGCCGGACCCGGATCGATCTTGTTGATGATGCCGTCGAGGCCGGCCATCAGCATGGCGGCGAAGGCGAGATAGGGGTTCGCCATCGGATCGGGGAAGCGGACCTCGACGCGCTTGGCCTTCGGCGAGGTCGTCCACGGAATACGGCAGGACGCCGAGCGGTTGCGCGCCGAATAGGCGAGCAGCACCGGAGCCTCATAGCCCGGGACGAGGCGCTTGTAGGAGTTCGTCGACGGGTTGGTGAAGGCGTTCAGGGACTTGGCGTGCTTGATGATGCCGCCGATGTACCACAGGCACTCCTGCGACAGGTCGGCATATTTGTTGCCGGCCATCGTCGGCTTGCCGTTCTTCCAGATCGACTGGTGGACGTGCATGCCCGAGCCGTTGTCGCCATAGATCGGCTTCGGCATGAAGGTCGCGGTCTTGCCGTAGCTCTGGGCGACGTTGTGGATCGCGTACTTATAGACCTGCATGGTGTCGGCCATGTGGGTCAGGGTGTCGAACTTCAGGCCGAGCTCGTGCTGGGCGGAAGCGACCTCGTGGTGGTGCTTCTCGACCTTGGCGCCCATGGCCGCCATGGCCGCCAGCATCTCGCCGCGCATGTCCTGCGCCGAATCCTGCGGCGGAACCGGGAAGTAGCCGCCCTTGGTGGCGATGCGGTGGCCGAGATTGCCGCCCTCGTACTCGGTCATGCCGTTGATCGGCAGCTCGACGTTGTCGAGCTTGAAGCCCGTGTTGTACGGATCCGCCGCGATCTTGACGTCGTCGAAGACGAAGAACTCGGCCTCGGGGCCGACATAGATGGTGTCACCGATGCCGGTCGACTTGAGATAGGCCTCGGCCTTCTTGGCGATGCCGCGCGGGTCACGGCCATAGGGCTCGCCGGTGGCGGGCTCGAGCACGTCGCAGGTGATGACCATGGTGGCGGCCGAGAAGAACGGATCCATCACGGCGGTGGTCGGATCCGGCATCAGCAGCATGTCGGACTCGTTGATGGCTTTCCAGCCAGCGATCGAGGAACCGTCGAACATCGTGCCTTCGGCGAAGATGTCCTCGTCGATCATCGTGACGTCGAAGGTCACATGCTGCCACTTGCCGCGCGGGTCGGTGAAGCGGAAATCGACATATTTGACGTCGTTGTCCTTGATCGCCTTGAGGACATCCTTGGCGCTTTTCATTTCAGCATTCCTCTTGCCAGCTAATTCTCAAACTCGCGCGCTGCGGATGGATCCAAATCACCCGGCAGCTCTCGACCCATGTGATGCGGGAAATCGTCAGATCGCGTCCGCGCCTGTCTCGCCCGTGCGGATGCGAATGGCACCCTCCACGCTCGATACAAAAATCTTGCCATCGCCGATGCGGCCGGTCTGGGCGGCCTTCATGATCGCCTCGATCGCGCGCTCGACCATGTCGTCGGCCAGAACGATCTCGATCTTCACCTTCGGCAGGAAGTCGACGACGTATTCGGCGCCACGATAGAGCTCGGTATGGCCCTTCTGGCGGCCGAAGCCCTTCGCCTCGAGAACGGTGATGCCCTGAAGCCCGACTTCCTGAAGCGCTTCCTTCACCTCGTCCAGCTTGAAGGGCTTGATGATCGCTTCGATCTTCTTCATGCGCCGACCGGCCTCCTTTGCGCCCCAGACCCCGGCCGGAGCCGGGCGGCACCCGCCGCGATCCGGGAGTTTGAACGATCCCCGGCCGCATGCGAAGCACCTTGTCTTGCTCATAGCATCGGCGCCCGCGCACCGCCACGTGGCAGCCCGGCTTCTTGCGCCTGATCGAGAGGCAAAAAACAGCATAAAAAAAAGTCAAACGCCTAATTGTAGTGCAAATGCTGCCTTGGCGCCTTGTTGTCGCGCCGTGCGACCTGCTCTCATGATGGGCCATGCCCGGCACAACGATCCCAGCCATGCGAACGACCGACCTCGCCTTGCTCACAGTGGCGCAGATGGGGGAGGCGGATCGCATCGCGATCGCGGGTGGGACGCCGGGCGTCATGCTGATGGAGCGGGCCGGGGCGGCGGTGGCCGATGCGGTCTCCCGCCATGCGGCTTCCGGCGCAAGCGTGAGCGTATTCTGTGGCCCAGGAAACAATGGTGGCGACGGCTTCGTTGCTGCGAGGCTCCTGCGCGAAAGAGGGTTTCAGGTGACGGTCGCTCTGCTGGGCGACGTGCATGCGCTGCGGGGCGATGCCGCCATCGCCGCGGAACGCTGGGGCGGCTCGATCCTGCCGTCGGGCGTGGCCGTGCCGAACGACGCGGACATCCTCGTCGATGCGCTGTTCGGAGCGGGTTTGAGCCGGCCGCTTGCCGGCGAGGCCGCGCAGCTGGTCGCGGCGATGAACGCCTCTGGCCGGCCGCTGGTCGCGGTCGATGTTCCCAGCGGGCTTTCGGGCGATACCGGGCAGGCCGAGGGGCCGGTCGTTCGTGCCGCGGAAACGGTGACCTTCTTCCGGCTCAAGCCCGGTCACCTCCTCCAGCCCGGCCGCGATCTCTGCGGACAGGTGACGCTGGCGGATATCGGCATTCCGGCCGAAGCGGCCCTCGAGGCGATCGCTCCTACGGCCTTCGCCAACGGTCCCGCTCTCTGGAGCTGCCATCTGCCGCGCCATGGCAGCTTCACGCATAAATTCGAGCGCGGCGCCGTTGCCGTGCTCGCGGGAGGGATCGCCGGCGTCGGGGCGCCGCGGCTCGGCGCGCGGGCGGCCCTACGGATCGGCGCCGGGCTCGCGACCATCCTCTGCGCTCCCGCGGCCCTGGCGGCGCATGCGACGCGGGGGCCGGACGCGCTGATGCAGCGCTCCCTCGCGGACGAAACGGGTCTTGCGCCTCTCCTGGAGGATCGGCGCTTGTCCGTCGTGCTGGCAGGCCCGGCGCTTGGGCTCGATGCGCGAGCTCGCCAGCTGGTTGCGGCGCTTGTCCATAGCAGCAAGCCGCTGGTGCTCGATGCCGATGCGCTGACGATTCTGGCGGAGAATGCGGAAGCCCTGTCGAGGCTGGGACAGCGGAACGCCACTTGCGTGATGACACCGCATGAGGGCGAGTTCCGGCGGCTTTTCGGCCGGGAGCCGGCGATCGACCGGGACTCTTCCAAGCTGGAGCGCGCCCGCAAGGCTGCTGCCTTCAGCGGGGCGATCGTCGTCTACAAGGGAGCCGACACGGTGATCGCATGCCCGGACGGGCGTGCGGCGATCAATGCGACCGGCTCGCCGGCGCTGGCGACCGCCGGTTCCGGCGACGTCCTGGCCGGGATGGTCACGGGGCTGGTCGCGCAGGGCGTGCCGGCCTTTGAAGCGGCCTGCATGGCGGTCTGGCTGCACGGGAAGGCCGGCGAAGCGCTGGGCTTCGGGCTGATCGCGGACGAGCTGCCCGAAGCCGTTCCGCCCTTGCTCCGCACGCTCGCCGCAGGAGCGGGTCCGGATCCATGACGCTGGCACAAACGAAACCGCCCCGTTGCCGGGGCGGTTCGGATCGAACGTGTCAGCTGCCGGAATAGGTCACGGCCGGGGCTGCATTGAGCTGGTCCTTGGTCATGGTGATCTTGCCATGATCCGGATACATGGCTGGCGCCTTCGGAGCCGATGCTGCCGGCGGAGCCGCGCTCATGCCGCCGCCCGCGCTACCGGCAGCACCGCCCGCCGGGGCAGGGGCCGGAGCGGGTGGGGCGATCGGCTGATCGCTCCAGGTCACCTGCTCGAAGGGAATGGCGACGTCCTTCGCGCCGATGCCGAGGAAGCCGCCGACGCCGACCGTGACCATCTCGATCTTGCCGGTCTTGTCGACGATCACTTCGGTTACGTCACCGACCTTCTTGTCGTCGGGGCCGTAGATATCGACGCCGATCAGCTTGCTGGTACGCCATTTGCCCTGGCCGGCGAGATTGTTTGCCGGCGGCTTGGCAGGCTGAGCCGCGGGAGCCGGGCTCGTCGAGGACGAGGGTGGCGTCGGAGCGCTCGTCTGCGCGAGCGCCGTCGCGGTCAGCATGGCGAATCCGATAGAGGTCATGGCGAGCTTATGCGTGAGCATTTTTTCCTCCTTTATCAGCCCAAGTCGCAGGCCGTTCATGCAACCAACAGATGAAACAAGTTTTTGTTCGTCTTCTGTCGAGACAAACCGTGGCAGAGACGCGCAAATAACCGCGCCACCGAAAGCAGCTTGAAATTCCCTGCTCGTTCGGTTTGCCGACTTGCTTGCATCGCGATGTCGTGATCGGATGCCGCGCTTGCTACAACGTCTGGAAGCCGGTGCTGTTCCCGGAGACGTGGAGACAAATCATGCCGATTGCGTTGACTGTCCTGCTGGCCGAGGCCGAAACCGCAGCGCTCGACCGCCACATCGCGGCGCATCGGCCTGGGCATACGCGTGAAGAGATGGTGGCGGAGATCGTGGCGCGGTGGCTCGAGGCGCAGGAGCCCGCCACCAGAACTCATCCGGATGAAGGACTTCGCCCGGAGGAGCTCAACGCCAGCAACGATTCCTGAACGTTGCTGGGCTCGATGCCGCGGGGATCAGTCGTCGGCGTCGTCGCGACGGAGCTCGAAGGCGAGCATCGCTTCGGCGATCGCTTGCAGTTCCTTGTCCTTTTCGGGGCCGTCGGGCAGGGCGTTCAGTTCCTCGACGCGCTGCTGCGCCCGGTCATAGTCTTCCTCGGTATGGACCATGATCGGCGTTTTCACGGTATCTACCTCCTGTGTCGGCCCGGCTGGGCGGCATGGTCGGCATCCCAGCGTTCGACGGCATCGATGAGAGCCTGCAATTCTTGCTCCTCATCGTCGCCGCGTGTCGAGTCCTTGAGGCTTTCGATGCGATGCCTGGCCAGTCCGTAGTCCTCGACGGTCTCGATCCTGAAGACCGGACGGGTTGCCTCGCCAGTGCTGTCGCCGCGCCGAACCTTGGCTCGCATCGGAACCTCCTGCCTTGAGCCCTGCATAGGAGATACCCGCGACGGCGCGCCCTGTTCCCGCCCGGTTAAGCTTTCCGCAAGAGCCCCGCGGGCATTGATGGTCGATTGGTCGCAGTCACAGGGGCAGGGGAGCGCCGCGATGAACAGGCTTCTGGCCACGGTTCTGCTGGTCGGCCTCGCGCAGGCGCCGCAGCCAGCGACTGCCTTCTGGCAGCGCTCGCAATTCACGCGCTGCTCCGATGCAACCACGGAAGACGAGCGTCTGCGGCTGCGCTGCTGGGAACTCGACGCCTATGTCGATCCCGGCTGGCCGGCTCTCGGAATGGGCGGGGGCGCCTATCTCCTGCCCGAGGCTCCGCCACCGCCTCACAGTCGGAGGCCGATAAAGGGCGGCGTGACGCGCCGGCTCGGCTGAGCGGCTTTTCGCGTGTGACGCAGGGGCTCGCATCGGTCGCTGCGCTGTGAGAGCATGGCCGGGCCCGATCGGCCTTCTCGCGGCGACGCCATGGAAATCCTCTCAGGCTTCGGTTTTCTGACCTTGTTCGGCCTGAGCGCTCTGGCCGGCATCGCCCTGCGCATGTGGCTGCCGGAGGAGCATCTGTCGAAGGAGAACATGGAAGCGGTCCGGCTGGTGACCGGCCTGCTCGTGACCTTCGCCGCGCTGGTGCTGAGCCTGCAGCTCTCGACTGCGCGCTCCGCCTTCGATTCCGCCAACAGGAACCGCTCGCTCTACGCGGCCGAGCTGGCGCGGCTCGACCAATGCCTGCGCAATCTGGGGCCGAACCTTGCTCCGACCCGGCAGATCCTGAGCCGCTACGTCGCCGCCGTGATCGCCAGTACCTGGCCTGCGGAGCCCGCTCCTTCGGTTGCCGGCATGCCGGATACCCGCCGCATGTCGGTTCGCGGCGAAGATGCGGTTCTGGCCGGCATGCTCAACGAGGTCGGACTGGCCATCGACACGACCGCTCCGGCGCCTGATCTATCCCCGGTTTTGCAACGCTGCCGGGCCGACTACGCCAGAGTTCAGGAAAGCCGCTGGGCCGTGATCGAGGATACGAACGGCCCGCAAAGCGGGCTGTTCCTCGGTATCATCAGCTTCTGGCTTGCGTTGGTGTTCCTGAGCTTCGGGCTGCAGGTGCCGCGCCGTCGAGTCAGCGGCATCGTCCTCGCGATCGGGGTGGTCTCCGTCGCGAGCGTGATGTTCGTCATCGTCGATCTGGCCTTGCCTTACCAAGGCCTGTTCGGGATTCGCAGCCTCGCCATGCGAGAAGCGCTGGCGGATATGAGCCGCTAGATCGCCGAGCGTCCTGTCGGGCGCGATCATGGCGATCTATCTACCTGATCGTATCGAATCGGGCTTTCCGAAAGCCGCGTCCCGGCTTCGGGCCGCCGCGTTCAGTTTTGGCTTTTGGAAGCCGTCGCCTGTTCGAGAATGCGGACGGTTTCCTCGAGGCTCTCCCGCACGCCGAGCATGAAATCCTTGCCGAACCCGATGATGGTGTCCGCCGGCTCGCCCTTGTGGGTGTAGACCACGACGACCTGCTCGGGATTGACATAGACGGGCTTGCCGTCGCGCGGCGAGGTGAATTTGCACAGCTTGGGCACGGCATTCCTCCGGGGCGGGGCTTGGGTGCGCGCAGGCGCCGATGGGGGCGGAAGCGTCCGGTGACGGGGCCGGCTCAGGCCGTGGCCCGATTCCGGGTGGTGGTGAGCGGGGTGGGGATCGAACCCACGACCACATGATTAAAAGTCACGTGCTCTACCACTGAGCTACCCGCCCTCACAGGCCCGCTGACATACGGAGGTGAAGGGCGCGGGTCAACATGTCCAATGCACATCCATGCCGCCTGTCCCCTTCCTGGCGTAACCCTCCGGCCCCGTGCGTTAACCGCCCGGAAACCACGCCATCCTAGCCTCATCAGCCATGGTCATTCGTCGCGGTCTCAGATCTGTCTTCGTGACGCTCGCGCTCTATGCGGTGTCGGCGCTGACGGTCAGCTATTTCTTGTTCCACGCCCAGCACGGCGCGCGCGGCCTCGAGGCGCGCGGCGCCGTTCGGGAATCGCTGCGCGAACTGGAAGCGGAGTTGGCGACGCTCACCCTGGAGCGCAAATCCTGGGAACAGCGCCTCGCCCTCGTGCGCGACGACAATGTCGATCGCGATCTGCTCGACGAGTCGGCGCGTGCCATGCTTGCCCGGACCCACAAGAACGACGTCGTGATCATGGGGCGTTAGCGAGCCGGCTGTTAGTCTCAGACGTATCAATTAACTTGAATCCAGTTACGCCTGCAGTATCATTATATTTCAACGACTTAGATGATGGTGCAGTGCGAGATAGCGTCCTCGCCAAGGTTTTTTCGATCCTCTACAACAAAGGTCGAAGGCCCTTGGAGGATCGTCTATGGCTGTTGCTGCGCGTAAACCGAAAGCTCCCGCCCCATCGAAAGCCGCCGCCAAGCCGGCAAAGGCACGTTCGGCCAAGGAGGGAGCGGGGCAGTCCGCCCCGGCTGCCAGCAACGTCACTCCCTTCACCAAGGACGAAGACCTCCACGCCTATCGCGAGATGCTGCTGATCCGGCGCTTCGAGGAGAAGGCCGGCCAGATGTACGGCATGGGCCTGATCGGCGGCTTCTGCCACCTCTATATCGGCCAGGAAGCCGTCGTCATCGGCATGCAGATGGCCTCCAAGGATGGTGACCAGGTCATCACCGGCTATCGCGACCACGGCCACATGCTGGCCTGCGGCATGGAATCGCGCGGCGTGATGGCTGAGCTCACCGGTCGGCGCGGCGGCTATTCGCGCGGCAAGGGCGGCTCCATGCACATGTTCAGCCGCGAGAAGAACTTCTATGGCGGCCACGGCATCGTCGGCGCGCAGGTATCGCTCGGAACGGGCCTCGCCTTCGCCGACTGGTATCGCGGCGACAACACCGTCTCCATGACCTATTTCGGCGACGGCGCCGCCAATCAGGGCCAGGTCTACGAGAGCTTCAACATGGCCGAGCTCTGGAAGCTGCCGGTCGTGTTCATCATCGAGAACAACCGCTACGCCATGGGCACCGCAGTGAGCCGCGCTTCGGCCCAGACCGATTTCTCGCGCCGCGGCGTCTCCTTCAACATTCCGGGCGAGCAGGTCGACGGCATGGATGTCCGGGCCGTTCGCGAGGCCGGCCAGCGCGCGATCGACCATGCGCGCTCCGGCAAGGGCCCCTACATCCTGGAGATGCAGACCTACCGCTATCGCGGCCACTCGATGTCGGACCCGGCGAAGTACCGCTCCAAGGACGAGGTCCAGCGGATGCGCGAGGAGCATGATCCGATCGAGCAGGTCCGGGCCCGGCTGGTCCGCGAGTTCAAGGTCGGCGAGGACGAGCTGAAGGCGATCGACGCCAAGGTGCGCGAGATCGTCAACGACGCCGCCGAATTCGCGACGCATGACCCCGAGCCCGACGTCTCGGAACTTTACACCGACATCCTGCTGGAGCCGGCGCAGGGCTGACGCCCGCGCCGCTGCCGCCTCTCGCCTTTCCCCGCGTCTAGAATCCGGGTGCGTTCATGCCGATCGACATTCTCATGCCTGCCCTTTCTCCCACCATGGAGGAAGGAAAACTGGCCAAGTGGCTGAAAAAAGAGGGCGATCAGGTCAAGTCCGGCGACATCATCGCCGAGATCGAGACCGACAAGGCGACCATGGAGGTCGAGGCGGTCGATGAGGGCATCCTCGCCAAGATCCTGGTGCCGGACGGCAGCGAGAATGTCGCGGTCAACACGCGGATCGGCGTGATCGCCGCCGATGGCGAGGATGTCAGCGCCGCGGCGAGCGGAGCCGGCAAGGCGGCGGCCGAGAAGCCGGCCGAGGCCAAGGAAGAGCCGAAGCCCGAGGCCAAGGCGGAAGACGCTCCCGCTGCCAGCAAGCCCGAGAGCGTGCCGGCCCAGGCGAAGGCCTATGACGCTTCGTCCGAATTCCCGGCCGGCGCCGAGATCGTCAGCCAGACGGTCCGCGAGGCGCTGCGTGACGCGATGGCCGAGGAGATGCGCCGCGATGGTGACGTCTTCGTCATGGGCGAGGAGGTCGCGGAGTATCAGGGCGCCTACAAGGTCACTCAAGGATTGCTGCAGGAATTCGGCGCCAAGCGCGTCATCGACACCCCGATCACCGAGCATGGCTTCGCCGGCATCGGCGTCGGCGCGGCGCTTTCGGGCCTCAGGCCGATCGTCGAGTTCATGACCTTCAACTTCGCCATGCAGGCGATCGACCAGATCATCAACTCCGCCGCCAAGACGCTCTACATGTCCGGCGGACAGATGGGCTGTCCGATCGTGTTCCGCGGCCCCAACGGCGCGGCCGCCCGCGTCGGTGCCCAACACAGCCACGACTATGCGGCGTGGTACTCCAACGTGCCGGGCCTCAAGGTGGTGATGCCCTACAGCGCCTCCGACGCGAAGGGGCTGCTCAAGAGCGCGATCCGCGACCCGAACCCGGTGATCTTCCTCGAAAACGAGATCATGTATGGCAAGTCCTTCGACGTGCCGAAGGGCGATGATTTCCTGATCCCGATCGGCAAGGCCAAGGTGGTGCGGCCGGGCACCGACGTGACCATCGTCTCCTTCGGCATCGGCATGACCTATGCGCTCGGCGCCGCCGAGGCGCTGGCCAAGGACGGCATCGAGGCCGAGGTCATCGACCTCCGCACGATCCGCCCGATGGATATCGAGACGGTCGTTGCCTCCGTGCAGAAGACCAATCGCTGCGTCGCGGTGGAGGAGGGCTTCCCGCAGTCCGGCGTCACCGCCGAGATCGGCATGAAGATCATGGAGGCGGCGTTCGACTATCTCGACGCCCCCGTCGCCCGCGTCACCGGCAAGGACGTGCCGATGCCTTATGCGGCGAACCTCGAGAAGCTCGCTTTGCCGAATATCGGCGAGGTCGTCGCGGCGGCCAAGGCCGTCTGCTATCGCTGAGAGGGGCTGACCGATGCCGACCAACATCCTGATGCCCGCGCTCTCTCCGACGATGGAGAAGGGCAATCTCGCCAAATGGCTGAAGAAGGAAGGCGACACCATCAAGTCCGGCGACATCATCGCCGAGATCGAGACCGATAAGGCCACGATGGAGGTCGAGGCGGTCGATGAGGGCATCCTCGCCAAGATCGTGGTGCCGGAAGGCACGGCCGATGTCGCAGTCAACGAGGTGATCGGCGTGATCGCCGGCGAGGGCGAGGACGCCAAGAGCGTCTCCGCACCGGCGGTCGGCGCTGCGCCGAAGGTGGAAGCTCCCAAGTCCGAGCCTGCGAAAGCCGAAGTCGCTCCGGCCGCCGCTGCGCCTGCCAAGGCGGCTGAAGCACCGGTTGCGACTGCTCCGGCGAAGGCTGACGGCAGCCGTTCCTTTGCCTCGCCGCTGGCGCGGCGTCTCGCCAAAGAGGCCGGGCTCGACCTCTCCGCCATCGCTGGCTCCGGCCCGCATGGCCGCATCGTCGAGAAGGATGTCGAGGCTGCCAAAAAGGGCGGCGGCGCCAAGGCTGCTCCGGCGGCTGCGCCTGCCGCTGCTCCCACGGCCAAGCCCGCCGCCGCGCCGCTCGCGACCGGCCCCTCGGACGAGGCGGTCAAGAAGCTGTTCGCGCCGGATTCCTATGAAGAAATCCCGCATGACGGCATGCGCAAGACGATCGCGCGCCGCCTGCTCGAGGCCAAGCAGACCGTCCCGCATTTCTACGTCACGGTCGATTGCGAACTCGACGCGCTGCTCAAGTTGCGCGCGGAGCTCAATGCGGCCGCGCCGGAGAAGGACGGCAAGCCCGCCTACAAGCTCTCGGTCAACGACATGGTCATCAAGGCGCTGGCGCTGGCGCTCAAGGCGGTTCCGGACGCAAACGTGTCCTGGACCGAGAACACGATGCTCAAGCACAAGCATGCCGATGTCGGCGTCGCCGTCTCGATCCCGGGCGGCCTGATCACGCCGATCATCCGCGATGCCTGCCACAAGACGCTGTCGCAGATCTCCAACGAGATGAAGGACATGGCGGCCCGCGCCAAGGCCCGCAAGCTGAAGCCCGAAGAGTATCAGGGCGGCACGACGGCAGTCTCGAACCTCGGCATGTTCGGGGTCAAGGACTTCGCGGCGATCGTCAATCCGCCGCATGCGACGATCCTGGCGGTTGGCGCCGGCGAGCAGCGCGTCATCGTCAAGGGCGGTCAGCCGGCTGTCGCGACGGTGATGTCGGTGACGCTCTCGACCGACCACCGCGCCGTCGACGGCGCGCTTGGTGCCGAGCTTCTCGCGGCGTTCAAGGGCTATATCGAGAAGCCCATGGCGATGCTGGTCTGAGGCGGCGGGAGAAACACCATGGCTGACTACGACATCATCGTCATCGGCTCCGGCCCTGGCGGCTATATCGCCGCCATCCGCGCCGCCCAGCTCGGCTTCAGGACCGCGATCGTCGAGCGTGAGCATCTCGCCGGCATCTGCTCGAACTGGGGCTGCATCCCGACCAAGGCGCTGCTGCGCTCGGCCGAGATCCTGCATTACGGCCAGCATGCCAAAGATTACGGGCTCACGCTGGAAGGCTCGTTCAAGGCCGATCTCGATGCCGTCGTGAAGCGCTCGCGCGGCATCGCGGTCAGGATGAACAACGGCGTCCAGTTCCTGATGAAGAAGAACAAGGTCGACGTGATCTGGGGCGAGGCCAAGCTGACCAAGCCCGGCACGATCGCCGTCGCGCCGACCAAGAAGCCGGCGATGCAACCGCAAGGGCCGGTGCCGAAGGGCGCCAAGGGCGAGGGCACCTATACGGCCGACCACATCATCGTCGCGACCGGCGCCCGGCCGCGCGCGCTGCCCGGCATCGAGCCGGATGGCAAGCTGATCTGGACCTATTTCGAGTCGATGGTCCCCGCCAAGATGCCGAAATCGCTGCTGGTGATGGGCTCGGGCGCCATCGGCATCGAATTCGCGTCGTTCTACCGGACGATGGGCGTCGAGGTGACCGTCGTCGAGGTGCTGCCGCAGGTCGTGCCGGTGGAGGATGCCGAGATCGGCGCCTTCGCGCGGAAAGCCTTCGAGAAGCAGGGCATGAAGATCATCACCAGCGCCAAGGTGACGAAGGTCGAGAAGGGGGCGGATTCGATTACCGCCCACATCGAGGACGAGAAGGGCGGCAAGCAGACGATCACGGCCGACCGCATGATCTCGGCTGTCGGCGTCGTCGGCAATATCGAGAATATCGGGCTGGAGGCGCTCGGCGTGAAAACCGATCGCGGCTGCATCGTCATCGACGATCTCTGCCGCACCAACGTCAAGGGCGTCTACGCCATCGGTGACGTCGCCGGCCCGCCGATGCTGGCGCACAAGGCCGAGCATGAGGCGGTGATCTGCGTCGAGGCGATCAAGGGGCTGCATCCGCACCCGATGGACAAGTCGGTGATCCCGGGCTGCACCTATTGCCACCCGCAGATCGCCAGCGTCGGCCTGACCGAGGCGAAGGCCAAGGCCGCCGGCCACGAGATCAAGGTCGGTCGCTTCAACTTCGTCGCCAACGGCAAGGCCGTGGCGCTCGGCGAGGACAGCGGCCTCGCCAAGACGATCTTCGACGCCAAAACCGGCAAGCTGCTCGGCGCCCATCTGGTCGGCCCGGAGGTGACCGAGCTGATCCAGGGCTTCGTCGTCGCGATGAACCTCGAGACGACCGAGGAAGAATTGATGCATACCATCTTCCCGCATCCGACGCTGTCGGAGGTGATGAAGGAAAGCGTGCTCGATGCTTACGGCAAGGTGCTGAACGCCTGAGCTGCGCAGTCACGGCGGAGAGCCTGGAAATTGGCTTTCCATGGGCGGTATGGCGGCGGGGGCGTGCCATGAAGCGTGCGGGTGCAAGGCTGCTGACCGTTCTCGCGGCTGTCCTGTTCGGCGGCGCGGGAGCCTTGGCCTGTGACGGCGATACATGCGCCAACGGCCTGGCCTATGAAGCGTTCGGCGCGGCACCCGGCGGCGGGACGCGCCCCATCCTCGCCATCTTTGTTCACGGGGACGTTTCGGCCGGAGGGCCGGCCGACTACATGTACGGCCATGCCAGGCGGTTCGCGGCCGGCCGCAAGAATGTGGTGGCCGTCGCCCTGCTGCGGCCCGGCTATTACGACCGCGCCGGCCGTCGCAGCGACGGCTCCGATAATGGCCGTCGGGATACGTTCCAATCCGGCAACAACAGCGCTGTCGCCGGGGCGATCCAGGAGTTGAAGCGCATCTACAACGCCCGCAGCGTGGTGGCTCTCGGGCATTCGGGCGGCGCCGGCACGATCGGCGTCGTGGCCGGAAGCCATCCCGGCCTGATCAACGGCCTCGTGCTGGTGTCATGCCCTTGCGACGTTCCGGCCTGGTATGCCAGCCGAGGCCGGCGGCCGGGCGCGGCTCAGTCGCCGGTGGACCACGTGTCCGGCATTCCCGCAGGGACGCCGATCGTCACTGTCACCGGACAGGCGGACGACAACACCCGCCCGGAACTGGCGGCGGACTATGTAGCGAAGGTGCAGGCGAGGGGGCTGCCCGCGAGAGCGCAGATCGTCGGGGGCGGGCATAATTTCGGTGGCGCACTTGCGGCGACGTCGGTTTCCGCGCTCGCAGCGATGGTCCGCTGATCGGCAGCGACGCTCGCCCGCAGCGACTTGGCGCCCGCCCGTCCGCGCTCCATATTGCGCCCATGCCGCCACGCACCCGCAAATCGCCGAAGCCCGACCGCGTCGTCCGCGACGAGGATATCGAGATCCTGCCGCCGCGCCGGACGCTGCCGCTCGACTGGAGCGTCATCGTCCCGACAGTGGCGTCCGGCACCGTCATCGGCTTCGCCGCGAGCCTTGTGGTCGGCGGAGGCGGGCTGATCCGCCATGCCGTCGTCGGCGTGCTCGGCATGCTGGTAGGGCAGGGCATCGTGCGCCTGACCGGCTGGCGATTGAATACGGGCTACGGTTTCCTCGACGATGCCGGCATGGCGGTGCTGGGTGCCATCCTCGTCATCCTGCTGGCACGCTTCATCGCGTAAGTTTGGATTTCGTCTTCAGGAACTTTCGCGCAGGGCTTACGGTTATCGGCGCGCGCCTTCGCGCATGGCTAGGGGGATATCCGCGATGGAAAGCTTTGCCGCCACCATGGCCCAGCCGGGCTACGGTTTCTTCATGACGCTGCTGATCGGTCTCATCGCCGGCTGGATCGCCGAGCGCCTGACCTCATCCGATCACGGTCTCTTCACCAACATGCTGGTCGGCGTCGCCGGCTCCTTCGTCGGCGCCAAGATCGCCGAATTGCTGGAGGTTCCGGTCTTCGGCTTCTGGCGGACGCTGACGGCTGCGGTGGCCGGCGCCATCGTCATCATCGTGATCTGGAACGCGGCGCGCGGGCGCCGCTGAGGAGTGCTCGCCCGTCGGGCAGTTGCGGGAGCGCGCTTTGGGGATTAGCTAAGAGGGAGCCGGCCTTGCCGGCTCCTGCTTTTGAAGCCCGGACCCCGTTATGGCGCTTGTTCTCGACCTTCTGAACCGCGATCCGCGACCCAATGCCGGCAATCCGAAGGCGGAAGCTCGCCAGCCCGCAGCGGAATTGCGCCACCCCGAGAAGCAGAAGCGGCCGGAAAACCCGGTCCTGCGCAAGCCGGACTGGATCCGCGTCAAGGCGCCAGGCTCGCCGAAATGGGCCGAGACGCAGAAGATCGTGAAGGCCGAGAAGCTGGTCACGGTCTGCGAGGAGGCCGGCTGCCCGAATATCGGCGAGTGCTGGGAGAAGAAGCACGCCACCTTCATGATCATGGGCGACACCTGCACGCGGGCCTGCGCCTTCTGCAACGTGAAGACCGGTGTGCCGCTGCCGCTCGATCTGGAGGAGCCGCGTAAGGTCGCGGATGCCGTCGCCAAGCTTGGGCTCGAGCATGTCGTCATCACCTCGGTCGACCGCGATGATCTCAAGGACGGCGGCGCCGAGCATTTCGCCAACGTGATCCGCGCCATTCGCAAGGCTTCGCCCGGCACCACCATCGAGATCCTGACGCCGGACTTCCTGCGCAAGCCGGGCGCGCTCGAAGTGGTCGTCGCGGCCAAGCCCGACGTCTTCAACCACAATCTCGAGACCGTGCCGGGCAAGTATCTGAAGGTGCGACCGGGCGCGCGCTATTTCCATTCGCTGCGGCTGCTGCAGCAGGTGAAGGAGCTCGACCCGACGATCTTCACCAAGTCCGGCATCATGGTCGGGCTCGGCGAGGAGCGGAACGAAGTTCTCCAGCTCATGGACGATCTGCGCTCGGCCGAGGTCGACTTCATGACCATCGGGCAGTACCTCGCGCCCTCGCGCAAGCACCATGCGGTGATCCGCTTCGTCACGCCGGACGAGTTCAAGAGCTTCGAGACCATCGCCTATGCCAAGGGCTTCCTGATGGTGTCCTCGACGCCGCTGACCCGCTCCTCGCACCATGCCGGCGAGGATTTCGCCCGGCTGCGCGCGAATCGCGCGGCAAAGCTCGGCGGCTGACGGCGCCGTTCCCCATGCCGATGTTCAACAGCACCCGCCGGGTGAAACACTCGCCCGAGCAGATGTTCGCGCTCGTGGCGGATATCGAGAAATATCCGCAATTCCTGCCGCTCTGCGAGGGGCTGGTGGTGCGCCGCCGCACGCCGCGCGAAGGCGGGGGCGAGGTGCTGTTGGCCGATATGACGGTCGGTTACAAGGCGATCCGCGAGACCTTCACCAGCCGCGTGACGCTCGATCCGGCAAACCTGAAGATCCTGGTCGAATATGTCGACGGGCCGTTCCGGCATCTGGAGAATCGCTGGACCTTCAAGCCGAACGAGAGCGGCTGCGAGGTCGGCTTCTTCATTTCCTACGAATTCGCCAGCCGCATGCTCGGCCTGCTGATGGGCGCCATGTTCGACAAGGCCTTCCGCAAGTTCTCGGAGGCCTTCGAGCGCCGCGCCGATCAGGTCTATGGACGCGGTGGGGCTGCAGCCCTCGGAACATAGAGCTTGCCGAGCGCTGCAGAGAACGCGCGAAAGCAGAGTTCCTACGGCCCGGTCAGCGCCGTCTCGCGCAGCAGATCAAGCGCTTCCAGCACGCTGAGGCGGCGGATCTCATCGCGCGATTTCTCGCCGAAGCGGCGTTCGCGATGGCGCGTGCCGGAAGGGCCGGCGCAGGCGAAATGGACGAGCCCGACCGGCTTCTCGACGCTGCCGCCGCCGGGGCCGGCAACGCCGGTGATCGAGACCGCGAAGGTGGCATCAAGGCGCTTGCGGCCGCCTTCCGCCATGGCACGGGCGACGGGTTCGCTGACGGCGCCGTGCTGTTTCAGCAGGGGCTCGGGAACGCCGGCGAGAGCCGCCTTGGCCTCGTTCGCATAGGTGATCAGCCCGCCCAGTACCATCGCGGACGAGCCGGCGATCGCCGTCAGCGCGCCGCAGACGAGGCCGCCAGTGCAGGATTCGACCGTCGCGACGGTGAAGCCGCGCTCCTTGCTCATGTCGAGCAGCTCGGCCGCAAGTGCGCGGATGTCGGGATCGAACATGGCTTCACTCCTCCTCGGGCAGCCGGACCGTCGCTGTGGCCAGCGCAGCGAGGCCTTCGCGCCGGCCAGTGAAGCCCATGCGCTCCGACGTCGTCGCCTTGATCGCGACCTTGCCGGGCGTGACGCCGGCGGCCGCGGCAATCGCTGCGCGGATCGCGTCGCGATGCGGGCCGACCTTCGGCGCCTCGCAGACGATGGTGAGGTCGAGATGGTCGATGCGACCACCACGCTCGCGCACGCGCTCCGCCGCGAAGGCGAGGAATTTCGCTGAGGCGGCGCCGCGCCATTGCGGATCGCTCGGTGGGAAATGCGTGCCGATATCGCCTTCGGCCAGCGCCCCCAGCAACGCGTCGGTCAAGGCATGAAGCGCGACGTCGCCGTCGGAATGAGCGACGACGCCCTGATCGTGGCCGATCCTGACGCCGCCGAGCCAGACATGATCGCCCGGCCCGAAGGCGTGGACATCGTAGCCCGTGCCGACGCGGGTGACGAGCAGCTTGCCGTTGCCGGCGCCGGTCCGCATGAAATCCTCCGGATGCGTCAGCTTGATGTTGGCGGGATCGCCCGCAAAGGTTGCGACGGGATGGCCGGCCCATTCCATCAGCGCGGCATCGTCGGTGAAGCCGTGCAGGAGCGCGGCGCTGGCCGCCTCGTGAGCGGCCAGCAAAGGGCCGAACCGGAAGGCCTGCGGGGTCTGCACGCTGACGAGCCGGTCCCGGGGCGGCGTCTCGGCGATGTGGCCGCGCTCGTCGATACGCTTGATCGTGTCGGTGACCGGCAGGGCGGGGATGGCCGCGAGCCCGCTTTCGTCCAATGTGCGGATGGCGGCGTCGATCAGGGCCGGCGAGACGAAGGGGCGCGCCGCGTCATGGACCAGCACGATGCCATCGAAGCCGTCGCGCGCCAGCGCCTGCAGCCCACGCCGGACGGAGTCCTGCCGGGTCGCGCCACCGATGGTCGGCGGCGCAAGGCGCGCGGGGTCGAGGCCGGCGATGGCGTCGGCATAGCGATCCTCGTCGCCCTCGCCGATCACGACAGCGACGCGGCCGATCGCAGGCTCTGCCAGAAAAGGCGCCAGCGCCTGCGCGAGAACCGGGCGCCCGTCGATCAGCCTGTATTGCTTCGGCTGGCCGGCGCCTGCGCGCAAGCCGCGACCGGCCGCGACGAGCAGGGCGGCGACGGGGGCGGAGGTCTCGATTCGGTTCGGCACGTTCCCTTGCCCTGGACGGAGAAATCGCAATCGGCGGAAGCCATAGCCAATTCGGTGGCGCTCGGGCAGGGGGTGCGGCGATGTTGCATCGCAATATCAACGTCAAGACGCTTGCGCTTATGCAGCAATGTCCAATAAATATGCATCCTAGAGATTGCCTCAAAAGCAGGCTGTGAGTTGTTGCAGATCGCCGGTATCCCGATCCAGTCCCGCGCCTTCCTGGCGCCGATGTCAGGCGTGACCGATATCGTCATGCGCCGCATCGCCGGCCGTTTCCGCGCGGGTATCCTCGTCTCGGAGATGGTGGCCTCGGATGAATTCGTCCGTGGCAGCGAGGAGGCGCGCATCCGTGCCGAAGGGCAGGGGGTCTCGCCCCATGTGGTGCAGCTCGCCGGCTGCGATCCGCACTGGCTCGGGGAGGCGGCGCGGCTGGCCGAGGCGAATGGCGCCGATATCGTCGACATCAATATGGGCTGCCCGGCCAAGAAGGTGACGGGCGGCTGGGCGGGCTCGGCGCTGATGCGCGATCTCGATCACGCGGTCAGCCTGGTCGAAGCCGCCGTGGCGGCCGTGAAGGTGCCGGTGACGGTGAAGATGCGGCTCGGCTGGGACGATGCCTCGCGCAACGCGCCCGAGCTGGCGCGCCGCGCCGTGGCTGCGGGCGCGCGGCTGATCACCGTTCATGGCCGCACCCGGCAGCAATTCTACAAGGGCAAGGCCGACTGGCGCGCCATTGCGGCGGTCCGGGCGGCTGGCGACTTCCCGCTCGTGGCCAATGGCGACATCCATGATGTCGAGGACGCCCGCGCCTGTCTCGATCAGTCCGGCGCCGATTTCATCATGGTCGGACGAGCCGCTCTCGGGCGGCCCTGGCTGGTCGGCGCGATCGGGGCCGCGCTCGACGGTCTGCCGGCGCAGACGGTGACGCTCTCGGACAAGCTCGCCATGGCGCGCGAGCATTACGAGGGGTTGCTGGCGCTGATGGGGATCGCGCATGGCGTGCGTCATGCGCGCAAGCATCTGGCCGCCTATGCCGACGATGCGCTGGCGGATGGCTGCGAGGCCGATCCGGAGCGCCGGCGCATTCTTTTGACCTCGGAGGAGCCGCGGCAGGTCATCGCCGCGCTGTCGGGGCTGTTTTCCACCGATCGCTGCCGCGAAGCGGCTTGAACCGGAGTCGAGCTGATGACGGTGATGTTTGCTGAGACGGGCGCCCAGGGCCGAGCCAGCTACCTGCTCGACCCGATCGAGATGCAGGCGCTCAATGTGCTGCCGATGCCCGTGCTCGTCATCGGCGAGGCTCATGCGGTCATCTATGCCAATATGGCGGCAGAGAACTTCTTTCAGTCGAGCGTCGCCCTGCTCAGGCGGCAGAGGCTCGACGACCTCATCGCTTTCGGATCGCCGGTGCTGGCGCTGGTCGAGGAGGTGCATCGCCGTGGCGCGAGCGTCAGCGAGTACCGGCTCGACCTGGGTTGTCCCCGCCTCGGGAATGAGCGCATCGTCGATGTCTTCGCCTCTCCCTTGCCCAATCAGGGGCCTGCCGTTGTCTTGATGCTGCAAGAACGGACAATTGCCGAAAAAATGGACAGGCAATTGACGCATCGAGGAGCAGCCCGCTCGATCACGGCGCTCGGCGCCATGCTGGCTCATGAGATCAAGAATCCGCTTTCCGGCATACGCGGCGCGGCGCAGCTGCTCGAAGGCTCGATCTCGGATTCCGACCGGATGCTGACGCAGCTCATCTGCGACGAGACCGACCGGATCGTGAAGCTGGTCGAGCGCGTCGAATTGTTCGGCGACGAGCGGCCGAGCGAACGCGACGCGGTCAACGTCCATGACGTGCTCGACCATGTGAAGCGCCTGGCACAATCCGGCTTTGCCCGGCATGTCCGCTTCAACGAGGTCTACGATCCTTCCTTGCCGCCGGTGTCGGGCAACCGCGACCAGCTCGTCCAGGTGCTGCTCAATCTGGTGAAGAACGCCGCTGAAGCCATTGGCGAACAAGCGATAGACGGTGAGATCACCCTGTCGACCGCCTATCGTCCGGGTATCCGCATGCAGGTGCCCGGATCGTCCGATCGCATCGCTTTGCCGCTCGAGATCGTCATCCGCGATAACGGTCCGGGCGTGCCGTCGGACCTGCTGCACCTCCTCTTCGATCCCTTCGTCACGACCAAGGCGCAGGGAAGTGGCCTTGGACTTGCACTCGTCGCCAAGGTGATCGGCGATCATGGCGGAATCGTCGAATGCGAGTCCGTTCCCCGCCGTACCAATTTCAGGATTCTCCTGCCCCTGCATCAGCGCCCGGGACAGGCAACGTAAGGCCAGCGCGAACACATGCCGACTGGGAACATTCTGGTAGCCGACGACGACGCCGCGATCCGCACGGTCCTCAACCAGGCGCTCGCGAGGGCCGGTTATGAGGTGAGGACAACCGGGCAGGCGGCAACGCTCTGGACCTGGGCCGCGCAGGGGCTCGGCGATCTCATCATCACCGACGTCGTCATGCCGGACGGCAACGCCTTCGACCTGCTGCCGCGTATCAAGCGGGTGCGGCCGGAGCTGCCGATCATCGTGATGAGCGCGCAGAACACCTTCATGACCGCGATCAAGGCCTCCGAGCGCGGTGCCTATGAATATCTGCCGAAGCCCTTCGACCTGAAGGAACTCGTCGCCATCGTCGGGCGGGCCATGTCGCGGCCACGTGGCGATGCGACCCGCGCCCAGGTGGGCGAGGCCGAGGACATTCCGCTGATCGGCCGCTCGCCGGCGATGCAGGACGTCTACCGGGCGCTGGCGCGCCTGATGCCGATCGACCTGACCGTGATGATCAACGGCGAATCCGGCACCGGCAAGGAACTGGTGGCGCGGGCGCTGCACGATTACGGCAAGCGCAAGAACGGCCCCTTCGTCGCGATCAACATGGCGGCGATCCCGAAGGACCTGATCGAATCGGAGCTGTTCGGCCATGAGAAGGGCGCCTTCACCGGCGCGCTGACCCGCTCGTCGGGCCGCTTCGAGCAGGCGGAAGGCGGCACGCTGTTCCTCGACGAGATCGGCGACATGCCGATGGAGGCGCAGACCCGGCTTCTGCGCGTGCTGCAGCAGGGCGAGTACACCACGGTCGGCGGGCGCACGCCGATCAAGACCAATGTCCGCATCGTGGCGGCGACCAACAAGGATCTGCGCATCTCGATCGCGCAGGGGCTGTTCCGCGAGGATCTGTTCTTCCGCCTGAACGTGGTGCCGATCCGCCTGCCGCCCCTGCGCGAGCGCGTCGAGGACATCCCGGATCTCGTCCGCCACTTCTTCTCGCTGGTCGAGAAGGAGGGCCTGCCGCGCAAGCAGGTCGATTCGGAGGCGATGGACGTGATGCGGCGCTATCGCTGGCCCGGCAACGTCCGTGAGCTGGAGAATCTGGTCCGGCGGCTGGCGGCGCTCTATCCACAGGAAACCATCACCGCCCCGATCGTCGAGGCGGAGCTGCAGCCGGCAAGCGCGACGCCGGGCTACAGCGGCGCCAGCACGGCGCCGGAACGGGCGGAAACGTTGTCGGGCTCGGTCGAGCGCCATCTCAACCAGTATTTCGGCGGATTTGGCGACAATATCCCGCCGCCCGGGCTCTATCACCGCATCCTGCGCGAGATCGAGCCGCCGCTGATCGCGGCCGCACTCGCCGCGACCCGCGGCAACCAGATCCGCGCAGCGGAGCTGCTCGGACTCAACCGCAACACGCTGCGCAAGAAGATCCGCGAGCTCGACATGCAGGTGGTGCGGACGCCACGCTGAAGCCTCGCGGCGCTTCCGGGCGGCTTTCAGAGGCCATCGGCCGATAGTGCGGCCGCCGGCACCGACCGGCCGGCTTGCCTTGCCTATGTCATATTTTGACAACACCGTTGCGTCGGCGCATCAGTGACGCATGCGAGCGCGACCGGCTGCCGGCCGCGCACCCTGGAGTTGTCGAATATCGTGTCGTTTTCCGTGAGTGACACCAGGATCGTGCCGCGCGCCGAGGAAAAGCAGCGCCACGTCTCCGGGTGGATCGGCGGGATCATCGTCGTTCTCGCGCTGGTTTCGGCGCTGCTGACCTTCCTCGTCCTGTCGGGCGCGACGCCGATCGCGCCGGTGCACGAGGTGGTCATCGGCGTCTTCGTGCTGAACGCGCTGCTGATCCTGGCCCTGCTGGTCGTCGTGGTCTTCGAGGCCGCCGTGCTGATCCGGGCCCGCAAGGCGGGCGCGGCGGCGGCGGGCCTGCATGTCCGCATCGTCGGCCTGTTCAGCTTCATCGCGGCGCTGCCGGCGATTCTCGTCGCGGTCATCGCGACGGTGACGATCGAGCGCGGGCTCGAACCGTGGTTCTCCGACCGGATGCGCGACGCCATCTTCAAATCGGTCGAGGTGGCGGATGCCTATGCCGCCAGCCAGTGCAAGTCGCTCGGCCGCGAGATCCGCGTGCTGGCGGACGATCTGACGCGGGCGAAGCCTGCCTTCGATGTCGACCGCAAATGGTTCGACAGCTTCATGACCGCCCGGGCGACCGCGCTCGGCCTGCCTGTGGCGGCGATCATGCAACCGCCGGACAAGACGGTCGTGCGCGCCAATATCGACGTGCTGAAGGATCCGCCGAAGCCCGACCAGGCGGCCTTCGACGACGCCTCGGCCTCGCCGGATCCGATCTGCGTGATTCCGCGCACCGGCAGGATCTTCGGCGCGCTGGTGAAGCTGCCGATCTATGACGGCAATTTCCTCTACATCGCCCGCGAGGTGGACCCGCTGGCGGTCGAGTTCCCGGCGGTCGCGCGTGGCGCGGCGGTTGAGTATCTCTCGATCGATGCGCGCCGGAAGGGCGTCCAGATCGCCTTCGCCTCGATGTATGGGCTGATCGCGCTGATCCTGCTGCTCTCGGCGATCTGGCTCGGCCTGAGCTTCGCCAATCGCCTGGTCGCGCCCATCCGGCGGATGATCCATGCGGCCGACCAGGTCTCGAGCGGCAATTTCTATGTGCAGGTGCCGATCAAGCGCTCGGAGGGGGACCTCGCCCATCTCGGGGAAACCTTCAACAAGATGACGGCGGAGCTGCGCCGGCAGCGCGACGGGCTGGTCACGGCGAGCGAGGTGATCGACCGGCGCCGGCGCTTCACCGAGACCGTGCTGTCGGGCGTGTCGTCCGGCGTGCTCAGCCTCGACAATGAAGGCCACATCACCATCATCAACCGTTCGGCCGAGAGCCTGATCGGCACCGGCGGACGGCTGCTCGGCAAGCCGATCGCGGAGATCGCGCCGGAGGTTGCGAGTTTCGTCGCCGACGCGCTTCAGGGCCGCCAGCGGCAGAGTTCCGGCCAGGTGACGATCTCGCGGGCAGGGCGCGACCGTGTCGTCAACATCCGCGCCGTGCATGAGGGCGAGGGGATCAATGCCGGGCTCGTGGTGACCCTCGACGACATCACCGACCTCGTTTCGGCGCAGCGCACGGCGGCCTGGGCCGATGTCGCCCGGCGCATCGCGCATGAGATCAAGAACCCGCTGACGCCGATCCAGCTTTCGGCCGAGCGCATCAAGCGCCGGTTCGGCAAGGTCATCATCGAGGGCAAGGAGGTCTTCGACCAGTGCACGGATACGATCGTGCGGCAGGTCGAGGACATCCGGCGCATGGTCGACGAATTCTCCTCCTTCGCCCGCATGCCGAAGCCCGCGCTGCTGCGCGAGGACATCGTCGAGACCGTCCGGCAGATCGTCTTCCTCTGGCGGGTCGGCAATCCCGAGACGACGATCGAGGAAAGCCTGCCGGCGGAAGCCATGCAGGCCCGGTTCGACCGCCGGCTGATCTCGCAGGCCCTGACCAACGTCATCAAGAACGCGACGGAAGCCATCGAGGCGGTTCCGCCCGAGGAGCGAGGGCAGGGGCTGATCCAGGTCCAGTTCGAGCGCTGGGCCGATGGCCGGATCGTCATCGACGTCACGGATAACGGCAAGGGCCTGCCCGCAGACCAGCGCCAGAAGCTGCTGGAGCCCTATATGACCACCCGCGAGGGGGGGACCGGGCTCGGCCTCGCCATCGTCGGCAAGATTCTCGAAGACCATGGCGGCGGCATCGAGCTGCTCGACCGACCCGACGGCGCGCGCGGCGCGCGCATCCGTCTCTGGTTCCCCGAAACAGGCCCGGTTCAGGAGGCCGACAATGGCGAGGAGGCTGCCGAGCGAGGCAGCGCCGCGCCAGAGCATGACATGCAGAATGGGACACGCCTATGAGTGCTGACATCCTGGTAGTGGACGACGAAGTCGATATCCGCGATCTGGTCGCCGGCCTTCTCGAAGACGAGGGCTATCGGACCCGCAAGGCGGGTTCCGCCGACGAGGCGCTGGCGGCGATCGCGGCCCGGCGGCCGAACCTGGTCTTTCTCGACATCTGGTTGCAGGGCAGCCGCCTCGACGGCTTGCAGGTGCTCGCCCTCATCAAGGAGAGCCACCCCGACCTCGCCGTGGTGATGATCTCCGGCCACGGCAACATCGAGACGGCCGTCTCGGCCATCAAGAGCGGCGCCTACGACTTCATCGAGAAGCCGTTCAAGGCGGACCGGCTGGTCCTCGTGGCCGAGCGAGCGCTGGAAGCATCGCGGCTGCGCCGGGAGGTGCGGGAGCTCAAGACACGCTCGGTCCAGGCGAACCGCATCGTCGGCCACTCCACCGTGGTCAACCAGCTCCGCCAGACGATCGAACGCGTCGCGCCGACCAATGCGCGAGTCCTCATCACCGGCGAGCCCGGCTGCGGCAAGGAGCTCACGGCCCGCACCCTGCACGAGGCATCGAACCGGTCCTCCGGCCCGTTCGTCGTGATCAACGCGGCGACGATCACGCCCGACACGATGGAAGAGGAGCTCTTCGGCGTCGAAGGCGGGGACGGGCGCTCGCGGCGCGTCGGCGCGCTCGAGGAGGCGCATGGCGGCTCGCTCTATATCGACGAGATCGGCGACATGCCGCGGGAGACGCAGAACCGCATCCTGCGGGTGCTGGTGGATCAGAACTTCCAGCGCGTCGGCGGGGCGACACGCGTCCATGTCGATGTCCGCATCATCTCTTCGTCGAGCCGCGACCTGGCCCAGCTCATCACTGATGGGCGCTTCCGCGAAGACCTCTACCACCGCCTCGGCGTCGTCCCGATCAAGGTGCCGCCGCTGTCGGAGCGACGGGAGGACGTGCCGGAGCTGATCGAGTTCTTCATGGATCAGATCTCGGTCGCCTCGGGCCTGCCCAAGCGGCAGATCGGCGCGGATGCGATGGCCGTGCTGCAATCGCATGAATGGCCCGGCAACGTCCGGGAGCTGCGCAACAATGTCGAGCGGCTGATGATCCTGACCAAGGGCGACCCGACCTCGGAGATCACCGTCGAGATGCTGCCGGCGGAGGTTGGCGCGATGGTCCCGACGACGCCGTCGGGCTCGGGCGGGGAACGCCTGATGAGCCTGCCGCTGCGCGATGCGCGCGAGATCTTCGAGCGCGAATATCTGATCGCCCAGATCGCGCGTTTCTCGGGCAATATCTCGCGGACGGCCGAGTTCATCGGCATGGAGCGCTCCGCCTTGCACCGGAAGCTCAAATCGCTGGGAGTGGGGTGAGCGTCAGGCGCCTTGCGCATGCCCATCTGCGCGTCACGCAGGTAGGATGCCTAAAAACACGGCTTTGCTGCACTTGCGTTGCATGCGAAGTCAACGATCTAATGTGATGTCGGTGTCTCGGGTCGGTAAGGTGGCTTTCCGGCCAGAACGGGACGAACTGGATCGCGGATACAATCCGATCGGCGATCCCAACAATAGGGACTACCCATGGCCGCAGAGCGGGCTCAAAACCTCCAGGACACGTTCCTCAATCACGTGCGCAAGCAGAAGATTCCGCTGACGATCTTCCTCGTCAACGGCGTGAAGCTGCAGGGCGTCGTGACCTGGTTCGACAATTTCTGCGTGCTGCTGCGGCGTGACGGTCACTCGCAGCTCGTCTACAAGCACGCGATCTCGACCATCATGCCGGGGCACCCCGTGCAATTGTTCGAGCCTGAGGAAACGGACAAGAACTGATTTGGCGGCCAGCCGCGAAGACGACAAGCAACGGGCGGCGGTGAAGGTTTCAGGCCCCAAGCCGCTCGACGAGATCGAACGCGAGATCGCGGCGAATACGCGCGCCTATGTGGTCGGCCCGTATCAGCAGAAGCGTGGCCTCGCGGTCGACAGCAATCAGCGCTCCTTCGTCGCCCGCCTCGATGAGGCCGTCGGCCTGGCGGCCGCCATCGACCTCACGGTGGTCGAGGCCGTGCAGGTGCTGCTCACGGCCCTGAGGCCGGCGACCTATCTCGGCAAGGGCAAGGTCGAGGAGCTGGCCGAGCGCATCAAGATCGAGGAAATCGGCCTTGTGGTGATGGATTGCGCGCTGTCGCCGGTCCAGCAGCGCAATCTCGAAAAGGCCTTCGGCTGCAAGGTCATCGACCGCACCGGGCTCATCCTCGAAATCTTCGGCCGGCGCGCCCGCACCAAGGAAGGTACGCTGCAGGTCGAGCTCGCCCATTTGAACTATCAGAAGAGCCGGCTCGTCCGGTCCTGGACCCATCTTGAGCGCCAGCGCGGCGGCTTCGGCTTCCTCGGCGGCCCTGGCGAGACCCAGATCGAGGCGGATCGGCGCATCATCCAGGAGCGGATGAGCAAGATCGAGCGCGATTTGGAGAGCGTGAAGCGCACCCGCTCGCTGCATCGCGCCAGTCGGAAACGCGTGCCTTATCCGATCGTTGCGCTGGTCGGTTACACCAATGCCGGAAAGTCGACCCTGTTCAACCGGCTGACCTCGGCCGAGGTGCTGGCGCAGGACATGCTCTTCGCCACGCTCGACCCGACGGCGCGCGCGATCAAGCTGCCGCATGGCGCGCGGATCATGCTCTCCGACACGGTCGGCTTCATTTCCGATCTGCCGACCCAGCTCGTCGCCGCCTTCCGCGCCACGCTGGAGGATGCGATCGAGGCCGATGTGCTGCTGCATGTCCGGGACGTCTCGCATGAGGACACGCAGGCACAAGCTGCCGACGTCCAGGCGATCCTGCGCGATCTCGGTATCAACCCGGATGACGGCCAGCGCGTGATCGAGGTCTGGAACAAGGCCGATCTGCTCGGCGAAACGGAGCGCGCCCGCCAGCTCGAGGTCGCGGCGCATCGCCCGGAAGAAAGCCGCCCCGTGCTGGTCTCGGCCCTGACCGGGGAGGGCATGGACCGCCTGACCGCCGCCATCGAAACGCGCATCGCGCGGAGCCGGCCGGTCTACGCCCTCGTGCTGGAGGCCGGCGATGGCAAGTCGCTGGCCTGGCTCCATGCCAATGGCGAGATCCTGGCGCGCGAAGATGGTGCCGAAGGCGGACTCACGCTCACCGTGCGCCTGCCGCGGGAGCGGGAAGGGGCGTTCACGGCACGTTTCCCGCAGGCTGAGCGGCAAAGATAGACCGCGCGGTCATTGCGAGGGCAGCGACGGTTCTGCTTGCCCGATAGAGAGCGTGTTTCAGCCGCTTGCCTTCTCGGCCCTCTTCACTGCTTGCCAGAGCGCTTCCATCTCCTCGAGGCTCGCCTCCTTGGCGGTTCGGCCCTCGGCCTCGAGAGCCGCCTCGATGCCCTTGAAGCGGCGCTCGAACTTGGCGTTGGCGGCGGCGAGGCAGCCCTCCGGTTCGGCGTCGACATGGCGGGCGAGGTTGGCGATCACGAAAAGCAGATCGCCGATTTCCTCATGGATGGCGGCCTTGTCGCCGCCAGCGAGCGCCTCCTCGATCTCCTGCGTTTCCTCGCGGATCTTGTCGAGCACGAGGCGTGCGTCGTTCCAGTCGAAGCCGACGGTCGAGGCGCGGGCCTGCAGCTTCCAGGCGCGGGAGAGGGCGGGCAGGCCATGCGCCACGCCGGCGAGGACGCTCCTGTTCTCCTCCTTCGGAGGCAGGCCGGCGGCTGCGTGCGCGGCAGCCTTGTCGGCCTTCTCCTCAGCCTTGATCCGATGCCAGAGCGCCTTGACTTCGGCCGGCGACAGGTCGCGCGCATCGCCGAAGACATGCGGATGGCGGCGGATCAGCTTCGAGGTGATCGCCTCGACGACATCGGGGAAGGCGAAGGAGCCTTCCTCCTCGGCCATGCAGGCATGGAAGACGACCTGCAGCAGGAGATCGCCGAGCTCGTCCTTGAGATCCAGCTTGTCGCCGCGCGCGATGGCGTCAGCGACCTCATAGGCTTCCTCGATCGTGTAGGGCGCGATCGAGGCGAAGTCCTGTTCCAGATCCCAGGGGCAGCCGGTGCCGGGCGTACGCAGGGCGGCCATGATTTCGATTAGGCGGGCGATATCTCGGGAAGGCTGCACGCTGCCAGGCTCCGTGGATTGAGGTAAGCTCACTCCCATGATTCAAGTCACCCCGTCCATCGCCATCGACGAGAGCGAGATCGAGGAAAGCTTCGTGCGCGCCTCGGGTCCCGGTGGCCAGCACGTCAACAAGGTGTCGAGCGCGGTGCAGATCCGCTTCGATGCGCGCAGCTCCCCGTCGCTGCCGAACGACGTCGCGATCCGATTGATGAAGCTCGCCGGCAGCAGGCTGACGCAGGATGGCGTCATCGTCATTGTCGCGCAGGCGCATCGCAGCCAGAAGCGCAATCGCGAGGAGGCCGTGGAACGGCTCGCTGAGCTGATCCGGGCGGCGGCCGTGCGCCCGCAGGTCCGCCGCGCGACCAAGCCGACGAAAGCCTCGAAGGAGCGCCGGCTCGCTTCGAAGGAGCGCCGCTCCGGCGTCAAGGCCGGCCGTTCCAAGCCGGTTTCGGACTAGCATGGCCGGTCAGCAGGATTCGGGCGGGCAGGGGGCCCGCAAAACCCGCGTGCCACGCCGGATCACGGTGACCTATCTGCGTCGGGCGGCACTGCATTATCTCGAGCGCTATGCGGCGCCTGCCGCGCAGTTGCGCAGGGTTCTGGCCCGCAAGATCGCGATGAGCTGCCGCCATCACGGCGAAGATCCGGCCCTGCACGCGGCTTTGCTCGACGAGGTCGTGGCGCAATGCGTTTCGCTGCAGCTCGTCGACGACCGCCGTTTCGCCGAGGCGCGAACGGCGAGCCTGCGGCGCAAGGGCCTTTCCGGTCGAGCGGTGGCCGGCCGGCTCGCGGCGAAGGGTGTCGATCGCGAACTCGTCGAGGCTGTCGCGACAACCGATGCGGAGAGCGAACTTGCAGCCGCGCGTATCGCGGCGCGGCGCAAGCGCCTGGGAAGCTGGCGCCGCTCAGCAGATGGTACGGCGGATGCCGCCACCCTGCGCCGCAAGGATCTGGCCGTGCTCGCCCGGCTCGGCTTCGGCTTTGCCGTGGCGAGGGCCGTGCTCGATGAGGAGGAGGGCGCGGAGGCCGGGTGAGGGCTCCCTCACTCCAGCTTGACCTGCGCCTCCTTCACGACCCCGCCCCAGCGCTCGACCTCCGCCGTCACGAACCTGCCGAAAGCCTCGCCGCTGAGCGAGGGGATCGGCGAGCCGTTCTTCTTCCAGGCGGCCGTGATCATCGGCGACTGAAGGGCCTTCTCGACCTCCGTCCGCATCCGGGTCACGATCTCCGGCGGCGTATTCTTCGGCGCCCAGAGCGCATACCAGGTCGAGACCTCGAAACCCTCGAGGCCAGCTTCCTTCGCGGTCGGGACGTCGGGGACGGTCTCCGAGCGCGTCGGCGCCGCGACCGCGAGCGCACGCAGCGCGCCGCTCTGGATCTGCGCCGCCGAGGAGCCCAGGCCGTCGAACAGCAAGTCGACCTGTCCGGCGACCGTATCCTGCAGCGCCGGTCCGGCGCCGCGATAGGGCACATGGGTCAGCTTCGTCTTGGTCGAGATCTGGAAGAGCTCACCGGCGAGATGGTGCGTCGTGCCGTTGCCGGCGGAGGCATAGTTGAGCTTTTCCGGGTTCTTGCGGGCGTAGTCCACTAGCTCGGCCACCGTCTTCGCCTCGACCTTGCCCGGATTCACGACGATGACCTGCGGCGGCTGGGCAATGACCGCGATCGGGATGAAATCTCGCTGGATGTCGTAGTCGAGCTTGGGGTAGAGCGCCGGCGCGATGGCGTGATGGGCCGCGCCGACGAAGAAGGTGTAGCCGTCCGGCGCCGCCTTCGACGCGGCGGAAGCACCGACCGTGCCGCCGGCTCCGCCGCGGTTCTCGATGACGATGCGCTGGCCGAGCTGCTGGTCGAGTTGCGCGCCCAGGGGCCGGGCGAACGCGTCGGTGCCGCCGCCGGCCGGGAAGGGTACGATGAAGGTGATCGGCCTCGTCGGCCAGCTTTGGGCATGGGCAGGCATGGACAGGGCCGTCAGCGAAACCGCAGCGGCAGCCATCAGCAGGTATCGTTTTGTCATCATCTCTGTTTCTCTCCCGGAAAGGCGGCTCTTCTCGGCCGTTGAAGCGAGGCTCGTCTTGTGCGTGCCGCCTGCGCGACTATAGGGCCGCGTCGTCGGCCCTTGGCAATGCTCAATAGGATGGAGGGATCGGCCATGACGGCGCACGGATCGATGCGGTGTTCCGTATCCCGATTGGGCGGAGGAGCCTCCGCATGAGCCGGCTCGACAGCTTCATCCGCCGTCTCGAGGCCCAGCGGAGCGTGCTCGACTGGGCCGCGACGCAGACCGTTGGCCGGGACGGGCTCGTGCTCGAACTGGGGCTCGGCAACGGGCGAACCTATGACCATCTGCGCGAACGCCTGCCGGGCCGTGCGATTCATGTCTTCGAGCGCGACCCCAAGGCCCATCCGCAATCGATGCCTCCGGCGCGGCTGCTCGTCATCGGCGACATGGCCGAGACCTTGCCGGCTTTCGCCGCCCAACATGGAGCGAGCGCCGTCCTGATCCATGTCGATGTCACGACCGGGGTGCCCGAGCGCGATGCGGTTGCCTTGAGCTGGCTGCCGGCGGAGGTCGCCGCACTGGCGGCGCCCGCCGCTCTGGTCGTCAGCGGCTGGGCACTCGATCATCCGGCACTAAGGCCGGAGCCGCTGCCGCACGATGTTCCTGAAGGGCGATACTTCGCCTATCGGCGGATAGGCGCTGGAGAGCGATCCGAGACCGGAGAGATCGTCTGAGCCACCGACGGGCAGGGCTCGACGATCTGCCATGAAGCGCCATCGGGATGTGTATCTATTGTTGCAACCGGTTTGAAATGTCTCAGGCTGCCGCAAATTAGAAATGTCACAGGGCGCTACGGAGCCTCTGCCGGGGCTGCGGAGAGCCCGAGTTTCGCAGCAGCGCCGGCAGAGGCGGTGCGATGTGCCGCTTTCGCCGCGACATGACGGTCGACGAAGGAGATCCGACCTCGGTGCCCCTTCGGTCGAGGCGCGTAGCCGCCGGCTTCGCTGTGCGTCTTTGGCGGCACCGGTTTGATCTCGTCCTGGCGCTCTTTCACCCAGGCCAGGGCCTCCGAGAGGCGCTTGTTCTCGACGATCGCCGTGTGCGTGACCCGCTGTTTCTTGTCGAAGACGCGATACGGCAGAGTGAGGCCTTTCCAACGCACCTCGAGCCGTCCATCAGGGAACTCGTAGGTCTCGACGTATTTGCCGACCAACCCGGCTGTCAGCGGCGTCTCGTCCAGAATGATCCGCTTGCTGTCATAGGACAGGGCTAGTTGCTGAGTGACATAGCGTTGCTCTCGCCAAGCCAGAATCGTATCGAGTTGCGCGGGGTTACGGTCCAACGGGCGATGAAGATCGTTCGACCGCGCTGGAGCTGAAGCAAAACGCTCGTTGAAGCGCACGATAAACGCTGGAAGGTAGGCGTTGGCCGCCTCGATCGTCGAAATCTCTTCCAGCCGCAGCTCCTTCACGAGACGGTCCTGCAGCGTCCGATTCACCCGTTCTACCCGCCCTTTGGCCTGGCTCGAGTTCGCGCACAAGATCTCGATACTGAGCTCGCTCAAAGCGCGCCCGAACTGCGTCATGCCCTGACCGCCTTGAGCCTGCGGCTTCGACACCCGGAAGATCGAGTGCTTGTCGGAATAAAAGGCGAGGGGACGTCCGTGGCTCGTCAGATAGCCCTTCAACGTCTCAAAATACGCAAAGGCGCTCTCCGATGGGACGAAACGAAGCCCGACCAGGCGCCCGGTCGCATCGTCGATGAAGACGATCAGCGTGCAGCGCTGGCCCCGATCCTCGAACCAGCGGTGCTCGCTGCCGTCGATCTGGACCAACTCGCCAAAATGTTCGCGGCGAATGCGAGGCTGATGAAACTGGCGCCGCTGCTTGCGCGAGAGCCAGAGGCCTTCCTCGCTCATCCACTTGCGCAGCGTCTCGCGCGAGACGCTCAGGCCATGGCGTTCAAGAAGCATCTGGCTCGCAAAGGTCGGCCCAAAATCCGGATAGCTCTCGGTGACATAGGCCATGGCCATCTGTCGAACATGCGCTCCCAGCAAACGGTTGGAGGGGCGTCCGCGAGCGCGATGGCGCAGGCCCGCCGCACCGTGATCCGCAAACTGTCGCGCCAGCCGATGCGCCTGGCGCCGCGTCACGTCCATGAGGTCGGCTGCCGCGGTCATCGTCAATCGGCCCGCAAAGACCGATGCCAGCACCTCAGCGCGGCGAAGCTCCCGTTCGCTCATCTCCACCCAGCCCATGCCAGACTCCAACGCACGTCACGGCGGAGGAGTGTGACATTCCTAGTTTGCCACGGTGAGACATTCTAACTTTGCGCCTACATCTATTGTCAGAGCTCGTTAGACAAGTCGCTTTCTGTGCTCGTTAGAAATGTCACTCAGGCCAGTTCTCCGGCTTACCTCAAGCAGCGCGGCGGAGCTGG
>NZ_JBNPXO010000014.1:0-96715 GCF_050433265.1 Allobosea sp. OAE752
CCGCCTTCGTCCAGTCCCGGACCGCCCCAGCCCCCCGCAAGGTCGCCAATGGCCGCGCCATCGACACCGGATGGGAAGAGTTCTGAGGGAGCCCGCGCGCCGCGAACCCGGCATCGCCACAGATCCTAACGGCGCCGAAAGGCGCCGTTTCCTTTAGGCATCAACGGCTTGGATCGACCGAGCCCGGTCGCGGACGGCCGCGGCTCTTGCAATGAGGCGCTTCGCGCCTATCTAAGCTTTGTGCCGCCGCAATCATGCCCAGCAGGCGCCACCTTCGACAATCATTCTTCATACGGCTTCGACATCGCAGGTTTCGCCAGCGCGTGCTCGTCGTCGAATCCCTGTTCCGCTCACCAGAGCGGGCGCAGGGTTTTCTCATTTTCAGGGAGACCGGACCGATGCAGCTCAGCCAGGTTCTTCAGGCTCTCGGCCAGCTCGCCACCGGCATTGCGCCGCGCAGCCGAGACATTCGCCCGCTCGAAATCGATTTCCACGAGACCGACGCCCCTTCCCCCTTCGAGCAGGCCGCCATCGGCACCTGGAAGACGGAAGACGGCGCCATCCTGATCGATCTGAGGCCGGACGGGCAGTTCCACAAGCAGAAGCCCGAGCTCGGGGCCCGGCATAGCGGACGCTACGCCGTCGATCGCTCGAAGCTCTATTTCGAAGGCGAATCCGGCTGGGTCGCCCTCGGCAAGCTCAAGCGCGGTACGCTCAGCATCGGCGAGAAGCGCTTCCACAAGGCTTGAGGCAGCGCCGGACAGGTTAAAAAGGCCGCGCCTTCGAGAGAGGGCGCGGCCTTTTCATTTTCGGAACAGTGCGGAGAATCGCTCAGTAGCCGACGGTGAAGCGGCGACGGCTATGAGCCGGCTTTTCCAATTCGTCGACCAGCGCCACGGCATAATCCTCGGCCGAGATCGCGCTGTTGCCCTTGGCATCGACCAGGAGCTGGTCCGTTCCCAGACGGAACTTCCCCGTGCGCTCGCCGGGCTGGATCAGGGCCGAGGGCGACAGGAAGGTCCAGTCCAGACCCTGCTCCGGCTTCAGGAGATCGAGGAACGCGCCGCCCTTCCGGGCTTCGTCGAGATAGGCGGCCGGGAAATCCGGCGTGTCGAAGAGTTTGACGCCGGGCGCCACCTCGAGGCTGCCGGCGCCGCCGACCACGAGATAGCGCTTCACGCCCGACTGCTTCACCGCCGCAAGCAGGGTCTGCGGATCGCTGGCGGAGAAGTGCACGGCGCTGATCACCGCATCATGGCCGGCGAGAAGCTTCGCGAGCCCATCCTTGTCGAAGACGTCGCCCTTGACGGCGGTGACGCCCGGCTTGGCCGCAACCTTCTCAGGATTGCGGACGATGGCGGTCACGGTGTGGCCGCGGGAGGCGAGCTCGGCGAGCAGGCGCGAGCCGATGAATCCGCTGGCGCCGATCAATGCGATTTTCATGACATGGGTTCCTTTTTCCGGTATCTTCTGGATACCTGCATTCCAATGGAACCTATCTGATCACGCCGCGACGTTCCGTAAAGAAGGCACTTTCGCGCGACATGGTCACCTACCGGAAACCGCCATGCTCGGACGTCCCGACCCTTTTCAGGCCCTCTGCCCGACGCGCCGTGTGCTCGACCGCATCGGCGATACCTGGGCCGTATTGATCCTGATCGCGCTCGACGACGGCACGCTGCGTTTCAACGAGCTGAGACGCCGGATCGAGAACATCTCGCAGAAGATGCTGTCGCAGACGCTGAAGAGCCTCGAACGCGACGGGCTGGTCCGGCGCGAGGTCTTCGCGACCGTGCCGGTCACGGTCGAGTACTCGCTGACCGAACTCGGCCGCACCTTATCACAGACGGTGCATCAGCTCACGCTCTGGGCCGAAACCCATATCGGCGAGATCGAGGAGGCGCAGCAGCGCTATGATCGCGGGCTGACACCATCGGCAAGCGGCCGGGTCCCGCTCCCGCTCAACCTCCCGTGAGCGCCAGCCCGCGATGCCGTTTAGCGTGCTCAGGAGGCTGAGCGGGCGACCGACGACGAAGCGCCGCATCGGCGGCCAGAGCGGCTTGTCGGGTTCGTCAGCTCCATCCCGATCTCCTGCGGGTGCCGTGGCGAAACCGGGGTCCGACGGTCCTGTTCCGCGAGGCGCTGGCGTTTCCGCCGATTTCGTGTATATGCCCCCCATCCGGACCGAAAAGGCCGGCTGCGCGACGCTTCCACGATGAAGCGCTCGCGGGCTTCGGACCTCGCTGGACGACATCCCGGCCTGGCCCGCCAGATCAACCCGAACACGAGGATATCCCGATGTCGATCACTGCCGAGCGCAAGACCGCGCTGCTTCAGGAATACGCCACCAAGCCGAACGACACCGGCTCGCCGGAAGTCCAGGTCGCGATCCTGACCGAGCGCATCAACAACCTGACCGGCCACTTCAAGTCGCACGCGAAGGACAACCACTCGCGCCGTGGCCTGCTCAAGCTGGTTTCGCAGCGTCGTTCGCTGCTCGACTATCTCAAGGGCAAGGACGAAGGCCGCTACAAGACGCTGATCGAACGGCTCGGCATCCGCCGCTGATCGAAGGCTGAAAACCGTTTCCGCCCGGTGCATCGCGCTCCGGGCGGCTCCTTTTCGGGCGAGGCCGCCAGGGGCGGCGCGCCTGCCTGCCGCGGCGGCCGCATGGGGCGGCTTTCCCGCGTGACCCGCCGGGCGCCGAAAGACGTCCATGGCAGGATCGCCGAGCGCTCGGGCGCATAACCTTTCCCACCCGAGCGTTCCGCCGTCTTGCCCATGGGCCTGAAGGCACCGGACGGGTCGAACCCGACCGAAAGACAAAACACATGTTCGACATCCAAACCGAAGAACTGATCTGGGGCGGCCGCAAGCTCGTCCTCGAGACCGGCAAGGTCGCCCGCCAGGCGGACGGCGCCGTGATGGCCACCTATGGCGAGACCGTCGTGCTCGCGACCGTCGTCTCGGCCAAGGAGCCGAAGCCCGGCTTCGACTTCTTCCCGCTGACCGTCAACTACCAGGAAAAGACCTTCGCGGCCGGCCGCATTCCCGGCGGCTATTTCAAGCGCGAAGGCCGTCCGAGCGAGAAGGAGACGCTGGTCTCCCGCCTGATCGACCGCCCGATCCGCCCGCTCTTCGTCGAAGGCTACAAGAACGACACGCAGGTCGTCGTCACCGTGCTCCAGCATGATCTGGAGAACGATCCCGACATTCTGGCGATGGTCGCGACCTCCGCCGCTCTGACGCTCTCCGGCGTGCCCTTCATGGGCCCGATCGGCGGTGCCCGCGTCGGCTATATCGACGGCGCCTACAAGCTGAACCCGACCATCGAAGAGATGAAGGACTCGGTTCTCGACCTCGTCGTCGCCGGCACCCAGGACGCCGTGCTGATGGTCGAGTCGGAAGCCAAGGAGCTTCCCGAGAACGTGATGCTCGGCGCCGTGATGTTCGGCCACAAGCATTTCCAGCCGGTGATCGACGCCATCATCCGCCTGGCCGAGAAGGCCGCCAAGGAGCCGCGCGACTATACCCCGGCCGACAACTCCGTGGTTCTGGACGCCGTCCTCAAGCTCGTCGACGCCGATCTGCGCGCCGCCTACAAGATCACCACCAAGGCCGAGCGCTACAAGGCGCTGGACGCCGCCAAGGCCAAGGTCGCCTCGCTGATCTCGGCCGAGCCGGACGGCAAGACCACCTTCACCAAGGAGCAGGTCAGCGGCCAGTTCAAGGAAGCCCAGGCCAAGGTCGTGCGCTGGACCATCCTCGACGACGGCACCCGCATCGACGGCCGCGACCTGAAGACCGTGCGCAAGATCGTGGCCGAGGCCGGCATGCTGCCGCGCACCCACGGCTCGGCCCTGTTCACCCGCGGCGAGACGCAGGCGCTGGTCGTGACCACGCTCGGCACGGGCGATGACGAGCAGTTCATCGACTCGCTGGAAGGCACCTACAAGGAAACCTTCCTGCTGCACTACAACTTCCCTCCCTACTCCGTCGGCGAGACCGGCCGGATGGGTTCGCCCGGCCGCCGCGAAATCGGCCATGGCAAGCTCGCCTGGCGCGCCATCCGCCCGATGCTGCCGGCGAAGTCGGAGTTCCCCTACACGATCCGCGTCGTCTCGGAGATCACCGAGTCGAACGGCTCCTCCTCGATGGCCACCGTCTGCGGTACCTCGCTGGCGCTGATGGATGCCGGCGTGCCGCTGAAGGCGCCGGTCGCGGGCATCGCCATGGGCCTCATCCTCGAGGGTGAGCGCTTCGCCGTGCTCTCCGACATCCTCGGCGACGAGGATCATCTCGGCGACATGGACTTCAAGGTGGCCGGCACTGCGGACGGCATCACCTCGCTGCAGATGGACATCAAGATCGCCGGCATCACCGAGGAGATCATGAAGGTCGCCCTCGACCAGGCCAAGGGCGGTCGCGACCACATCCTCGGCGAGATGAACAAGGCGCTCTCCGCCTCGCGCAGCCAGCTCGGCGAGTTCGCGCCGCGCATCGAGACGATGAAGATCCCGGTCGACAAGATCCGCGAAGTCATCGGCTCCGGCGGCAAGGTCATCCGCGAGATCGTCGAAAAGACCGGCGCCAAGGTCAACATCGAGGACGACGGCACCATCAAGATCGCCTCGGCCGACGGCAAGTCGATCGAAGCCGCGATCAAGTGGATCAAGTCGATCGTCTCGGAAGCCGAAGTCGGCGTGATCTATGACGGCACCGTCGTCAAGATCATGGAGTTCGGCGCCTTCGTGAACTTCTTCGGCGCCAAGGACGGCCTCGTCCACATCTCGGAGCTGGCTCCGCAGCGCGTTCAGAAGGTCTCGGACGTCGTCAAGGAAGGCGACAAGGTCAAGGTCAAGTTCCTCGGCCAGGACGAGCGCGGCAAGATCCGCCTCTCGATGAAGGTCGTCGACCAGGCGACTGGCGAGGACCTCACGGAGAAGCTCAAGGCGCAGCGCGAGGCCGAGAAGTCCCGCGAGAAGCAGGGCGCGGCCGAGTAAGCCGACCCATCACGCGATTCACGTGAAACGAGACGCCCCGCATCGCAGGATGCGGGGCGTTTTGCTTTTCGGTGCGCCGTCATTCCGGACAACCCACGAAGCGGCGACGATCCGGAATCCACCGTAGAGTGGTGCGGTACCTTATGATGGATTCCGGATCTGCGCTTCGCTTGCCCGGAATGACGGTGGCGGTGTCACCTTTAATAGTCTAGACATATGCCGTTCCATGGAGACCGGCATGTCCGACCACCGCATCGCTTCGCTCGACGATCTCGCCCGCGCCTATCCCGCTCCCGTCGCGCCGGCTTCGGGATTCAAGGAGATCGATCATGTCGACGAGAATTATGCAGCGCTGATCGCCGCCTCGCCGTTTTTCGTGCTCGCGACGGTCGGTCCGGAGGGCCTGGATTGTTCGCCGCGCGGGGATCTGCCGGGCTTTGTCACGGTCCGGGACGCGAAAACGCTCCTGATTCCCGACCGAAAAGGCAATAACCGGCTGGATTCATTGAAGAATATCCTGTCCGACGATCGAATCGGAATGCTCTTCCTGATCCCCGGTTATGGGGAGACATTGCGCGTGAACGGACGCGCCGAGCTATCCTGCGATCCTGGGTTGTGCGCTCGCTTCGAGATGGCCGGAAAGCTGCCTGCGAGCGTGATGATCGTCCACGTCGAGGCGGTCTACTTCCAATGCTCGCGCGCGGTGGTGCGGGCCGAGCTCTGGAACCCGGAGCGGCAGGTCGACAAGCGGACCCTGCCCTCGCCCGGCACGATCCTGCGCGACATCACCGCGCGCAATGCCGCGGTCGAAACCTTCGACGGCGCGGCCTATGACGCGGCGCTGCCGGCGCGGGTCAAGGCGACGCTGTATTGAAGAGGCCGCGCTTCCTTCTCCCCTCCGGGGGAACAGGTGGCAGCGTGCGGCGCTGAGGGATGAGGGCGCACCTGCCGAAAACAAGAAAGGGCCGCTGACGCGACCCTTCCCTCATCCGTCTGCTCCGCAGACACCTTCTCCCCCGAGGGGAGAAGGAGAACTCACAGCAGCCCTTCGTTCCCGGCCAGCGTCTTCAGGCTGACATCCGGCCGGGCGCCGACATGCGAGATGATCTCGGCCGCGGCCAGCGCGCCGAGACGCAGGCAATCGCGCGTCTCGCGATTCGAGGTCAAGCCATAGAGGAAGCCGGCGGCGAAGAGATCGCCGGCACCGGTCGCATCGACAACGCGCTCGACCGGGAAGACCGGCTCCTCGACGATGCCGTCCGGCGTCACCGCCAGCGCACCCTTCTCCGAGCGGGTCACGACGGCGAGAATGTTCTCGGAACGCAGCCAGGACAGGGCCGTGTCGAAATCCGCGGTCTGGTAGAGGCTCTTCAGCTCGTGCTCATTGGCGAAGACGAGATCGACCATGCGGTTGCGGACGAGGCCGAGGAACTCGTCGCGATAGCGGTCGACGCAGAAGGAATCGGAGAGGGTGATGGCGACGCGCCCGTCACCCTTATGCGCGATCTCCGAGGCCTTGCGGAAGGCCTCCTTCGCCGCCGGCGGATCCCAGAGATAGCCTTCGAGATAGACGATGTCGGCGCTCTCCACGGCGGCTGCATCGACATCGGCGACCGAGAGACCCTGGCAGGCGCCGAGATAGGTGTTCATCGTGCGCTCGCCATCCGGCGTCACGATGATGAAGGAGCGGGCCGTGGCCGGGCCGTCCGCCGCGTCGGCGGTGCCAAACGAGACGCCGAGCGAAGTCAGGTCGTGCCGGTAGAGCTTGCCGAGCTCATCGGCCTTGACCTTGCCGATGAAGGCGCCCTTGCCGCCGAAGGAAGCGAGGCCCGCAATGGTGTTCGCCGCCGAACCGCCGGAGATGACGCGCGCCGGACCCATTGCCGCATAGAGCGATTCCGCGCGCGGCTCGTCGATCAGCATCATCGCGCCTTTGGTCAGCTTCTGCGCGATCAGGAAATCCTCCTCGGCCGAGGCGAGGACATCGACGATGGCGTTGCCGAGGGCGAGGACGTCCGTGCGGGTGCTGGTCATGAGCGGTCGGGTCCGGGTTAGGGTCGGCCGGAAAGGCCGAAAGGTTGGTGGCGCCGTGTCGCATCAGCCCGGCAGCGGGTCAAGCCGGGGACATCCGGGAGAGCTTCAATGGCCCGCATCGCGCCGCGCTGCGACCTCGTCGAGGATACCGGCCATGCGGCGCAGATCCTCGGCATCGAGCCCGCCGATCTCGCGGGCGAGACGATTGGCGAAGAGCGTCGCTTCCGCATCGAGCCCCGCCGTGTCGACGGTGACGCGCGGATGGGAGAGGTCGGCGAGGCGCACGAGCTCGTCCGCCTCGTCCCAGATGATGCCGAGGAGGTGGATGGCGCCCTGGATCAGGGTGAAGGTCGGCCGGCCGCGCTTGCCGTGTTCCAGCGCCGAGAGATAGGCCGGCGTCACGCCGAGCCCCTCGGCCATCTGGGCGAGCGTGAGGCCGCGCTGCTGCCTCAGCTCACGTACGCGCCGGCCGAAGGGCGTCACGGCCCGAACTCCCTGAGCCGCCGCAGGCGTACATAGAGCGCGCCCGAGCCGCCATGGCGCTGCTCGGCCTCCTCGAAGCCCAGCACCAGCGGGCGCAGCTCCGCGAGCCGCAACCAATGCGGCACCATCCGGCGCAGGACGCCGCGCTCCTCGCCGAACAAGGCCGGAGCCGGGCCGCCCTTGCCGGTCACGACGAGGCAGATGCGCGTGCCGCGCGCCTGTTCGCGCCGCAGGAAGGCGCAGAGCGCCAGATGCGCCTCGCCTTGGCGCATGCCGTGCAGGTCGATCGAGGCCTCGACGGTTTGCTGGCCGCGCCGAAGCTGCGTGCGCAGGCGGCGCTCGATCGGTGCGAGCGGCGGAGCGGCCGGCGGGGCCGTCTTCGCCGCGGACATGCTTGCAACGATAAGAACGGAGGTCTCCGTCGACGCGGGCGCTGCGGGCGGCGGAGCGGACTCGGGCTCCACGGGCGCACGACCCGGCAGCGGTTTGACCGAGCGCGCCACCTGTCGCCAGAGCGCGATATCGGCCTCGGTCAGCGTCTTGCCCCGGCGCGACCGCATCTCAGCGCGGCCAGAGCACAGTGAAGGAAACGGGATGCCGGATCAGCCCGGCGCGGTGTCCAGCGGCAGCGCCGGAACCGACGAAGAGATCCATGCGGGCCGCACCAAGGATGGCGGAGCCGGTGTCCTGCGCGACCACCAGCCGGGCGAGATGCGCGTCGCCTCCCTCGCCATCGGGAATGGTCGCATCGATCCAGACCGGCAGGCCATAGGGCCAGATATTGCGATCGATGGCGATGCTGCGCAGCGGCGTCAGCGGCAGCCCGGCGCCGCCGATCGGCCCGGCCTCCGCCGGCAGGTCGTCGCGGCGGGTGAAGAAGACGAAGGAGCGGTTGAGGCGGATGAGGTCGCGCGCGAAGCCGGCATCGGCCTTCAGCCGGGCGACGAGACGGTCCATGGTCATCTGCTCTGGCGGGATATTCTCACGCTGGCTGAGCACGCGGCCGAGCGAGGTATAGGGCAGGCCGTTGCGACCGGAATAGGTGAGCCGCGTCACTGAGCCGTCGGGCAGGCGCACGCGGCCGGAGCCCTGAACCTGCAGCACGAAGCGATCGACGGGATCGCGCAGCCAGAGGATTTCGAGTCCTTGCCCGTCGAGTGCGCCGGTCTCGATCGCGGTGCGGTCGGGGAAGGGTTCGAGGCCGTCACCGGTGCGGCGGGCGGCCGAGAGAGCCTTGTCGAGGCCGGGCCAGTCGTCGCCGGGCTGGCGCGTCACCAGATCCTTCGGGCGGTCATAGAGCGGGGTCGGGAACGCGTCGGAACGCGTCAGCGCGCCCTCGAATTCCGGCTCGAAATACCCGGTCATGAAGCCGGTTTCCGCATCGGCCGGGCGGATGCGACAGAAGCTGAAATTCCGCTCGAAGAAATCGCGCGCCTGCTCGGCGCTGACGGGACCGGCCGCAGCCAGCGCCTTCGCCTTCTCGCAAGCGGCATCCAGCCCATCCGGCAAGGGCACCGCCTGGCGCAATGGCGGGTCCGCCATGCAGCCCTGTGCGAAGATGGCAAAAGCCCTGGCCTGATCGTCCTGCCGCCAGCCGGCGATCTCGCCCGGCGACAGCGGTTCGGCGCGGGCGCCGTCCGGAAGAGGAAAAGGCGAAGCCAGAGCCGTCATGACAGGAAGAGAAGAGGCCGCCAGCAGCGCGAGCGCGGCCGCGGCGCCACGGATCACGCGCCGGCTTCGGTGGCGACGAGAAGCCAGTTGGGGTCCCTGCTGCCAAGCTGGCGCGAGAAGGTCCAGATGTCGTTGACCTCCGAAACCTGATCGGCGCTGCCGTCGACGACGGCGCCTTGCGCGTCGCGCGTCGCGCTGATGAGCTGCGAGACGAAGGCGATCGTCACCTGGGCCGCCTTGCCCTTGACCTCGACCGCGGTCAGATCGGCCTTGTCGATTGAGACGAAGTTGGATTCCGCTTTCTCGTTGCGCTTCTCGCGCTCGGTGATGGCCTGCTCGAAGCCGTCATAGACCTCCTTCGCCAGCAAGCCCTTCAGCATCTTGCGATCGCCGCGGGCGAAGGCCGTGACGATGGTCTCATAGGCGGATTTGGCACCTTCGACGAAGGCGCGCGGATCGAAATCCGGCTCTTGCCGGATGATCGCGTCGATGCCCTGACCGATCGGCGAATCCGGCGGGGCGATGTCCTTCCAGCGCTCGGCCGCCGGGACCGGAACCGCGGCGGGGTCGTTGGCCGCGCCCGGCAGACGGATGACATTGTCGCGCTTGTCGGACGATTGCGCCTGGTCCGGCCGCACCGGCGGCGCCTCGCGACGAATGAAGGGATCCTTCGGCGGCTGCTCGTTGCCGGTCTTCTGACCGAGGACAGAGCGCAGCTTCCAGGCGACGAAAACGGCCAGAGCCAAGAAGACCAGAGTCGTTATGTCGAAGGAATTTTGCATTGAAGGCTGACCCGCGGCTCCCCGTATTGTCATGGTTCTAACCGCTGCCAGATCGCCGGCGGCGGGCCGTCACCACAGTGATATGGTGAGACAGGCTCGTAACATCCACCCCCCGGCTTGTGAAGGCGACTTCTTGTGCCGTTCTCGTGTCCATGATAGCCGACGCGCGCGTCGCCCCGGAGGCGGAGCGCAATCTCGAATGCCCAAGGAGGCGCGGGATTTCCCGAGACAGCCTGCCAGAACAAGATGGGACCGATGGCCAACGAACTTCCCAACGGCAACGGCGCCGGCGCCGCTGATACGGCTCCGAGCCTCAATGCCCTGATCCAGTACACCAAGGATTTCTCCTTCGAGAACCCGAAGGCGCCGCGCGCGCTCGCCCAGCAGGACGCCCAGGCGGGCCCGCAGATGTCGCTGCAGGTCAATGTCGGCACGAGCAATATCGGCGGGATCGATTACGAGACCGTGCTGAAGCTCGAGGGCAAGGCCGAGCTCAACGGCGAGACGCTGTTCGCCTTCGACCTGAGCTATGCCGGCGTCTTCCGGCTGCAGAACATCCCCGAGGAGCACATCCACCCCGTGCTGGTGATCGACTGCGCGCGCCTGCTCTTCCCCTTCGCGCGCCAGATCATCGCCGAAGCGGTGCAGAATGGCGGCTTCCCGGCCTTCTACGTGCCGCCGATCGATTTCGCGGCGCTCTATCAGCAGCAGGTGCAGGGTCAGCCCAGCGCCGCCAATTCCTGAGCGCCGGTACTCCCCACGCCAACAGAAAGGGCCCCTCGCGGGCCCTTTTTCGTTTGTTGCGGATGATTGTTGCCCTTGCGAAGGGTCTGGCCCCTCGCCATGTCGGATGCGCATCTGGCGGACGCCCCAATCGGGACGCCCGCCTTTTCCTTATCCGATGGAGACCCGATGGACGCCCTTATGACGCTTGCTTCCGACCCCGCCGTTTGGGCCGCGCTCGGAGCATTGATCGCCATGGAGGTCGTGCTCGGCATCGACAACCTGATCTTCATCTCGATCCTGACCAACAAGCTGCCGGAGCATCAGCGCTCGAAAGGCCGCAAGATCGGCATCGGGCTTGCGCTCATCCTGCGGCTCGCACTGCTCAGCACGGTTGCGATCATCGTCAAGCTCACCGCCCCGCTCTTCACGGTCCTCGGCCAGCCCTTCTCCTGGCGCGACCTCATCCTGATCGCCGGTGGCCTCTTCCTGGTCTGGAAGGCGACGAAGGAGATCCATCACAAGGTCGATCCCGATCCGGGCCCGGACATGTTCGATGGCGGCCGCGCGGCCGGCGTCACCTTCGGCGGGGTGATCGTCCAGATCCTGCTGCTCGACCTCGTCTTCTCGATCGACTCGATCATCACCGCGGTCGGCATGACCGAGCATGTCCCGGTGATGGTGATCGCGGTGATCGTCGCGGTGCTGACGATGCTGCTCGCCGCCGATCCGCTGGCGCGCTTCATCGAGAGGAACCCGACCATCGTGATGCTGGCGCTCGGCTTCCTGCTGATGATCGGCGGCATGCTGATCGCGGAAGGTTTCGGCGTCCATGTGCCGAAGGGCTATGTCTACGCGGCGATGGCCTTCTCGGCGCTGGTCGAGGCGCTCAACATGATGTCGCGCCGGCGGGCTTCGTAAGCTCCCATCTCGTAGCCAGGCGTCATGCTCGGGCTTGACCCGAGCATCTCTTGCCGACGGAGTCTCGGAGCTTTCTGGTCTCGAGATTCTCGGGTCTGCGCTTCGCTCCGCCCGAGAATGACGCCCAGGGCTTACTGAGCCGCCTCGTCGGTGATGCCGAGATAGCCCTTCCAGAGCGGGGCCTTCAGCGAGCTGAGGATGAAGGCCTCATGCGCCTTGATGGCGGCCTCGTCGAGACGCGGTGCCAGCGGGCGCTGGCGCTGCGGCTTCTCCAGCACGGGCGCGGCGAGGCCAGGCCGCCCCGCCGCCGCCTCGACGCCAAGGCCGAGCGAGGCCTGCTTGCCGCCGATCAGCTCGATATAGACCTCGGCCAGAATCTCGGAGTCGAGCAACGCGCCGTGCTTGGTGCGGCGGCTGTTGTCGATGCCATAGCGCGAGCAGAGCGCGTCGAGGCTGTTGGAGGCGCCGGGATGCTTGCGGCGCGCCATCGACAGCGAATCGACCACGCGGGCCGGCTCGATCGGCGGCAGGCCGAGGCGCTTGAACTCCATGTTGATGAAGCCGACGTCGAAGGCGGCGTTATGGATCACCAACCGGGCATCGGCGATGAAGTCCAGGAACTCCTGGGCGATCTCGGCGAAGACCTGCTTGTCGGAGAGGAACTGCTCCGAGAGCCCGTGGACGTTGAAGGCCTCGACCGGCATCGAGCGTTCGGGATTGATGTAGACGTGGTAGTTGCGCCCGCTCGGGCAGTGGTTGATCAGCTCGACGCAGCCGATCTCGACGATGCGGTCGCCGTTATGGGGCTCGACGCCGGTGGTTTCGGTGTCCAGGACGATCTCACGCATCGGTCGGGACCTTGTTCCGGAGCTCTGGGCCGCCCCTACGTCCGGGGCGCGCGGCCAATGCCGTCAGGATAGAGCGGACTTGCCGTTCGGCCGCCATCAGACCGCGCGAGGTGTCCACAAGGAAATGGGCATGGCGACGCTTCTCCGCATCCGGCATCTGGCGTGACAGGATCGCGGCGAACTTCTCCGCCGTCATGCCGGGGCGCGACAGCACGCGCTCGCGCTGAACCTCGGCCGGGGCGGTCACAACGAGCACGGCGTCACAGCGCCCCTCGCCGCCCGTCTCGAGCAGGAGCGGCACATCGATGACCGCGAGGCCGGCGCCCTCTGCACGACACCGTGCAAGGAACGCCTCCTCCTCCTCGCGCACGAGCGGATGGATGATCGCTTCGAGCTGCTTGAGCGCCTCGGGCTTGCCCAGTACCGCCGCCCCGAGCCTGGCGCGATCGACCACGCCATCGACGACCGTGCCGGGAAAGGCTGCCGCGATCGGCGCCACGGCCCGGCCGCGATGCAGGCGGTGCACAGCGGCATCGGCATCATGCAGTGGCACGCCCTGCTTCACGAAGAGCCCGGCGGTCGTCGATTTGCCCATTCCGATCGAGCCCGTCAGCCCCAGTACGAAGGTCATGTCCACGTCCCGCGAATCAGGCCTTCAGGATATCGGCTTCGATCAGGCCGCGTAGTGTCGGCGTCACCTGCGGCGAGACGCCGAACCAGCGGGCGAAGCCCGGGGTCGCCTGGTGCAGCAACATGCCGAGGCCGTCGACGATGACACCGCCGCGCCGTTCCGCCTCGGCGAGCAGCGCCGTCTTCAGCGGGACGTAGTTGATGTCGTCGACGATGGTGCCCGGCCGCAGAGCCGAGAGGTCCATCTCCAGCGGCGGCTTGCCCTGCAGGCCAAGCGGCGTCGTGTTGACGATGAGATCGACCTGCCCGACGGCCTCGCTCCGACGCTCCCAATCGATCACCTCCAGCGGCGCTCCGAAAGCTGCGGCGAGCTCGTCGGCGCGGGCGCGGCTTCGATTGGCGATCAGGATGCGGCCGATCCCGCGCGACTGGAGACCGAAGGCGACGCCACGCGCAGCGCCGCCGGCACCGAGAACGAGGATCGTGTTCACCCGGCTCTCCCAATGGGGGACGGTCGCGTCGAGATGAGCGAGGAAGCCGGACACGTCGGTGTTATCCGCGATGATCCGGCCGCCATCGCGCCAGAGCGTGTTGACGGCTCCAACCACCCGGCCAGCCTCGCTGACCTCGTCGACCAGCGCCATCATCGCTTCCTTGAGCGGTGCCGTGACATTGCCGCCGGCGAACTCGCCGTCTCGCAGCCTCGCGACGAAGGCCGGCAGATCGACCGGCGCCACGTCGATGCGTTCATAGGAGCCGGCGATCCCGTATTGCCTGAGCCATTCGCGATGGATCAGCGGCGAGCGCGAATGCGCGATGGGGTGGCCGATGACGAAGCACTGAGGAGACATCGCAAAATCCAGTTAGCGGGCGAGATGGCCGAGATCGCGCAGGGCCGAGAGGACGGGCAGCAGCGGCAAGCCGAGGATAGTGAAGTGATCGCCCTCGATCCGCTCGAAGAGCTGCGCGCCGAGCCCTTCGAGCTGATAGCCGCCGACGCTGGAGAGGATGGCCGGGCCGGCGGCTTCGACATAGCGAGCGATGAAAGCGGAATCGAACGGCCGCATCGTCAGCCGTGCAGTTTCGCAGCCACGCGCCAGGACCTCCCCGTCCCGCGCCAGCGCGAAGGCGGAATGCAGCTCATGCCTCCGCCCTGCGAGAGACGCGATCTGGCTGCTTCCCGACGTCGCGTCCTCCGGTTTGTGGAAGGCCACGCCCTCGCAGGTCAGGGTCTGGTCGGCGGCGAGCACGATCCGGCCGGTCCGTTCCTGCGAGACGGAGAGCGCCTTGGCTTCCGCCAGAGCCGCGGCAATCCGGTCCGCCGTCACCCCTTGCGCGGCCAGCGGTTTTTCGACGGCACGCTCGTCGATACCCGGCTTGACGGTCTCGACCGGAAGCCCGGCGGCGACCAGCATGTCGCGGCGGGTGACGCTGCCCGAGGCGAGGATAAGTGGCGCCGGCGATAGCCACAGCCGCGTCATGTCGCGATGAACTTCATACGGTGGTCGCGCAGCAGATCGAGGATCGAGGCGGCCGTCTCCTCGATCGAGCGGCGCGTCACGTCGATCACCGGCCAGCCCTTGCGGGCGCAGAGGCGGCGCGACTGGGCGACCTCGTCGGCAACCGCCGCCGGGTCGACATAGGGCGTCTCGTCATCGGCGCGCAGCGAGAGCAGGCGGTTCTGCCGGATCTGCACGATGCGGTCGGGGCTCGCGACGAGCCCGACGATCAAGGGTTTCCGCGCCCCGTCCAGCTCGACCGGCAGGGGCACGTTCGGCACGAGGGGGATGTTCGCGGTCTTGATGCCGCGATTGGCGAGGTAGATGCTCGTGGGCGTCTTCGAGGTGCGGCTGATGCCGACAAGGATCACGTCGGCGCTCTCGAGGTCCCCGCCCATCTGGCCGTCATCGTGCAACAGCGTGTAGTTCATCGCGTCGATGCGGCGGAAATATTCGGTGTTGAGCACGTGTTGCGCGCCCGGTTTCGTCGCCGAGGTCTGGCCCAGATAGGACTGGAACAAGGACAGCACCGGCTGGAGAACCGACAGGCAGGGACAGCCGAGCTCCCGGCAGAAATTCTCCAGCTTCTCCTGCCACTCCGGCTCGACCAGGGTGTAGAGCACCACGCCGGGCGAGGATTCGATCTCGGCAAGGACGCGGGCGAGCTGCGCTTCTGAACGCACCAGCGGATAGACATGCTCGATCGCCGAGACGGTTTCATATTGCGCGGCCGCGGCGCGGCTGACCGCGATCAGCGTCTCGCCGGTCGCGTCGGAGACGAGATGAAGGTGGAAGTAATTGCGAACCACGGCAGCCCTCGCGGTGAAGCTCGTTTCACCTCTAACGCGAGATACGGCTTTGGCAAATCGGCCTCGCCGATCCGGAGAGCCGATGGGTTATCCCATGGCATCGGGAGTGATGTGGATAAGACTCGCAAGCGACGGGCCCGGGCGCTGCCCCTGTACAACTCGGCCCAACGATCAACAGGCCGGCGGCTGTGCATGGTAAAGAAAGTGTTTCACGTGAATCATTCCGACGGGTCGGAGTGAACCGCCGGATTCCATTCGTTAAGAAAGCCTTAACGGCTTTGGTCCGAGTGAACCGACCGCGACCTGCTGTCCCACCGCCTGTGGAACGGTTGTGGACAGAATTGCGGCGGGCTATCTCCCCTGCCCAAGAGTCAAAGAAAAAGAGTCTTTCTAAGAATCTCTTTGTTTTAATAGAGGATGTGAGATGGATCGCCCGGCAGGCTCTGTGACGACCGAGACACCTGCTATCCTGCGGGCACTTTCAGGCGAGGTTCTGTCGAAGCCGCCAATCTGGTTGATGCGGCAAGCCGGGCGTTTTCTGCCGGAGTACCGCGAGGTTCGGGCGCGTGCCGGCAGCTTCCTGTCGCTGTGCTACAATCCTGAGCTGGCCGCCGAGGTGACGCTCCAGCCGATTCGCCGATTTGGTTTCGACGCGGCCATCCTCTTTTCCGACATTCTCGTGGTGCCTCAGGCGCTGGGCCAGAAGCTCTGGTTCGCGGAGGGCGAGGGGCCGCGTCTCGAACCCGTCGATACGCAGGAGAGGCTCGCAGCCATCGATGAGTTGGCGGATGACGGCAAGCTCACGCCGATCATCGAGACCGTGCAGCGCGTCCGCGGTACCCTGCCCAGGCAGACCGGCTTCATCGGCTTCTGTGGCGCGCCCTGGACGGTGGCGACCTATATGGTCGCCGGCCGCGGTACGCCGGACCAGGGGCCGGCGCGCGCGCTCTTTGGCAGGAACCCGGCGTTGTTCCAGGAGATCATCGACCGGATTGTCGCGGCATCGATCACCTATCTCAACGCCCAGATCGCCGCCGGGGTCGACGCGGTGCAGATTTTCGATAGCTGGGCCGGCGTGCTCGCTCCCGAGGATTTCCAGCGCTGGTGCGTCGCGCCGACGAAACGGATCGTCGACGGGGTTCGGGCGGTGCATTCGCAGGTCCGCATTATCGGTTTCCCCCGAGGGGCCGGCCGGCTGATTCCGGATTATGTCCGGGGAACCGGCGTCGATGCCGTCGGCCTCGAAAGCGCGATCGACCGGGATTTCGTGCGTGACGAGATCCAGTCGCTCGTGCCGGTGCAGGGGCACCTCGATCCGCAGATCCTTCGCGCTGGCGGGCCAGAGCTAGAGCGGGAGACGGAGGCGATCCTGGCCGCTTTCGGTTCGGCTCCCTTCGTGTTCAATCTCGGCCACGGCATCCTGCCGGACACGCCGATTTCCCATGTCGAACGTCTGCTCAGGGCAGTGCGCGGCTGAAAGGCTCAAGCCATGTATGAATGGATCAAGGCTTTCCACGTCATGGCGGTCATCTCCTGGATGGCCGGAATGCTCTATCTGCCGCGATTGATGGTCTATCACGCCGAAGCGCAGATCGGCTCGATCCAGTCCGAGACCTTCAAGGTCATGGAGCGACGGCTGCTCAAGGGCATCATCAATCCGGCGATGATCGCGACCTGGGTGCTCGGGCTCTACCTCGCCTGGTACGCTTTCGCCTTCAAAGGCGGCTGGCTCCACGCCAAGTTCCTGCTCGTCATCCTTCTCTCCGGGATCCATGGCGTCCTGTCCCGGCGGGTGAAGGACTTCGCTGCGGACCGAAACACCAAGTCGGCGCGCTACTATCGCATTCTCAACGAAGTGCCGGCGTTGCTCATGGTCTTCATCGTCATTCTCGTCATCGTGAAGCCGTTCTGACGGGAGCCGTCGTTTCCCGCTTGAGCCCAGCGACATTTCCCGTTATCAGAATGCCACGCTTCTCCAGCGTCCTCCCTGTTGTCGACTGTACGTGAGCCCGCTGCCCCGCAGCAGCTCATGGCGCACAATCCCCCCGCGCAGGTTCGGTTCGAACCCAAGTCGATCACTCCAGTACCATCCCCACCCCGCCTTAGCGGGGCGTTAGATCCGGGTGCCCCATGCGGGAAATCAAGCTCCAAGAGCTCAAGAGCAAGTCTCCGACCGAACTGCTGACCTTTGCCGAGGAGGTGGAGGTCGAGAACGCCAGCACCATGCGCAAGCAGGAGCTGATGTTCGCCATCCTCAAGCAGCTCGCCGCGCGTGAGACGGAAATCCTGGGCGAGGGCGTCGTCGAGGTGTTGCAGGACGGCTTCGGCTTCCTGCGTTCGCCCGATTCGAACTACCTGCCCGGCCCGGACGACATCTATGTCTCGCCTTCGCAGATTCGGAAGTTCGGCCTGCGCACCGGCGATACGGTCGAGGGGCCGATCCGCGGGCCGAAGGATGGCGAACGCTATTTCGCCCTGCTCAAGGTCAATACGGTCAATTTCGAAGACCCGGAGAAGATCAAGCACAAGATCCACTTCGACAACCTGACGCCGCTCTATCCGGATCAGCGGCTCAAGCTCGAGGTGCAGGATCCGACCAAGAAGGATTTCTCGCCGCGCGTCATCGACATCGTGGCGCCGATCGGCAAGGGCCAGCGCGCCCTGATCGTGGCGCCGCCGCGCACCGGCAAGACCGTGCTGCTGCAGAACATCGCGCAGTCGATCACGACCAATCATCCCGAGTGCTATCTGATCGTGCTGCTGATCGACGAGCGGCCGGAGGAGGTCACGGACATGCAGCGTTCGGTGAAGGGCGAGGTCGTGTCCTCGACCTTCGACGAGCCGGCGTCGCGCCACGTCCAGGTTGCGGAAATGGTGATCGAGAAGGCCAAGCGCCTGGTCGAGCATGGCCGTGACGTGGTGATCCTGCTGGATTCGATCACGCGTCTCGGCCGCGCCTACAACACCGTCGTTCCGTCCTCCGGCAAGGTGCTGACCGGCGGTGTCGACGCCAATGCGCTGCAGCGCCCGAAGCGCTTCTTCGGCGCGGCCCGCAACATCGAGGAAGGCGGCTCGCTGACCATCGTGGCCACCGCGCTGATCGATACGGGATCGCGCATGGACGAGGTGATCTTCGAAGAGTTCAAGGGCACCGGCAACTCGGAAATCATTCTCGACCGCAAGGTGGCCGACAAGCGCATCTTCCCGGCGATCGACATCATCAAGTCCGGCACCCGCAAGGAAGAGCTCATCACGCCGCGTTCGGACCTGCAGAAGACCTATGTGCTGCGCCGCATCCTCAACCCGATGGGCCCGCAGGACGCGATCGAGTTCCTGTTGGACAAGCTGCGCCAGACCAAGCAGAACTCGGAATTCTTCGATTCCATGAACACCTGACCGGCTGGTTCCGGCCACTCAGACCCGTTCGATCCGACGCCGCCGCTCTGCGAGGAGCGGCGGCGTTTTCGTTTGGCCGCCATTGGACTCCGCAGGAGCTATCGGCCGGCGGCGATGGCTTCGGCCAATCGATTCGGATCCGTGACGGGCGGCAGGCAACGGCCCTCGAAGCAGATGAAGGCAGCGCCACGCCCGGCCTGTCGCAGCATGGCGGAAGCCGGATGATCCGGCAGCAAGGCCTCGCCATCCGGGCAATCGACCAGGATCGTCGTCGTGTAGGGCAGGCTGCGCGCCGCGGCATGGAAGGCTGCGCGGTCGGGCCCGGCGAGGACGATCTCGACGCCGTTGCGCGCTAGGTCGTAGGCGTTGAGGACCGAGCCATGAGCCATCGGTGCGCGGCCGGCGGCCTGCAAGGCCGCTTTCATCAAGGCCTGGGCTTGCTCCCTGTCCGTCGGAGCGCCGGTCTTGGCCGCGAGCCGCACGAGATTGGCGGCATGGACACCGAGCGCATTGGGTACCGCGTCGTCGTGAGTCGGCCTCGGTAGGACTGGCAGCTCTCCCGATTCAGGCCGAGTCATTCCGAGGAGGCCGGTGTCTGCATCCCGGTAGTGCCGATCGAGATGCCGTGACCAGCGCCGCGCGTCTTCGAGGTAGTGCTGCTCCAGCATCGAATCGTGCAAAGCAAGGGCTGCATCGATCATGGCGGCGTGATCCAGGGCGAAGCCGGGCCTGATCAGCCGTCCGAGGCGGTAGGAATGGGCGAGGCCATCGCCATCCGCCATCGATTCGGCCACGAAACGGTAAGCGCTTCTGGCGAGGTCAAGCCAATGCGGCTGATCCAGCAAGCCGGAAGCGCGGGCGAGCGCGGCGATCATCAACCCGTTCCAATCGGCGAGGATCTTGTCGTCCCGCGCCGGAGGTATGCGCAGAGCCCGCTCCGCGAGCAGCCGCTCCTTCATTGCGGTGAGGCGTAGCGCGGTTTTGGCATCAGGGTCCGGCGTATCGAGCCGGTTGAGGATGTTGGTTTCCTCCCAATTGCCATGGGCGGTGACATTGTAATGCCGGGCGAACAACGCGGCATCGTCCGGCCCGAGAAGCGCGGTGATCTCGGCCAGGGACCAGACATAGAACTTGCCTTCGACGCCTTCGGAATCGGCATCGAGGCTGGCGGCGAAGGCGCCTTCCGGCAGAAGCATCTCGCGCTCGAGCCAGTTGACGATTCCGGCCGCCGCATCCCGCGCCAGCGTGCTTCCGCTGCGCTTCGCCTCGAGGGCATAGAGCGGCAGGAGCTGCGCGTTGTCGTAGAGCATCTTCTCGAAATGGGGCACGAGCCAGCGCCCATCGACGGCATAGCGGGCGAAGCCACCGCCGAGATGATCGCGGATGCCGCCACGGGCCATCCGATCCAGCGTCAGAACGCCCGCCTGCAAGGCGGCTTCGGAAGCCGGCTGCCGGGTTCCCGCGCGCCAGAGTGATTCGACCAGTCCGGCATTCGGGAATTTCGGCGCACCCTTGAAGCCGCCATCGATCGGGTCGAAAGCGCTCGCGATCTGCGCGGCGAGATGGTCGAGATCCGGCTCCCCGATAGCGGCGAGCGTCACGGTTTCGGCCCGCTGCAACGCTTCACGGATCGCCGCGGCATTGCTCGCGATTCGCTCCGGCTCGCGCTGGAAGATTGCGGAAAGCTGTCGCAGCACGGCCGTGAAGGACGGCCGGCCGTGGCGGGGCTCCGGCGGGAAATAGGTGCCACCCCAAAAGGCGTCGCCATCCGGCGTCAGGAACATGGTCAGTGGCCAGCCGCCGTGTTCGCCGAGGCTGTGCAGCGCGGTCATGTAGACATGGTCGATGTCCGGGCGCTCCTCGCGATCGACCTTGATGTTCACGAAGAGCTCGTTCATGACGGCGGCGGTCGCCGCATTCTCGAAGCTCTCATGCGCCATGACATGGCACCAATGGCAGGCGGCATAGCCGATCGAGAGCAGCACGGGGCGGTTGCTGCGCCGGGCTTCGGCGAAGGCCTCCGGGCTCCATTCCCACCACTCGACGGGGTTGTCGCGATGCTGGAGCAGATAGGGGCTGGCAGCGCCGGAGAGGCGGTTCATGCGGCAGTCCTTCCTGGCGCGGGGTGGGCGCCATGAGCGGTCACGACCCGCAATCTACCATTGTCGCGCTGTCCTCGGCACCCGGTCGGGCCGGTGTCGCCGTGCTGCGCGTATCGGGGCCACGTGTTCGATTCGCTCTCGAAACGACGGCCGGAATCATACCGCAGCCGAGGCTGGCGACCTTGCGGGTTCTGCGCGATGCCGAGGGCCAGGTGATCGACCGGGGACTCGTTCTGTTCTTCCCTGGCCCTACCAGCTTTACCGGCGAAGATATCGTTGAATTTCATATACATGGCTCGCGTGCGGTGCTTGCGGCACTACTGCGACATCTCACGGCACTACCGGGTTTGCGGCTGGCGGAAGCCGGCGAATTCACCCGTCGCGCCTTCGAGGCCGGCAAGCTCGATCTGGCGGCGGTGGAGGGTCTCGCCGATCTGATCGATTCGGAAACGGAATGGCAGCGGCGGCAGGCCTTGCGCCAGATGGACGGCGCGCTCGGCGTTCTGGCGGGGCAATGGCACACGCAACTGCTGGAAGCCATGACGCTCCTAGCCGCCGAGATCGACTTCTCCGATGAAGGCGATGTCGAGGGGCCCCTGCATGACGAGGCCATGCGGATCGCAGCTAGCGTCCTGGGATCACTGCGCAGGGCACTCGGCAGTTTCGCGATGGGCGAGCGCGTGCGCGAAGGCTTCGTCGTCGTCCTGGCGGGCCCACCCAATGCCGGCAAGTCGAGCCTGCTGAATGCGCTGGCGCGTCGCGATGTGGCCATCGTCTCGCCCGTTGCCGGAACGACGCGGGATGCGCTCGAGGTCAGGCTCGACCTCGATGGCTTGCCGGTCATCCTGATCGACACGGCCGGTCTGCGGGAGAGCCTCGATCCGATCGAGGTGGAGGGTGTCAGGCGCGCTCGCGCGCTGCTGGAGCGCGCCGACCTCGTCCTCAGCCTGCGCGGGATCGATTCGGAGCCGTACCGGACGGCGGAAGAGGTTCCGCAGATCCCTGTCGCGACGAAGGCCGATCTTGGCGGAACCGTTCTGCCTGGCGAGCGCGCCATTTCGGTGAAGAATGGCGAAGGGCTGCCGGAGCTTCTTGCGGCCATCGGGGAGTATCTGCGCGGGCTCGGGCAAGGTGAGCCCGCGTTGTTGACGCGGGAGCGCCACCGCATCGCAGTCGCCGACGCCATCGCCGCGCTGGAGCGCGCGACCAAATCCGTGGGTGCACCGAGCGAATTGCTGGCCGAGGATATCCGCCTTGCGGTGATGGCGCTGGAGCGGCTGGTGGGACGCATTGGCGTCGAGGATGTGCTGGATCATCTCTTTGCCGGGTTCTGCATCGGCAAGTGAGGGCCGTCCTGGGTCCGGTGGTACAATCGGCGATTGACCGGTACCCTTTGCTTCGCTAGCGAAAACCCATGTCATCCCTCGCGCAAACCTACGATGTCATCGTCGTCGGCGGCGGCCATGCCGGGACGGAAGCCGCTGCGGCCGCGGCGCGGTTCGGCGCGCGGACCGCGCTGGTGACGCACAAGCCCGAAACGATCGGCGTGATGTCCTGCAACCCGGCGATCGGCGGGCTCGGCAAAGGGCATCTCGTGCGCGAGATCGACGCGCTCGACGGCATCATGGGGCGCGCTGCCGATCGCGGCGGTATCCAGTTCCGCATGCTTAACCGCCGCAAGGGGCCGGCGGTACGCGGTCCCCGGGCTCAGGCCGACCGCAAGCTCTACCGATTGGCGGTGCAGGATCTGCTGGCGGAGCAGCCGAATCTCGATGTCATTGCCGGTGACGCGTTCGATATCGAGGTTCAGAACGGGCGTGTCTCGGCAGTTCTGCTCGCCGATGGACGTCGATTCGCTGCCGGAACGGTCGTGTTGACGACCGGGACGTTTTTGCGCGGTCTGATTCATATCGGGGAAACCAAGATTCCGGCGGGGCGCGTCGGGGAGGCGCCGTCACTCGGCCTCTCCGCGACGCTGGAGCGCCATGGCTTTCCGCTGGGCCGGCTCAAGACCGGCACCCCTCCCCGCCTCGATGGTCGCACGATCGACTGGGCGGCGCTGGAGATGCAGCCCGGCGACGAATTGCCCGAGCCGTTCTCGGCGCTGACCGAGAAGATCACCAATCCGCAGATTTCATGCGGCATCACCCGCACGACCATGGCCGGTCACGACCTGATCCGCGCCAATCTCCATCGCGCGCCGATGTTCTCGGGGCAGATCGAGGGGCGCGGTCCGCGCTATTGTCCCTCGATCGAGGACAAGGTCGGCCGCTTCGGCGACCGCGACGGCCATCAGATCTTTCTCGAGCCGGAAGGTCTCGACGACGACACCGTCTATCCCAACGGTATCTCGACCTCGTTGCCGGAGGATGTTCAGCGCGACCTGCTCAAGACCATTCCGGGTCTGGAACGAGCAGCGATGCTGCGGCCGGGCTACGCGATCGAGTATGATTTCATCGATCCGCGCGCATTGAACAACACCCTGGAGACACGCGCCATTGGCGGGCTCTTCCTGGCCGGGCAAATCAACGGTACGACGGGGTATGAGGAGGCCGGGGCCCAGGGATTGCTGGCTGGCCTGAATGCGGCACGCCGCGCGAGCGGGCGGGAGCCGGCAGTCTTCGACCGGGCGCAATCCTATATCGGCGTTCTGGTGGATGATCTGGTGACGCATGGCGTTACGGAACCGTATCGAATGTTCACTTCGCGCGCGGAATTCCGCCTGTCGCTGCGGGTAGACAATGCGGATGAGCGCTTGACGATGCTCGGGACGGAGCTCGGCATCGTCGGTTCGGCCAGGCTGGCGGCTTTCGAGGCACGCAACGGCGCGATCGAAGCTCTGCGTTCTGAACTTCAGGGGCTGCAGCTCACGCCGCAGCAGGCGCAGATCGGGGGGATACAGCTCAACCGCGACGGCTTGCGGCGCAGCGCCTATCAGATCCTGTCCTATCCGGACGTTACCTTTGAGCAGCTGGCCGCGATCTGGCCGCAGCTTCAGGCCCATTCCGCGTCCGTGACTGACCGCGTGACGGCCGATGCCGTCTATGCGGTCTATCTCGATCGGCAGGCGGCGGAGATCCAGGCCTATCGCCGCGACCAGGCACTGAAAGTCCCGACGGATCTCGATCTCGATACGATTTCGGGCCTGTCGAACGAGCTCAAGGCGAAGCTCGCTGCGGTGCGGCCCGCCGATTTGGCACAGGCCGGAAAAATCGAGGGCATGACGCCGGCGGCCCTGACCTTGCTGGCGGCGCATGCCCGCAAAAGCCGCGCGGCGAATTTATCCACAGGCCTATCGTGACTGTTGATAAGAGCGACAGGCAGCGCGCTTTGCGCTTGACGCCTGTTTCACGTGAAACAGAGGAGCGCCTCGCCGCGCTGGTGGCGGAGCTGGAGCGCTGGCAGGCCGCCAAGAATCTGGTCTCCTCGGCCACTCTGGGGGACGTCTGGACACGGCACATCGCCGACTCGCTCCAGCTCTTCAATCTGGCCTCCGAGCGGGAGCATTGGCTCGATCTCGGCTCGGGCGGTGGCTTTCCGGGCCTCGTCATCGGCATTTGCCTGGCCGAACGTGGCATCGGCCAGATCGACCTCGTCGAAAGCAATGCCCGCAAATGCGCCTTCCTGCGTCATGCGGCGCGGGTCACCGGGGCACGGGTCAAAGTTCACAATGCGCGGATCGAGGATGCGGTCGGCGGCTTCGCCGGCAAGGTCGATGTCGTGACGGCTCGCGCGCTCGCGCCGCTTGTTCAACTGCTCGACTGGTGCGAAGAGCTGTTGAGAACCGGTGCGCTCGGTCTCTTTCCCAAGGGACAACATCTAGATACGGAATTGACCGACTCGGCCAGATATTGGAAGATTCAAGCAACAACCGTTTCTTCCGTGACCGACGACGCTGCGCGAATCCTGATGATTCGCTCGGCCGAGAGACGAGCCGATCCATGACAGACGTCATATCCGTGATCCCGCAGCGCCGTCCGCGCGTGATCGCGCTCGCAAACCAGAAGGGTGGCGTCGGCAAGACGACGACCGCGATCAATCTGGGCACGGCGCTGGCAGCCATCGGGGAGAAGGTGCTGATCGTCGACCTCGACCCGCAGGGCAATGCCTCTACGGGTCTTGGCGTCGACCGGCGCAGCCGCAAATCCTCGACCTATGACGTGCTCTGCGGGGATGTCGGCCTCGGGCAGGCCTTGCAGCCGACGGCGGTGCCGGGGCTGTCGCTGGCACCCTCGACGCTCGACCTCCTCGGCGTCGAGCTCGAGATCGCCTCGGCCAAGGACCGCGCGCATCGCCTCAAGAAGGCGATCGACGAGCTGGTCTATGATCAGCGCTGTCAGGACCTGACCTATGTCCTGATCGATTGCCCGCCTTCGCTTAGCCTGATCACGATCAATGCGATGACTGCGGCCGATGCGGTGCTGGTGCCGCTGCAATGTGAGTTCTTCGCGCTCGAAGGCCTCAGTCAGCTCCTGAAGACGGTGGAGCAGGTCAAGGCCGGGCTCAATCCGCGGCTGATCATCCAGGGCGTGGTGCTGACGATGTTCGATCCGCGCAACAACCTGTCCGGACAGGTCATGGCCGATGTGAGGAGCTTCCTCGGCGACAAGGTCTATGAGACCGTGATTCCGCGCAATGTGAGGATTTCGGAGGCGCCGTCCTATGGCAAGCCGGCGCTGCTCTACGATCTGCGCTGCTCGGGGTCGCAGGCCTATCTGCGCCTGGCTTCGGAAGTGATCAAGCGCGAGCGCACCCTGCGCGCCGCGGCCTAACAGTCAAGAACGCAGAGGTTGACAGGAATGGCGATGGCCGAAGAACAGGGGCGTTCCCGCCTTGGCCGCGGCTTGGCGGCGCTGATCGGCGATGTCGGCGAGGAAATCGGCGCGATCGAGCGGGCCCGTGGCCAGCGCCGCGTGCCGGTCGAGTTCCTGCGGCCGAGCGCGCGCAATCCACGCCGCAACTTCGCGGAAGAGGAGCTCGACGATCTCACGGCTTCGGTCCGCGAGCGCGGTATCCTGCAGCCGATCATCGTGCGTTCAATCCCGGGGATGCTCGATGCCTATGAGATCATCGCCGGAGAACGGCGTTGGCGGGCGGCGCAGCGGGCCGAGCTACACGATGTGCCGGTGATCCTGGTCGAAGCCGATGATCGTGAGGCGCTCGAGATCGCCATCGTCGAGAACGTGCAGCGCTCCGACCTCAACCCGATGGAAGAGGCGGCGGGCTATGAGCGCCTGATCGCCGAATTCAGTTATACCCAGAACGATCTGGCGCGGGTCATCGGCAAGAGCCGCAGCCATGTCGCCAATACGCTGCGGCTGTCGAAGCTGCCGGAGCCGGTGCGCGCCTTGGTCAGCGGAGGCGCCGTCTCGGCCGGCCATGCCCGTGCGCTGCTATCTGTTTCGGACCCGGAACTGATGGCGAAACGGATTGTCGAACAGGGGCTTAGCGTCCGCGATATCGAACGCATCGCCCAGGATGAGGCGCGCGGCGAGACCAAGAGCGCGGTTGCCGCAAAGCCGAAGCCCGAGAAGGATCCGGATACGCGCGCCCTGGAAAAGGCGCTGGAGGAGGCCCTCGGCCTTTCCGTCGTCATCAGCCATCGCCCCAGCGGCGCGGGCGAGGTCAAGATCGCCTACAGGACGCTGGAGCAGCTCGACGCGCTCTGCCGCCGGCTGAAGGCCTGATCAATCGGCCCGGCCATTGCGGCCGAGGCGGGCGAGTGTCCACAATGCACGGGTCGCGGTCGCGCGGCCCGTTTCGCTGTTCTGGCGGGTCGCAAGGACCGCGTTGCCGAGCAGGGCAACAGCCTCGGTCAATCTGGCGCTGGTCCAGGCGTTGAGCGCGGCCTCGGTGGTGGCGATGCGCGGATAGGGTAGCCGCATGGTGCCGACCACATCCTTGACGCCGCGTCCGGCATCGACGCTCTGCCGGGCCTTGAGCAGAGCCAGGGCCTGCCGCAGCACGGCGCCGAGCATCACGCCGGGATCGAGCCCCTCGCTGAAAAGCTTGGCCTGCGCCAGATCGAGCACCGGCAGCTTCCCGGCGAAGACGGCGTCGACCAGCATGGCTTGCTCGCGCTGGGCGGTGTCGCCGACGATGGCGTCGATATGGGCCTCCGTGACGGAGGGATCGTTGCCGACATAGAGCAGGAGCTTCTCGATCTCGCGCCGCGACGTCTGGCGGTCACCGCCGAGCAGGCCGGCGAGGTGGTCGCGGCTGCCGCGGTCGATGTTCTTGCCGGCGGTGCGAATCATCTCGTCGATGATCGAGCCCAGATCGCGGGCTGCGTCGCCGTAGCAGGGCACTGCGAGCGCGCTTTTGGCCTTCTCGCAGGCAGTGCGCAAGGGGTTGGAGCGCTGCAGGTCGCCGGCCTCGATGATGACGAGCGCGTCCTGCGAAGGCGTGGCCAGCAGCGGCTCGACGGCTGCAAGAAGCGGCTTCGACGTCGACGAGACGCGGATGGCGCGGCGGCCACCGAACAGGCCGATCGTGTTGGCCTCGTCGACGAGTTTCAGCGGGTCGGCCGCGACGGCGTCGCCATCCATGCGGATGAGCTGGAAGGCGTCGTTGGGGTCGTCGACGCTTTTGCGGGCGAGATGGCCGGCGCGCTCGGAAACGAGGCCGGCATCCGGGCCGTAGAACAGGATCAACCGCCAGGCGGGGTCGAGGCGCGCAAGCGTTCGGTCGGCTTCATGCGCCTTGATCGCGACCATGGCGGATCAGGAGGTGAGATCGGCCGAGATCTGCCCGCGAATCAGCCCGGCGAGGTTCTTGGCGGCGCGAATCTGGGCGTCGCGGGCGGCGCGGACCGTGGCGAAGCGCTGCGAGGAACGCTCATAGGGCTCGCGCACGGAGTTGGTGCCGGAGGAGACGACCTCGCCCGTGCCGATCCGCGTCACCTTCCAGGTCGCGGTGGCGACGAGCACAGCCGAATCAGCGCGGCCGTTGGCGTAATCGACGGTGACGACCTCGACCGACTCGGCCAGGGCGGAGTCGAATTTCAGTGTCTTCTGCGCATCCGGCTCATTGCCGCCGTCGAACTCGAAGACCAGTTCGTTGCGCAGATAATGCCCGATCAGGCCCTTGAGCTCGGCAAACTCGATGCTGCGCAGCGCGCCCTTGACGCTGCCGCCGACCGTGCTTGCGGTATACTCCGAATAGAGCGGCTGGAAGCAGCCCCCGGCGAGCGCGGCCATGCCCAGCACTGCGGCCAGAGCCAGGCCGCGGCGGCTCGGCTTGATGATTCGCGCCGCAGTCTCAGACGACGACATTCACGATTCTCCCGGGAACCACGATGATCTTGCGGATGGAACGGCCTTCGAGGGCCCGCTGAACCGCCTCGTTGGCATGAACAGCAGCTTCCACCGCCATGGTATCGGCATCGGCTGGAACAGTCACCTCCGCCCGCTTCTTGCCGTTGAGCTGGACGGGCAGCGTGATGCTGTCGTCCTTCAGCAAGGCAGCCTCGGCCTCGGGCCAGGATGCCTCGCCGACGAGGCCGGACTGGCCGAGCGCGTGCCAGCATTCCTCGGCCAGATGAGGCATCATCGGCGCGACAAGCTGGGTGATGATCGTGGCGGCCTCAAGGAGCGCATAGGCCATATCCGCGCCGAGCTCAGGCTTTTCGGCCGCCGCATCGAGCGCTTTGCCGATGGCGTTGGTCAGCGTGTAGATATGGGCGATGCAGCGGTTGAAGGCGAGGCGCTCGATATCGGCGCCGACGGCATCGAGCGCGCGATGGCTCGCCTTGCGCAGCGCCAGCGCCACGTCACCGATCTGAGCCGGTTTCCCGGCCTTGCCGTGGGTCCGCTCGGCGATTTCGCCGATCAGGCGCCAGAGGCGCTGGACGAAGCGGGCGGCGCCCTGCACGCCCTCATCAGTCCAGATCACGTCGCGATCCGGCGGCGAGTCGGAGAGCATGAACCAGCGAGCCGTGTCGGCGCCGTAGGAGGCGATGATGTCGTCGGGGTCCACCACGTTCTTCTTGGACTTCGACATCTTCTCGATCGGGCCGATCTCGATCGGCGCACCGGTCTCGACGTCGAAGCCGCGCCGGTCAGTGCCGGAGACCTCGATGCGGACATTGCCGGGTTCGACCCAGTCGCCATTCGCGGCGCGATAGGTCTCGTGCACGACCATGCCTTGCGTGAACATGCCGGCGAAGGGCTCATCCAGCCCGGCATGGCCGGTCTTCTTCATGGCGCGGGTGAAGAAGCGTGAATAGAGCAGGTGCAGGATCGCGTGCTCGACGCCGCCGATATATTGGTCGACCGGCAGGAAGCGGTCGACCGCCTTGCGGTCGGTCGGGCTGTCGGTGCGCCAAGGATCCGTGAAGCGGGCGAAATACCAGGACGAATCGACGAAGGTGTCCATCGTGTCCGTCTCGCGGCGCGCCGGCTTGCCGCATTGCGGGCAGGCGACGTGCTTCCAGCTCGGGTGATGATCGAGCGGGTTGCCCGGTTTGTCGAAGGAGACGTCGTCGGGCAGCTTCACCGGCAGGTCGGCATCCGGCACGGGAATCGTTCCGCAGTCGGAACAATGGATGATCGGGATCGGGCAGCCCCAATAGCGCTGGCGCGAGATGCCCCAGTCGCGCAGGCGGAAATTGACCTTGCGCTGGCCGACGGGGCGATTGCCGCGGATCTCGCTCTCGAGACGGCGGGCAACCTCTTCCTTCGCCTCGGCAATGGTCTTGCCGTCGAGGAAGCGCGAATTGATCATGCGGCCATCACCGTCATAGGCGATGTCGGTGATCACGAAGCCGGCGGGATCGGTGCCTTCCGGCGCCACGACTGGAATATTGCCCAGGCCATATTTGTTGACGAAGTCGAGGTCGCGCTGGTCATGAGCCGGGCAGCCGAAGATGGCGCCGGTGCCGTACTCCATCAGGACGAAGTTCGCGACATAGACCGGCAGCGTCCAGTTCGGATCGAGCGGATGAACGGCGCGCAGGCCCGTGTCGAAGCCGAGCTTCTCGGCCTTGTCGATCGCCTCCTGCGCCGTGCCGGTGCGCTTGCACTCCTCGATGAAGGCCTGCAGTTCCGGGTTACCGGCGGCAATCGCCTTGGCGATTGGGTGATCCGGGGCGACGGCGACGAATTTCGCGCCGAACAGCGTGTCCGGGCGGGTCGTATAGACCTCGACCTCATCCTGCTTCGCCGCATTCGATTCGAGAGCGAAACGAACCAGCAGGCCCTCGGAACGGCCGATCCAGTTCTTCTGCATCAGCCGGACCTTGTCGGGCCAGCGGGTCAAGCCGTCGAGCGCGTCGTTCAGCTCCTGGCCGTATTCCGTGATCTTGAAGAACCACTGGGTCAGCTCGCGAATCTCGACCGGGGCGCCGGAGCGCCAGCCACGGCCGTCGATGACCTGCTCGTTCGCCAGAACGGTCTCGTCCACCGGGTCCCAGTTGACCTTGGCCGTCTTGCGGTCGACCAGCCCGGCCTTCAGGAAGTCCAGGAACATCTTCTGCTGGTGGCGATAATAGCTGGGGTCGCAGGTCGCGAGCTCGCGGCTCCAATCCAGGGAGAGGCCCATCGATTTGAGCTGGCTGCGCATCGCCGCGATATTGGCGTAGGTCCATTCGCGCGGGTGGACCTTCTTCTGCTTGGCTGCGTTCTCGGCCGGCAGGCCGAAGGCGTCCCAGCCCATCGGATGCAGCACCGCGAAGCCCTTGGCCCGCTTGTAGCGCGCAACGACGTCGCCCATCGCATAGTTGCGGACATGGCCCATATGGATGCGCCCCGACGGATAGGGGAACATCTCGAGGACATAGTAGCTCGGCCGTGTGTCGTCGTTCCTCGTCTCGAAGAGCTTGCGCTCATCCCAGACGGCGCGCCATTTCGGCTCGGATTCTTTCGGGTTGTAGCGTTCGACGGCCATGTCAGCGAGCAATCACGTCAGCAAGCATTCTTGCGGGATTTGCCGGTCGGGACGCGGCCGGCGCAGGGGTCTATTGCGAAAAACCGGGTGAGGTTTTCCACATCCTGTTCTAGGACACCATTGCGCGCACGCGGTCAACGGCGCGCTCGGCATGAGAGGCTGCGATATGAGCGATACGGTTACGCGTCTGGAGGCGATTCGCGCCTCGGTCGCGCGTGCGGCGCGTGATTTCGGACGCAAGCCGCAGAGCGTGACGCTCATCGCTGTGTCGAAGACGAAGCCGGCGGAGCAGATCGCCGAGGTGCTCGAAGCGGGGCAGCGCGTCTTCGGCGAGAATTACGTCCAGGAGGCCAAGGCCAAGTGGCCGGCGCTGAAGGCGCGCTTTCCCGATGCCGAACTCCACATGATCGGCCCGCTGCAATCGAACAAGGCCCGCGAGGCTGTGGAACTCTTCGACGCGATCCATTCGCTCGACCGCGAGAGCCTGGCGAAAGAGCTGGCGCGCGAGATCGCCAGGTCCGGCCGGGCGCCGCGGCTCTTCGTGCAGGTCAATACCGGCGAGGAGCCGCAGAAGGGCGGCATCGCGCCGGGCGAGACGGACGCCTTCCTCGCGCGCTGTCGCGATGTCCACGGCCTCGCGATCGAGGGTCTGATGTGCATCCCGCCGGAAGCGGAGCCGCCCTCGCCGCACTTCGCGCTGCTCGCCAAGATCGCGGCGCGCAACGGGCTCAAGGGCCTGTCCATGGGCATGAGCGCCGATTACGAGGCGGCGATCCAGCTCGGTGCGACGCATGTGCGCATCGGCAGCGCCATTTTCGGCGCGCGGGGGTGAGACTCGCCTTCTCCCCTTGCGGGAGAAGGCGCTCGATGAAGCCGAGACGGATGAGGGGGTCTCTCTGGCGGGAATCGCCTGCGGTTTGAACGCCATTGATTGGCGCGACTCCTCACCCCGACCCTCTCCCGCAAGGGGAGAGGGGCAGGTTGCGTCTCTGCGCCTTATGTCAACGGCTCCCCGACATCGATGCGGTTGCCGTCCGGGTCCTCGAAGACGAAGGCGCGCAGGCCGTAATCCTTGTCGTGCAGGCCCTTGACGATGCGCAGGCCGCGTTCGCGGACGAGGGCGTGCACCGCGTCGATATCTTCGACCAGCATATGCGCGACGTTGAAGGGCGCCGGCTTGTGCCCGGGCTGGAGTGTCAGGTGCAATTCGGCGGCGTCGCGCTTCAGGATCATGAAGCCGACGGGATCGCCGTTCTGGAAGGCTTTCCGGAAGCCAAGCGCCTCGATGTAGAAATCGCAGGCGCGGGCCATATCGGCGACGGGCAACGTGGCGGCGATCCGCCCGAAGCGGAAGGAGGAAACCGAATCAATCATCGCAGAGTCTCAAGGCTGGGAGCGATACAGCGATGCAGGACAGTGCCTGCACGCGCCGATCGGTTCCGAAGAGGATGATCGAGACGGTGCTCGGCGCCAGTCCTAGCTCACCTGACCAGAATCCGGCAATGGCGCGCGAGCCGCGGCAGCACCTTGGCGAAGACGTGCCCCTCGACGGCGACGCAGCCGGCAGTCGGCGTGAAGCCCGGTCGCGCCAGATGCCAGAAGATCGCACTGCCGCGCCCGCGAATCACCGGCCGGTCGTTCCAGCCGAGCTCGACGATGACGTCGTAGAGATGGTCCTCACGCTGCAGCCGCTCCTCGGCCTCACCCGGCGGGCGGTCGATCAGGCGGTTGTAGCGGCGGTCGGTCTGGTCGTCGCACCAGGCGTCGCGCGGGCCGATCTGTTTCAGCGGCAGCAGGCTGCGAGGCCGGGCGAGGCGGTCGGCCCGGTAGAACACGCTGCGCAGCGGCAAATGCGTCCGCGGCGTGCCGCCGTCGCCCTCGCGCTTGATCGTGCGGATGCCGGAGCGGCCGAGCGCGCAGGGAAAGACCGCGCCGCCCGCGATGAGGAAGCCCTTGCGGCGGTCACGTACCGAGGCGAAGACCCGCAGTGAGGTGAGGTTGCGCGGGCGAAAGCCGGGGCGCGCGAGGGCGATTTCACGGTTTCTCACGGGGATTCCAGAATGCGTGACTTGCGATGACGACTCAGCGGGCTCATGTTGCCCTACTCATTGCGTCCGAGCGAACAGCCCATGTCCGTCGTCCATCATATTCTCCTGGTCGATGACGACCAGACCCTGCGCGATGCCCTGGCAGAGCAATTGGCTCTTTATGACGAGTTCCGGCTGACGACCGCGGGCAACGCCACGGCTGCGGTGAAGGCCGCACAGAACGAGCGGATCGACCTCGTGGTGATGGATGTCGGCCTGCCGGATATGGACGGCCGCGAGGCCGTCAAGGTGATGCGCAAGAACGGCTTCAAGAGCCCGGTGGTGATGCTGACGGCGCAGAGCTCGGATGCCGACACGGTGCTGGGGCTCGAGGCCGGCGCCAACGACTATGTGGTCAAGCCGTTCAAATTCGCCGTGCTGCTGGCGCGCATCCGGGCGCATTTGCGTCAGTATGAGGCGAGCGAGGACGCGATCTTTCAGGTTGGCCCTTACACGTTCCACCCCGGCTCCAAGCTGCTCGTCAGCGAGAAAGGCTCGAAGACCAAGCTGACCGAGAAGGAAACCGCGATCCTGCGCTTCCTCTACCGCGCGGGGCGCAAGCCGATCGCGCGCGAGGTGCTGCTGCAGGAGGTCTGGGGCTATAACAGCCAGGTGACGACGCATACGCTCGAAACCCACATTTACCGGCTGCGCCAGAAGATCGAGCCCGATCCCGGCAATGCCCGCCTGCTCGTGACCGATGCCGGCGGCTACCGGCTGAATCCCTGACGGATGGCCCTCGACGACGACATGGCCCTGCTGGCCCGGCAGCCGCTGCTGAGCCTGATGGAACGCGATGCGTTGAGGCTGCTCGCCTTCGCGGCGGAGAGCCGCATCCTGCGCGCCGGCGATGTGCTGTTCCGTGCCGGCGAGCCTTCGGACGGCGCTTTCCTGGTCGTCTCGGGCGCGGTGGCGCTGACGGCGCAGGATGATGGCCAGCCCGCAAGCGAGATCGCCGGGCCTGGCGCGATGATCGGCGAGCTCGCGCTGTTCACTTCGGTGCCGCGGCAGGTCACGGCGATCGCGCGCGAGCCGACGCAGATCATGCGGTTGCCACGCAGCGTGATGCGGCGTGTGCTCGGCGAATCGCCGGATTCGGCCGAAGCGATCGCCCAGGCGATCGGGGATCGTTTGCGCGGTTTCGTGGAAGAGCTCGTCTCCGTGCGGGCTGCGCTCGGCGCGATCGACCGGAAATAAGTTTGCCGCGCCGAATCAGGCGGCCGGCGGATGTCTTGCGGCGCGGATCGCGGCGAATTTCGGCCAGAGGATGTTGATGCACAGGCCCGCCAGCACGAGCCCGCCGGCCAGGAACTTCCAGCCCGGCAAGGGTTCGCCCAGCCAGATGGCGGCGGCGCCCATGCCGAAGACCGGGACCAGCATTGCGGTCGGCGCCACGGTGGCGGCGGTATAGCGCGAGAGCAGCCAGCCCCAGACGGCATAGCCGAACATCACATTGCCGACGGCCTGCCAGATCGCGGCCGCCCAGGCGCTGGGTGGCGCGGCGGTCAGGCTGTCGCGAATGGCTGGCCAGCCCTCGACGAACCACGACAGCACGAAAAGCGGCGGCACCGCGAACAGGCTCGTCCAGACGACATAAGCGAGCATGTCGATGCCGGGTGCTCCGCGAACCACGATATTGCCGCCGGACCAGCAGAGCGCGGCGCCAAGGATCAGGACGACGCCCAGCGGCGTCGTGGTGCCGTCGGTGTGCCAGAGGATCACGGCGATGCCGATGCAGGCCAGGACGAGGCCGACGAACTGGAAGGGCTGGACGCGTTCGCGGGTGATCGCCGCGGCCAGCAGGATCGTGAAGAAGACCTGCGACTGCACCACCAGCGAGGCCAGGCCCGGCGTGATGAAGCCCTTGATCGCGATGTAGAGCAGGCCGAACTGGCCGGCCCCGATCAGCAGGCCGTAGGCGGCGAGATTGCTCCAGGGCACGGCCGGCCGCTTGAGGAAGAACACCGCCGGCAGCAGCGTGAAGGCGAAGCGCAGGCAGGCGAAGAGCAGCGGCGGGAAATGGTCGACGCCGATGTGGATGACGACGAAATTCGTGCCCCAGACCACCATCACGGCCAGGGTCAGCAGCGCATCCCGCGGCGAGAGCGAAGTCGAGAGCGCGCGCTGCAATGATCTGGCCTTCCGGTGAACGGGCCGTGCCGATGTTGCCGCGCGCTATAGCACGATCGCGAAATGGCCGGGCGGATGGCCCGGCATGGCCGAAGCGCGGCCGGGGCATGGACCGACCCGTCCATGAAGGCGCCGGCGCCGGGCCTCAAAGCTGCAGCGTCACCGTGACCGGGACGTGATCGGAGGGACGCTCCCAGGCGCGTGCCTCGCGCAGGAAGGAGAGGTCGCGCAGCGTCGGCTTCAACGCGTCGGAGAGCCAGATATGGTCGAGCCGGCGGCCGCGATTGGAGGCCTCCCAATCCTGCGCGCGATAGCTCCACCAGGAATAGAGCTTCTCGGGCTCGGGGCGCAGCGTGCGTGCGGCGTCGGTCCAGCCGAGCTCGGAGCGCAGCTTCTCCAGCGTGGTCGTCTCGATCGGCGTGTGGCTGACCACGTCGAGGAGCTGCTTGTGGCTCCAGACATCGTGCTCATAGGGCGCAATGTTGAGGTCGCCGAGCAGGATCGCGGGCCGGTCCGTCGGCTTCTTCGTCACGCCCCAGGCGCCGATCTCGTCGAGGAAGGCGAGCTTGTGGGCGAATTTGTCGTTCTTGGCCGGATCGGGAATGTCGCCGCCAGCCGGGATGTAGAAGTTATGGATGGCGATGCCGGCCGCCGCGCCCGCCGCCTTGTCGAGCGTCACCGTCATGTGCCGGGCATCGTTGCGGCCGCACATCGACATCGCTTCCTTCTCGCTGAAGGGCAGCTTCGAGACGATGGCGACGCCGTTATAGCCCTTCTGGCCGATGAAGGCCTGATGGACATAGCCAAGCTGGTGGAAGGCCTTGGCCGGGAATTGCTCGTCCGGCGTCTTGGTTTCCTGCAGGCAGAGGATGTCGGGCGCGTAGCGGGTGAGGAACTCGCCGACCATGCCGATACGCAGGCGGACGGAATTGATGTTCCAGCTCGTGACAGTCAGTTGCACGCGGAGATTCCGGCAAGGAGAGGTGGCCGGAAACTGGGTCGTTGCGTGCCAAAAGGCAAGCCGTTTCGGCGCCCGACTATCCGCGCCGAACTAGCCTTGGCCGGCGATCACAGCGTGCGCTGGTGATCGATCACGAAGTTCTTCGGGTCGGTCTGACGCTGCAGGCTGAGATTGTAGAGCGACACAGCCGTTTCATAACCCTGCGGATCGACGACCACCCATTGCCTGAGCTCGTTGGCGACGAGGTCGAACTTCAGCGTGATCTTCGAGGTTCCGCCGAGCGTCGAGCGATCCTCGATCCGGACGGAGAGGATATCGCCGTCGACGCTGGCACCGGTGATGGTGCCTTCGCGGTTGAGATCCATCTTCTCGCGCACGAGGAATTTCAGCGGCGTCTGGCCGATCGAATAGACGTCCTGCGTGCCGAGGCGCTTGTCGCGTACGGCCACGGAGGTGCCGTCGGCGATGACCTCGGTGGTCGCGGGCGGCTCGTATTCGAAACGCATCTTGCCCGGGCGCTGGATGTAGATCCGACCCTCGAGCCGCTTCCCGTTGGGATTGAACTGGATGAAGTTGCCCTGCAGCGTCGTGAAGCTGTTGAGATAGGTATTGAGCCGCTCGATCGCTTCCTCGCGCGTCGCGGGCGCGGCGAGCTTGGTCTTGGCCGGCGTCGTCTTGGACGCTTCGGGCTTCGCCGTCTGCGCGACAGGTGCGGCCGTTGCAGCCTGTGGGGAACCCGCCGCCTGCGCAGCCGGCGCATCGTTCATCGCCGTGCGCGGCAGGCCGAGATTGGCCGGGCGGACCGGCGGGAGCGGGATCGCGCGCGGCGCGGCCGGTCTGGCGACCGCGGGCTTGGCCGCGGCAGGCGGCTGCAACTGCAGGGGTTGTGCCCCGAGCGGCGCTGCCGCCAGGCCGTAGCCAAACGCCGCCGTCAGAACCGAAACCCGAAGAATCGGGATCACTCTCATGAGCAAGTCTGCTCCATTCCCTGTGCCACGGCGATCCTCATGCCGGACGAGATACGTCGTGGCTCCGGTTGTTGCGGAGCGCTCGTGTCTTCGGGGCCTCAACGCTCTCCATGCCGCCGAGGTTGCAGCATCGTGATGGCTATTTGAGGACCGGCGCCCGCCCGTGCAAGTCCTCCGACCGAATGATGCGGCTATTCGTCCTCGCCGTGGCCCTGCGTCTCGACGAGGATCTCTCGTTTCCCGGCGTGATTGGCGGGCCCGACGATGCCCTCGTTCTCCATGCGCTCCATGATGGATGCGGCGCGGTTGTAGCCGATCTGGAGGCGGCGCTGGATGTAGGAGGTCGAGGCCTTCTTGTCGCGCAGCACGACCGCGACGGCCTGCTCATAGGGATCGTCCGAGTCGAGCGAGCCCATGCCGGTCTTGTCGAAGACGGCGCCGTCCTCGTCCTCGGCCGCCTCCTCCTCCTCGGAGGTGACGGCGTCGAGATATTGCGGCCGGCCTTGCGTCTTGAGATGGGCGACGACCTTCTCGACCTCGTTGTCCGAGACGAAGGGGCCGTGGACGCGGGTGATGCGCCCGCCGCCGGCCATGTAGAGCATGTCGCCCTGGCCCAGAAGCTGCTCGGCGCCCATCTCGCCCAGGATCGTGCGCGAGTCGATCTTGCTGGTGACCTGGAAGGAGATCCGGGTCGGGAAGTTCGCCTTGATCGTGCCGGTGATGACGTCGACCGAAGGGCGCTGCGTGGCGAGCACGACATGGATGCCGGCGGCGCGGGCCATCTGGGCGAGGCGCTGGATCGTGCCCTCGATCTCCTTGCCGGCGACCATCATCAGATCGGCCATCTCGTCGACGATGACGACGATATAGGGCAGAGGCTCGAGGTCCATGACCTCCTCCTCATAAACAGCCTCGCCACTGTGCTTGTCGAAGCCGGTCTGGACGGTGCGGGTGATGACCTCGCCCGCCGCCTTGGCCTCGCCGACGCGGGCATTGAAGCCGTCGATGTTGCGCACCGAGAGCTTCGACATCTTCTTGTAGCGCTCCTCCATCTCGCGCACCGCCCATTTCAGGGCGACGACCGCCTTCTTGGGATCGGTGACGACGGGGGTGAGCAGATGCGGGATACCGTCATAGACGGAGAGCTCGAGCATCTTGGGATCGACCATGATCAGGCGGCATTCCTCCGGCTTCAGCCGGTAGAGGATCGACAGGATCATGGTGTTGATGGCGACGGACTTGCCCGAGCCGGTGGTGCCGGCGACGAGCAGGTGCGGCATGCGGGCGAGATCGGCGATGACCGGCTCGCCGCCGATGGTCTTGCCCAGGCACAGTGCGAGCTTGTGCTTGGTCGCCTCGAAGTCCTGGCTGGCGAGGAGCTCGCGCAGGAAGACGGTCTCGCGCTTGGCGTTGGGCAGTTCGATGCCGATGGCGTTCTTGCCCTGCACCACCGCGACGCGCGCCGAGACCGCGCTCATCGAACGCGCGATGTCGTCGGCCAGCGAAATCACCCGCGACGACTTCGTGCCAGGCGCCGGCTCAAGCTCGTAAAGCGTCACCACAGGGCCGGGGCGGACCTGCGTGATCTCGCCGCGCACGCCGAAATCCTCCAGCACGCCTTCGAGCAGGGTCGCGTTCTGTTCCAGCGCGTCCGTCGAGACAGTGTTGGCGAGCGATTTCTTCGGCTCGGCCAGATAGGTCAGCGGCGGCAACTCGAAGGAATCGCGCTCGAGAAAGGAGGGTTGGGCCTCCCGCTGCATGCGCTTGCCGGGCTTGGGCGCGGGAGCGGGGGCGGCGACGCGCGGAGCGTTGAGGTCGCGCAGGTCCTGTGCATCGTCGATGTCGAAGGGCGGATCGTCGTCGACGTCGCGGGAAGCCGGCGCGCGCGTGCCCGGCAGCGGTGTCGGGTCGAAATTCGGCAGGGGCTGACGCGGCGCGGGACCGGCGCCGAATTGCGGCTCGCGGCGGACGCGGCCTGCACCGGCCTGCGGCGCGGGGCCGGTGTCGACGGCGGGCTCGGGCGGGTGGGGCAGGCGGCGCAGGATCGCCGCGCGCAGCGCCATCGCACCATGGGCGAGCCAGCCGATCAGGATGACGGCGATGCCGGGCTCCTCGTCGCCGCGCTCCTCGCCATCGGAGAGGCCGTCATCGGCCTCGTCGTCAAGGGCCGGATCCTCGTCATGGACGAAGCCGAAGCCGGCGGCGGCGGTGACGGCGAGAATGGCGATGCCGGCATAAAGGAAGCCGACGAGGCTCGCGACGGCGCCTCCGGCGATGCCTGCGATGTTGCGGGTGCCGAAGAGCAGCCCGTCGCCGATGACGCCGCCCATGCCGGTCGGCAGCGGCCAGCGCGGCGTCGCCGGCAGGGCGCTGGCGACGGCGGCAGCGGCGGCGACGCCAACGACCCAGAGGCCGAGCTTGAGCGCGCCGCGGTCGAAGAGGTGGAAGCGGACCAGCCGCAATGCCCAGATCATCGGCGGGAAGAGCAGGGCGATGACGCCGAGCCCGACGAGCTGCATCAGCAGGTCGGCGATCATGGCGCCCGGACGGCCGAGCCAGTTGCGGACCGCGCCATTGGTGGCGTTGTTGAGGCTCGGATCGTTGGCCGACCAGCTCGCGAGGGCCAAGGCGACGACCGCCATCAGCGCGAGCAGCCCCAGCCCGGTCAGCTCGGCGGCGCGGCGCGACAGGAACTCCCGCACCGGATCGGGCAGGCGGTCCATAAGCGATCGGGAGCGGCGGATGGTGCGCATGCGGCTTCGAGTCGTATTCCGGGCTTTGGGCCGCATCATGCCGGCCATATCCTCCACGTTAGGAAGCTGTGGTTAAGGCCCGCTTAACCTTGAAGCACGTCGATCTTGCGGCAGTGCACAGACATGAAAAAACCCCGGCGGTTTCCCGCCGGGGTCGGTTTCACGTGAATCGCTGAGCGATGATCACATGTTGTAGGCGCGCTCGCCATGCTCGGCGATGTCGAGGCCCTCGCGCTCCTGATCGGGCGTGACGCGCAGGCCGACGACGACATCGACGATCTTGTAGAGGATGAAGGAGCCGACGCCGCACCAGACGACGGCGACGGCGACCGCGACGAACTGCTTCCAGACCTGCGCGCCCATGGCGTAGTCGGCGACGCCGACGCCGCCGAGTGCCGGGGCGACGAAGATGCCGGTGCTGATCGAGCCGATGATGCCGCCGACGCCGTGGACGCCGAAGACATCGAGCGAGTCGTCATAGCCGAGCGCGTTCTTCACCGTGGTGCAGAAGAAGAAGCAGACGATGCCCGCGACGGCGCCGAGCACGATCGCGCCCATCGGCCCGATGAGGCCGGCGGCCGGGGTGACGGCGACGAGGCCGGCGACGATACCCGAGAGCATGCCGAGCAGCGAGGGCTTGCCCTTGACGATCCACTCGATGAAGAGCCAGCCGAGGCCCGCTCCGGCCGTGGCCGTGAAGGTGTTGATCATGGCGAGCGCGGCGCCGCCGGTGGCTTCGAGATTGGAGCCGGCATTGAAGCCGAACCAGCCGACCCACAGGACTGCGGTGCCGATGAAGGTCATCGTCAGCGAGTGCGGCGACATCAGCTCCTTGCCGTAGCCGATGCGCTTGCCGACCAGGAGCGCGCCCACCAGCGCCGCGATACCGGCATTGATGTGGACGACCGTGCCGCCGGCGAAGTCGAGCGCGCCGAGGGTGAAGAGGTAACCCTCCGAGAACCAGACCATATGGGCCATCGGGAAGTAGACGAAGGTGCCCCAGAGGATGACGAAGAGGATCATCGCGGAGAACTTCATGCGCTCGACCAACCCGCCGACGATCAGGGCGGGCGTGATCATCGCGAAGGTCATCTGGAAGCAGATGAAGACGTATTCAGGGATCACGACGCCCTTGGTGAAGGTGTCGGAGGTGGAATCCGGCGTCACGCCGGCGAGGAAGGCCTTGGAGAAGGAGCCGATGAAGCTCGTCAGCGAACCGCCCGAGGTGAAGGCGAGGCTGTAGCCGTAGATCACCCAGACGATGCACATGATCGCGGCGATCGCCGTGATCTGCGTCATCACCGAGAGCATGTTCTTGGTCCGGGAGAGGCCGCCATAGAACAGCGCCAGCCCCGGCAGCGTCATGAAGAGGACGAGGAGCGAGGACACCAGCATCCAGGCGGTGTCGCCCTTGTTGGGCACGGCCGCGGCGGCGGCCGCCGGCGCCTCGGGAGCCGCCGTCTGGGCCAGGGCCGCGCCGGCGCAGAGCGCGGCGAGCGTGAGGCCGGTCAGCCCGGCCCGCAGGGAAGTCCTGAAATTCATTGCTTGAAACTCCTGAAGGGTCGGGGGCTCAGAGGGCGTCGCCGTCGGTCTCGCCGGTGCGGATGCGCACCGCCTTCTCGATCGAGGAGACGAAGATCTTGCCGTCACCGATCTGGCCGGTACGGGCGGCGGCGGTGATCGCCTCGATCACCTTGCCGACGAGCTCGTCGGCGACAGCCACCTCGATCTTGATCTTGGGCAGGAAGCTCACGGCGTATTCGGCGCCGCGGTAGATCTCGGTATGACCCTTCTGCCGGCCATAGCCCTTCACTTCAGTCACTGTCAGGCCGTGCACGCCGATGGCGGTGAGCCCGTCGCGCACCTCCTCCAGCTTGAACGGCTTGATGATCGCCATCACGATTTTCATCTGCTGGGTTTCCCCTTTACGCCGCCTGGTCGTCAGCCCCGGCGAACTCGTTGCGCCTCGCCCGCCCTGCGATGCGCAGTGCGACGCAGCGCATAATTCAAGGGACGTGCCAAAGCGCTCCGCGGGCCGGCGTCAGCCTCCGGGCGGGGGAATCGGGCGCAGATCAGCCGAAAATCGAATCCGGTATGCCTATTCGATAGGCGTTTGCTTTCTTGTTATGCAATTGCCTGAAAAGGCGTCAGGCGCGATCCGGCCGTGGGCGGATCAGGCCTTCCTGCGCCACGGAGGCCACCAGCCGCCCCTCGCGGTCGAAGACGAGGCCGCGCGAGAAGCCGCGCGCGCCCGAGGTCGAGGGGCTGTCCTGTGCATAGAGCAGCCACTCATCGGCGCGGAAGGGGCGGTGGAACCAGAGAGCGTGGTCGAGGCTCGCGCCCTGGATCTTCTGGTCGAAAACGGTCGTGCCATGCGCGATGAGGCTGGAATCGAGCAGCATGAGGTCCGAGGCGTAGGCGAGAACGCTGCGATGCAGGGCTGGCTCGTCGGGCAGGGTCTCCATCGCCCGGATCCAAACGTTGAACTTCGGCTCCATCTTGCCGCCGGTGCGGTAGCGCTCGAGCTCGACGGGGCGGATCTCGATCGGCCGCTTGCGCTGGTAATAGGCCTGCACCGCATCCGGCATATGCGGCAGCACGGTCTTCGCCATCTCCTCGCGATCCGGCAAGTCCTCGGGCATCGGGACGTCCGGCATCGGCATCTGATGCTCGTAGCCGGGCTCGTCGACCTGGAAGGAGGCCGACATGGCGAAGATCGCCTCGCCCTTCTGGATGGCGAGCACGCGCCGCGTCGTGAAGGAGCGGCCGTCGCGCAGGCGGTCGACTTCATAGACGATCGGCATTTCGGGATCGCCGGGCAGCAGAAAATAAGCGTGCAGCGAATGCGGTTGGCGGTCTTCCACGGTCTTGCAGGCGGCATAGAGCGACTGCGCGATCACCTGGCCGCCGAAGACGCGCGGCCAAGTCGACTTCGGGCTGCGACCGCGGAACAGATTGCTTTCGAGCTGCTCGAGGTCGAGGATCGCCGTCAGGGAAGCGCTGATCTGCTGTGACATGAGGCCGTATCGCGGTCGGGTTGACGTTGGCGTCGGCGGCCCGCAGAGGAACAGCCGGGTTTACCCGCATCAGCACCGAGGCGGCTTGCCTCGTCAAGCGGGCCGCTGTGGCATCGGGCCGAAAAGTGGAATCCGCTTTTCGGAAGAAACCGATGCGATAACAAATGGATAGATCACGGTTATCGCGTCCGTCAGGATGCGCGGCGATCCAGGGAGAAGCAGAATGGCCGTCGTGCCGGACGCAAGCATGCGCATCGTCATCGCCGGTGGCGGCATCGCCGGATTGAGTCTCGCGCTCGCCTTGAAGCAGGCGCTCGGAGCGGGCTTCGCGGTGGTGCTGGCCGATCCGGGGGTGAACGCCGCTCCCAAGCCAGACAATCGCGCCTATGCGGTGGCGGCCGGCGCCCGCTCGATGCTGGAGACGCTCGGTGTCTGGGAAGCGGTCTCCGGCCATGCCCAGGCGATGATGGAGATGGTGATCTCGGACAGCCGGACGAACGATGCCGTCCGGCCCGTCTTCCTCACCTTCGACGGCGAGGTCGAGCCCGGCCAGCCTTTCGCTCATATGGTCGAGAATGCCGCGCTGGTGGCGGAGCTGAAGGCCGCCTGCGAGCGGGCCGGGGTCGATCTGAGGCCGGTCGGCGTGCGCGGTTTCGCCGTCGAGGACGAGGCTGTCGCGATCACCTTCGCCGATGGTGCTGAGGACAAGGCGGCGCTGCTGGTCGCAGCCGATGGCGCCCGCTCGCGGCTGCGCGAGCAGGCCGGGATCGGCTGGGTCGGCTGGAATTATCCGCAATCCGGCATCGTCGCGACGATCGGCCATGAGCGGCCGCATCACGGCAGGGCGGTCGAGCACTTCCTGCCTTCGGGGCCCTTCGCCATCCTACCGCTCACGGATGGCGGCAGGCTCGGCCACCGCTCCTCGATCGTCTGGACGGAAAGGACCGGGAACGTCGCGCCGCTGCTGTCGCTCGATGCGCAGGACATGTTGGCCGAGATCGAGATGCGCTTCGGGCTCGAGCTCGGCGAGATCACGCTGGAGAGCCCGGTGAGCGCTCATCCGCTCGGCTTCGGCGTGGCGCGGCGCTTCGTCGACCGGCGGTTCGCGCTGCTGGGCGATGCCGCCCATCTCATCCACCCGATCGCGGGACAGGGGCTCAATCTCGGGCTGAAGGATGTCGCGGCGCTGGCGGAGGTCATCGTCGATGCCGCGCGCCTCGGGCTCGATGCCGGCGCGCTCGACGTGCTCGAGGATTACGAGAAGGCGCGCCGCTTCGACACGGTCGCGATGGGCGCAGTGACGGACGGGCTCAACCGGCTGTTCTCGAACGATGCGACGCCGCTGCGGCTGGCGCGCGATCTCGGGCTCGGGCTGGTCGATCGGCTGCCGGGGCTGAAGCGCTTCTTCATCCGCGAGGCCGCCGGTGTCGCCGGAGCGCCGCCGCGGCTGTTGCGGGGCGAGACGCTCTGAGCGCGCCCGCTCAGCCTGGCCAGCCCTCCTCGGGCCAGTCGCGTGCGGTGTGGATGACGCGCAGGATCGCGACGACCTCGCGTCCGCCCTGGAGCGCGAGCGCATAGGCCAGGATGTAGGGCAGGCGGGGAACCAGTTTCTCGTAGACGCCACTCACGCGTCCCGGCCGTCCGGTCGCGAAATCACCGAGCTCGTTCCCGGCCTGCTCGATTGCATCGACGACCCGCTCAGCCGCGTCGGGGTTGTCTTCGGCGATGTATCGAAGGATATCGAGGTAGTCGCGTCTGGCATCGTCCGACCAGATGACGGGCCTCATCCTCGGCCGGCCTTCCTCAGCCTCGCATCCGCGACGATTTGGCGAGCGTCGGCGGTGACCTGGTCGTGCGCGACGACCCGTCCGGCCTCGACGTCGCCCAAGCCCCGTTTGATCCCCTCGATGATCTCAAGCTCGCGGTCGACATAGGCTGACACCGCCTCGCCCGCGAGGAAGGATTTGCTGCGCCGGGTGTCGGTCGCGATTCGCTCCAGCTTGCGCTTCGTCTCGGCCGAAACCCGAATCGTCATCGTTTCCGTCGCGGCCATCGTTCCTACTCCTGTGTTGTCGTGTGTACATCTTAACACAAGGGAGAGGAGCTAGCGACACAGCTTCAATCCTCCAGCGGTCGGGCCTCTTCCGGCAGCATGATCGGGATGCCGTCGCGGATCGGGTAGGCGAGCTTCGCGGCGCGGCTGATCAGTTCCTGCCTCGCCGCGTCGTATTCCAGCGTGCTCTTGGTCAGCGGGCAGACCAGGATCTCGAGCAGCTTGGGATCGACGCGGGTGGTCGTGTCGGTTTCGTTGGTCATGCGGTTTCCTTAGCTCTTGCGCGGCAGATCGGCCAGCATCCCGGCCGCGACCATCAGCTTCGGCAGGGTGAGGCCCGAGGTGGCGATGGCGTTGATCGTGCTGCGGGTGCGCTCGACATCCTGGCCGCGCTCGGCGAGCCAGCTTTCGAGCGAGCCCTTGCCGCCATCCGAGGAGGCGATCTCCTGCGTCATCTGCGCATGGGCGTCGTCGAGCGTCTCCACGGCCCGTTCGCGGGCGAGACGCTCATAGTCGTCCGTCGCCGGCACCGCCGCCGCGGCCGCCTCGAGATTCGAGAGGCCGAAGAAGGCATCGACGCCGAAATGGATGCGGGCGACATCGCCGATCTTGCGCTTGCTGCGCTCGGCGATGTCGACGATATCCGTCGCCTGGGCGAGCGAGGGCAGGCTGGCGACGCGGGTGGCGAGCGCCTCGGGCACGCCCTCGGAGGAGAGGACGGCGATGCGGGCGAGCCGCGCCTGGGCGGCGGCTTCCGGCAGCAGCGCATCGAGCTCGGCCGAGAGATCGGTAACACCCCTGGCGTAATGCGCGATGGTCTGCTCGATCGTGCCGGGCTTGGCCGCGCCGCGCCGCAGGAACCAGCCCATGCGGTCGATGACGAGCTCCTGCGCGGCGGCATAGAGGCCGAGCTGGGTCTTGCCGGGAATCTTCGCATCGAGCGTGTCGATCTCGCCGTTGAGGCCGATGAGATCGAACGAATCGCGCGCGATCGCGTAGGCGGCGGCGATGGCCGGCACCTCCGAACGGGTCAGCGCCGCCAGGATCGGGACCAGCGCCGGCCCGCCGCGATTGACGATGGCGTTGGCGAGCTGGGTCGCGACGATCTCGCGGCGCAGCCTGTGGCCGGCGATCTCGTCCGGATAGGCGTCGCGCAGCGCCTTCGGGAAATAGCGGACCAGTTCGGTGGCGAGATAGGGGTCATCAGGCACGCTCGATTCGAGCAGCGCGTCGTGCAGCGCGAGCTTGGCATAGGCCAGCAGCACGGAGAGTTCCGGCCGCGTCAGCCCCTCGCCGCGCTTCTCGCGCTCGACGAGCTGGGCGTCGCTCGGCAGGAACTCGACGCCGCGGTCGAGCCGGCCGTCCTGCTCCAGCGTCTGCATCAGGAAGCGCAGGCCGGGCGTCGCAGCCACGCCCTTGGCCTCGGTGAGCGAGAGTGCCAGCGTCTGCAGATAGTTGTTGCGCAGGACGAGCAGCCCGACCTCGTCGGTCATCGCTGCGAGCAATTCGTTGCGCTTTTCCTCCTTGAGGCGGCCGTCCTTCACCGGGTTGGCGAGCGCGATCTTGATGTTGACCTCGACGTCCGAGGTGTTGACGCCGGCGGAGTTATCGATGGCGTCGGTGTTGAGCTTGACGCCCTTGCGCGCCGCCTCGATGCGGCCGCGCTGGGTCACGCCGAGATTGGCGCCCTCGCCGATGACGCGGGCCCGGAGATCGTTGCCGGCGATGCGGATCGCGTCGTTGGCGCGGTCGCCGACCTGGGCGTCACTCTCGTCCGTGGCGCGGATATAGGTGCCGATGCCGCCGAACCAGAGCAGGTCGACGCGGCTTTTCAGGATCGCGGTCATCAGCTCGGGCGGCGAGACCTCCTTTTTGTCGAGGTCGAGCAGCGCCCGGATCTCGGCCGACAGCGGGATGCTCTTGGCCTGGCGCGAGAAGATGCCGCCGCCCTTCGAGATCAGGCTCTTGTCGTAGTCCTGCCAGGACGAGCGCGGCAGGGCGAAGAGGCGCTGGCGCTCGGCCAGCGAGGTGGCCGGATCGGGATCGGGATCGAGGAAGATGTCGCGGTGGTCGAAGGCAGCGACGAGCTTGATCTCGGGGGAGAGCAGCATGCCGTTGCCGAAGACGTCGCCCGACATGTCGCCGACGCCGGCGACGGTGAAGGGCGTGGTCTGGATGTCGACATCGACCTCGCGGAAATGGCGCTTCACCGCCTCCCAGGCGCCGCGCGCCGTGATGCCCATGCCCTTGTGGTCGTACCCTTGAGAGCCGCCGGAGGCGAAGGCGTCGCCGAGCCAGTGATGCTTCTCCAGCGAGATCGCGTTGGCGGTGTCGGAGAAGGTCGCCGTGCCCTTGTCGGCAGCGACGACGAGATAGGGGTCGTCGCCATCATGGCGCACCGTGTCCGGCGGCGGCACGATGGTCTCGCCGTCGAGATTGTCGGTCAATTCGAGCAGGTTGCGGACGAAGATGCGGTAGCTCTCGGTGCCCTCGGCGAGCCAGGCGGCGCGGTCGGATGCCGGCGGAAGCTGCTTCGGCACGAAGCCGCCCTTGGCGCCGACTGGAACGATCACCGCGTTCTTGACCTGCTGCGCCTTGACCAGGCCGAGCACCTCGGTGCGGAAATCCTGCGGGCGGTCGGACCAGCGCAGGCCGCCGCGCGCGACCTTGCCGAAGCGCAGATGAATGCCCTCGACGCGCGGCGAATAGACGAAGATCTCGTAGAGCGGGCGCGGCAGCGGCAGGCCGTCGACCTGAGCGCAGTCGAATTTGAAGGTGATGGTGCCGCGCGGCTGGCCGTCCGGACCGATCTGGAAGAAGTTGGTGCGCAGTGCGGCATCGACCAGATTGACCAGACGGCGCAGGATGCGGTCCTCGTCGAGGCTGGTGACGGCGTCGAGCGCGCCCTCGATTTCGGCGCGCTTCTGCGCCATGCGCTGCTCGCGCTCCTCCGGCTTGATGCGCGGATCGAACTTGGCGGTGAAATAGCCGACGAGATCGGCGGCGATGCCGGGGTGGCGCGTCAGCGCGTCGGCGATGTAGCCCTGCGCATAGGGCGCGCCGACCTGCCGGAGATAGCGCCCGAAGGCGCGCAGCAGCGCGGCTTCCCGCCAGCCGAGGCCGGCGGCGAGCACGAGCTGGTCGAAGCGGTCCGATTCGGCCAGCCCACGGAACTGCGCCATCAGCGCGGCTTCGATGGTCGGGTCGAGATGCTCGATGTCGATCTCGCCGTCGTCGGCGCGCTCCAGCGTCATGTCGTGGAGCCAGACGCGGACATCCTCGCCCGCGCCGCCATTGCCCTGCGGCAAGACGTTGTAGGTCCGCTCGTTGACGACGCGGAAGCCCATATTCTCCAGCAGCGGGACGCGAGCCGAGAGCGAGATCGCGCCCCCGCGCGAGAATACCTTGAGATTGGCGCGCGTCGCGGCGTCACCCTCGCGGCGGTAGAGGTTGACGGCGCGAGGACGCTCGGCCGAGAGCTGCTGCAGCATCTCGATGTCGATCAGTGCATCCGTGGCGGAGAAGCGCTCGCGATAGGCGGCGCCGAAGGCGGCGGCGTAGCGCTCGGCGAGCGCGCGGGCGGCGGGCCCGGCCTTCTCCTGGTCGAGGACGTCCTTCAGCCCGTCGCTCCAGGTGCGGACGATCGCGCCGATGCCGGCTTCGAGCGTGGCGCGGTCGATCCGGGGCGTTTTCCCCTCGTCGCGGCCGATGATGTAATGGGTGCGCGAGAGCGGCCCTTCCGGATAGGCGGGATAGGCAGCCGAGATCCGCCCGTTATAGATGCGGGCGAGGAATTCGCCGACGCGCAGGCGGACATTGGTGTCGTAGCGGTCCTTCGGGATGAAGACGAGGATCGAGACGAAGCGGTCGAACTCATCGACACGGGCGAGCGCCCGGATGCGCGGCCGCTCGGTGAGCTGCAGGATGTCGAGCGCGAACTGCTCCAGCGTCGGCACGTCGATCTGGAAGAGCTCGTCGCGCGGATAGGCATCGAGCACGTTCAGCAGGGCGCGGCCGGAATAGCTCGCCGGGTCGAAGCCGATATTCTTGGCGACGCGGGCGACTTTGAGGCGCAGATAGGGGATGGCGCGGGCCGAACCGGTATAGGCGTTCGAGGTCAGCAGGCCTACGATGCGCAATTCGCCATCGAGCCGCCCTTCCGGCGTGAAAAGCTTGACCCCGACATAGTCGAGATGGACGCGCCGGTGGACGCGGCTCTTGACGTTGGCCTTGGTGATGATGAGCGCCTGCGGCCGGGCCAGGAAGGCGCGGATCTCGGGCGTGGTCGTCACCAGCTCGCGGCCGCGGCGCAGCACCTTGACGGCGGGGTCGCGCAGGATGCCGAGGCCGGAGCCCTCGATCGGGTCGGCGGCGACGTCGCCGCCGGGGAAACGATAGGCCCGCGCGCCGAGCAGGGTGAAATTGTCGCCGGCGATCCATTCGAGGAATTGCAGCGCCTCGGCGATTTCGTCCTCGGGCAGCGGCGGCGGATTGGCGCGATAGGCCTGGATGACCTCGGTGATGCGCCCGCGCATCGCCGCCCAGTCGTCGACCGCGAGGCCGACATCGGCATAGACTTGGCCGAGCCCATGCTCGAGACGCTGGCGCGCCTCCGCCGAATCGATTCGATCGAGATGGATATGGATCAGGCTCTCGCGACGGGTGCCTTCCGGCGCCCTGCCTGCCGCCTCGCCGGCGAGCGAGACGAATCGGCCCTTGGCGTCGCGGGCCACGGCCAGGATCGGGTGGGCGACGAGGCGCGGCTCGTAGCCCTGGTCCTGCAATTCCGCCAGCGTCGAATCGAGCAGGAACGGCTTGTTGTCGTTGACGACCTCGAGGATCGTGATCTGGTGCTTGCGCCCATCCGCCTCGAACTCGTCGTCGCGGAAGCGCAGATTGATTGTCTCGGGCTCGCGCGGCTCGGTGAGGTGCTCATAGGCAGCCGCTGCCGCGCGGGCGAGCAGCTCCGGCGGCAGGATTTCGAGATCCTCGGCGACGGAGCGACCGTAGAGCAGCCTTGGAAATTCGGCGGGCATGGGCGATTTCAGCCCGGCGGCAGCAGCTTCAATGGCGGCAACCGCCGCGGCCGTGGCATTCGTGACCCGCTTGCCCATGCTCAACCCCCGTTGTTTTGCCGCAGCGATGACATAGGCTGCACGGCCTTTCAACTTTGCCTTGCCCAACAAAGCGGCAAAATTGCTGTTCCCGGACCAAGACAGGACGCACCATGGCGACGAAGCATGACAAACCAAAGGTCGGAGAGGAACCTGCGAAGCAGGATGCGCCGCCGGCCGTGATGGCGCTCGCTCTCGATCCGGGCGCGCTTTCGGCGGAGAATCAAGCTTATTTCGAGAAATGCCAGGAAAAGCTCGGCTTCGTGCCGAATGTGCTGGCGTCCTATGCCCATGACGACGCCAAGCTCTCGGCCTTCGCCGCCTTCTACAACGACCTGATGCTGGCCCCCTCGGGGCTCTCGAAGCTGGAGCGCGAGATGATCGCGGTGGCGGTGTCGAGCGTGAACCGCTGCTATTACTGCCTCACCGCCCATGGCGCCGCGGTGCGCCAGCTCTCGGGCGATCCCGTGCTCGGCGAGCTGATGGTGATGAACTACCGCGCGGCCGCGCTTTCCAGGCGCCATCGCGCCATGCTGGATTTCGCGGTGAAGCTGACCGAGACGCCACATCTGATCGGCGAGGAGGATCGCGCAGTGCTGCGCGAAGCCGGCTTCAGCGAGCGCGACATCTGGGACATCGGCGCGGTGGCGGCCTTCTACAACATGTCGAACCGAATGGCCTCGGCGGTCGATATGCGCCCGAATGCGGACTATCACCGGCAGGCGCGCTGAGGCCCAAAAAGAAAACGGCCGGCGCAATGCCAGCCGCTAGTTGGCCTCGACCCGATGGCCCGGCTCCACCAGAACTCCGGGGGGCTGGGGGCTGACAAGCCGGGGCTCAGCAGAACCGGGCCGTCGAGGCAACGACCGTAATTGAGCGGCGCAACTTGGCGGGTCGTTGGCGCGTTGACGGCGAAATTGCGGCATTGCTGACGAAGCCGCGAGGAGCGGCGGCACGCGATCTCCGCTGCCGGTGCGGTGTCCCTTGCCAGCTCGCTATCGCGGGCGCATCATCGCGGCATGTCGAGTTCGCGTTTCATCCACCGGAGCGGGGAGGCGCCATGAGCGAAAGCGAAACGCCACAATCGCGGCCGGCCGACGCCGTCGTGACTTTTCCGGCGCCGGCACGGCCCACCACCGTCACCTTCGATCGACGCGAGCTTTCCGAACTGCTCAATCTCTATGGCCGCATGGTCGCGGCCGGTGAGTGGCGCGACTACGCCATCGATTTCCTGAAAGACAAGGCGCAGTTCTCGGTCTTCCGCCGCTCCTCCGAAATGCCGCTCTACCGCATCGTGAAGGACCCGGCGCTGGCGCGCCGGCAGGGAGCCTATTCGGTGGTGGCGGCGACGGGGCTGATCCTGAAGCGCGGCTCGGAATTGTCGCGCGTGCTCAGGGTGCTCGACAGGCAGCTCAGCATCGTGAACTGAGATCAGAAGCCCGGCGGCGAGCGGTCGGCCTCGCCGAGCTCCTTCTGCATCAGCATCTGGTCGAGCCAGCGGCCATGCTTGAAGCCGACCTTCTCGGCGACCCCGATCAGCCGGAAACCCGCCTTCTCATGCAGGCGCCGCGAGCCGATCGAGGCGCCGGTGCCGTCGCCGATGACGGCGATCATCTGGCGGAAGCCGCGCTTCGTGCACTCCGCGATCAGCGCATCGAGCAGCAGGCTGCCGATCCCGAGCCCCTGCGCGGCGGGCGCGAGGTAGATCGAGTTCTCGACAGTGGCGCGATAGGCCGGGCGGGGGCGGTAGGCCCCGGCATAGGCATAGCCGAGCAGGGAGCCATCGCGCTCGGCGGCGAGATAGGGGTAACCGCCGGCCAGGGTCGCTTCGAGGCGGCGCAGCATCTCGGCCTCGCCCGGCGGGTCGAGCTCCCAGGAGGCGGTGCCGTTGCACACCGCATGGGCATAGATCGCCGCGATAGCGGGAATGTCGGCAGGGGCGGCCGGGCGGATCGAAGGCAGTGTCATGCCTGCAGATTGAGCAACGGCCGTGCCAAAACAAATGCCCCGGCCTTGCGGCCGGGGCATGTCGGCTCCGTGGAAGGAGCAGGTCCGTCTCGCTCGCTTACTCGCGGTTGCCGAGCAGCGAGAGCAGGAACTGGAACATGTTGACGAAGTTCAGGTACAGCGACAGCGCGCCGTTGACCGAAAGCTTCGCGGCTTCCTCGGGGTTCATGTCCGAGGAGAGGTACATCTCCTTCAGACGCTGGGTGTCCCAGGCGGTGAGGCCGGCGAAGATGCCGACGCCGACCAGCGAGATCACGAAGCCGAGCCCGCTCGAGGCGAGGAAGATGTTCACCAGCGAGGCCAGGATCAGGCCGATCAGGCCCATGACCAGGAACGAGCCCATGCCCGACAGCGACTTGCTGGTGGTGTAGCCGTAGAGGCTGAGGCCACCGAAGGCCGCCGCCGTGATGAAGAACACCTGCACCACCGAGGCGCCGGTGTAGCGGATCAGCAGCGTCGACATCGAGACGCCCATGACCGCCGCGAAGGCGAAGAACATGGAACGGGCCGAGGAGGCCGACATCCGGTCAATCCGGAACGAGAAGAAGAAGATGAAGGCCAGCGGCGCGAGCGCGAACACCCACATCAGCGGCGTGCCGTACATCAGCTGGCCGAAGGAGGTGAGATAGGTGTTGCCGATACGCGCGACGGCGTTGGCCTGGTCGGTGACGGCCATCTTGTTGACGCCCAGCGCGAACAGCGCCGAGATCGCCAGACCGATCACCATGTTGTTGTAGACGCCGAGCATGAACGAGCGCAGGCCCTGATCCATCTCGACGGCGCTGGTCTGCTGTGCGCGGCCGGCACCCCAGACTGGAGCATTGCGGTCGAAGTTGCTCATCGAGCGAGTTTCCCCTGACGTAGTTTCGGACGACGGAAGGCACGCAATGCCACCCGTCCTCGCGCACAATCATCGCGATGGAGGGAATATGAGGGGGTTTCGCCTTCCTTACAAGAGCCGGCCATGGTTAAGGCCGGTGCGAGCATAGAAGTTCGGCCGGCGCCGCATGCAGAATTACAGGATTTTAATGTCTATCCCGGTGATGCTTCGGTCAGTCATCATAAATTCCTGAGATGAGAAGCCGGCGCTTTCGACAGTATTTTTATCGTACCGACGAGCCCGAACAGGACGGTAACCACGATGGCGGCAGTCGCAGCCAGTAAAGCACCGGTCGGATCACTGACGAATTCGATGCGCATCACTTGCGTGACGACACCCCAGCCGGCCGCAGTACCCGCGACAACGCCGAACAGCGCCGCGACCAGTCCGATGGCGGCGTATTCAAGGGCGTACGACGAAAGTATAAAGCGACGGGTCGCGCCGAGGGTCTTCAGGATCATCGCGTCATAGAGCCGCGCCCTCTGTCCGGCCGCCAGCGCGCCACCCAGAACCAGCAGGCTGGCGGCGATGGCGAGGCCCGAGGCGCCGCGGATCGCGGTGGCGAGCTGTTCGACGATGGTGTTGACCGCCTCCAGCGCATCCTTGACCCGCACGGCGGTGACGGCCGGGAACTCGGTTGCGAGCCGGCGCATCAGAGCGGGGTCGCCGGAGCCGTTGCCATTCGGGGCCGCGGTGATGGTGGCGAGATCGGTATGCGGGGCGCCCGCGAAGGTGTTGGGCGAGAACACCATGACGAAATTGATGCCGAAGGAACGCCAGTCGATGCTGCGGAAATTGGCGACGCGGGCAGTGATGCTGCGCCCGAGCACGTTGACGGTGAGCCGGTCACCGATCTTGAGGCCGATGCCGGCGGCGTTCTGCGCGTCGAAGGACACCAGCGGCTCGCCCTTGTAGTCGGCCGGCCACCATTCTCCCGCTGCGATCTTCGAGCCCTCGGGCAGGTTTGCCGCATAGGTAATGCCGCGGTCGCCATCGAGCACCCAGGCGGATTGCTCGCTCGCCTTGACGTCCTCGGCGCGGGTGTCGTTCACCGCCAGGATGCGCCCGCGCATCATCGGCACGCGCTCGACGGCCGCGCCCGGTCTTTCCTGCGCGAGGAAAGCGTCGAAGCGAGCGGAATCTCGGCTGGGGATGTCGAGGAAGAAGAAGCTCGGCGCCTTGGCCGGCAGCGCGCCGGTGAGCTGGCGCGTTAGGCTGACATCGATGAAGGCGAGCGCGGAGAGCAGGGCGACGCCCAAGCCCAGCGAAAGCACCAGCGACGGGGTCAGGGCGCCCGGGCGATGGCTGTTGGCGAGCGCCATCCTGAGCGACGGGCTGCGCGGGCGGGGCAGGCGGCGGGCGAGCGCCATCAGTCCGACCGAGACTCCGCGCAAGAGCACGAAGACGCCGAACATGACGCCGATATAGATCAGCGCGATGCGCCGGTCATAGGCAAAGCCGAGCGCGACGCCGACCAATCCGGCCAGCGCTAGCAGGCAGAGAACAAGGTAGATCGCGCGCGGACGACGCGGATCGGGCTCGACCTGGTCGCGGAACAGGGCCGAAACCGGCACGTCATGGGCGCGGCCGAGCGGGATGATGGCGAAGACCAGGGCCGTCAGCAGGCCGTAAAGCGCGGCGATGGCGAGCTCTCCAGGCGCCAGCGTCGGCTCGAAGGGCACGGGCAGGATGCTTTGCAGCAGGGCGCCGAGCGCGAAGGGGGCGGCAGCGCCGAGCACGAGGCCGATCGCGGTGCCGATGGCGGCGACGAGCATCACCTCGGTCAGATGGATCGCGACGACGCGTCCGCCGGTGGCGCCGACGGCTTTCATGGTGGCGAAGTCGAGCTTCTTGGCCTCGACGAAGCGGCGCACCGCATTGGCGACGCCGACGCCGCCGACCAGCAGGGCAGTGAGGCCGACCAGCGTCAGGAACTGGGTGAAGCGTTCGAGGTTGCGCTGGAAGCTTGGCGCGGCATTGGCGCGGGAGCGGATTTCCCAGCCGGCGTCGCGCTGCTGCGTGCCGGCATCCGCGATCAGCCTGTCGAGATCGGCGTCACCAGACGCAGCCTGCGGCAGTTGGAGGCGGTAGGTCCAGCGGATCAGGCTGCCGGGCTGGATCAGGCCGGTGGCGCGCAGCGCGTCCTGCGAGATGAGGAGGCGCGGGCCGAAGCCGACTCCGGCGGCGATCTTGTCGGGCTCGGAGACGAGATTGGCGCGGAGCTGGATCTTCGCGCCGCCGACCGTGACGGTGTCGCCGGGTTTGAGGTCGAGCCGGCCGAACAGGATGGGGTCGGCGACTGCGCCATAGGTGCCGTCGCGCTCGCCGAGCAGGCCGGCGATCGGCTGCCGAGGGTCGGTCTCGACCGTGCCGATGCTGGGATAACCGGCATCGACGGCCTTGATCTCGACAAGGGCCGCGCCCTTCTCGCCGGCATTGGCCATGGCGCGCATCGTGGCGATGGTCGAGACCGTGCCGCGAGCCGTCAGGAAGGTGAGCTCCTGCGGTGTCGCCTCGCGCTGGATCAGGCTGAAGGAGGCGTCGCCGCCGAGGATGCGCCGGCCTTCGCGCGCCAGCCCCTCGGTGAGGCCGCGCGAGGCGGAGGCGACGGCGGCGATGGTCATGACGCCCAGCGCCAGGCAGGCGATGAAGACGCCGAAGCCGCGCAGGCCGGCGCGCAGATCGCGCAGGGCCAGGCGCAGCGACAGGCCGAAGCCGAGGGAGGAGCGGGCGGGCGGGCCGCCGAGCGGCTTGACGGGCGCGTGCATCGTCAGATGTCCGCCATCGCGTCTTCTTGCTCGATCACGCCGGAGCGCAGGCGGACGGTGTGGTCGCAAAGCGCCGCGAGCGAGAGGTCATGGGTGACGAGCACGAGGGTGGCGCCGCGCTCGCGCTTCAAGGCGAAGATCAGGTCGACGATGGAGCGGCCGGTCGCCTCGTCCAGATTGCCGGTCGGTTCGTCGGCGACGAGGATTGCCGGATCGGGCGCGACGGCCCGCGCGATGGCGACGCGCTGCTGCTCGCCACCGGAAAGCTGCGCCGGATAATGGTCCATGCGGTGGCCGAGGCCGACATTGCGGAGTTCGGCCTCGGCGCGGGCGAAGGCGTCGGGGGTGCCGGCAAGCTCGAGCGGCAGCGCCACGTTCTCACGCGCCGTCATGGTCGGCACGAGATGGAAGGACTGGAAGACGATGCCGATACGCCGGCCGCGGAAGACCGCGAGCCCGTCCTCGTCGAGCTGGCCGAGATCCTGCCCGGCGACCTTGACGATGCCGGAATCGGGGCGCTCCAGCCCGGCCATGGTCATCAGCAGGGTCGACTTGCCGGAGCCGGAAGGGCCGACGAGGCCGGACGCCTCGCCATCGGGCAGCGACACCGAGACGCCTTTCAGGATATGGACGCGAGCGGCTCCACGCCCCAAACTTAAATGCACATCCTGCAACTCGATCGCCGGGGCGGCCTTTTCGCTCATCACGCCATGATCCTGACTTACGCTTCCATCGCCGTCCCGGCCGGGACCTCGTCGCGGCCCCTGCGGAGCCGTGAGGCGCCGAGGCGGGGCTTGCGCCGATATGGGCGCGGTTTCCTAGTTGTCCAATCGTTTGCGGCGATTTTCACGCTGATCGCCCTCACCTTGATGGTGGCTGCTCCGATGGCCTTCGCCCAGACCGCGACCCCGGTTCCTCCGGCCGGAAAGACGCTCAAGCTCGTTGCGTTCGGCGATTCGCTCTCGGCCGGCTACAACCTGCCGGGCAGCGCCGCCTTCCCTGCCGTTCTGGAGCAAGCGCTGCGCCAGAAGAGCATCGCTGTCGAAATCGTGAATGCCGGCGTTTCCGGCGACACGACGCAGGGCGGGTTGGAGCGGCTCGACTGGTCGGTGCCCGATGGGACCGATGGCGTCATCCTCGAACTTGGCGCCAACGATGCCCTGCGCGGTGTCGATCCGGCCCAGACGCGGCAAGCGCTGGAGGCGATGATCGCGCGTTTGAAAGAGCGTGGCATCCCCGTGATGCTCGCCGGCATGTATGCGCCGCGCAATCTCGGCACGGATTATGCCAAGCGCTTCGATGCGATCTATCCGGAGCTTGCGGAAAAGCACGCTCTGGTGCTTTACCCCTTCTTCCTGGAGGGCATCGCGGGCGACCGCGCGCTGAACCAGGCGGACGGGCTCCATCCCACGGTCGAGGGCGTCAAGGTCATCGTCCGCAACATCCTGCCGACGGTCGAGCGCTTCATCGCGACGCTGCCGGCCAGATCCTGATCCGTTCCCGGTTCCAGCGGGACGAATCCCCAAGCCTTTTCCACGCCGCCCGCCGGCACCGTTTCCGGAGTTGCTTTGCCATGGACTACCGCCGCCTCGGACGCACCGATCTCAAGGTCTCGGTGATCTGCCTGGGAACCATGACCTGGGGGGAGCAGAATACGGAGGCCGAAGGCCACGCCCAGATGGACTACGCTGTCGAGCAGGGCGTCAATTTCTTCGATACCGCCGAGCTCTATTCGATCCCGCCGAAACCGGAAACGCAGGGCTCGACCGAGCGGATCATCGGCAGCTGGTTCAAGGCGCGCGGGAACCGCGACAAGATCATCCTGGCCTCGAAGATCTGCGGGCGCGGCGGCAATAGCTGGTTCCGCGACGACCAGAGCCCGACACGCGTCACCCGCAAGCAGATCATGGAGGCGGTCGACAAGAGCCTCGCGCGGCTGCAGACCGATTATATCGACCTCTACCAGATCCATTTTCCCGAGCGGCCGATGCCCTGGGGCTCGAACCCGACGCGCTTCTCGCATGCGGCCTATGAGAAGCCGGCCGACGAGACCTCGATTCCCGAGCAGCTCGACGCCTTCGCCGAGGTGGTGAAGGCTGGGAAGATCCGCCATCTCGGCCTCTCCAACGAGAGCGCCTGGGGCACCATGCGCTTCGTCGCCGATTCGGAGGTTCGCGGCACGCCGCGCGTCCAGTCGATCCAGAACGCCTACAGCCTCCTGAACCGCACCTTCGAGACGGCGCTGGCCGAGGTCGCGATCCGCGAGGATGTCGGGCTGCTCGCCTATTCGCCGCTGGCGCAGGGCTACCTCACCGGCAAATATCTCGATGGCGCCCGCCCGGCCGGGGCGCGCACGACGCTGTTCAACCGCGGCCAGCGCTATGAGGGCGCGGGCGCCGAGGATGCGATCAAGCGCTACATCGCGCTGGCGCGCGAGGCCGGGCTCGACCCGGCGCAGATGGCGCTCGCCTTCGTCAATTCGCGCGATTTCGTGACGGCAAACATCATCGGCGCGACCTCGATGGAGCAGCTCAGGACCGACATCGCCTCGATCGACGTCAAGCTGACGCCCGAGATCGAAGAGAAGATCGACGCGATCCACCAGCTCGTCGGCAATCCCTGCCCCTGATTTTCAAAATATCGCGTCATTCCGGGCGAAGCGAAGCCTAGACCCGGAATCCATCGTAGGGCGTGACACCCTCCGATGGATTCCGGATCGGCGCCGCTGACGCGGCTTGTCCCGAATGACGGTGCGCGGGAACGGCTTGCGCGATGCAGGTGAAAACCGGTTCCCTTGAGCCGGCTTCCCGCCTACCGTCTCGCCAGAGTCACAATCGCTTGGCAGGAATCGACTCATGCCGAGGCTGTTCATCGCTCTGGAAATCCCCGCCGATGTCGCATCCGAGCTGACGCTGCATCGCGGCGGCCTGTCGGGCGCGCGCTGGATCGAGCCGCCCGACTACCATGTCACGCTGCGTTTCCTCGGCGATGTCGACCGGCGCATGGCGAATGATGTCGACCATATGCTGCCCGATCTCGGCGCCTATCCCTTCGAGGTGACGCTCGATGCGCTCGGCTCTTTCGGCGGCGACAAGCCGCGGGCGGTCTTCGCCCGGGTGGTGCCGACCAAGGCGTTGACCGAGCTCCAGGGCGATGTCGAGCGGCAGATGCGCCGGCTCGGCATGCCGGCCGAAGGGCGCAAATTCGTGCCGCATGTCACGCTGGCCCGGCTGCGCGATACCTCGCCGGTCGAGCTCGCGCATTATCTCAGCCTGCATCCGATCATCAGGCCGATCAACTTCACTGCGCGCCGCGTGGCGCTGATGTCGTCGCGCGATTCGACCGGTGGCGGGCCCTATGTGCTGGAGGCCGCCTATCCGCTCGGCCCGTCCTATCCCAATCGCCTGCCGAGGGAGGTCCAGCGGCGATGACGAGACCGAAACGACTGAGTCCCGAGGCTCAGGCGGAGGCGCTGGCGACCCTGACCGGCTGGAAGCTGGCGCAGGGACGCGAGGCGATCAGCAAGCGCTTCGTCTTTCGCGATTTCAGCGAGGCCTTCGGCTGGATGACGCGGGTGGCGCTGCTGGCCGAGGCGGCGAATCACCATCCCGAATGGTCGAATGTCTACCGGACGGTGGATGTGACGCTCGCGACCCATGATGCCGGCGGTCTGACCGAGCTCGACGTCAAGCTGGCGCGGGCCATCGACGCCCTGGGGAATTGAGCGGGCTCAGCCACTCCAACCGCAAGCCTTCAGCGCCGCCAGCATATGCGGCGGTGGCGGCGCCTCGACATGGATGGGCTCGCGCTTGCGGTAGAGCGGCACGGTGATCGCGCGGGCGTGGAGCTGAAGGCCGGGTCCGCCCTCGCGCGGCGCGCTGCCGTAGATTTCATCGCCGAGCATCGGCCAGCCGGAAGCCTGGCAGTGGACGCGCAACTGATGGGTGCGTCCGGTCAGCGGCTCCATGGCGAGCCAGGCCAGCGGACCGCCTTCGCCTTGCCCACGCCCGAGCACGCGATAGCGCGTCTGCGAGGGCAGGCCGGCGGGATCGACCTTCATCCACCAGCCGCGTTCAGGCGAGCGACGGGCGAGCGGCAGATCGATCAAGCCCTCGTCCTGCGCGGGCTCGCCCTGCACGATCGCCCAATAGGTCTTGTCGATCCGGCCGTCGCGAAACATCTGGTTGAGCTCGGCCATGGCGCGGGGATGGCGGCCGAGGACGAGGCAGCCGGAGGTGTCCTTGTCGAGCCGGTGCGCCGCTTCCGGTTTGCGCGGCAGGCCGAAGCGGAGCTGGTCGAGATAATCGGTCAGCACGGGTATGATGCGGCGCTTCGCTTGCGGGCCGCGATGCGAAGGCAGCCCGGCAGGCTTGTCGATGACGAGCATCATGGCGTCGCGATAGAGCAGCGGCACGGGTAGCTCGGCGTCGACCTGGCCCGAGGCTTGCGAATTTTCTGGTTGAAGCGGCTGCGCCATGGCATTGCGCTAGCTAAGCCGGCCCGGCGGCGCAACTGAAGATGCCCGCCGAACCGTAGACAGGATGGCGATGAGCGAGACTGAGCCCAAGAAACGCGGCTTCTTTTCGAGGCTGTTCGGACGCGAGGAAGAGCAGGCCGCGCCGGTGCCGGCCCCCGAGCCGGTGATCGAGCGGGTTGTTGAGCCGGTCGAGGAATCGAAGCCGGACGTCGAAGAGGCTGCTCCCACGACGGCTGTCGAGGCGGAAGCGCTTGTCGCCGATGCGCTGGCCCCCGCACCACCTGTTCCGGTTGAGGAGGTTACGCCTGTCGAGCCGGAGCCGGAACCCGTCGCTATCGCTGTTCCGCCGTCCGAGTCCGTTGCCGCTCCCGAACCTGCTCCCATCCCGGTGCCGCCACCAAAGCGGAGCTGGTGGCGGCGGCTGACGGAGGGGCTGTCGCGCACCTCCTCGGCGTTGACGACGGGGATCACCGACCTCTTCACCAAGCGCAAGCTCGATGCCGGCACGTTGGAGGATCTCGAGGACATCCTGATCCAGGCCGATCTCGGCCTCGCCACCTCGGGGCGGATCGCGAAGGCCGTCGGCGAAGGCCGTTACGACAAGCAGATCGATCCGGCTGAGGTGAAGGCGATCCTGGCGCGCGAGGTCGAGGCGATCCTGATGCCGGTCGCTCATCCGCTGGCGGTCGACGCCACGAAAAAGCCGTTCGTGATCTTGATGGTCGGCGTGAATGGCTCGGGCAAGACCACCACGATCGGCAAGCTCGCGGCGAAATTCCGCACTGAAGGCAAATCCGTGATGCTGGCGGCCGGCGATACCTTCCGCGCGGCGGCGATCGAGCAATTGCGCGTCTGGGGTGAACGCACCGGGGCCGAGGTCGTGTTCGGCCAGCAGGGGGCGGATGCGTCGGGCCTCGCCTTCGAGGCGCTGCAGAAGGCGAAAGCCAACGGCACCGATGTGCTCCTCGTCGACACCGCCGGGCGATTGCAGAACAAGCAGGGGCTGATGGACGAGCTCGCCAAGGTCGTGCGCGTCATCCGCAAGCAGGATGCGAACGCGCCGCATGCGGCACTGCTCGTGCTCGACGCCACGGTCGGCCAGAACGCGATTTCGCAGGTGGAAGCTTTCCGCGAGACGGCCGGCGTGACCGGCCTCGTCATGACCAAGCTCGACGGTACGGCGCGCGGCGGCATCCTGGTGGCGTTGGCGGCGCAGTTCGGCCTGCCGGTGCATTTCATCGGCGTCGGCGAAGGCGTCGAGGATCTGGAGCCGTTTTCGGCGCGCGATTTCGCCCGCGCCGTGGCGGGATTGGGAGAAGCGGCGTGAGCGATGGCGCAAGCGAAACCACCCGGCCGATTCCGGTGGAGGCCAAGGGCAGGCCGGTCAGCCCGCTTCTGAAGCTCGCGCTGGAGTTCGGGCCGCTCGCGATCTTCTTCTTCGCGAATTCCTATGGCGACCGGCTGTTCCATGTCGCCGAGGACCGGCGCATCTTCGTTGCGACCGGCATCTTCATCGTCGCGTCGCTGGTGGCGCTGGTGCTGTCGCGGGTGCTGATGGGCTATCTGCCGCGCATGGCGATCGTGAACGCGATCGTCGTCACCGTCTTCGGCGGGCTGACGCTGGCGCTGGACGACGCCTTCTTCATCAAGGTCAAGCCGACCATCGTGAACGCGCTGTTCGGCTGCGTGCTGCTCGGCGGCCTCTTTTTCGGCAAGTCGCTCCTGTCGCTGGTGCTGGAGACGGTGTTGCAGCTCGACGCGGAGGGCTGGCGCAAGCTGACCTTCCGCTGGGGCCTGTTCTTCTTCGTGCTGGCCGCGCTGAACGAGGCGGTCTGGCGCACGCAGACCCAGGATTTCTGGGTCGCCTTCAAGGTCTGGGGCGTGATGCCGCTGACCATGATCTTCGCGCTGGCGCAGACGCCCTTGATCCTGAAGCACGAGATCAAGCCGGCGAAGACCGAGGAATAGGCCGGATTTCGCTTGCTCTCACGCGAGTCATCCCGGGCGGAGCGAAGCGCAGACCCGGGATCGATTCCGGAACGGTTCAGGCATGGATCCCAGATCGGCGCCGCTTCGCGGCTTGTCCGGGATGACGGCGGCGTTTTTGAGAGGTACTTGCCATTTGGCAAAATTCTCTCCATTTTATGCCAAATGGAGAGAGATGCCATGAGCGCCCTGCTGCGCATCGAGACCGCCCAGCGCGATTTCGTTCCTGACCCGATCAGCGATGACGAGGCGGGCGCGATGTTCCGCGCCGCCGTCAACCTGTTCCGGCTCTGGCGGATCACCGACGACGAGGCGGCCGTTCTGATCGACCTGCCGGTGCGGACCTATGCCCGCTGGAAAGCCGGCGGCGTGGGCCGCATCTCGCGTGATGGCAAGGCGCGGCTCTCGAACCTGATGGGCATCCACAAGGCGCTCCGGCTGATCTTCGCCGAGCCGCAGCGCGGCTATGACTGGATCAAGCGCCCCAACCGCGATTTCGGCGGAAAATCGGCGCTCGACATCATGCTGGGCGGAGAACTGACCGACCTGATGCGGGTGCGCCGCCTGCTCGATGCCGAGCGGGGCGGCTGGTGATCGATCCGGCTGATCTGCCGGTCGCGCAGGTTGAATGGCGCGGTGCGGTCCGGATCATCCGCAGCATCTTCCCGCCGATCGACCTGTTCGAGGATATCGCCGATCCCGCCGACTGGCCGCTGCTGATCGCGGCCGAGCAGAAGACCAATCCGCGCCTGATGGAGACGATCGGCAATCTCGATCTCGTGCCGCCCGAACGGCGCATCTCCGGGCCGGGGGCGAGCTGGCTGATGGCGCCCTTCACCCATGTCAGCCCGGACCGGCCGAGCCGCTTCAGCGCTGGCGGCTTCGGCGTGCTCTATGCCGGCGACCGCTTCGAGGTCGCTTTGCTGGAAACGGTGCATCATCACGCCCGCTTCATGCTGGCGACAGCGCAGCCGCCGGGCTGGACCTCGCAGTTCCGCGAGATCGTGCTCGATATCGATGCCGGATTGCATGATCTGCGCGGGCTGGGCGAGGCGGCGGCGGCGCTGCTCGATCCGGCCGATTATGCGCAGAGCCAGTTGCTCGGCGAGCGCCTGAGGGATGCCGGCTCGGAAGGGGTGGTCTATTCGAGCGTGCGCTGTCCGGGCGGCGAATGCGCCGGTCTGTTCTATCCCGATGGCGCGAGCCATCCGGTGCAGGGCCGGCATCTCGACTATCACTGGAACGGCGAGCGGGTGGACCTCTACCGGGACCGCAGCGCCGGCGAGGTCTACCGCATCGTTTGAGGCCTATTTCGGCGCGAGCCGGATCGCGCCGTCGAGGCGGATCGCGGTGCCGTTCAGCATGTCGTTCTCGACGATGCTGCGGGCGAGCGCGGCGTATTCCTCCGGCTTGCCGAGGCGCGAGGGATGCGGCACCGAAACGGCGAGCGAGGCCTTGGCCTCCTCGGGGAGCCCCGCGAACATCGGCGTCTCGAACAGGCCGGGCATGATGGTGACGATGCGGATGCCGACCGAGGCGAGATCGCGCGCGATCGGCAGCGTCATGCCTGCGACGCCGGCCTTCGAGGCGGCGTAGGCGGCCTGGCCGATCTGGCCATCCTCCGCCGCGACGGAGGCCGTGCAGATGATGACGCCGCGTCCGCCATCGGCCGTGATCGGCTCGAGCGCGGCCAGCGCCGCGGCGGATTTGGCGATGACCCGGAAGGTGCCGACGAGGTTGATCGCGACCGCCTTCTCGAAGGTCGCGGTGTCGTGGGCGACGAGCTCGCCGGTGTCGCGCTTCTTCGAGACGACGCGGCGGCCGGGCGCGATGCCGGCGCAGTTGACGATGATGCGGGCGACGCCATGGGCGGCGCGGGCCTTGGCCAGCGCCTCGTCGACCGAAGCCTCGCTGGTGACGTCGCAGGGGCAGAAGACCCCGCCGATCTCCTTAGCGACCGCCTCGCCGCGCTCGGCGTTGAGGTCGAGCAGCGCGACCTTGACGCCCTGGCCCGCCAGCATGCGCGCGGTCGCCTCGCCGAGGCCGGAGGCGCCGCCGGTGACGATGGCGGCGAGGGAGGAATCGAGTTTCATGGCGCGTTTCCCGTCAATCCTGGTTCTGGAGCCGGTTTAGAGGGCGTTTCCTCCTGTTCCAAGCGGGTTTTCCGGCAGGCCTCTTGTGCAGGATTGCGACGGGGCCATCTTTCGACATGGCGCGCCGGTTGGGAGCGCGCGATCATCGGCGTCATCCGACGCCAAGGAGAAAGACAGGGATGAGCGAGGGGTTCAGCGCAAGCTTCAGCCGCGAGGAGATGGAGGCGATCCGCAAGAGCCTGCGTGACGAAGCGAGGTTCGGCGCCGATTTCATGGCCCGCCTCAAGCGCGTCGCGAAGCGTATTCCGTTCACCGAGGATCTGCTGGCGGCGTGGTTCTGCACGCGCGATCCGCAGACGCCGCGGCGCGTCAAGCTGACGCTGCTCGCAGCGCTCGGCTATTTCGTGCTGCCGCTGGATGCGATTCCCGACTTCATGCCGCTGATCGGCTTCACCGACGATGCGGCGGTGATCGCGGCGGCCATCGCGGCCGTGGCGGGCTCGATCAAGCCCGAGCATCGCGAGAGGGCGAAAACGGCGATGGCTGATCTCTGAGCGCTTCAGAACGTTAGCACGACCTTGCCCTTGGCCTGGCGGTTGCCGATCAGCGCATAGGCTTCCGTCCAGCGCTCGACGGGAATCGCGGCATGGACATGGGCGCGGATATGGCCGCCTGCCGCCCAGTCCAGCAGGCGCTCCATGTTGCGGCGATGCGCGGCCGGTTCGCGGGTGACGAATTCGCCCCAGAAGACGCCGCGCAGGTCGCAGCCCTTCAGCAGCAGCAGGTTGAGCGGGATCTTGGGAATCGTGCCGCCGGCGAAGCCGACGACGAGATAGCGACCCTCCCAGGCCATTGACCGCAACGCCGGCTCGGCCAGATCGCCGCCGACCGTGTCGTAGAGCACGTCGACGCCGCGTCCCGCCGTCACCCGTTTCAGGGCGGCGCGGATGTCGTTCGTGCCGTAGTCGATCTCTTCCTGCGCGCCGTGTTCGCGGGCGAGCGCGAGCTTGTCGGCCGATGAGGCGCAGGCGATGACATGGGCGCCGAGCAGCGCCCCGATCTCGACGGCGGCGAGGCCGGCGCCGCCGGAGGCGCCGAGGATCGCCAGTGTCTCGCCTGCCTTCAGCCCGGCGCGCTGGATCAGCCCGTGCATCGCCGTGCCATAGGTGACGAAGAGGCCGGCGGCCTGTGCGTCGGAGAGCTTCTCCGGTACGCGAATCAGCGCTTCGGCCGACACCGCGACCTTCTCACGTGCCGCGCCATGGCCCAGCCAGGCCGCGACGCGCTCGCCGATCTGCCAGCCGGTGACGCCCTCGCCGATGGCGGCGATGGTGCCGGCGCATTCCGCCGAGGGGGAGAAGGGCAGGGCCGGCTTGGTCTGGTAGCGGTTCTGGATGATCAGCGTGTCGAAGAAGTTCAGCGCCGCCGCCGTGACGGCGACGACGACCTCTCCGGGAGCGGGTATCGGCTCCGGCAGGTCGCGGATCGCCAGTTCCTCGGCCGGGCCGTGATGTTCGCAGAGCAGGGCTTTCATCGTCTGTCCGTCGCCGTCCTTCGGGAGGCGCGATGGTGCCATGGCGTGCTGCCCGGCGGAACAGATCGGCGCCTCCGGTCCATTCGCATTTTCGCCAGGATCGTGACACTCTATGCCGCCAGCGACCGCGAGGCCGCCTGATCAACAGGTGGTAAACGCGGTATTAAGAATTTTAGTGACTGATGGCGGTCCATGATCAGCTTGCTCCCTTCCTCCGGCGCTCGTGGCCGTCTTCGTCTCGCAATCATGCTTCCGCTCGTCGGAAGCATGACGCTGATGGCCGGGTCAGTGCTGGCCCAGCCGGCCAAGCCGAAGCCGGCCACTCCGAAGCCTGCCGCGGCGGCGGCCGCGGCCGCTCCGGCCAGTGCCGGCCAGGGCCAGGCCATGCTGCTCGAAACCGCCGGAAAATGGCAGGCCTTCTCCTCGCAGCAGGGCCGCACCAAGGTCTGCTACGCCCTCTCCAAGGCCGAGAGCCGCATGCCGGCCAATCTCAAGGATGTCGAGGGGCTCCTCTTCGTCTCCAGCCGCCCGGCCGAGGGCGTGCGCAACGAGATCAGCTTCGTCATGAATTTCGACGTCAAGGAAGGCGTCGAGCATCAGGCGATCATCGGCAATGAGCGTTTCGCCCTGGTGGCCAAGGGCAAGAACATGTGGCTGAAAAATCCGGCGGAGGAGCCGCGGATGCTCGATGCGCTGCGCCGTGGCGCGGGCCTCGAGATCAAGGCTACGTCCAAGCGTGGCAATCCCACCGCCGACAAGTACTCGCTCTCGGGCATGTCCCAGGCGGTGAAGCGGGCCGAGGACGCCTGCAAGTAAGGCGCGCGGCGGGAGATTTCCGCTTTTCGCGCATCTGTGCTAGGGAGCGGCGAAATTCCGCGCCTTCACTCATGGGCGACGACAGAGCTCCGATGACCGTGTCCGTTCTTGAAACTGCCGCCCCGGCGGCCGAACCTGTTTTGCGGCGCCCCTCGCTGGTGGGGCGCACACGCGCCGGCCTGGCCGAGGCGCTGTCCGAGATCGGCGTTCCCGAGAAGGAGCGGCGCATGCGCGTCGGCCAGCTCTGGAACTGGATCTACCATTACGGCGTGCGCGATTTCGACGCGATGACGACGATCGGCAAGGGGCTGCGGGCCGAACTCGCCCAGCACTTCTCGCTCGATCTGCCGGAGGTCACCGCCGAGCAGGTCTCGACCGACGGCACCCGCAAATGGCTGCTGCGCATGCCCTCCACCGGCCCGCGCGACCGCGGCGCCGAGATCGAATGCGTCTACATTCCCGAGGTCGACCGCGGCACGCTCTGCGTCTCCAGCCAGGTCGGCTGCACGCTGACCTGCACCTTCTGCCATACCGGCACGCAGCGCCTGGTGCGCAATCTGACGACCGAGGAGATCGTGGCGCAGCTCATGGTGGCGCGCGACCGGCTCGGCGATTTCCCGAATCGCAAGCCGCCGGAGGGCGCCTTCGTGCCGAACGATGGCGGGCGCTTCATCTCCAACATCGTCTTCATGGGCATGGGCGAGCCGCTCTATAATTTCGACGGGGTGCGCGACGCCATCGACGTGATCTCGGACGATCAGGGGCTTTCGCTCGGGCGCCGGCGCATCACCGTCTCGACCTCGGGCGTGGTGCCGCAGATCGGGCCGCTCGGCGACGAGATGGGCACGATGCTGGCGATCTCGCTGCATGCGGTGCGCGACGAATTGCGCAACGAGCTGGTGCCGCTCAACAAGAAATACCCGATCAAGGATCTGCTCGAGGCCTGCCGGAACTATCCCGGCCTGTCGAACGCGAAGCGGATCACCTTCGAATACGTCATGCTCAAGGGCGTGAACGATTCCGATGCCGAGGCGCGCGAACTGGTGCGGCTGCTCAAGGGCATCCCGGCCAAGATCAACCTGATCCCGTTCAATCCCTGGCCCGGCACCAAATACGAATGCTCGGACTGGGACCGGATCGAGCGCTTTTCGGAGATCGTCTTCCGCGCCGGCTACGCCTCGCCGGTGCGCACGCCGCGCGGGCGCGACATCCTCGCCGCCTGCGGCCAGCTCAAGAGCGAGACCGAGAAGCTCTCCGCGCGCGCCCGGCTGATGCTGGAGCAGGACGAGGCCAACGCCGCCGCGCCGGCCGTGGCTGCGGAATAGGCCGGCTTGATGCTGCGCTGGCTGCTGCTGATCCCCTTCGCCTGCCTCGTCGCCATGGGGGCGGGGCTGTTCTTCCTGACGGCGGCCAGCGTCGCATCGCCGGCCGTGGCGCTGCTGATCGGCGGCGGCATCGAACGCCTGCTCGACATCCTGTTCGGCCTGGCGGAAAGCGGCGTCGATCCGACGCCGGCGGCGCAGGCGGCGTTTGCCCTGATCGCGCGGCTGGGCCTTGCGATCATCGTCGCGCCGGTCGTGCTGGTGGCGGTCGGTTCGGAGCTGTTCGGATTGCGCAGCCTGCTGGTTCAGAGCGGGCTCACCGGCCTGCTCGCGGCGCTCTTGCCGTTGGCCATGCTGAGGCTTTCGCGCACGCCGAGCCCGGCCGAGCTGCAGATCATCTCCGGGCTCTTCCTGGTCGGTGCAGCGACGGGCTTCATCTACTGGCTGATCGCCGGGCGCGAGGCCGGCGGCGACAGGCGCCCCGCCGACCCCATATCTCGGTAATCGTCAGAGGCCGAGGGCCTTGCGCAGCTCGGCCTTGGCGGCGGCGAATTCGGTCTGGAAGTCCTGCTGTTCCATGATCCGCGCCGCGATGACCGAACCGGCGATGCGACCGGCCTCGATGTCCGAGCGGTAGTGGATGCCGCCGATGATGCGGTTCTCGCCATAGAACCAGGCGCGGTTCATGATCTCCACGCGCTTCTCCGGCACCATGTTCGACAGGACGATGCCCATCAGCGTGCCGACCGTGGTGTGACCGGACGGATAGGCGCCGGAGTTCGAGATCTTCACCACCGGCTTGACCAGCGGGCTGAGTTGATGCGGGCGCGGGCGCTTCCATGAGTCCTTGGCCGGATCGACGACGGCGCCTTCGGTCGCGACGACGCGATCGAAGAAGGCCGAGAAGACCGGCAGCGCTTCCGGCTTGAAGGCGGGGCCCATCACATCGGCGAAGCGCCAGACATTCTCCTCGGCGTCGGCCTTGGCCTTGGCCTCCATCTCCGGCGTGCGGGTGACCTGCAGCGTCAGCACCTCGCCGAGCTCGGCCTTGGTCTGCACGGAATCATCGGCCGGCGGCGGCTTGAGGAACAGCTGGAGATCGACGGATTTGGCGGATGTGAACGGCGCGGCGTCCTCGGCCTGGGCCGGCGAGAAGGCGAGCGTGGCGGCAGTCAGAAGGGCGAGTGCGAAATGGCGCATGGTGGCGGTCCCTGGTTGGCTGGGGAGGGACGCGCCGAGAATATGACAGCGTGATGAACCCGCTCAGTCTCCGATCGCCACGCCCTCGCGCCGGCCGTCGGCACCGCCGACGAACCCTTCCGGCGTCTTGACGATCACCTGCGTGCCGGAGGTCATCTCCATGAGCTGGACCTTGTGGCCTTTCGCTTCCAGAGCCGCCTTCCAGGCTTCCGCCTCGGTGCCCGCCTCCAGCTCGGTCGGGCCGTTGCGGCTGCCGAAATTGCCGAAATCGGCGGCAGCTTGAGGGTCCATGCGCCAGTCGAGCAAGGCGACCAACGTCTTGGCGACGAATTCGATGATCTGGCTGCCGCCGGGAGAACCCGCGACCGCGTAAAGCCGGCCGAAGGCGTCGAAGACCAGGGTGGGCGCCATGGAGGAGCGTGGGCGCTTGCCGGGCTCGACCCGGTTGGCGACCGGCTTGCCGTCCTCTTCCGGCGCGAAGTTGAAATCGGTCAGTTCGTTGTTGAGCAGGAAGCCGGCCTTCGTCATCAGATGCGAGCCGAAGCCGCCCTCGATGGTCGTCGTCATCGCGACGGCGTTGCCGTCCGCATCCACCACCGAGATATGGCTGGTGCCATGCTCGATGCCCTCGGAGGGGGCGAGCAAGCCGGCGCGCCGATGCGGCGGATCGCCAGCCTGCGCCCGGCCCATGGAACGCTCCGGGCTGATCAGGGCAGCGCGCGAGCGGATATAGTCGCGGTCGATCAGGCCGCGCACCGGCACGGCGAGAAAAGCGGGGTCGGCGAGATAGAGGTTGCGATCGGCGAAGGCGAGCCGGCCGGCCTCGCTCAGCCAATGGGCGGCCTCGGGGCCCGGCCCCATCCGCCTGAGATCGACGCGCTCGAGCATGCCGAGGATCTGCTGGACGGCGACGGCGCCCGAGCTCGGCGGCCCCATGCCGCAGAGCCGCCAGACGCGGTAGGCACCGCAGACCGGCTCGCGCTCCTCGACCTTGTAGGCCGTGAGATCCGCAAGCGTCATGTCGCCGGGATTGCCCGGATGCTCCGCTATGGTGGCGACGATGTCCTCGGCGATCGGGCCCTTGTAGAGCGCATCCGCGCCTTGTGCCGCGATAGCGCGCAATGTTTCGGCGAAGGCCGGGTTCTTCAGGATCGTGCCGACGGCTTTGGGCTGTCCGTCCGTCTCGTAGAAATACGCGGCGGCGCGCGGATTTTTGGGGAGATCCTTGTCGCCGGCGAGGAGGCCGTTGAGGCGCGGCGATATCGCAAAGCCCTCCTCCGCGAGCTTGAGTGCGGGAGCGACCAGATCGGCCCAGGGCAATTTGCCCCAGCGCCGATGCGCCTCCTCCAGCAGCCTGAGCGTGCCGGGCACGCCGACCGAGCGGCCGCCGATCACGGCCTCCCGAAACGGCATCGGCTTGCCGTCCTTCATGAAGCGGTCGGGCTTTGCGGCGGCGGGCGCCGTCTCGCGGCCGTCGAGCGTCGTCACCTTGCGGTCGAACTCGCCCCAATGAACGAAGAACGCGCCGCCGCCGATGCCTGAGCTCTGCGGCTCGACCAGATTGAGCACGAGCTGGATGGCGATGGCGGCGTCGGTGGCGCTGCCGCCGGCGCGCAGGATGTCGCGCCCGGCCGAAGCCGCGAGCGGATTGGCCGCGGCCGCCATGAACTGCCGCGCGGTCGTCTCGACCCTGGCGATCCGGCCGGTTCCCGCCTCCGGCGCGGGGGCGAGAGGCTGCGCGATCGCGATCTGCGCGGCGAAAAGCGCGGCTGGCAAGACGGTCAGTCGGGCGAAGCGCATGCAAGCCTCCGGCGGGGTTCGGCCCACCATAGGCCATTCGCCGCGCCCTGGCAGCTTTGACCGGAGCGGCGCGACAGGTAAGGTCCGAATCGACACCATTGCAACGCTGCCAAAAGGGGTTTTCGGCATGACGTTCTCCGCCCAGCTTCGCCGTCCGCTGGCCTGGTTCGCGCTCGGCCTTCTCGGCATCGCGCTCGCCGGCTGCGGCTACAACAACGTGCCGACGCTGGAAGAGAAGGCGAAGGCCGCCTGGTCGGAGGTGCAGAACCAGTATCAGCGCCGCGCCGACCTGATTCCCAATCTCGTCGAGACGGTGAAGGGTTACGCCGCGCAGGAGCGCGAGGTGCTGACGGCCGTGATCGAGGCCCGCGCCAAGGCGACGCAGGTCAAGGTCGATGCCTCGACCATCAGCGACCCGGCCAAGTTCAAGGAATACCAGGACGCGCAGAACCAGCTCACCGGCGCGCTGGGGCGGCTGCTCGTCACGGTGGAGCGCTACCCGGACCTGAAGTCGAACCAGAACTTCCTGGCGCTGCAGTCGCAGCTCGAGGGGACGGAGAATCGTGTCGCCGTGGCGCGGCGCGACTACATCCAGGCCGTGCAGGACTTCAACACCGAGATCCGCACCTTCCCGGGCGTGATCTGGGCCAAGGTGTTCTGGGGCGCCAAGCCGATGGAAACCTTCACCGCCACGGCCGGTGCCGAGCGGCCGCCGGCGGTGAAGTTCTGAGGTCAACGGTCCCGTGCGGCAGAGCGTGGCGTCATGCTCGGGCTCGACCCGAGCATCTCCCAAACGAGATTCTTGGATCTACGCTTCGCTTCGTCCGAGGATGACGGGGTTTCGCGCTGCCGTCGCGCTGATCCTTTGCCTCTGCGCTCTGCCGTCATTCGCCGCCGATCCGACCTATCCGGCACTCACGGGCCGCGTCGTCGATGGCGCCAACATCATCGCCCCGGAGGCGCGCCAGCGCATCGAGGACAAGCTCAAGGCGCATGAGGACAAGACGTCGGACCAGGTCGTGGTCGCGACCGTGCCTTCGCTGCAGGGGCTGGAGATCGAGGATTTCGCCAACGGGCTCTACCGGCACTGGCAGCTCGGCCAGAAGGCGAAGAACAACGGCGTGCTGCTGATCGTGGCGCCGAACGAGCGCAAGGTCCGCATCGAGGTCGGCTATGGGCTCGAAGGCGCGCTGACCGACGCGCTCTCCAAGGTGATCATCACCACGGCGATCGCGCCTAAATTCAAGACGGGCGATTTCGCCGGGGGCATCGAGGCCGGGACCGACGCCATCCTGACCATCCTGGCGGGCGACGCCGAGGAATGGCAGCGCCGCGCCGAGGTTCGCTCTGACGAGAGCACGATTCAGGAGGACATCGCCGTCGTCGTCGCGATGGTCCTGATCTTCCTGTTCATCGTCGCCTTCCTGCGGGGCCTGAGCCAGCAGAGTGGCGGCGCGCGCCGATACCGGACACGCGACGGCCGCTGGATCGTGCTGCCGCCGGGCAATTCGGGCTGGGGATCCGGCTCGGGCTGGAGCGGCGGCGGGGGCTGGAGTTCGGGCGGTGGCTTTTCCGGCGGAGGCGGCTTCTCGGGCGGCGGGGGCTCGTCAGGTGGCGGCGGCGCTTCGGGGAGCTGGTGATGGATACCTCCGACAGGGATGCGATCGCCGAGGCGGTGCGCCGCGCCGAGCTGAACACGGCCGGCGAGATCGTCGTCGTCATCGACCGGGCCGCGTCGAGCTATCGCAACGTTCCGGTGGTGATGGCGCTGGCGCTCGCGCTGCTGGTGCCCTGGCCGCTGATCTCGCTGACGGCGATGAGCGCGCAGCGCATCTTCATGATCCAGCTCTTCTGTGCCCTCACCCTGCTCGGCGCGCTGCTCTGGTACGGTCGCGGCGGGCGCTTCGTGCCGGGCTTCATCAAGCGGCGCCGGGCCCATGACGCGGCGCTGCGCGAGTTCACGGCGCGGGGGCTGACGCGGACGAAGGGGCGCACCGGCGTGCTGCTCTATGTGGCGCTGCAGGAGCGCTACGCCGAAATTCTGGTCGATACCGGCATCGACGGGCGGGTCGATGAAAAGACCTGGGACGGCATCATCGAGCCCCTGCTCGCAGCGGCGCGCGATGACCGGCTGACAGAAGGCCTCATCGCGGCAGTGGATGCGGTCGGCGCGGTGCTGGCGCAGCACGTCCCACCGGTTCCCGGCGACGTCGACGAATTGCCGAACAAGGTGATCCTGCTCTGAGGCTGCGCTCCTGCCGAGCCGGGATGCTGGCTCAGGGCGCCGTCTTGCCGCGCGCGGCGCCGAGGATCGGCCCCGGCATCATGCCGTATTTTCCCGGCTGGTCGGTCTGGACGATGACGACGTAGCCGTCCGCCTCCGGCGCCTGGGTGGCGCTCAGCGGGGCCGTGATGGTGGTTTCCTTGCCGTCCCAGTCGCCGACGCGGACCATGCCGCGTACCACATTCGCATAGGACAGGGTCTTGCCCTGGTTCTCGCCGCGCGTCACCGGCACCGAGGCCAGGCGCGTCGTCGGCAGGACCCAGACGCCGGCTGCTCGCTCGCTCGCCAGGCCCGAGGGCGTGAGCTTGATCTCGAGATTGCCGCTCTTCTCCTCGAGCCCGATCCGGACCGGGAAGCCGGAGGGGGCGAGCTGGCGGATCGTCTTCTGGATCTCGTCCTTGTCGGAGCCGACCAGATGGCCGGAGCCGTTGACGACGACCTGCGGAGTATAGACCTGCCCGTCGCCACGGGCCTTGGCATAGAATTTCTGGCGCTTGGCGAAGGAGTCCTTCCCCAGCGTGTCCTTCCAGCCGAGATAATCCCAATAGGTCACCGGCAGCGTCAGGGCGATGAGGTCGGGGTCCTTCGCGAGCTCGATCACCAGCGCATCGGCCGGCGGGCAGGAGGAGCAGCCCTGGCTGGTGAACAGCTCAAGCAGCGCCTTCGGCTGCTTGCCGGGCGCCTGCGCGTCAACGGTCGCGATGCCCATGGCGAGGGCCGCAATCGTCACAGCAATGAGGCGCTTGCCGGGGGACATCATCGAACTCTGCGGACAACTTCTTTTGACGAGGTTACCAAAGCCCTCATTCGCCTTCATTTGGAAATCACGTTGCCTTGAAAACAGGCGTCGTCGCGCGGGTGTGATCGAATTCCGCCAGCGCCGCGGCCGAAATCATGTTGGGCCGCCAGCGGCGGTGCATCCAGAGCCACTGCTCGGGATTTTCGCGCACCCAGCCTTCGACCACCGCCGTCATCATCGCCATGGCGCCCTGGACGTCGATCTCGCCCTGCGCATCGCGCGGCAGGTCGAGAGGCGGCGTCAGCTCCAGGCGGAAGCGCTGCTTCGGCAGGCGGATGACGCGCACGCCATGCACCGGACATTCGAAGCGCTTGGCGAATTTGCCCATGATCGGGTTGGTCAGGGCCGGGCGGCCGAAGAACGGCACCACGACGCCGCGGGTGAAATGCTGGTCGATCAGCATGCCCAGATGGCCGCCCTTCTCCAGCACGCCCTGCATGGCGAAGGCCGCGCCCTGCTTCGCCGCCGCGAGCCCACCCATGGCGCCGGAACGGATCTCGTGGACCACGGCTGCGATCGCGGGATCGTTGGGCGCGCGGAAGACGGCGGTGGTTTCGAGATCATAGGCCGCCGCGCAGATCGCCGGCAGTTCCCAGTTGGCGAGATGGGCCGAGAAGATCAGGCCTGGCTTCTCGTCGTCCTTGAGCGCGATGAAATGTTCGATGCCGACGACCTCGACGCGCGAGTTGGGGTCGGGGTTATGGTAGTCGTAATCGAACAGCGTCTTGAGATGCGCGTATTCGGCGGCGGTGCGGCCGAGATTCTCCCAGGCGGCGCGGGCGATGCGCCTGATTTCGGCCTCGTCCTTTTCCGGGAAGGCGGCGCGGATATTGGCGAGCGCGACCCGGTTGACCGGGATGAGCGGGCTCGCGGTCCTGAGCAGCCAGCCGCCGAGGTCGCTGGAGCGCTCCGGCCCCAGCAGGCGCAAGCCCGCAAACAGCGTGCGGATCACGCCGATCATCACCGCCGCGCCGATTCGCGCGGCGAAAGCCTTGATCCGTCTCAATGTCCTGCCAGCCCTATCCCGCCCGTGCCGAGAGCAAGACCGGGCCTTGAAGGCGCGATCTGGGGCAGGAATGCGCCGGCGTCAAGTCTCCGGCGGGGCCGGGAGCCCTGCTCAGAAGGCGATGACGACCTTGCCGAAGACCTTGCGCCCTTCGATCCGGTCGAGGCCTTTCTCGAATTCGGCGAGCGGGAAGACCGAGTCGATCACCGGTTTCATGCCGCCCGCCATCTTCTCCAGCGATTGCGCGATGTTCTCGATGCGGCAGCCGAAGGAGCCGGTGATGCGGTATTGCTGCTGGAAGAGCTGCATCAGGTTGATCGTCGCCGAGGGGCCGGAGGTCGCGCCGCAGGTGACGAGCCGGCCGCCGCGCTTCAGGCAGAGCAGCGAGCCGTTCCAGGTGTCGGCTCCAACGTGCTCGAAGACGACATCGACGCCCTTGCGGCCGGTGAGCTTGCGGACGACGCCCTCGAAGCGATCCTCGCGGTAGTTGATGACGTGATCGGCACCGAGCGCCTTGGCCTTGGCGCCCTTCTCGTCGTCGCCGACCGTGGTGTAGACCGTGCAGCCGATCGCCTTCGCCATCAGGATCGCGGCGGTGCCGATGCCGGAGCCGCCGGCATGGACGAGGACCGACTCGCCGGGCTCGAGCTTCGCATTGTCGAACAGCATATGCTGGACCGTGCCGAAGCCGATCGGCGCGCAGGCGGCGTCCTCGAAGGAGACGCCCTTCGGCGCCTTGATGGTGAGGCGGGCCGGGCGGTTCAGCACTTCGCGGGCGAAGCCGTCGATATGGAAGCCCATGATGCCGGCGACGTTCTCGCAGAGATTGTCGCGGCCCTCGCGGCAGGCCTTGCACTGGCCGCAGGTGTCGGCGCCATAGGCGGTGACGACATCGCCGGGCGCGAAGCCGGTCACGCCCTCGCCGACGCAGACGATCTCACCGGCGGCCTCGACGCCCGCCGCCTGCGGCATCTTGCGCTTGGCGAAGGCCATGCCGCGGAAGCCCCAGAGGTCGAGATAGTTCAAGCCCACCGCCTTGATGCGGATCTGCACCTCGCCGGGAGCGGGCGGCGGCGGCGGCTCGATCTCCTCGAGACGGAGATCGCGGTCGCCATGGAGCTGGAGGGAGCGCATGAGGATTCGACGTCTTTCAGATCTGGTCCGGCCATTGCCGGGAGGTGTGGAGGACCGCGAGGATTTCGACGCGGCCGTCGCTGACGCGGTAGGGGAGGATATAGGGCGTGCCAGTCACGATGAGTTCGCGGGTTCCATCGCTCCGTCCCGGCCGCCCGATCTCTGGATGGCTGGTCAGCATTGCGGAGCGCTGCTCAACGAGATCAACCAGTGCTGCAGCGGCGGAGCGGCTGTCCTTCGCGATGAAGGCAAAGATCTGGTCGAGCTCGCGCAGTGAGCGTTTCGTCCAGACGAGCCTCACTCCGCCACGGCCTTGTACTTGCGGAACACGGCCTCGACCTCTTCGTCCGTCGCGAACTCGCCGCGATCGGCTTCGGCGATCCCCTCCTTGATCCTCGCGATCTGCCAGGCGTTCAGCGCGACATAGTCCTCGATCGCCTTCGCCGCGATCCAGTTGCGTGAGCGGTCGGTGTCGGCGGCCAGCGCGTCGAGCTTGGCCAGCATCTCGTCGTCGAGGCGGATGGTGAAGGCTGCCGTCATGTCGGTTCACTCCGGTTCAGGATGAACCTTAACATGAACAGCCCTGTCGGTCGATATCAGCGGTGAACGCCGAGCTGGGCGGTCAACCCGCCGTCGATCGGCAGCACGGTGCCGCTGATATAGGCGGCGGGCTCGCTCATCAGGAAGGCGGCGAGGCCGGCGACCTCCTCGGGCTTGGCGAAGCGTCCGGCCGGGATCTGCCCCTGCATCTTTTCGCGATAGGCGGCGTAGGGCGCCATCATGTCGGTGTCGACGAAGCCCGGCGCGATCACGTTGACCGTGACGCCGCGCTTGCCGGTCTCGACGGCGAGCGTCTTGGCATAGGAGATCAAGGCGCCCTTGGAGGCGGCATAGGCGGCGTTCCCGGGATTACCGCGCAGCGCCGCGACCGAGCCGATGGCGACGATGCGGCCGGCCTTGGCGCGGATCATGTTGCGCATCAGGCTCTTGGCGAGGCGGGTGAAGGCCCAGAAATTGACCTGCATCGCGGCTTCCGCCTTGTCCTGCACGATCATCGCGGCCAGCGAATCATAGGGCTGGCCGGCATTGTGGACGAGGCCGAAATAGCTCTCGCCCTCGCGCTCCTCGCAGAAGGCGTCGAGCTCGGCCTTGTCGGAGAGGTCGAGCGACAGGGCGCTGACCGCCCGGCCGGGATGGGCGGTGGCGATCTCCCCGGCCAACGCCTTCGCCTGATCGGCGGAGGAGCGGAAGGTGAAATCGACATCGTGACCGGCCGCGACGAGGGCGCGCACGATCGCGGCGCCGACACCCTTGGCGCCGCCCGTTACCAGAATCTTGGTCATGCGGCCTCCGGAGGCGCCGTCAGCACGAGGCAGGTGTTCTGGCCGCCGAAGCCGAAGGAATTGGAGATGATGGTGCGCACCTTCGCGTCGCGAGCGGTGTTCGGCACGACATCGAGCGTGATCGCCGGGTCCGGATTGGCATAGTTGATCGTCGGCGGAATCTTGCCGTTGGCGATGGTCAGGAACGAGATCACCGCCTCGACGGCGCCGGCCGCCGTCAGCGTATGGCCGATCATCGACTTGTTCGAGGAGATCGGCAGGCTCGCCATGCGCTCGCCGAAGACGGCGGCGCAGCTCATCGCCTCCATCTTGTCGTTCTCCGGCGTCGAGGTGCCGTGGGCGTTGATGTAGTCGACGTCGTCGGGCGTCAGCCCGGCATCGGCCAGCGCGTCCTGCATGGCGAGGATCGCCGGCTTGCCGTCCGGGCTCGAGCGGGTGCGGTGGAAGCCGTCGCCGCGCTCGCCGCAGCCGGCGACGATGCCGAGGATGGTCGCGCCGCGCGCCAGCGCGTGGTCGTAATCCTCCAGCACCAGCGCACCGGCGCCCTCGCCCATGACGAAGCCGTCCCGGTTCTTCGAGAAGGGCTTGGCCGCGCCTTCCGGCGGATCGTTCTGGGTCGAGAGGGCGGAGAGCAGCGAGAAGCGGATCAGCGCCTCGGCATGGATCGAGCCGTCGGTGCCGATGCAGAGCGCGGCCTCAGTGTCGCCGCGGCGGATCGCCTCGACGCCCATCTGGATCGCGGTCGCGCCCGACGAGCAGGCGGTCGAGAGGGAGATCGGCGAGCCCTTGGTCCCGAAGCGGTCGGCAATATGATCGGCGACGCCGCCGAAGACGAAAAGCTCGTGCATCGCGCGGAACTTGCCGGTCTCGGCCGCGCGCAGCAGCCCGTCGTAATCGACGTCGCCTTCGATGGCCTGAGCCATCTCCTGCTTCTGCGGCCATTCCATCTCGACCGGCGGGACGGCCATGAAGAGCTCGCCCGGAAAATCGCCGGAGGTGCCGAGCCCGCTCTGGGTGACGGCTTCTTCCGCCGCCAGCGTCGCCAGCTTCTCGGAGAGCTGGGGGGCGGTGAAGGGCTCGTCGAACAGGAAATCGACGGTGCCACCGATCGTGGTGCGCAAGCCCTCGGTCGGGAAGCGCTCGATGCGGTGGATGCCGGATTGGCCGGCCGTCAGCGCCTTCCAGTTCGTTTCCTTGCCCTGGCCGAGCGAGGTGACGACGCCGAGCCCGGTGACGGCGACGATCGGGCGGCCCTTGGCATCACGATGCGTGGTCATGGCTTCAACCTCTCACGCTTGAACCAGATGCGCGGCGCCTTCGCCGCGCCAATGGCCGGCGCCGGTGACGACCGCCTCCTTCGCCTGCCCAGCCGACAAGGCGATGGCTGCGAGGGCGACGGAGACCGGAAACGCGGCCTCGACGCCATGGCCGACGAGATCGCCCGCCGCGATCCGCTTCGCCGATGGCGCGGCCTTCGCGAGCGCGTTGGCTTCTTCGGCCGTGATGCCGGCGCAGCCTGTCGCTGCCGAAATGGCGAGCGCATCGGCGCCGAGCGGGCCGAAGCCACCGACGAGTCCGGCCAGGGCCGATTCGACCGTGCCGGGCGCACGGCGGCTGCGCGTCGCGCCGGCATGGCTGAGCTTGGCGTAGACCCTGGCGCCGCGTGCGGCGGCCCGCTCGGCCGATTCGAGGACGAGGAAGGCGCCGGCGCTGCCGGTGATCAGGCCCGGAGCCTCCTCGCGCGCGAAGACGGGGGCGAAGCTGCCCTGGCGCAGATAGCCGCCGAGCTCGAAGAGCAGCAGCATGTCGCGGCGCTCGGCATTATAGGCGCCGCCGACCAGCATCAGGTCGGACTGGCCCGAGGCGATGCGGGCGTGGGCGGTGCGGATGGTGTCGACGCCGGCCTGCTCCTCGCCCATGAAGGTGCGCGAGGGACCGGTGACGCCATGGACGATGGCGATGTTGCCGGCGAGCAGGTTGGAGAGCTGGGCGAGGAAGAGCGTGGGGCGCAGATCACCCATCAGGTGCTCGTTGAGATAGGTGCCGGGCTCGTTGGCGCCGCGCAATCCCGTGAGGATGGCGGAATCCACCGCATGGTCGCGCTCGCCGCCGCCGGCGGCGACGATGACCTGCAGCGCGCTCTTGGCCTCGGCATCCTCCTTGATCCCGGCGGAATCGAGGGCGAGGCCGGCGGCGTACACGCCGAGGCGCTGCCAGGGCTCCATCTGGCGCTGGTCGGATTTCTTCGGGATCTGCCGGTCGAGCTCCAGCGCGAGGAGCGGATGGACCGGATAGGGCTTGAAGCTCTCGGTGTCGACGGTCGGCGGGCCGCCTGCGGCGAGTGCCGCGGCATGGACCTCGACGCCTTCGCCGAGGCTGGAGGCGATGCCGATGCCGGTGATGACCACGTCCCGGCGGTTCATCGTCATATCGCTCATGGAGCAGGCTCCGGCTTCAGGCCGATGGCTTCGATGCGGCTCTGCATGAGGGCGCGCATATCGGCGGGGAAGGGCATCAGGCGGAAGCGCAGCTCCGCATCGCAGATCGGCTTGCCGTTGCTCGTCAGCTTCGCCTTCGTCGCGGCATAGCCGGAACCCTCGATCACGAGCTCGGCGCTGGCTTCCAGCTCGGCGTTGGGCTCGACGAAGCTGCGGAAGCGCGCCTTGTCCACGGTCATCAGGAAGGGCATCTGGCTGAGACCGTTGAGGCCGAGCAGCAGATAGCCCGAGGCCTGGGCCATGGTCTCGGTCAGCAGCACGCCAGGAACGAGCGGGTGGCCGGGGAAATGGCCCTCGAAGACCGGGCTTGCGGCCGGGACGGTGGAGCGCGTGACGATGCGCTGCAGCGACGGATCGAAGGAAACGACCCTGTCGATCATGTCGAAATATTCGAGGCGCATGCGATCCTTGACCAGCTGGGCACGCCAGAACGGCGCGCGGCCGCCGTGCGGATCGGTCTGATCCGTTCAGCGGCCTATGCTCTATCGGGAGCGGGGCGCCGGCTCAAGTCCGGCAGCCCCCGCGCAGGCGTTACGCCTTCTTGGCGGCGACGAGGTCGTCGATGCGCTTGCAGAGGTTCTCGAGCACGAAATACTGCTCTGCCGGGGCCTTGCCCTCATTGACCTCCTGCGTCCACTGCTCGAGCGGCAGCTTGATGCCGAAGGCCTTGTCGATCGCGAAGGCGATGTCGAGGAAGGCGAGCGAGTCGATGCCGAGATCGTCGATGGCATGGCTCTGCGGCGTGATCTTCTCACGCGGAATATCGCAGGTTTCCGAAATGATGCCGGCGACCGTCTCGAACGTGGCGGACATGCGGGTGCTCCCGTCTTGAAAGGATGTCGGCGGACGACGTCCGAGCGCGGGATGATCCCTGCGCCTGCCCCAAGTCTCCGCCGAGGATGACTGACCGGCCCCCTTACACCGCGCCGGGCGCGAGGACAACTGGGATGGGTCCCGATACGAGCGCGGCCGGCTTGCGCCGGCCGCGTTGTGACGTTTTGGTCACCGAAGGCCGTGCCGGAAACACGACCTTCGCTGCCAGGATGCTTACGCGGCGAGCCCGCGCAGCACGTATTGCAGGATGCCGGCGTTCTTGAAGTAGTCGATCTCGTCCAGCGTATCGATGCGGCAGAGGATCGGCACCTTCTTCACCGTGCCGTCGGCATAGGTGATCTCGGCTTCCATCATCTGGCGCGGCTTGACGTTGGCCAGCCCGTGGATGGTGACCATCTCGTCGCCCTTCAGGTCGAGCGAGGCCCAGCTCGTGCCCTCCTGCAGGGTGAAGGGCACGACACCCATGCCGACGAGGTTCGAGCGGTGGATGCGCTCGAAGCTCTGGGCGATCACCGCCTTGACGCCGAGGAGGTTGGTGCCCTTCGCCGCCCAGTCGCGCGAGGAGCCGTTGCCGTACTCGACGCCGGCGAAGATCACCAGCGGCACCTTCTCCTGCTTGTACTTCATCGCGGCGTCGTAGATCGGCAGCTCTTCCTTCGACGGGTAGTGGATGGTGTAGCCGCCCTCGCGCCCGTTCGGGCCGAGCATGTGGTTGCGGATGCGGATATTGGCGAAGGTGCCCCGCATCATCACCTCATGGTTGCCGCGGCGCGTGCCGTACTGGTTGAAGTCGGCGACCGCGACGCCATGCTCGGTCAGATAGGCGCCGGCCGGGGAGGCCGCCTTGATCGAACCGGCCGGAGAGATGTGGTCGGTGGTGATCTTGTCGCCGAAGAGGCCGAGGATGCGGGCGCCCTTGATGTCGCCGATCGCGTCCGGCTTCTGGTGCATGCCCTGGAAATAGGGCGGGTTCTGCACATAGGTCGAATCGTCGTCCCAGGCATAGGTCTCGCTCTGCGGGGCGTCGACCGCCTGCCAGTGCGCGTCGCCCTTGAAGACGTCGGCGTACTTCGCCTCGAAGATCGCGCGGGTGACGTTCTGCTGGATGAAGCTCTGGATCTCCTTGTTGGAGGGCCAGATGTCCTTGAGATAGACGTCCTTGCCGTCAGAGCCCTGGCCGAGCGGCTGCGTGGTCAGGTCCATCTGGACCGAGCCGGCCAGCGCATAGGCGACGACCAGCGGCGGCGACGCCAGGTAGTTCGCCTGCACGTCCGGCGAGACGCGGCCTTCGAAGTTGCGGTTGCCGGAGATGACGGCGCCGGCGATCAGGCCCTTGTCGTTGATCGTCTTCGAGATCGGCGCCGGCAGCGGGCCGGAATTGCCGATGCAGGTGGTGCAGCCGAAGCCGACCAGGTTGAAGCCGAGCTTGTCGAGGTCGGTCTGCAGGCCGGACTTGGCCAGATATTCGGCGACGACCTGCGAGCCGGGCGCCAGCGAGGTCTTCACCCAGGGCTTGACCTTGAGGCCCTTGGCGACCGCATTGCGGGCGAGCAGGCCGGCCGCCATCAGCACCGAGGGGTTCGAGGTGTTGGTGCAGGAGGTGATGGCGGCGATGACGACGTCGCCATGGCCGAGATCGAAATCCTCGCCCTCGACCTCAACGCGGCGCGAAAGCTCGCCGCCCTTCTTGTAGTCGCTCTCCATGGCGGCGGCGAAGCCGGCCTTGACGGCGGAGAGGTCGACGCGGCCCTCGGGGCGCTTCGGGCCGGCCATCGAGGGCTGGACCGTCGAGAGATCGAGCTCCAGCGTGTCGGTGAAGACCGGATCGGCCGTCTCGCGGGTGGCGAAGAGCCCTTGAGCCTTGCTGTAGGCATCGACCAGCGCGATGCGCTCCGCCTTGCGGCCGGTGGTGGTGAGATAGTCCAGCGTCTCGGCATCGACCGGGAAGAAGCCGCAGGTCGCGCCGTATTCCGGGCCCATGTTCGCGATGGTCGCGCGGTCGGCCAGGGTCAGATTGTAGAGGCCGGGGCCGAAGAACTCGACGAATTTGCCGACGACGCCCTTCTTGCGCAGCATCTGGGTGACGGTGAGCACGAGATCGGTCGCGGTGATGCCTTCCTTGAGCGCGCCGGTCAGCTTGAAGCCAATGACCTCCGGCAGCAGCATCGACTGCGGCTGGCCGAGCATGGCGGCCTCCGCCTCGATGCCGCCGACACCCCAGCCGAGCACGGCGAGGCCGTTGACCATGGTGGTGTGCGAATCGGTGCCGACGACGGTGTCGGGATAGGCGACCTCGACCTCGGTGCCGTCGATGGTCTCGCTACGGGTCCAGACGGTCTGGGCGAGGTATTCGAGATTGACCTGGTGGCAGATGCCGGTGCCGGGCGGGACGACGCGGAAATTGTCGAAGGCGCCCTGGCCCCATTTGAGGAACTTGTAGCGCTCCGCATTGCGCTCGTATTCGAGCTCGACGTTCTGGGCGAGCGCCTTGGGCGTGCCGAACTCGTCGACGATCACCGAGTGGTCGATGACGAGATCGACGGGAACGAGCGGGTTGATCTTCTGGGCGTCGCCGCCGAGCGCCTTGACGCCGTCGCGCATCGCGGCGAGGTCGACCACCGCCGGCACGCCGGTGAAGTCCTGCATCAGCACGCGGGCCGGGCGGAAGCCGATCTCCTTGCCGGCCTTGCCCTTGTCGTCGAGCCAGCCGACGAAGTTCTCGATATCGGCCTTCGTCACCGAGCGGCCGTCCTCGTTGCGCAGCAGGTTCTCGAGCAGCACCTTCATCGAGAAGGGCAGCTTCGAGATGCCGGGCAGGCCGTTCTTCTCGGCGTCGGGCAGGGAATAATAGGTGTAGCTCTTGCCGCCGACATCGAGTGTCTTGCGGGCCTTGAATGAATCGAGCGAAGCCATGCGGGCAATATCCTGATCAAGGGGTTGCGGTCGCGACCGGCAAGTCTCCAAGGGTTTCTGCCCTTGCGGACGCTGCCGTTCGAAGGCCTAATGCGCGTGGCGCGCGCGCCGCCCCGGGAGTGCCCGGGCCCCGCGCCGGATCGGCGTGCGGCGTAGCCGCGGGTTCTATAGAGCAATTCCAAGAAGCGCGCTACATGAACGAAATGTGGTCGAATGCATCGGCGGCATTGCTGCCTTGACGCAAACTCCGTTCCAGGATTCGCGCCTCCGCGTCGAGAATCTCGCCTGTCGCCGCGGCGGCAGGCTGATTTTCGATGGCGTGAGCCTGTCGCTCGGCAATGGCGAGGCGCTGGCGCTGACCGGCCGCAACGGCGCCGGCAAGTCGAGCCTCATCACCATGCTGTGCGGACGGTTGCGGCCCGATGGCGGCAGCATCCGCATCGAGGGGGCGGATGAGGCGGAACTTCCCGAGCTCAGCCACCTCGTCGGCCACCGCGACGGGCTGAAGACGGCGCTGACGGCGCGGGAGAATCTCGCCTTCGCGCAGGATCTGCTGGGCAGCCCGGCCCTGTCGCCCGAGGCGGCGCTGGAGGCTGTCGGGCTCGCCCATGTCGCCACGCTGCCGGTCGGCTACCTCTCCGCCGGCCAGCGGCGCCGGGTGGCGCTGGCGCGGCTTCTGGTGTCGCGGCGCCCCTATTGGCTGCTCGACGAGCCGATGGCGGCGCTCGATACCGCCTCGCAGGCGATGCTCACCGGGCTGATGCGTGCGCATCTGCTGATGGGCGGCGCGATTCTCGCCGCGACGCATGGGCCGCTCGGGCTGGACGCGGCGCGCGAACTCAGGATCGGGCCGTGAGACGCGCCTTCATCGCCATCCTGAAACGCGATCTGGCGCTGGCGGCGCGTGCCGGCGGCGGCGGCGAGCTCGCGCTCGTCTTCTTCCTGACGCTTGTGGTGCTGGTTCCCTTCGCGCTCGGGCCGGACCTCAACCTGCTGTCGCGGATCGGCCCGGCGATCCTGTGGCTCGGGGCGCTGCTTTCCGTGCTGATCGGGCTCGACCGGCTGTTCCAGAGCGACGAGGAGGACGGCTCGCTCGAGCTGATGCGGGCCTCTGCGCTGCCGTTGGAAGGGGCGGTTCTGGCCAAGGGGCTGGCGCATTGGCTGACCACGGGCCTGCCGCTGGCGCTCGTCTCACCGCTGCTCGGGCTCCTCGTTGCGCTGCCGGGCGAGGCGGTACTGCCGCTCTTCGCCACGCTGCTGGTCGGCACGCCGGCGCTCAGCTTCATCGGCGCGGCCGGCGCGGCACTGGCGGCGAGCCTCAGGCGCGGGGGGCTGATCGTGCCGGTGCTGGTGGCGCCGCTGACGATTCCCGTGCTGATCTTCGGGGTCTCGGCCGCGAATGCGGCGCTCGGCGGAACGGTGCCGTTCCGCACGCCGTTCGTGATCCTGGTCGCGCTGTCGCTGGCGGCGATCGTGGTCGGGACGCTGGCGGCGGCAGCCGCGCTGCGTCAGCCGGAGTGAGCGGCGCCGCGGCCGTGGTGGTCGAGCTCCACGGCGCAGCCGCATTGCGCCGCAAGCCGCGCGACCGTGTCGGCGATGGCATCGAGGCCGATGCCGCCGACATCGTGTTCGCGCTGGATTTCCTCGGCCGTCGCGTAGACGTCTACGACGAGCGACTGGCTCGCTTTCGAGCGAATCGCAAGCTCGACCTCGCGCTGGACCGCGTCGGACAAACGCATTTCCATGGTGGTCCCCCCATCGGTTCCCGACGGTAGAATGCGAGCGCTCGCCCCGCAAGCGGAGAGTTCTGAATCTGTAATATATTCAATGTGATACCGTGGCGCACGCGGTTGACGCAACGGCGCCTTTCGAGCCAAAATCGGAAAAGATCAAGCCTTCGAAGGGCTTGCCTCGGGACTGCCTGATTCGTGCGCCAGCAGCTTCGTGATGTCGCAGCGAGGCTGCGGCGCATTGCCGTGACGGGGCCGGGATTGCTATTGCTGCGGCGCCCGTGCCCGATGGCACCGTTTGCAGATGACATGGCCAGCCTGATCGACCTCGCCAACCCGACGCGCTTCATGCGCTTGTCTTCCGCGCTGCTGCCGTGGCTCGCGGGCGTGTCGGCGCTGCTGCTGGTCGTCGGCTTCTATCTCGCCTGGTTCGTGGCGCCGCCCGATTACCAGCAGGGCGAGACCATCCGCATCATGTTCGTGCACGTGCCGGCGGCCTGGCTCGCCATGATGTTCTACGCGATGATGGCTGTCTCGGCGCTGGGCACGCTGGTCTGGCGCCACCCGCTCGCCGATGTCGCGCAGAAGGCGGCGGCGCCGATCGGCGCCTGCTTCGCGCTGATCTGCCTGGTCACCGGGGCGCTCTGGGGCAAGCCGATGTGGGGCACCTACTGGGTCTGGGATGCCAGGCTGACCTCGGTCCTGATCCTGTTCCTGGTCTATCTCGGGATCATCGCGCTCTGGCGCGTGCTCGACGACCCCTCGCGGGCGGGGCGGGCGGTCGCGATCCTGACGCTGATCGGCTTCGTCAACGTGCCGATCATCAAGTTCTCGGTCGACTGGTGGAATACGCTGCACCAGCCGGCCTCGGTCTTCCGCATGGGCGGCTCGACCATCGATGGCTCCATGCTCTGGCCGCTGCTGATCCTGGCCTTGGGTTTCACGCTCTTCGCGCTGACGCTGCACATGCTGGCGATGCGCGCCGAGATCATGCGCCGGCGCGTGCGCACCCTGACGATCCTCGAGGCCGAGCGGCTCGACCGGCTGTCGGCGCAGGGAGCGCCGGCATGACCGCGCTGGCCACGAGCCTCGGGCCGCATGCCGGCTTCATCCTCGCCGCCTATGCGGCGGTCGCCGTCGTCCTCACCGGGCTGACGCTCTCGATCATCCGCGATCACCGTGCGCAGAAGCGGGCTCTCGCCGCGCTGGAGCAGCGCGGCGCCGGGCGCCGCCGCCAGGGTGGAGAGGCGGCATGAGTTCGGCGGGCACCGAACAGCAGGCGAAGACGACGATGGAAGGCGAGGCCGCGCCGCGGCGCCGTTCGCCGCTCCTGTTCCTGGTGCCGCTGATCCTGTTCGGCGGCCTCGCCATCATCTTCGGGATCGGGCTGTTCTCCGGCGATGCGAGCCGCGTGCCCTCGGCGCTGATCGGCAAGACCGCGCCGGCGATCGCGCTGACGCCGGTCGAGGGTCTGGCGCGGGGCGGCCAGCCGGTCCCGGCTTTCGGCAATGCCGATCTGGGTCAGGGCCGGGCGACGCTGGTCAACGTCTTCGCGAGCTGGTGCGCGCCCTGCAAGGTCGAGCATCCCGTGCTCGTCGGCCTGTCGCAGACGGATGCGGTGAAGCAGGGCAAGGTCGCGCTGGTCGGGATGAACTACAAGGACGAGGCCGAGAATGCCCGCCGCTTCCTTGGCGCGCTCGGCAACCCCTTCTCGGCGGTGGGCGCCGACAAGGGCGGCCGCGCCGCGATCGAATGGGGCGTCTACGGCGTGCCGGAGACTTTCCTGATCGGCCCGGACGGGCGCATCCTCGACAAGCATGTCGGCCCGCTGGATCAGGCGGCGGCGGCGAGGCTGCTCCAGCGCGCGCTGAAGGGAAGCTGACGAACAGCCGTCATGCTCGGGCTTGGCCCGAGCATCTCTTCAACCGGCGCCTTCTTGTCGTGAGATTCTCGGGTCTGCGCTTCGCTTCGCCCGAGAATGACGGCTTGTGGCGCTGGTTTCAGGCGGCCTTGGCCGCGACGAGGCTCTCGAACAGGCCGCGCCCGTCGGTGCCCCCGACCAGCGAATCGATCAGGTTTTCCGGGTGCGGCATCAGGCCGAGCACGTTGAAGCCCTGCGAATAGATGCCGGCGATGTTGTTGAGCGAGCCGTTCGGGTTCGCCTCAGCCGTGACCTGGCCCTGCGCATCGGCATAGCGGAAGGCAATGAGGCCCTCGCCTTCGAGGCGGGCCAGCGTCTCGGGGTCGGCGATGTAGTTGCCCTCGCCATGGGCGATGCAGACGTCGATGGCCTGGCCCTTGGCGTAGGCGCGGGTATAGGGCGTGTCGTTGCGCTCGACCGTGAGGTGCTGGCGCTTGCAGACGAATTTCAGATGGGCGTTGCGCACGAGGATGCCGGGCAGCAGCCCCGCCTCGCAGGCGATCTGGAAGCCGTTGCAGATGCCCAGCACATAGCCGCCGCGCGCAGCATGGGCGCGGGTGGCGTCCATGATATGGGCGCGGCCGGCGATGGCGCCGGTGCGCAGATAGTCGCCATAGGAGAAGCCGCCCGGCAGCACGACGAGATCGGTCCCACCAGGCAGTTCGGTATCGGCATGCCAGACATGGCTGACGGTGGCACCGGCCTGCTTCAGCGCCTTGGCGACGTCGCCGTCACGGTTGGAGCCCGGAAAGGTGATGACGGCCGCTTTCATCGGTCAGGCTCCGATCTCGACGCGGTAGTTCTCGATCACGGTGTTGGCGAGGAGCTTTTCGCAGGCGGCCTTCAGCGCCGCCTCGGCGGCGGCCTTGTCTGCGGTCGCAAGCTCGATGTCGAAGACCTTGCCCTGACGCACCGAACCGACGCCGTCGATGCCGAGCGACTTCAGCGCGCCCTCGATCGCCTTGCCCTGCGGATCGAGCACGCCGGTCTTCAGGGTGACGGTGACGCGGGCTTTCATGGCATTCTCCGAGCGCGGGCTGTTTGCGGGTGCCTTAGAGCATGTTCCGCAAAAGTGGAAACCACTTTTGCGATCAGGGCATGCTCAGCTTGCTGGTTCTGTGCGAATCGGGGAGGGCTCAGCCGTTTCCGGCGGTTTCACGTGAATCAGCGGCTGTGCCAGGCGGCTTGCGCCTCGCGCTTGGCCGCCTCGGCCTCGTCGCTGACTGCGAGCGCGACGACGAGGCGGTCGTTCTCGCGGGCGTAGAGGATTGCCGTGACGCCTTGCCGGGAGGGCACATCCTTGGCGCGGATCGTGACGAGGACGCCCTTGGCATCGGCGGTATCGAAGCGCGCATAGTCGGTCACGCTGCGTTCCGGTGCCGGCTTTTGAGGCTTCTTGCCGGATTTGCGCTGTTCGGCTGCCTTGGCAGCCGCCTTCTCCGCCTTGAGCCGCGCGAAGGAGCGGGCGAGTTCGGCCGGATTTTCCGAGAGCGCCTGCTCCATGCGGCGGGCCTCGGCGCCCTCGAAGGAAACGACGGCGGCAAAGCCCTGGCGGGGGCAGGCGTCGCGCGGGCAGAACACCATCGCGCGGGCTTCGAGCCCGTCATTCAGCACCCAGGAGCCGATCGGCAGACGGTGCCAGCCGGCCGATGCCGGCAATTCGGCGATGCCGGCGCCGTACTGGTCGGCGCAGCCGCCGAGCAGGAGGCTCGCCACGAGGAACAGGGGCGCGACATGAAAACGGGAGCGCATGCGCTCCCGCTTCGATTGCGATTGTGGCCGGGTGACGGCGCTCACTGCACGAGGCGCGGGCCGCTCTGGCCGGGGTTTTCGTTCTCGCCGAGAATGCCGAGGCGCCGGGCGACTTCCGAATAGGCCTCGATCAGGCCGCCCATGTCGCGGCGGAAGCGATCCTTGTCCATCTTGTCCTTCGACTTGATGTCCCAGAGCCGGCAGGAATCGGGGCTGATCTCGTCGGCGACGACGATGCGCATCATCTCGCCTTCCCAGAGGCGGCCCGTCTCCATCTTGAAGTCGACGAGGCGGATGCCGGCGCCGAGGAAGAGGCCGGAGAGGAAGTCGTTGACGCGGATGGCGAGCGCCATGATGTCGTCGATCTCCTGCGGCGTCGCCCAGCCGAAGGCGGTGATGTGCTCTTCCGAGACCATCGGATCGTTCAGCGCGTCGTTCTTGTAATAGAACTCGATGATCGAGCGCGGGAGCTGCGTGCCTTCCTCGAGGCCGAGGCGGGTCGAGAGCGAGCCGGCGGCGACATTGCGCACGCAGATCTCGAGCGGGATGATCTCGACCTCGCGGATGAGCTGCTCGCGCATGTTCAGCCGGCGGATGAAATGCGTGGGAACGCCGATGTCGTTGAGGTTCGAGAAGATGTGCTCGGAGATGCGGTTGTTGAGCACGCCCTTGCCGTCGATCACCTCGTGTTTCTTCGCATTGAAGGCGGTGGCGTCGTCCTTGAAATGTTGGATCAGCGTACCGGGCTCCGGCCCCTCATAGAGGACCTTCGCCTTGCCTTCGTAGATGCGACGGCGGCGATTCATGGGGATGTACCGTGGCTTGAGGAAATCCAAAGGTCGGCCCTTCACTGGACGCGATGACTGTCGCGGCGGGATCTTGGCCCCTGATCGTGTCGGCCGGTTCGCCCCGGTCCAGGCGATCCGTCGGGGATCGCGGACCGGCGTCGAGCCGGTTTCTCGCTTCGCGCCGAAGGGCGCCATGCGCCTGCTATATGGAGTGTCTCGCCCGCAAACGCAACAAATCGCCTCCGGCCCCGCTGCCGGATGGCTGAAAGCCCTTAAAAGCGTCCTCGCCCGCGGCCGAGACTGGCTCTTGCCGGGGCGCCGCCCTATATGAGGGACGACGACGCCATCTCAAGCCCCGCACAGGAGCCCGACGCCGCATGACGACCTTCGACCAGCGCAAGGACGCCTTCGAGAACAAGTTCGCCCATGACGAGGAGCTGCGCTTCAAGGCTACCGCACGGCGCAACAAGCTGCTCGGACTCTGGGCGGCGGAGAAGCTGGGCAAGAGCGGCGCCGAGGCGGACGCCTATGCCAAGGCGGTCGTCGTGGCCGATTTCGAGGAGGCCGGCGAGGAGGACGTGCTGCGCAAGGTGAAGAACGATTTCACGCTGGGCGATGTCGCGGTGCCGGAGACGGAGATCCGCCGGGTGATGGCCGAGCTGCTGATCCAGGCGGCGGAAGAGATTCAGGCCGGGCGTTAGTGCCCTTTAAAAGCTTGCAACCGCTTTTTGGGCTGATGCCCGGGCCGCCTCCCGGTTTACGCAAGGCGAGATTGAAACGGGCGCATGGGCGCCCGTTTGCTTTTTGGGGCGCCGCCGGTCCACCTTGCAGACGCCCGCCATTCGTCGAGAGCGGGCTTCCAAGCGGATCACCCCATCATGGCCAAGCCCACCGTCCTGTCCTCCCTCGCCGATCGCTTCGCGAAAGGCGGGACCGTCGTCTCGGCCTGGTGCGGCCTGCCCGACCCGTCGGTCTCCGCCATTCTCGCGCAGGAGGATTTCGATGCGGTCACGCTCGACATGCAGCATGGGCCGATCACGCTCGGCGAGGTCATCCGCGCGATCCCGCTGATCAATGCGGCCGGCAAGCCGGCGATCGCCCGCATCCCGGTCGGCGAGTTCCAGAACGTCTCGAAGCTGTTCGATTCCGGCGTCTCCGGGGTGATCGCGCCGATGATCAACACCATGGAGGATGCGCGCCGCTTCGCCGCCTACTCCAAATATCCGCCGCTCGGCGAGCGCAGCTGGGGCAGCTATGGCGGGCTTGGCGCCTCCGGCCTCGACCAGAACAGCTATCTCAGGCAGGCCAACGGCTTCTCCATGACCTTCGCCATGATCGAGACGCGCGAGGCGATGGCGATCGTCGACGACATCCTGGCGTTGGAGGGGATCGATGCGCTCTTCGTGGGCCCCTCGGACCTTTCGATCGCCCTGTTCGGCGGTGCGAAGGTCGATGCGGCCGCGCGCGAGGTGGACGAGGCGCTGAAGCATGTCGTGGCCCGGGCCTCGGCGGTGAACAAGCCGGTGGCGCTCTATGCCGGGACCGCGGAGCGCGCCAAGGCCGGCCTCGCCATGGGCGCGCGCATGGTCACGGTGATGAGCGACAGCGGGATGCTGCGCGCCGGTGCGCAGACGGCGTTGAAAATCGCCCGCGGCTGATTTTCGGGACTTGGAACTACGCGGTCATCCCGGATCTCCGCTTCGCTGCGTCCGGGATGATCCGTGTTCTCGTGGAAAAGCAGCATACCTAAGCGTTGATGCCTTCGCGCCGCTTCAGCACGGCGTAATAGGCCCAGAGCAGGCGCGCGGCGACGCCGCGCCAGGGCCGCCAGGCCTCCGCCATCGCCGCGAGCTCGGCAGGTTTCGGCCTGGCCGTGAGGGCGAAGGCATGGCGGGCCGCCTCCTGGATCGCGAGGTCGCCGGCGGCGAAGCCGTCGCGATGGCCGAGGCAGAACAGCAGATAGACATCCGCCGTCCAGGGGCCGATGCCGGAGATCGCGGTCATCTCGGCATGGACCTCCTCGGGGCTCATGCCTTCGAGCGCCTCGAAGGTGAGACGCTTTTCGGCGAGCGCCGCCGCCAGCGCCAGCAGCGTGCGCTGCTTCGGCCGGGACAGCCCCGAGAGGCGCATGTCGTCATCGGTCGCGGCCAGCAGGCGCTCGGGCGTCAGCGGCACGAAGACGCTCTCGAAGCGGTTCCAGACCGCCCGCGCGCTCGCCACGGACAATTGCTGGGAGACGATGATGCCAGCAAGCCCAATGAGGCCGCCCTCGCGCAGCCGGAGCGGCGGCAGGCCGGTGCGGTCGATGATGGCGCGCCAATGCGGATGCCGCGCGGCGAGCGCGGCCATGCCTTCTTCGAGATCGGCGTTGCAGGTGATTCGTTCGGTCATGGGCGTCAGGATGGCTGGCAGGCAGGACGCTTCCCGTCAGCAGCGACTTGGCCCCGGCGGATGGCGCTTCTGGAGCATTCCCGCGTTTCTCCGAATCGCGGGAATGCTCCATCTCTTTGTTTTATCGCATTTTCTTCACGCGAACCGGTGTCCACTTCGCTCGAAAATGCTCTAGAACCACATATCTCAAGATCGAACCGATGGCCGCATATCCACCCGATTGCCGCAAGCCTCCCTGCCAGCCGGTCTTCCGCTTCGCGCCGAGCCCGAACGGGCGCTTGCATCTCGGCCATGCCCTGTCGGCCCTGACCAACGAAGCGCTGGCGCGGCGCTTCGACGGGCGGCTCCTGCTGCGGATCGAGGATATCGATCTCGGCCGCTGCCGGCCGGACTATGTCGATGGCATCCTCGAGGATCTCGATTGGCTCGGCATCCGCTTCGAGCCATCGGTCCGCCGACAATCGGAGCATTTCGGCGATTACGGACGGGCGCTCGCGTCGTTGCAGGCACGTGGACTGGTCTACCCCTGTTTCTGCTCGCGGCAGGAGATCAAGGCGGCGGTCGCTGCGTGCGAGGCCGAAAACGGGAAATCCTGGCCGGTCGATCCGGACGGCGCGCCGCTCTATCCCGGTTTTTGCAAGGGGCTCGACAAGGCGGAAGCGGAGCATCGGATCGCTGCCGGCGAGCCGCATGTGCTACGCCTCGACATGGCGCGAGCCTTGTCACAAGCCGGGGATGGCCTGGGCTACGAGCTGTTCGATGAGGCAGGCCGCCGCTGCTTCGTGCCGGCGCAGCCCGCTCGCTGGGGCGATGTCGTGCTCGCGCGCAAGGACGTGCCGACGAGCTATCATCTCGCGGTCGTCACCGATGACGCCTTGCAGGGCGTCAGCCATGTCGTGCGCGGCCGGGATCTCGAGGCTGCGACAGACGTTCATGTCGTGCTGCAGCGCCTGCTCGGCCTGCCGACGCCGCTCTATCATTTCCACGCATTGCTGATCGACGCGGACGGCCGCAAGCTCGCCAAGAGTCGCGCCTCCGAAAGCCTGGCGGAGTTGCGGGCGCAAGGCGTCACCGCCGCCGCGATCAGGCAGCGGCTGGGTTTTGCCTGAAGGTCGGAATGCGGGCGGGCTCGCCGCGTGGGGCTACCCGACGCCGAGAAACGTCAGCCAGGCGGCCGTGCTGAAGAGCGACAGCAAGGTGGACAGGGTGATCGCGCTCGAGGCGTCGGCCACGCCCTGCCGATAGCGCTCGGCGAAGAGATAGGCGTTGATCCCGCAGGGGCAGGCGGCAAAGAGCACGGCGACGCCGGACCAGTGCGCCGGCATCTCGAAGATCCGGGTCGCGAGCCAGTAGACCAGCAGCGGGTGGAGGCCGAGCTTGAGGCCGCTGAGCACGGTCGGCAAAGCGAGGCCCGATTCCAGCCCATAGCGGCGCATGGCGATGCCGAGGCTGATCAGCGCGCAGGGCACGGCCGCACCGGCCAGCAGATCGACCAGCGTCCAGAAGGGCTCCGGTATCTGCGCCACGAAGGGCCGCACGATCGAGCCGAGGATGATGCCGATGATGATCGGATGGGTGAAGAGGCGCTTGATCAGGAGCGGAATCGAGGCCGTGCGTCCTTCGGCCAGCAGGGTCGCGACCGTCATCGTCACCGGCAGATGGACGGCCAGAAGCAGGCCGAGCGGCACGGCGCCGGCATCGCCATAGGCCTTCAGGATCATCGGGACGCCGACGAAGACCGTGTTCGACTGCGCGGCGGCGAAGCCGGACACGACCAGCTCAGGCCCTTTCCGGGCGAAGAAGCGGCTGGCGATCAGCATCGCCAGCGCCCAGACCACGGCGAGCCCGGCGAAATAGGCGATCCAGTAGCCCCAGGGCTGGGTCGCCGGGATATCCGCCTTGGCCAAGGTGCGGAAGAGCAGGCAGGGCACGGCGAGGACGAAGACGAAGTCGGAGAGGCCCTCGCCGGTCGTCTCGCGCAGGAGCTTCGTCCACCGGGCGAAATAGCCCAGTCCGATCAGCCCGAAGACGGGCAGGACGACAAGCAGGGAAGCGAGCATGGGTCAGGGTCACGCCGCGAGGACAGGAAGCCGTTTCGCGGTGTCGCCTTTATCGGCTCATGTCAACTGGCGAAAGCAGAGCGCGCCGCGTTTTGCCGGCGCGCCATGCGTTCAGCGCAACTGTGCGACGGTGCCCCCCGCCTTCTCGATCAATCCGCGGACCTCGTCGCGCTGGCGCTTGAACTCGGCCAGCGTCGGGCCCTGCAGCTCGCGCCCGCGCGGCACGCGGATCTTGAGCGGGTTCACGAAATTGCCGTTGACCAGCACCTCGTAATGCAGATGCGGGCCGGTGGAGAGGCCGGTGGTGCCGATGTAGCCGATGACCTGGCCCTGGCGGACCTTGGCCCCCGGCACGATGCCGGGGGCGAAGTTCGACTGGTGCGAATAGGTCGTGACATAGCCGTTGGCGTGCTGGATCTCGGTGTGCTTGCCATAGCCCGAGGACCAGCCGGCCTTGAGCACCGTGCCGTTGCCGGCGGCGAGGATCGGCGTGCCGATGCGGTTGGCCCAGTCGATGCCGGTATGCATCTTCGAATAGCGCATGATCGGGTGGTAGCGCATGCCGAAGCCGGAGCGCAGCTCGCCTTCCGCGACCGGCTTGCGCAGCAGGAACTTCTTCAGCGATTTGCCGTCATCGTCGAAATAATCGATCAGCCCGTCTTCCGGCGACTGGTAGCGATAGACGCGGCGGGTCTCGCCGTTGACGGTGAGGCTGGCGGAGAGGATCTCGGACCGCTCGCCTTCCTCTTCCTCGGTGTAGATCACCTCCAGATTGTCGCCGCCATGGATGCGCTGCTGGAAATCGAGATCATAGGAGAAGATGCGCACGAGATCGTCGACGAGCGGCCGGGGCAGGTCGTGGCGGGCCGCCGTCTCGTAGAGGCTCTCATAGAGCCGGGCGCCGCCGGAATCCTCGTCTTCCTCCTCGCTCTCGACATTGCGCCGCTCGCCGCGCTGGGGCGTGGCCGCCTCCGGGATGTTGACGGCAACGAAGGCGCCCTTGTCGTTCATCGCGATGATGCCGTCCGGCTGGCCGTTGGTGAGCAGCGAGACGCGCATGATCTGGCGCGCGTCGCCTGCGCCCGGTCCCGGCGCATAGAGCACCTGCAGGACCTGCCCGTCGGGCAGGGGCGCGGTCTTCACCTTGCCGCCGAAGGCGGTGATCATGGTCCGGATCTGCTCCGGCTGGGCGCCGACGCCGCGCATCACCTGCTCGAAATTCTCGCCGCGCTTGGCCATCACCAGCTTGTCCTCGACCTCCGGCTCGCGCGAGGCCGGGATCGGGGTCTTGGGCGCATTGGTGACGTTCTCGGGAACGACGCGGACCTCGATGCCCGAAAAGCGCGTATCGGTCGCGGGCGCATAGCCGAGGATGTCGCCATTGACGGGGGCCGCCCCGGTCAAGGTGCGGCTCAGCATGAGCTGCGGCGGGATCGGCAGGGCGCGCTGGCGGCCGGAGGCGACGTTGGCGCGCTCCTCCTCGATCTGCGACACGACCTCGCTGTCGCCGAGCTGCGGCTTGCCCGGCGGAATGACGATGTCGGCGAGGTCACGCTTGACGATGGTGACGTCGGCGTCGGCGGTGTCCTGGGCCGGCTCGGCATAGCGCTCGTCCGGCTGGCCGCCCTCGGCGAAGAGCCGCAACGGGTTGAAGGGCGGGATGTTGGTGGCATAGACGCCGGTGGTCAGCGACAGGTTGGTGGCGAGCCGCACGAAGGGCCTGACGCGGATGACCTCGCGGTCTCCGACACGTTGCGACATCGGCGCGCGCATCGTGTGGCGCGCCGCGAGAACCGGCTGGTCGGCGACGAGCTTGTCGGCCTTGCGGGCGCCGCCGCCATCCCCCGCCGCCGAGGAGGCACGGACCGCGACCATCTCGGGCTGCTCGGGATAGCTGGTGTCGCCGCGCATCGCGACCAGGATCGCCGCGCCGAGTAGCGCCGCGCCGCAGGAGCCGACGAGCGCGCAGGCGAAAAGCCAGCGCAGCGAGACGCCACGCCGGTCGAGCGGCTGCTGGCGCGAATCGACCGGGAGAATGGGCGGCTCGATCCCGAGATCGACCAGCAAAGCCGCTGCCTCGGGGGCAAGCGGCTCGACCGGTTGGGCGAACTCGGGATGGGCGTTCATCGTGTGCTGTCTTGACCTTGATCGCGAACCCCGCCGGAGCGAGGCGGTCTTGAGCGCGCTCTGAACGAAGGTGTCCCGAGAACATGCCCGTGTCGGCAGCCGGAATCAATCCGCCGTGCCGTCCGCCCCTGTGCCGGCGGAATGCGGCTGTTTTGCGAAACCAGAGGTCTACGCGCGCGCATCGCGCTCACGCACCACGCGCGCGTACCAAATTAAAAGATGCGCAGGGCTGGGAGGGGGCGTTCCCAGGAAATCGAACAGGTCCGTCAAAAAAAGTTCATCGAGCGTGTTGACATGTCTCGGGGGTCCCGCCTATAAACCGCCCATCGAGACGGCGCCGCCGCTGAGCGGCGCCTCTTCTGCGCTTCCTAAGGACGCTGGGG
>NZ_JBNPXO010000015.1:0-88350 GCF_050433265.1 Allobosea sp. OAE752
GCATGTCGCCCAGTCGCAACTGCTGTTTCTTGCCGTAGCGGTCGAGGATGAAGGCCTTCATGATGCTGTTCCTCCAGATCAGGCGTCAGCCATGACGGCGGTGGGATAATCGATGTAGCCCTGCGCGCCGCCGCCATAGATCGTGGCCGGGTTCATCTGGGCGAGTGGGGTACCGGTTTTCAGCCGTTCGACCAGATCGGGATTGGCGATGAAGTGGTGACCGAAGGCGAACAGGTCGGCCTTGCCGGCGCCGAGACGCGACCTGGCCAGATCAAGGTCATAGCCATTGTTGGCGATGTAGGTGTTGCGGAAGCGCTGCCTCAGTGCGTCGAAATCGAAAGGCGTGGCCGCGCGCGGCCCACCGGTCGCACCCTCGACGATGTGGATATAGGCGATGCCGAGACCGTCGAGCTTTTCGACGACGTAGCCGTATTGCGCTTGCTCATTGCCCGACAGCACGGAGCCACCTGCGGGCGAGACCGGCGAGAGGCGGACGCCCGTGCGCTCGGCACCAATTTCCTTCGCCACGGCGGCCGTGACCTCAATCAGCAGCCGGGCTCGGTTCTCGATCGAACCCCCATAAGCGTCCGTGCGGACATTCGCGGTCTCGCGCAGGAACTGGTCGAGCAGATAGCCATTCGCGCCATGGACCTCGACCCCGTCGAAACCGGCCGCGATCGCATTGGCCGCAGCCTTGCGGAAATCCTCGACGATGCCGGGAATCTCTTCCGCTTCGAGCGCGCGCGGCTCGGATACATCGGCGAAACCATTGTTCACGAACGTCTTGGTCTCGGCACGGATCGCCGACGGCGCGACCGGGGCTTCGCCGTCATGAAGATCGACATGGCTGACGCGGCCGACATGCCAGAGCTGCACGAAGATGCGGCCGCCCTTGGCATGGACCGCGTCGGTCACCTTGCGCCAGCCGGCGATCTGTTCGGGCGTGTAGAGGCCCGGCGTATCCTGATAGCCCTGAGCCTGCCGCGAGACCTGCGTCGCCTCGGTGATGATGAGCCCGGCGCTCGCGCGCTGCGCATAATAGTCCGCCGCAAACCGGCTCGGCACGAGGCCCGCCCCCGCGCGGTTGCGGGTCAAGGGCGCCATGACGATGCGGTTCGCAAGCACGAGCCCGCCGAGGTCGTAAGGGCTAAACAGATCAGTATCGGTCATCGTCTCAGTTTTTGTTCGAATGAGTTGAATGCGTTTGCGTAATTCTGTGGCTTCTCACGCGCTCGCCAGATAGCGATCGGCGGGCCGGGACTGCGCGAAACCGGGGATCATGGCCTGACGCGCGGCTTCGAAAGCTGTCCATTGTCCCCCATCATGAAGTGGCGGGATGGTGACGGGCTCGCGCCGGTCGAAGCCGACCAACGCCGCGTCCACCAGATCGTCCACCTCCATCACGCCTGAAAGGGTGTCGACATCGACGCCCGCGTGGCCCCAGATCTCGGTGCGGGTCGCCGCCGGAAGCACAGCCTGGACATAGACGCCCTGGGAAGCGAGCTGGAGGCTCAGCGCCTGGGAGAGATTCAGCACGAAGGCCTTGGTCGCGCCATAGACCGGCATGCCGAATTCCGGCGCGAGGCCGACCACGGAACCGATATTCACGATCGCGCCTTCACCCGCTTGCGCAAGGCGGGGGGCGATGGCGTGGGCAAAGCGCACGAGCGCGGTCGTGTTGAGCGCCACCAGCCTGTCGATATCGTCAACGGCTTGCTCGATGAAGGAGTCCGCCAGACTCGCCCCGGCATTGTTGATGAGGATTCCGATCCGCGCGTCGTCGCGCAGCCGCGCCTCGACCGCTACACGCTCCGCCGGATTGACGAGATCCGCCGCCACGATGTCGATCGTAACGCCGGTGTCGCGCCGCAGACGATCGGCCAGCGCCTCCATCCGCGCCGTGTTACGGGCGACCAGCACCAGGTCATGGCTGCGGCGCGCGAAGCGCTCGGCGTAGGCGGCGCCGATGCCAGTGGAGGCGCCGGTGATGAGGACGGTTGGCTTGTCGGTCATGGCATTGCCCTTTCGTGGCATCGAAACTATATTCATGATGATTGTCATCATTGATCGCAAATATGATAGCCATCATCAAAATGTCAATGCCGAGCGGAGGCCAAGCGAAATGAAGGTGAGCCAGGAGCAGAAGGCGCAGAACCGCAGCCGCATCCTGACCGAGGCGGGACGGCTGTTTCGCGAGAAGGGCTTCGATGCCGTGAGCGTCGCGGAAGTGATGAAGGCTGCCGGGATGACTCATGGCGGCTTCTACGGACATTTTCAGTCAAAGGACGATCTGGTCGCCCAGACCATCGCTCATGCCGTCGGCAGCCAATCAGTCACCGACGATATCAGTGGCTGGATCGACACTTATCTCTCGACACCCCATCGGGATAATCCGGATCTGGGCTGCCCGATGGCTGCCCTCGCGGGGTTCATGCGGCAACAGGCCCCGGAGGCACGCGCGTCCATGGCACAAGTCCTTGCCTCGCAGATCAACACGCTCACCGGTGTCATGCCCGGTGTCGACCCGGCCAAGCGGCGCCGGGCGGCGATCGGTAGTTGGTCCGCGATGGTCGGCGCGCTCATCCTCTCCCGGTCGATCGATGACCCCGCGCTGTCGGCCGAACTCTTGTCTGAGACCCAGGCATGGATCGGCGAAAGGACCATCCCCGGCCAGGATGGATGACGTTCGACGCTGACGGTCGACTAATTGATCATTGGATTGTCGATCGACTGCCTGAGCTTGCGCACGTCGCGTGCGGGCGGCGCCCCGAACTGCCGCAGATATTCGCGGCTGAACTGGGAGGCGCTTTCATAGCCGACCGCATAGGCGACGTCGGAGGCACTTCGGTCGCCGGCGAGCAGCAACTGGCGCGCTTCCTGAAGGCGTAGCTGCTTCTGATACTGGATCGGGCTCAATCCAGTCAGCGCGACGAAGTGGCGATGCAGGCTCGCTCGGCTCATGCCAGCGGCTTCGCACAGCGCCTCGATCCGCAGCCGCCTATTGCCGTGGTCGCGAATCCATTCGACCGCGCGGCGGATGCCGCCGATTGCGCCTTCTGGGCGGGCGATGTGACGCAACAGTCGCCCCTGCGGGCCCTGCAAGAGACGATAGAGCAATTCGCGTTCCGCCATCGGCGCGAGCGCCGGGATGTCCGCCGGCGTGTCGAGCAACGCCAGCAGGCGTAGCAGCGTATCGCGCAGCGGTGGCGTCATTGGATTGATCGCGATGCCGCTGCCTGGAGTGTCCGCGTCGCGCACCGCCGGCATCGTTGACGCGACCTCAGCGAGAAGCGCCGGATCGAGGACCAGCGAAACCGACACATATGGACTGCCGTCGTCGGCGTCGTGAATCTGCCCGCTCAAAGGCAGATCGAGTGCGCTGACCAGATATTGAGACGCGTCGTAGCGCAGCAGCTCGTCGTGGATGGCCACCTCTTTCGATCCCTGCAGAATGAAGCAGATCATCGAACGGTAGAGACATGGCGACGTGCCCGAGGTTGCCTGTCCGACGCCGATTTCCAGGCGCGGGATCGGCGTAATGGTCATTCCGGTCCGCCCGTGGCGGAGCGCGAGATCGCAAAGGGGCCTCAGGCTGTCGGTCATGCCGACGAATATGACACCAATCTTCACGCTCGCAAGAGCCTGAGACAATCAGGCAAGTAATTGAGAGCATCAGGCGGGGCGTCGGGCACAGCAATCGCCTATCTCACTCCCAGCGAATGCGACGCCTCAGGCGTGCCGTCTGGAAAATCAAATCACAAGGAACGCAGCCATGTCTCAGAAGATCGCACTCATTACCGGCGCCAGCCGCGGCCTCGGTCGCAGCATGGCGCTGCACCTCGCCCGTCGCGGCGTCGGCATCGTCGGCACCTATCGCCGGGGCGCGGCGGAAGCCGATGCGCTGGTAAGCGAGATCGAGGCGCTGGGCGGCACGGCGGCGATGCTCGCGCTCGACGTCACCAAGGTGGCGAGCTTTCCGGCCTTCGCCGCATCCTTCGCCGAGACGCTCCGGAGCCGCTTCGGCAGCGACCGGTTCGACTATCTGGTCAACAACGCCGGTGCCGTCGTCCACGTGCAGGTCGCTGACGCGAGCGAGGAACAGTTCGATGCGATGATCGACATGCACCTGCGCGGACCGGTGTTCCTGACGCAGGCATTGCTACCGGTTCTCGCCGATGGCGGACGCATCCTCAACGTCTCGACGGGCTTCACGCGCACGTCGATGGCCAGCTTCGGCCTCTATGCCGCAGCCAAGGCGGGGCTCGAGACGCTGACCCGGTTCATGGCGCTGGAGCTCGGCGCGCGGCAGATCCGCGTCAACGCCATCGCGCCCGGCGCCATCGCCACCGATTTCGGCGGTGGTAGGGTCCGCGATGACGAACAGGCTCATGCCTTCGTCGCGAGCAAGATCGCGCTCGGCCGCGTCGGTCAGCCCGACGACATCGGCGGCGCAGTCGCAGCGATCCTGTCTGACGACATGGGTTGGGCCAACGGTACGACCTTCGATGTCTCTGGTGGTCAGTCGCTCTGATGCTGCATCCGGCTCCATCGGAGAAACCGTCATGACCGAGCAAGGCCTCACTCTCATCAGCCATCCGCTGTGCCCTTTCGTCCAGCGCGCCGCGATCGTCCTCCTCGAAAAGGGGGTGGCATTCGACCGGATCAACGTCGATCTGTCGGCAAAGCCCGACTGGTTTCTGGCCCTGTCGCCGACTGGCAAGGTGCCGGTGCTGAAGGTGCGCCAGCCGGACGGTGCGGATGCGATCCTCTTCGAAAGCGTGGTCATCTGCGAATATCTGAACGAGACGCACGGTGGCGCGGCGATGTACCCCGACAATGCATTGTTGCGTGCACGGCATCGCGCCTGGATCGAATTCGCCACCCAGACCTTTACGGAGGGCTGGCAGTTTCTTCACGCCAAGGACATGCCGACCGCCGACGCCAGGCGGGCCGCCTTCCAAGATCGGCTGAGCAAGATCGACGCGGAACTGGGCGACGGCCCGTATTTCGCCGGGCCGGACTTTGGTCTGGTCGATGCGGTCTACGCACCGCTGTTCCGCTATTTCGGGATCATCGATCCGGACGTGGCGGACCCGATCTTCGCAGGCCTGCCACGCGTGACGGCGTGGCGCGCGGCGCTCGCCGAGCGTCCCAGCGTCAAGAACGCCGTGATCGACACCTATCCCGACCTGTTTCGCGACCACCTGCGCCAGCAAGGCGCGATGATCGCGGCTTAACAACCAGAATTCCAAGGAGTGATAACATGACCGACCCATCCAAGAGCGCGCTGATCCTGATCGAATATGTCAACGACTGGCTCTCCCCGACCGGCGGCATTTATCCGGTGTTTCAGGACCGGGAGCAGGTCGACACCGCGATCGCCAATTCGAAGATCATCCTCGAAGAGGCCCGCCGTCGCGGCCTGCATGTGATCCACGCAGCGCTGAAGTTCGAGCCGACCTTCAAGGTGCTCGGCGAGGCCAAGTACGGCCTGCGCAAGATCACGCGCGACCATGGCGCGTTCCTGGGCGAGCAGGCCGATTTCTTCCCCGGCTTCGAGCCGGCGGATGGCGAGCATGTCGTCCGCGAGCGCGCCGGCGGCAGCAGCGTCTTCGTCGGAACCACGCTCGACGGCTACCTGCGCAACAATGGCATCTTCGACATCTATCTTGCCGGCTTCTCGTTGCGCCAGTGCGTCGAATCCTCGATGCGCAACGCGCACGACCTCGGCTACCACACCAATGTCATCTACGATGCGTCGGCCGGCTATACCCGCAAGCAGCAGGACGATTTCGTGGCCGAGATCGCCCCTTTCTACGCCAACGCCATCACTACCCAGGAGTTCGTGGCGCAAACATGATCCTCCGCTGGCCCCGTCCCCGTCCCGGGGCGGGTCCTCGCCGGACCCTTGGTGTGAGGCGATACAATGGTCAGAATGATGGTCGAGCTCACAGTCACGCCAGGCGACACGGACGCATTCGAACGCGCCTTCGCGGTCCAGGCCGCCGCGGTGCATGCCAACGAACCGGGGAACCGCCTGTACGAACTGGTCAAGTCACGCACCCTTGCGGACAGCTGCACGCTGATCGAAATCTACGAGGACGAGGCCGCGCTCGCCGCGCACCGGACATCGTCGCGCATGGCGGCCAATCGACCGCTGACCGTGTCAAACGGCGCGGAACATTGCCCCCCGATCGGCGTCCAATCTTGGGTCTGACGCAATCTCGCTGACGTTTGGGATCATTGCGCGCCGATCAGACGCGCCTGGAGGAGATCGATCTTTCCGCGGCCGTACATTTGGCGTTTGACGAGCTTGAGACGGGTGATCTGCCCCTCGGTTTGACCATTTGACCAAGCCGAGAGGATAGCTGCTCGCACGGCAGCTTCGTCTCGTCGGACGCCATTCGCCAATGAGGCGACCAGGCTTTGGGATGCGCGCTCGATCCAAGAAGCTAAAGGCTCGGCTCGCCTCGCTCTGATCATGGCATGGAAGTCGGCGACGATCTCGCGAGCCTGGACCAAGGCCGGAACGCCGTTCTCGATCGCCGCGATCGTAACAGTTTCGGCCTTCGTGAGATTGTCGCGACCGGTGGTCATCAACCTCGCAATGGTCCGGGTTGATGGGACGCGCGCGAGGCTGGTTGCGTCCGTTTTCTCTGCGCGCCGTCGGCGTGTTGCCCATTCGGAGACGACCCTGAGGCTTCCCCGGAAGCCGTTTCTTCGCATTGTGCGCCAAAGGGCTGATCCATTGCGGGCGCCGGTATCCCATTGGGCATCGAGCCAGGGTAGATGCGCTTCTAGAGAACTCTGGCGAGGTCGGAAGACGTCGCTGCGCTCGCCACGGATGATCCGTCTGACAGTCTGGCGGTGATGGCCCGTGCGCCTGACGATCTGTTTGATCGGCACGCCTTCCTGCCAGAGTGCAAGAACCGCTGCGTTCGTCTCCTCGCGCCGGAGATATCCGTCATATTGCAGCTTCTCTGCCGCCGTCAGGAGTGTGGGGTTGACTACAGTGGCGCCGAGGGCGCTGCGGATCTGGCGCATTGATTTGCGCACGGCGTCGAGGAAGGCGCGGCTGGCATTCTCCATCAGGTGCCAGCGGTCGGCAACCTGGACGGCCTGCGGCAGCGCTCGCGCCACCGCCTCTCCGTAGCCACCGCCACGGTCACGGGCGACCATGTGGACCAACTGCTGCCGGCGGAGCCAAGCTTCCGACGTTGCCGGCTCCCGGTCCTGAAGCAAGACGACCGGCCGGCGCCGCTCCAAGTCGCAGACGATCGTGCCGTAACGGTGATTGCGCCGCCAAGCGAAGTCATCGATGCCGATCACGCGTAACGGCTCGCTCGGCTGCCTGGCACGCTGCCGGACCACGCGCAGCAACGTATCGTTGCTGACCGGCAGCATCATCCTGGCGGCAAAACTCGCTCCGGGTCGGCCGCCCAATGCGAGCCCGAGATGCTGGACGATATGATCGAGACGGTCAGTCCGGCGTGCTCGCGGCGCGAGGACGCGGTCGCCAAAGCGCTCTGCGAAGATCTGGCGGCCGCACAGGACCGCATCGCACCGAAAACGCCGGACGAGGACCTGGAGTTCGACGCGTCGGCCGCTGAGCGGCAGGTCCTTTGCTCGTCGCCAATACCGGCTTTGGATCCGTTGCGAGATCGCCCCGCAATCAGGACATGGACAGGCGCTGGCGGCCGCCCGAGCTCGGATAACAACACGATCGCCTTCGATCCCGATCCCGTCGACCATCAATCCTGAGGGAACCAAGCTGGCTGGCCGAAATCGCTGCTTCTTCATGCTGATTCCTTCTGGAAACCAGCGTCAGAACAGCCCCGACCTGCAGCGAAACTGAGTCAGACCCCAATCTTGACCCCTTGAAGGGTTGAGACGGTGAGGCGGCGGCGCGGCGGAGCTGGTTTGGGTTGCGCAGCCGCGCCAGCTCCGGGTCGTCGGCGCGTTGGTCGCTCAGAGCCTGTTCTTGAAGCGTCAGCTCTCGTTGCCGGTCTCGACGATGTCGCAGTGATGGGTCAGCCGGTCGAGGAGCGCGGTGGTCATCTTGGCGTCGCCGAAGACGGAGGGCCATTCGCCGAAGGCGAGGTTGGTGGTGACGATGACGGAGCTCTGTTCGTAGAGCCAAGCAGGTAAGGCGCTGTTTGGGCTGCGCCAGAGAAACCGCTTTTGGCGTCACTTCGACGCGGCGAGTCTAGGTTTCCCGATTTGCTGGCGATCTTGGGTCAAGCTTTTATGCAGGTTGGTTCAATAGGTACCGGCTTTTTCGACGCCGCACGAACCTGAACACGGGCAATCGGGCATCTCAGACGCCAAATGGCGGCGCCAGAAGAGCTCAGCAGAGCAAAATTTGGGAGCATTTTGCGGCGAGTCAGGCTTTCGCGAAACGGCCTCGTCCGAGTCTCGGATTTGCGTTACGCGAGTCCATAATCCTCGAAAACGTGGACCGAGGCCCCATTGATATTTCGAGGAAATCTCTGCAGCGAGAGTCAGAGATTTATGTTACCGCACATGCAACGACCTGCGTCACCGGAGCGCTTTCGGCGCTCCGGCTTCGGCGTTATGGTCCGGTCATGGCCCAGACGGAGCAACAACCCGGTGTCGAAAGCGGCCCGCCCGGCCGGGCTGGCATCCTGCTGCTCGCCGGCGGGGCTCTCACTCTTGTTCTGACCGGCCTGCTGCTGTGGTGGCGCGAGGGCAGCCGACTGTTCACCGACGGTCTGATCGCCGCCATCGTCGCCTGCTTCTAGCGGTCTCCAGCTTCTCTTCGGGACATCACCGTGAATCGCCGCCTCATCCTGCCCCTCGTCGTCTTCCTCGCCGGCGCGCTCGCGCTCGCCGCAGCGGCGATCCTCACCTTCTCCCCCGGCAGCCGGACGACGGGGAGCGGGACGGCCAGCGTCGGCGGCCCCTTCACCCTGACCACGCAGGACGGCAAGCCGCTCTCCGATACGGATCTGCGCGGCTCGCCCTTCCTGGTCTTCTTCGGCTTCACCCATTGCCCTGATGTCTGCCCGACCAAGCTCTTCGAGATCTCCGAAGCGCTGCGCGCCGCCGGCGAAAGCGACAAGGCCAAGAACCTGAAGGCGCTGTTCGTGACCGTCGATCCCGAGCGCGACACGCCGGAGGTGATGAAGAGCTATCTCAGTTCCTTCGATCCGCGCATCATCGGCCTGACCGGCGATCGCGCAGCAATCGACGCGACGATCAAGGCTTATCGCGCTTATGCGAAGAAGACGCCGCTCAAGGATGGCGACTACACGATGGACCATACCGCGCTGGTCTATCTGATGGGCAAGGATGGCGGCTTCGTCGGCGCCTTCAATATCGAACAGGCACCGGCGCAGGCGGCGGCGGAGTGGCTTCGCCAGAGCTGACGGCCTCGGCCGGCGGCATCCGCCGGCGCGCCAGCCCGTGCTCCGTCTTGTTCCAGGCGAAGCGCCGGGCGAAGTATTCGTAAAAGGCCATCCAGGCCGCGACCGAGACCAGCCCGTAATAGAGCGGCAGCAACGGCAGCAGCCATAACAGGCTCGGGTCGCGCCGGCGCAGCGCGCCGATGGCCGGTGGCAGGAACAGCGAGAGCGTGCCGAAGAGCCAGATCGACAGCGCGAAGGCCGATGTCACGGTGGTCAGCGCGCTCGCCGGGTCGAAGAGCGAGCCCTCCCAATAGGCGATGAGCGTCGCGACCGCGAAAACGGGATAGCCGAGCGCCGTCACGATCGTGCCCAGCGCCAGCGAGGCGAAGGCGAAGGTCGCAGCGAAGCCGGCCTCGCGCAGCAGTTTCAACGGCGCGCGCGAATGCGTCACCGCCGTCTGCATGTAGCCCTTGATCCAGCGCGAACGCTGGCTAAGCCAGGCCTTGACCGTGACCGGGGCCTCCTCGCGCGTATCCGACGGCAGATCGCCGATACGGTAGCCGGCCCTGGCCAGCCGAACCGCGAGATCGGCATCCTCGGTGACGTTCCAGGCGTCCCAGCCGCCCAGCGCCCGAAGCACATCAGTCCGGAAATGATTGGAGGTGCCGCCCAGCATGATCGGCAACCGGGCGCGCAGCAGCCCGGGATTGAGCACCTCGAAAAGCCCTGCATATTCCAACGCGAACAAGGCCGGCAGCAGGCCCTCCTCGGCATGGTCGATCACCAGCCGCGCCTGGAGGCAGGCGAGATCGTCGGAAGCGCGATGGAAGCGCGCTGCCGCCAGCCGCAATTGCTGGGGATCAGGAATGTCCTCGGCGTCGAAGATGGTGAAGAGGCTCCCGCGCGCCTCGAGCAAAGCGAGGTTCAGCGCCCGCGGCTTCGTCCGGGGCTGGCCGGGCGGCACGATCGTGACGGTGACATGCGCCGGCAGGGACATCGGCGCGAGCGCCGCCCGCATGCCGGCATCTTCAGCTTCGACCAGCAGGCGAATGTCCAGCTTAGCCGGTGGGTAGTCCAGCTCCGACAGCGCCCGGAGCATCTGCCGCAGCACCGCCTCCTCCCGGTACATCGGCACGGCGACGGTGTAGACCGGCAAACGGCTGTCATCGAGGCGCCAGCGCTGGGTGCGCCAGAGATCGGGGGAGGTGCGCTCGATCGAGGCCGCAAGCCTGAGCAGGATGAGCCCCAGAAACAGCGGCCCGAGCAGCAGGGCAAGCGCGAAGAAGCTCTCCAGCGGCGCGAAGATGCCCCCGAGCGTTGCCGTCGCGAGGCCGATGCCGGTCGCGGCGACCTGGCCGCGGCTGGCGCCGGTGCGGGCGCTGTCACGCGCAAGGCCCGGCTCGTCGAGCCCGGCAGCAGATCGGGCCAGCCCTTCGCCATTGGCCTCCCGCAGGCGGTCCGCGAAGCGACGGGGCGTGGTGACCGCGACATCGTCGCGGTGGCGCGCCCCGGCCGAGATCATATGGCGCAGGGCGGCGCCTTCGGGCGCGAGCAGGAAGCGCAAGCGCGGGTTCACCGGCCCCGCCAAAGGAGCGATGCCGCCGCGCAGGATCGCCTCATGCCGGCCACCGGACAGGAGATCGAAGGCGTCGGTATGGAAAGGCAGGCCGAGCTCGGCAGCGAGCGCCCGGTAATAGCTCTCCTGATCGATCAACCCGAGCGCGAAAACCTCGCGCACCGCGTCGGTGCCGTAGCGCCGCGCGCGACGCGCGGCAAGGGCAAGGCCGGCCGGCGCGACGCCGTGGCGGGGGAGAAAAGCGATCTCGACGGGCAAATCGGCGAAGCCGCGCCCCTGCGGATCGACAACATCGCCCCGACCGTCGCCCCCCACGGTCCAATCCCGTCCGACGCCACGCCAGCCGGGCGCCCAGCACGCCCGGCAAACCTATGGTTGCGGTTTCAGGCGCGCGAGTCGAGTCGCGAAGTCGTACGACTTTCGGAATTTCCGGGCCGACGGGCGTGCCGTCAGCGCCCTGCCAGGATCTCCGCGACCTGCGGGATGTCCTTGTCGCCGCGGCCGGAGAGGCTGACCACCATCAGATGGTCCTTCGGCTTCTGCGGGGCGAGTTCAGCGACGCGCGCCAGCGCATGCGCGCTTTCGAGCGCGGGAATGATGCCTTCCAGCCGCGAGAGAAGCTGGAAGGCTTCCAGTGCCTCTTCGTCGGTGGCCGAGAGGTATTTCACCCGGCCGACATCGTGCAGCCAGGAATGCTCCGGGCCGATGCCGGGATAGTCGAGCCCGGCCGAGATCGAATGCGCGTCCTTGATCTGCCCATCATCGTCCATCAGCAGGAAGGTGCGGTTGCCGTGCAGCACGCCGGGGCGCCCGCCGGTGAGCGAGGCGGCATGCAGGCCGCTAGGGATGCCGTGGCCAGCGGCCTCGACGCCGTAGATCTCGACGCTGGAATCGTCGAGGAAGGGGTGGAACAGCCCCATCGCGTTCGAGCCGCCGCCGATGCAGGCGATCAGCGAATCCGGCAGGCGGCCTTCGGCTTCCTGCATCTGCTCGCGGGTCTCCTTGCCGATGATCGACTGGAAATCGCGCACCATCGCCGGATAGGGATGGGGCCCGGCAACCGTGCCGATGCAGTAGAAGGTCGTCGCGACATTGGTCACCCAGTCGCGCAGCGCCTCGTTCATGGCGTCCTTCAGCGTCTTCGTGCCGGATTCGACCGGCACGACGGTGGCGCCGAGCATCTGCATGCGGAAGACGTTGGGCGCCTGACGGGCGACGTCGACCGCGCCCATATAGACGATGCATTCGAGCCCGTAGCGGGCGCAGAGCGTCGCGGTCGCGACGCCGTGCTGGCCGGCGCCGGTCTCGGCGATGATGCGCTTCTTGCCCATGCGCCGCGCCAGCAGGATCTGGCCGAGCACGTTGTTCACCTTGTGGGAGCCGGTATGGTTCAGCTCCTCGCGCTTCAGATAGATCTTGGCGCCATCGAAATGCTCGGTCAGGCGCTCGGCGAAATAGAGCGGCGAGGGCCGGCCGACATAGTGCTTCAGCCCATAGGCCATCTCGGCGTGATAGGCCGGGTCGGCCTTGGCGGCGTTGTAGGCTTCCTCCAGCTCGAGGATCAGCGGCATCAGCGTCTCGGCGACGAAGCGGCCGCCGAACATCCCGAAGCGGCCGTTCTCGTCCGGGCCGTTGCGGTAGCTGTTCGGGCTGGAGGGGGCGTTCATGCCGTCAAACCTTCCTGCATTGCCGCCGCGGCCTTGCGGGCCGATGCGATGAATTCCGCGATCCGGGCCGGATCCTTGACGCCCGGCGCGCGCTCGACGCCGCTTGATACGTCAACGCCGGCCGGCCGGGTCACCCGGATCGCCTCCGCGACATTCGCCGGATCGAGCCCGCCCGATAGCATGAAGCGCAGCGCAGGGTCGAGGCCGGTCAGCAATGTCCAGTCGAAGGCGCGGCCATGCCCGCCGGGGAAGGCGGCGTCCTTCGGCGGCTTGGCATCGAGCAGGATGCGATCGACCACGGCCGCATAGCGCGGGACGCGATCCAGATCGGCCGCCGTCGCGACGCCGAGCGCCTTCATCACCGGCCTGCCGCTCGCCGAGGCGATGGCCGCGGCGAGCTCCGGCGATTCCGAGCCATGCAATTGCAGCCGATCCGGCTTCAGCAATTCCACCAGATCGGCCGCGCGCTTTTCGTCCCAATCGACGATCAGCGCGACGATTTCCGCCTTGCCGCGCGCCTGTGCGGCGAGTTCCGCAGCGCGTTCCGGCGTGACGAAGCGCGGGCTCTTCGGATGGAAGACGAAGCCGATCATGTCGGCGCCGCCGCTGAGCGCCGCGTCCAGCGTCTCGGGAGTCGAGAGGCCGCAGATCTTGATCGTTAAGGTTGCGTTTACCATCGTTCCGTCTTAGCGCCGGTTTGAAAGCCTTCACGCTGAGGGCTTCGATTGCCGGACGGGCATCTAGCATAGTCGCGTCATCTGCGCAGTGGGCCGATTCCATGCCACACTTGCGACATGGTGGCGAAGGAAGCGATGCTGTAACGGGGCGAAGACAAGGGGCGTAGCCGGTTTCGCGATGCGGTGGAGCGTATTGACCATTGCGGCGGCCCTGCTCGCCATCCTCGGCGTCACCGCCGCAGCCCTCTATATCTATAGCCAACCGCGCACGCTGCGCCTCGCAGTGGGGCCGCTCGGCTCGGAGGATGCGCGCATGGCCGCCGCCTTCGTGCAGGGGCTCAACCGGGATAAGGCCGATGTCCGCATCCGCCTCCTCCTGACCGAGGGGGCCGAGGACAGCGCCAAGCGGATCGATGCCGGCGAAGCCGACCTCGCCTTGCTTCGGGCCGATATCGCCATGCCCTCGACGGCCGACACCGTGCTCATCACCCGCCGGACCTTTCCCTTCATCATCACGACGAAGGAGACCGCGATCGGCCGCATCGCCGATCTGCGCGGCCGCAGGATCGGTGTCGGACGCAATCCGGCCGGCAATATCGTGCTGCTGAAGCGGGTGCTGGCGCAGTACGAGGTGAGGCCGGAAGAGGTCGAGATCGTCGGGCTGACACAGGACGAGATCGTCACCGCGGCGAAGGACAGGCGCATCGACGCCTTCTTCTCGATCAATGCGGTCGGCTCCCACACCAACAATGACGGCTTGCGCCGGCTGCGCGAGGCCTGGGGCGAGGACCCGGTGCTGATCCCGATCCGCGAGGCCGATGCGCTCGCGGCCCATTACCGCGCGATCGAGACCGGCGAGATCGTGCGCGGCGCGCTGGGCGGCGACCCACCGCGCCCGGCCGAAAGCCTGCAGACCATCGCGATCACCTCGCGCCTCGTCGCCGCCCAGAGCCTCGACGACACGCTCGTCGGCAACCTGACCAAGGACATCCTCGCGCTCAGGCTGACGCTGGCGAGCGAGCTGCCCGCGATCCAGGCGCTGGAGACGCCTTCGACCGACAAGGATGCGCCGCTGCCGGTCCATACCGGCGCCGCCGCCTATATCGATGGCGAGCAGGAGAGCTTCTTCGACCGCTATGGCGACTGGTTCTATATCGGCGCGATGGCGCTGTCGGCGCTCGGCACCGGCGCGGCCACGATCCTCGGCCGCGAGGGCGCGACCCGCCGTCGCCGCGCCATGGCCGGCCTCGACACGCTGCTGGAGCTGCTCGGCACCATCCGCTCCTGCGAGGACGAGGCGGAACTGGCCCGGCTCGGCCGCGAGGCGGACATGGTCCTGACCCGCGTGCTCGCCGATTATGCCAAGGGCGATCTCGATGCGGCCGCGCTCGCGGCCTACCGCCTCGCCATCGATCAGGTCGGCCGGGCCGTCGCCGAGCGGCAGCGGGCGCTGGCCGAAGGTTGAGCCCGTTCACCTTTCGGCACCGGCTGCGGTTGCCGAAACGGCCGCCAACGTTTATGTGCAGCGCAACGAATTCCAGATTCACGTGAAACGGGCTGCGCCGGCAGGGCTTTGAACCTGACCGGCTCGTGGCCTTGAAAGCAAGGCCCTATCCGCATGTCCATGCGCAACATCGCCATCATCGCGCACGTCGACCATGGCAAGACCACGCTCGTCGACAAGCTGCTGCAGCAGTCCGGCACCTACCGCGACAACCAGCGCGTCATCGAGCGCGTGATGGATTCCAACGACCTCGAGAAGGAGCGCGGCATCACCATCCTGGCCAAGGCGACCTCGGTCGTCTGGAAGGATACGCGCATCAACATCGTCGACACCCCCGGCCACGCCGATTTCGGCGGCGAGGTCGAGCGCATCCTGAACATGGTCGATTCGGCCATCGTGCTGGTCGACGCGGCCGAGGGCCCGATGCCGCAGACCAAGTTCGTGGTCTCCAAGGCGCTGAAGCTCGGCCTCAAGCCCATCGTGGCGATCAACAAGGTCGACAAGCCCGACGCCCGCACCACCGAAGTCATCAATGAGGTGTTCGATCTCTTCGCCGCGCTCGACGCGACCGACGAGCAGCTCGACTTCCCGATCCTCTACGGTTCGGGCAAGCAGGGCTGGATGGCGCATGATCCGGCCGGCCCGCAGGACCAGGGCCTGGCCCCGATGTACGACCTGATCCTCTCGCATGTGCCCGAGCCGCGCGTCGAGGAAGGCCCGTTCCGCATGATCGGCACGCTGCTGGAGGCCAACCCCTATCTCGGCCGCATCATCACCGGCCGCGTCGTCTCCGGCACGGCCAAGCCGAACCAGCAGATCAAGGTGCTCTCGGGCGACGGCTCCACCGTCGAGACCGGCCGCATCACCAAGATCCTCGCCTTCCGCGGCCTCGAGCGCACGCCGATCGAGGAAGCGATTCCGGGCGACATCGTCTCGATCGCGGGCCTGGTGAAGGGCTCGGTCGCCGACACCTTCTGCGACCCCTCCGTCACCGAGCCGATCGAAGCCCAGCCGATCGACCCGCCGACGGTGTCGATGACCTTCATGGTCAACGACTCGCCGCTCGCCGGCACCGAGGGCGACAAGGTCACCACCCGCGTCATCCGCGACCGCCTGCTCAAGGAGGCCGAGGGCAATGTCGCGCTGAAGATCGAGGAAGCCTCCGACAAGGACAGCTACATCGTCTCCGGCCGCGGTGAACTCCAGCTCGCGATCCTAATCGAGACGATGCGCCGCGAGGGCTTCGAGCTCGGCGTTTCGCGTCCCCGCGTGGTGCTCAAGCGCGACGAGAGCGGCCAGCTCCTGGAGCCGATCGAGGAGGTCATCATCGACGTCGACGAGGAGCATTCCGGCGTCGTCGTGCAGAAGATGTCGGAGCGCAAGGCCGACATGCTGGAGATGCGTCCCTCCGGCGGCAATCGCCTGCGCCTGATGTTCCATGCCCCGACGCGCGGCCTGATCGGCTATCAGGGCGAACTCCTGACCGACACGCGTGGCACGGCGATCATGAACCGCCTGTTCCATGACTATCTCCCCTACAAGGGCGAGATCGGCGGACGCCGCAACGGCGTGCTGATCGCGATGGAGACCGGCGAGGCCGTGGCCTATGCGCTGTGGAACCTCGAGGATCGCGGCCCGATGATGATCGAGCCCGGCTGGAAGGTCTATCAGGGCATGATCGTCGGCGAGCACACCCGCGAGAACGACCTCGAGGTGAACGTGCTCAAGGGCAAGAAGCTCACCAACATCCGCACGACGTCGAAGGATGAGGCCGTGCGCCTGACGCCGCCGATCCGCATGACGCTGGAGCGCTCGCTGGCCTGGATCGACGACGACGAGCTCGTCGAGGTCACGCCGAAGTCGATCCGCCTGCGCAAGGCCATCCTCGACCCCAACGAGCGCAAGCGCTCGCAGAAGATGAAGGCCGAAGTGGCCTGATCGGCAATGCCCGGGTCCTGACCCGGGCATTTTTTTGATCTGAAGCCGGGTCTGCGCTCAGCGCAGCCCGAGGATGACGCACCGGGCGATTGCCCTCGCGCACGCGCTCTGGTCCTCTGCCCGCCTCCAGATCATCGCGCGTCCGACCGGACGCGGTCACGGTGATCTATCACGGTGTTATCGCATCGGATTTTTCCGAAAAGTGGAGCCCGCTTTTCGGTCCGATGCGAAAGGGGAAGGACCATCGCCATGCAGTTCCGCAATCTCGGCCGCTCGGGCCTGCGCGTCTCGCTCGTCGGCCTCGGCTGCAACAATTTCGGCGGCCGCATCGATCTCGAGGCGACGCGCAAGGTCGTCGACGCCGCCATCGAGCACGGCATCACGCTGTTCGACACCGCCGACATCTATGGCGAGAAGGGCGGTTCGGAGACCGCGCTCGGCCAGGTGCTGGGCGCGCGCCGCAAGGACATCGTGCTCGCCTCCAAATTCGGCATGAAGATGTTCCATGGCGGCGAGGGCGGCTCTCGCCGCTACATCATGACCGCCGTCGAAGAGTCGCTGCAGCGGCTGAAGACCGACTGGATCGATCTCTACCAGTTCCACAAGCCCGACCCGCTGACGCCGATCGACGAGACGCTGCGCGTGCTGGAAGACCTCGTGACCCAGGGCAAGGTCCGCTATATCGGCTGCTCCAACATGGTCGCCTGGCAGGTGGCCGATGCGCAATGGACGGCGCGCGATCTCGGCCTCACCGGCTTCGCCTCGGCGCAGGACGAATACAGCCTGCTGAAGCGCGGCGCCGAGAAGGATCTGATCCCGGCCATCGCCCATTACGGCATGGGTCTGCTGCCCTATTTCCCGCTCGCCAACGGCGCGCTCACCGGCAAGTACAAGCGCGGCGCGGCGATGCCGGAAGGCGCGCGGCTGACCAAGCTGCCGGAGCGTGCCGGCCAGATCTTCAGCGAGGAGAACTGGCTGAAGATCGAGGGGCTGACCGCCTTCGCCGAGCCGCGCGGCCACAGCCTCGTCGAGCTCGCCTTCTCCTGGCTGGCAGCGCAACCGGTCGTCTCCAGCGTCATCGCCGGCGCGACCAAGCCGGAGCAGATCGCGGCCAATGTGAAGGCGGCCGACTGGGCCCTGACGGCGGGAGAGCTGGCGGAGATCGATGAGATCGTGAAGTAGGCAGGAACCGTCCCCTCTCCCCTTGCGGGGAGAGGGTGAGGGTGAGGGATCTCGCGACGCTGATCGCTAGCGATTCAAGCCGGTGCGCGCCCTCATCCGTCTCGGCTTCGCCGCGCCGCCTTCTCCCGCAGGGGAGAAGGCGGCGCCATTCCTGACAGCTTCGTGCATCCCGTCGCGCCATCGCCATGGACCGCCCGCGCGCGCCCGCTTATGGTCCGCGCCATGAGCGATAAAGCCACGACCGCCCCCGCCCTGAAGCCCGGCGACCACCTCTTCCTGGTCGACGGCTCGAACTTCATTTTCCGGGCCTATTTCCAGTCGATCAACCAGGACCGGAAATACAATGCCCGTTCTGACGGCTTGCCGTCCGGAGCGGTCCGGCTCTTCGCCACCAAGCTGTTTCAGTTCGTGCGCGAGGGCGTGCTCGGCGTCAGGCCGACCCATCTCGCCATCGTCTTCGACAAGTCGGAGAACTCGTTCCGCAAGGCGATCTACCCGGCATACAAGGGCAACCGCTCAGAGCCGCCGGCCGATCTCATTCCCCAGTTCCCGCTGATGCGCGAGGCGGTGCGCGCCTTCGGACTGATCCCGGTCGAGCAGGATGTCTACGAGGCCGACGACCTGATCGCGACCTATGCGAAGCAGGCGCGCGAGGCCGGCGCCGATGTGCTGATCGTCTCCGCCGACAAGGACCTGATGCAGCTCGTGCGGCCGGGTGTCGCCATGTACGACCCCGCCTCGGGCGACCAGAAGAAGGGCGCGGGCTTCCGCGCCGAGCGTCGCATCGGCGAGCCGGAGGTGGTCGAGTATTTCGGCGTCACGCCCGACAAGGTCACCGATGTGCAGGCGCTCGCGGGCGATGCCACCGACAACGTGCCGGGCGCGCCCGGCATCGGCATCAAGACGGCGGCCCAGCTTATCGGCGAATATGGCGATCTCGAAACCCTGCTGGCGCGCGCCGGCGAGATCAAGCAGCCGAAGCGCCGGGAGACGCTGACCAATCCCGAGGTCGTCGAGAAGGTCCGGATCTCGCACAAGCTCGTCACGCTCGTGGACGACGTGAAGGTCGAGACGCCGCTGGAGACCCTGACGCTCGATCAGCCGGACCCGGCCAAGCTCATCGCCTTCCTCAAGGCGATGGAATTCACCACCATCACCAAGCGCGTCGCCGAGGCCTATGAGGCGGATGTCGGCGCCGTCGATGCCGATCCGGCGCTCGCTCCCGGCGGTTCGCGCGCGGCCGAGCTCAAGGCGCTCTATGCCGGCGCCGATGTCATCGAGGACGCGGTTTCCGACGTGACGCCGGCCGCCCCGTCAGCCTCGGCCACTCTGCCCGAAGCGACCGGCGGCGAAGCCGGCTGGATGAAGCCCGCCGATCTCGCTGCATCTCGCAAGAACGAGGCGATCGCGGGCAAGATCGACCGCTCCACATATGAATGCGTGCGCACACTCGCCGATCTCGAACGCTGGATCGGCTGGGCTTATGAGGCCGGCCATGTCGCTCTCGACACCGAGACGAACTCGCTCGATGCGATGCAGGCCGATCTCGTCGGCATCTCGCTCGCGGTCGCGCCCGGCCGCGCCTGCTATATCCCGCTGCAGCATCGTGCCGGCGATGGCGGGCTCTTCGATGAAGGTCTGCTGCCCGAGCAGATTCCGCTGGCGCAGGCCGTGGCGGCGCTGAAGCCCCTGCTGGCCGACAAAAGCGTGCTCAAGATCGGCCAGAACCTCAAATACGACCTGCTGGTTCTGGAACGCCACGGCCTCACCGTGTCCGCGATCGAGGACACGATGCTGATCTCCTATGCGCTCGATGCCGGCAGCAACAGCCACGGCATGGACCGGCTCTCCGAGCTCCATCTCGGCCATGAGACGATTCCGTATGCGCAGGTCGCCGGCAGCGGCAAGTCGCAGATCACCTTCGACAAGGTGCCGCTCGACAAGGCGACCGACTACGCCGCCGAGGATGCCGACGTCACGCTCAGGCTCTGGCTCGCGCTGAAGCCACGGCTTGCCGCCGAGAAGAAGACCGCCGTCTATGAGGTTCTGGAACGGCCGATGGTCGCCGTGCTCGCCGCGATGGAGACGCGCGGCATCGCCATCGACCGGCAGATCCTCTCCCGCCTCTCCGGCGATTTCGCGCAGGGGCTGGCGCGGCTGGAGGACGAGATCTACGAGCTCGCCGGCGAGAAGTTCACCATCGGCAGCCCGAAGCAGCTCGGCGACATCCTGTTCGGCAAGATGGGGCTGGCAGGCGCCAAGAAGACCGCGACCGGCCAATGGGCGACGGGCGCCGGCGTGCTCGAAGACCTCGCGGAGCAGGGCCATCCGCTGCCTTCCAAGATTCTGGAGTGGCGCCAGCTCGCCAAGCTGAAATCGACCTATACCGACTCGCTGCCCGCCTATGTGAACCCGCAGACCAACCGGGTCCACACCTCCTATGCGCTGGCGGCCACCACCACGGGCCGGCTCTCTTCGTCCGAGCCCAACCTGCAGAACATCCCGATCCGCACCGAGGCCGGGCGCAAGATCAGGACGGCCTTCATTCCGGAAAAGGGCTTCAAGCTGGTCTCGGCCGATTACAGCCAGATCGAACTGCGCCTGCTCGCCCATATCGCCGAGATCCCGCAACTTCGGCAGGCTTTCGCGGATGGCATCGACATCCATGCGATGACGGCCTCAGAGATGTTCGGCGTTCCCGTCCAGGGCATGCCGAGCGAGGTGCGCCGCCGCGCCAAGGCGATCAATTTCGGCATCATCTACGGCATCTCGGCCTTCGGGCTGGCCAACCAGCTCGGCATCGGCCGCGAGGAGGCCAGCGCCTATATCCGCAAGTATTTCGAGCGCTTCCCCGGCATCCGCGACTACATGGACCAGACCAAGACCCATGTGCGCGCCCATGGCCAGGTCACCACGATCTTCGGCCGCGTCTGCCATTTCCCGGCGGTGGCCTCGAAGAACCCGTCCGAGCGCGCCTTCGTCGAGCGCCAGGCGATCAACGCCCCGATCCAGGGCTCGGCCGCAGACATCATCCGCCGGGCGATGATCCGCATGGACGCGGCGCTCGCCGCCCAGCGGCTCAATGCCCGCATGCTGTTGCAGGTCCATGACGAGCTCGTCTTCGAGGTTCCCGACGAGGAGGTCGAGAAGACGCTGCCGGTGATCGAGAGGGTGATGATCGAGGCGCCGCATCCGGCCGTGCAGCTCAGGGTGCCGCTCGCCGTCGAGGCCCGCGCCGCCGGCAACTGGGACGAGGCGCACTGAAGCCTCGCCCCGTCGCCGGCTGCGGAACAGAAGCAGGTCCGCCCGCGTTAGCGCCATGAGAGAGACCCGCATCAGGCGGGTCTCTTGCGGCCAACGTCCAGTCCGGACACCATTGGTCTTCACGGCATCGAGCGACAGGAAACCAGCGTCATGGCAAGAACGACATCTCCGAAACGTTCGGCGGCCGCGGCCGTCAAGGACGCCAAGGCCGGGATCGAAGCCGGCACCGAGGATGTCGCGCAGAAAGCGCGCCGCGCCGGTGCCCGTGCCAAGCGTCAGGCGAGCGCGCTCGAGGAGACCCTGACCCGCAGCGCCGAGGATATCGCCGCAACCGTCAGCGACCGGCTGCGCTCCGTCGGCGTCGATACCGACCGGATGGTCGACGTCGCCAAGGAACAGGCGACAGAATTGCAGAAGCTGGTCGAGGACGAGATTCGCGAGCGGCCCCTGCGGGCGCTCGGGCTGGCGGCCGCCGTCGGCCTCTTCGTCGGCTACCTTTCGGCGCGATAGCCGATGTTCGGGGGGCTCGGTTCCTTCATCGCTTCGGAAGTCTCCGGAACGGTGAAACGCAACGCCACGGTCTTCGGCCTGTTCGCCTTCGCGGCCCTGCTGCTGCTCTGCGCCGGAGGCTATGCGCTCAATGCGCTGCACATCGTTCTGACGGAGCGCTATGGCGCGGTCGCGGCAAGCCTGTGGATCGCGGGCGGCCTCGCGATCTCGGCACTGATCGCCTTCGGCATCGCGCTCTTCGTCAGGAACCGCCCGCGCCCGCAGCGCCCGATCGCCGCCACCGCGGCCTTCGCCGCCGCTCCGCTGGCCGCCAAGATGCTGACCTCGCGGACCGGATGGCGCATCGCGGCCCTGGCCGGAATCGCGGTGCTGGGCACCGTCCTCGGCCGGCAGCTTTTTTCGGGCGGTGACGGCGAGGACACGGATGAGGCCTGAAGCGCCTCACCCGGCGCGGGTGGACGGAGGCTGTCTTTTTACATAGGGATACGGGTATGCGTCCTGTAACAGGACAGGCATGTCTGATCTCGTGAGGCCCCGGAACCGCTTGCCGCTCCCCGCCTTTCCCCTGCTCGGCGCGCGGCTGCGCTCAGCAACGATCACGATCGGCGCGATCGGCGTCGTCGCCATCGCGATCGTTCTGGCGGCCTGGATCAATCTGCAGGCGCGCCACGCCGCGGACCAGGTTTCGCACGCGATCGAGATCCGGGAACGGGCGGAACGCTTCCTCGGCCGGCTCCGCGATGCCGAGACCGGCCAGCGCGGCTATCTGCTGACCGGTCAGGCCGCCTATCTCGAACCCTTCACCGAAGGCAGTGCGACGGCCGGTCCGGAGCTCGACGTGCTCGAGGCGCTGGTCGATGCCGACCCTGCCCAGAAGCAGCGCGTGGCCAGCCTGCGCGAGACCATGCGGCTCAAGCTCACCGAGCTGAACAGGACGATCGAACTCACGCGCAACGGGCGCCGCGAGGAGGCCGTCGCCATGATGCGCGACGGGCCCGGCATCGCCACGATGGACAAGCTGCGCGACGCGGTCCAGGAAATCCAGCAGACGGAGAACATCCGCCTGCGCTCGCTCTACCGCAGCGAGGAACGGCGACGCCTTTGGGGAAGCACCGGCATCGTCGTCGCCCTTGCCGGGCTGGCCTTCGCCGCCTGGCAACTCCTGCGCAGGCGCCAGCGTCGCAGCACGGAGCTGGCGGTCAGCAATGCCGAGCTCGAGCAGATGGTCAACGATCGGACCCGTGAGCTCGAAGGCGAGCGCCTGCGCATCGAGGCGCTGCTGCGTGACGTCAATCACCGCGTCGGCAACAACCTCGCCATGGTCTCCGCATTGCTGAACGTGCAAAGCCGGCAGACGCGCGAGCCTGCGGTCAAGGCGGCGCTGGGGCAGGCGCAGTCCCGCATCCAGGCGATCGCCGCCGGGCAAAGGCGGCTGCGCTTGGACATTGAGACCGATGCCATCGAGGCGCGTCCCTATATGGAGGACCTGCTCGCCGAGATCGCCAAATCGGCGGAAGGGCGGCCGATCACGATCGAGCTCGACATGGATTCGATTCGGCTGCCCGGCCGCGACGCGGTGTCCTACGTCGTCATCGTCAACGAGCTCGTCACCAATGCGATCAAGCATGCCTTTCCGGACAATATGGCCGGACGGATCGCGATCCGCCTCGAACGCGCCGAGCAGGACGGCGAGCCGGCCCTGTCGCTATCCATCGAGGATGACGGCATCGGCATGCCGGCGGAGAACCACAGCAAGGGGCTCGGCCAGACCGTGATCGCGAGCCTGCTGCGCAGCATGCGGGCGACGATGACGACGCTGCCGCTTCACCCCGGCGCCGACCGCCCGGGAACTCGTGTCACCGTGATTTTCCCGAAGCGCGACGGCGCCTGACCTCTGGGGGCAGGCGGATCAGGCGATGCTTTCGGGAACGATGCCCCCGATCGCCGCCATGACGAAAGCCACGACCTCCCGCGTCGAGAAGGGCTTGCGCAGGAAGCGGGCCTGCCGCAGCGGCTTGGGCACCTCCTGCGGCGCCGAGCCGGACACGAAGGCGAAGGGAATGCCGGTCTTGCGCAGCGTGTCCGCGACTTCGAAGGTCTTGCCGTCGACGACGTCGATGTCGAGCAGGGCGCAGGAGAGCTGCCCGGCTGCAGCCCGCCGGGCCTGAGCGACGGATTCGACGACGATGAGCTCGGCCGCCTCGCCGAGCTGCTCCGCCACCGCCATTTCGATGTCCATGGCGATGAACGGGTCGTCTTCGACAATCAGAACGCGAACAGCAGCCATTGGAACGGCTTTCTCACTCACTTCAACCTGTTACCCCCCAACGTAACAGGGGTCACGATGTTCCTGCCTCCAACGCGCCGCCGCCAGGATTACATCCGGTTTGACTCAATTCTGCCGGATCACGGTTAGCAAAGGGTAAGCGCCCCCTCCCACGCGATCAGCGCCGGCGCCCGGTACCGGAGCTCGCGAGCGTCAACTCGAATTGCGTGACGCCACCGGCGGCATTGAAGCCGCGCGTCGTCTGAATCGCACGCGGCTGCAAGCTGACCTTGTCATCCTCGCCGCCGATCAAGGGCGATGAGGCGGCACCGCTTGCGGGCGCGGCGGCGGCCGTCTGCGCCGTGTAGCGGCCGTTCAGCGCGCCGAGCGGAGCGCGCGCATAAGGGCCGTAGACATGCCAGGACATCGTCGTGGGGCGGATCGAGCCGAGATCGAGGCCGAACTGGCGGACGATGCCGGTATAGTACTGCATCGGCCCTCGCCTCGGCCTGAAACGGCATTCGAGCGGCTTTTGCGTCTTCACGGCGGCCCCGAAGCTCGCCCCGACCGTACAGGACAGCCGCCCGGTCGGAGGCCCCGACTGCGCCCGCGCCGGGACCGGGCCGAACAGGCAGGCGAGCGCGGCCGCGGCGCCGAAGCATGACGTGTAGTGCCGAATGCTCATCTTGAAAGCTCCCGCCAGAGGACTCACCGCCCGGATCGCACTGCAATCTGGGTGATCATGCATTCCCTATCAATATGCGAAGACGGATGCACCGTTCGGGTCGATTTCGACACGATCGGGTCCGGCTCCGGGTGACCCAACGAAACGCCTCAAGATGCCCACAGTTCCGGCATAATGGAACCACCGAGAGCCTGTTGCGTTGCGGCTTCATCCTGGCATGGGAATGTCGATGTCCGTGAGTCGCCTGCGTGGGAAAACCCCGACACCCCCGGAGCCGACCGCCGGACCGGATCTGCTCGTGCCGCCGTTCTGGGAGCTCGAGGATCTGCTCGCCGACGGGCTCGCATGCGAGGCGGCCCTTCAGGTGATGGCCGCCCGCCGCGCCGCGCTGAGGCTGGTCGACGGCTCGGAGCCTGAGGCCGACCCGGCCAGTGAGCTCGCCGCCCGCCGCTTCAAGCTGATCTTCTGAGCGCAAAACGACCGCGAACCTATTGGCAGAAGCGCGAGGCATGCGTGCGGCGCTCCTGAATGTCGATGTGCAGATGATTGGCGTGGGCGGCATCCGAGCCGGGCCCCAGCGCCGTCATGAACGCGCCGCAGGCCGATTGGCGCACGGCCGTCAGGAACCGGTTCTGAGCCAGGCCGGCCGGCTTCTCCACCGAAACCTGCGTCGCGGCTTTCCCCTCGCCGAGGTGGAACGCGAAGATGTCGAGCGCCTTGCCCGTGGCATGCTCGCTGACGGGCCCGGCCGAGGCGCGGTTGCGTCGCCGGCATTCATGCCCGCTGCCGACGCGCAATTCGGTGAGATCGCTGTCGAAATGTCCCCGTGCCAGCGGCCGGACGCTGTCGTCGAGCCAGCCTGCGACGGTCTTCGCCATGACGCAGCTCAGCGTCACCGGCGGCGCGAAGGTGACGGTGCCCGCGCCCGCCGTCCCGGTTGCGCGGAGGGCAAGTGCCTTCACGATGACGGGCTCGTCGACGCGGCAGGCGGGATCGCCCTGCGCGAGCTTCGGATCGGCGGCCTCGACGCTGTTGCCCGGGATTGCCTTGAGAGCCGCCAGGCAGGACGTTTCCCCGCCCGGGGGTAGCGCTTCCGGCCGCTCGCTGGCGAGAGGCTGCGCGGCAGCGCCCCCCGGAGCTGCGGCAGGCCGCATCGTCTGCTGTTCAGTGGAAGGGCCAAGCTCGGCCGGCCGGACCGGCGGAAGCGTGCGCGAAAACGCCCCGCCGTCCTTCCGCGACGCCTGCGCGGCGGCAGGGACGTCGGAAAGAAGCGGCAAGCCGCAACAGAGAGCCAATGCCACAGCGAGGCTGCGAGCGGGCCAGATCAGCCGTCGAGGGCCGAAGCGCTGGCCACCGCAATGCTGGTCAATGCCGCGAGCGCCAGCGAGAGAATCTCGTTGCTGATCGCTCCAGGCTGCACCGTTCCGGAAAACAACGCAGCCGCAACCGTCGCCGCGCCCCCTGCTGCAACCACGAAGGTCGTTGCCATGGCCCACACCCTCCCCAACTGCAAACCAACCCGACATCAAGTCGCGAACGCAGCGTGACGAGGCTTGTTCCGCAGCGTGCGCCAAAAGCAAGGCCCGCAGCGAAGGCGAGCCCAATTATCCTTCACAGATCCTTCACGCCGCCTTCCGGCCGGCCCGGCGATCGAAGAACAGCGCCTGGCTGATCGCAGCCTTCACCGCCTCGGGCTGGAACGGCTTGGTGATGAGGAAGGCCGGCTCCGGCCTGTCGCCCGTCAAAAGCCGCTCCGGATAGGCGGTGATAAAGATCACCGGCACGTCAATCGAGGTCAAGATCTCGTTAACGGCGTCGAGACCGGAGCTGCCATCGGCCAGCTGAATATCGGCGAGCACGAGCCCGGGGCGCTTCTTGGCGACCAGAGCGATCGCCTCGCGCTGGGTGCGCGCAATGCCGGTGACGCTGTGGCCGAGCTCCTCGACCATCGTCTCGATGTCGAGCGCGATGATCGGCTCGTCCTCGATGATCAGGACATCGGTCGCGACCTGCTCGGCGATTTCCTGGCCCGCGATCTGAACCAGCGCGGCGGCGTCCGGGGACGAGATTTCCATGATCGCGGCAACCTCCTCGATCGAGAAGCCCTCCACGGTCCGTAGCAGGAAGGCCTGGCGCGGACGCGGCGTCAGTGCCTCGAGATTGCGCTCGGCCGGCGAATTACCGAGCTCGACAACCGTCTCGCGCGTGTCGATTCCGACCGAGGACCAGAGCTTGAGGAAGGTCCGGTAGAGCCCGATGCGCGGGTCCAGGTCACGGGGAAAGCTGGAGGGGTCGGCGATGAGCGCTTCCAGCATGGCGACGACATGCGCGTCGCCGCTGGTCTGCGTGCCGCTCAACGCGCGAGCGAAGCGGCGCAGGTAAGGAAGATAAGGCGCAATTTCCTTGGCTATCGTCATCAAACCGTCCTTTTTATTGTGCGCGGATAATGACTTAGGTACCGCAGGAGACAAGCAATTTATTTTTTTGGAAAGTGGGAACCTTTCAAGAGGGAGGCTGTTATTAGGGCGCATTGGTGTCGCCGTCGCCGCCCGAGGCTGGTTCCGCCATGATCGGAAGTTACATGCGGGACCTGCTGGAAAAGCAGGCCTGGTCTCGGCGCGAGGGCTGATATGACGAATCTGGATGCTGCAATGCCTGATCCCGGAGGCGACAACGACGATCTCGACATGGTTCTCGATCCCAGGGTCCAGGAATCCATCGGCCGCTCGCTGAAAGCGCATTACGACGACATCGTGAACGCGCCGATACCCGACAAGTTTCTCGTGCTGCTGGCGCAGCTGGAGGCGACGGAGCAGCGCGCAGGCGGAGCGTCGTCCCATGAGTGCCAATGACTGCAAGGCGAGCGACTTCAAGGCCAATGAGTTCAAGGACGGCCTGATCAAGGAGATTCCGAATCTCCGCGCCTTCGCCGCCTCTCTCTCCGGCTCAATGCAGCTCGCCGACGATCTCGTTCAGGACACGCTGCTCAAGGCCTGGGGCAATTCGGAGAAGTTCGAGCCGGGAACGAGCCTGCGCGCCTGGCTCTTCACCATCCTGCGCAACACCTATTATTCGCTCTACCGCAAGCGCGGCCGCGAGGTGCAGGACAGCGAAGGAACCTATGCCGAGCGTCTGGCGACGCATGGCAACCAGGAAAGCCATCTCGATCTCGCCGACTTCCGCAAGGCGCTGGCCAAGTTGCCCGAGGAGCAGCGCGAGGTGCTGATCATGGTCGGCGCGACCGGGCTCTCCTATGAGGAGGCGGCGGAGATCTGCGGCGTCGCGATCGGAACCATCAAGAGCCGCGTCAATCGTGCCCGCACCAAGCTCGCCGAACTCCTCTCCATTGGCAGCGTCGACGATCTCGGACCGGATCGGACCAGCGCTGCCGCCATGCAAAGGGCGGGCTCCGAACCAGTCGGCTCCTGAATGCGCCTGACGCGATTCAGCACTGTCCGGGGGCGCTTGCTGGCGCTGCTGATCGCGATCGCGCTTCCGATCGGCTGCGTGACCGCCCTGGCCGCGGCCACGGCCTATCGCACCATCACCGGCGCGATCGAGACCGCGCAGATCCGGGCGGCCGACGAGTTCGCCATTCGCACGCGGATCTGGTATCGCGGCGCCCTGCGCTCGCTCCTGTCCTTCGGCACGGCCACGGCCGAAGCCGGGCTTTCGCCCGAGCTTTGCAGGGAGGCCGGCCTCAAGATGCTCGCCCAGGTCCGCGGCTTCTCCGCCGTGCTGGTGCGCGGCGCCGACGGGCAGCTTTGCACCGCAGCGCTCGATGCCGGTATCGATGCGCAAACGCTGGATCGAACGGCGACGCGCCTGCGCGACCTTCCCGCCGTGGCGCCCTGGAGCGGCATCGATCTCGGCAAGTCGCATTACGACCAGGCCACGATCGGCAACCGGCGCTATCTCACCGTGCATACCGAAAATCCGACGGCATCCGGAGCGGGTCTGCGCGAGGCTCTGCTGCTGATCGAGCCCGAGGTGCTGGAGAACGTCTTCGACCTCGGCGAGGGCGGCACGGACATGGATGTCGCGCTCGTCTCGCAAGGCAGCGGCGTGGTCGCCAGCCGCGGCGACGGCGAGGCTCTGGGCTGGCTGCCGCGCGATGCCCGTCTCCCGCAGGAGCTGGAGCGCTGGCGCGCGCCGAGCCGCCAGGGCGACGAACGCGTCTATGTCGCGCGCATGGTCGCCGAACCCGATTTCTACGTCGTCGCCTCCTTCGACGATTCGCGCGAGCAGGCCGCGCGCATCCAGTTCGCGGTGCTCCTGCTCGCGCCGTTGCTGACATTGACCTTGCTGTGCATCGTCTATCTGCGCGCCATCGACCGGCACTGCGTGCGCTGGCTGCGCAGCATCGAGGCGGCGGCCCGCTCCCGTGCGACCGCGCGACGGGCGGCGCGTGCGGCCGTCGCCGACGACATGCCGAGCGACATCCGCAGCGTCGCCGAAGCCTTCAACATGATGGTGGACGAGCAGGAGGTGCGGCAGCGGCGCCTGCAGACCGCCCTCGACGACAACCGCTTCCTGGTGCGCGAACTGCATCACCGGGTGAAGAACAGCCTCCAGGTGGTGCAGAGCTATATCGGGCTGACCAAGCGCGACTATCGCGACGAGGCCAGGCTCGCCTTGGCCGACGCGGAATGCCGCGTCCACGTCCTGTCCGCAGCCTATCGCTTCACCCTCGCGGATGGCGAGATGCAACCGGTCCGGGTCGACCTGTTCCTCGAGGACGTCGTCACGATGATCTCGAACCTGATCCGCCGGCGCGATCAGTGGATCTCGGGCCGGATCGAGACAGCCGCGACCTTGTCGGTCGATCGCATCATCCCTCTCGGCTTTCTCGTCGCCGACGTCGCCTCACGCGTGCTGCGCAGCACGCCCGGGGTGCGGATCACGCTGACGGTCCACGATCTCGACGACACGACGATCGAGGTCGCGATCGAGGCCGACCGGGAGATCGTGCATCAGGAGCCACCGCGCCTGTTCGCCGGCCTGCTCGCGCAGATCGAGGCGGTTCAGTCCGGACCGCCGGAGGGGCGCAATCTCGGGCGTTGGCGCGTCAGCCATAAAGGCTGAGACCGCTGCGCGGGCGGGTCTCCAGCGCGTCGGTCAGCAGGGCTTTTCCGGCGGAGCCTCAACCGGTTCGATCAGGACACCGACGCTCAACCCCAGGAAGGCGCCCGGCGGCCCCGTGAAGCTGCCGGCGATCGGCGATGCGTCCTCGGGGACACGCGCCACCGCGATGCGCAGAAGCTGCCGATCGGCGACGAGATCATTGGTCGGATCGAACTCGACCCAGCCATCGCCGGGGATGAAGACATCCGCCCAGGCATGCGTCAGGCCGACGGGCGAGATGAGCCCGGCCGCGTCCGGCGTCTGATCCTGGATATAACCGGTGACGAAGCGCGCCGCGAAACCCATGCGGCGCGCCAGCTCGATGAACAGCCAGGCGTAGTCGCGGCAGGAGCCGCTGCCGAGCAGCAGCGTGTCGGCCGGATGCTGGGTACCCTCGTCGTAGCGGACGGCGTAGCTCAGCCCGGCATGGATCGCATGGGCGAGATCGCGCAGGAGATGGCCCGAGCCCGGGCCGAACCCGGCACGGAAATCGGCGAGCCAGCGCTCGATCACGCCGTCGGGATCGGCCGCGGCGAGGTGGAGATAGGGCTGCAGGACCATGCGTTCGCCGTCGCTGTAGACGACACCGGTCAAGGCCGCGCCCGGTGCGAGCCTGCTGCGCGGCAGCGCCGAACCGAAGCGCTCGAGCATCAATTCGCTGACGATCTCGAGCGTGTCGTGGGGTTCCGCGAATGTCGCGACGGCGACCGGGTTGCCATAGGCATCGTGCATCCAGCGCAGCATCGCAGGAGGCGAGATCGCCAGGGCAGTATCGACCAGCCGCAGATCAAAGCTGTCGCGCGGCCTGAGCATCAGCCGATGCGGGCCGAAGCTGACCGGCTCGGCATAGCGGTAGGTCGTGGCATGGCGGACACGCAGATGCATCGGTTCCCCTGTCGGCGCCCTTCACCCGCAAAAAACAAGCCGCCCCAGGGCGGCTTTGAAGTGCGGCGCGAGGATGCGCTGCGGGCTCAACGCGGAAAAGCGTGATTGGTTCCGCTGCTCCTGGAGCATTTTCGAGCGAAGTGGACAGCGGTTTGCGTGAAGAAAATGCGATAAAACAAGGAGATCGGAGAAGCGCGGAAATGCTCTAGCGCAGGATCAGGGCGCGGACGCCATCCGCCATCGCCTGCTTCGACGGCGCCGGGATGCTGCGGCGGGCGGCGTTCTCGCTGCGGTCCGCCCGATCGACGGCGGCGAAGCGGGCTTCACCCGGCTGCGCATGACCCCGCAAGGCGGCGACGGTGGTCGAACTCTGGTCGGTCGGCATCTGCAAGCCGGCGCCGAAGCTCAGGCCGGTCACCACGGCCGCCATGCAGCCGAAAAAGAACAAGGCGCGCTTGGCGGGGGCCAGGCTGTCGTTCAGCATCTTCGTCTCCCAACGCCTGCGCCAGCCCGGATGGGCCGGCTGTTACGAGATAGAAACGCAGCCGGACGGTTTCCGGTTCCCCGGGACGGGACGACGAAGGCAAAAGCTGGTCGAAACCGGCCCTCGTGGAACGCCGAACGGCTTCCCGGCGTTATTCGGCCGCCGGCGCAATCTTCCGCCGCGAGGGGGGAACAGATTCAATGATGAACCTCAATTCGAGGCCGGGCCGCATCGGCACGCCCTGCCTTGCCTGTCCTTTGCGCATGAAGCCCGCCTTCGAGGACAAGACCGATGACGAGATCCGTTTCATCCAGGCGATGAAGACCGATCACCGCAGCCTGAAGGCGGGGAGCGACATCATTAGCCCGGACCAGGAAAGCGCCGAGCTCTACACGCTCTTCTCGGGCTGGGCCTTCCGCTACAAATCCCTGCCGGACGGGCGCCGCCAGATCCTCAACTTTCTCCTGCCCGGCGACATCGTCGGCCTGCAGGCCTCCCTGCTCGCCGCGGCCCAGCACGGCATCGAGGCGCTCACCGATGTCGAACTCTGCGTTTTCCCGCGCAAACGGATCTGGGACCTGTTCGTGCGGATGCCCAATCTCGCCTATGAGCTCGCCTGGCTGGGCTCCCGCGAGGAGTCCATGATCGACGACAACCTGACCTCGGTGGGCCAGCGCAATGCCAGCGAGCGTATCGCAGCCCTCGTCATCACGCTCTATCGCCGCGCCGATGCGCTCGGGCTGGTCAGCGACGGCAGCTTCGACTTTCCCCTGTCGCAGCAACAGCTTGCCGATGCGCTCGGCCTTTCCCTCGTCCATACCAGCAAGACCTGGTCGAAACTGCGCAAGGCGGGGCTGTTCACCATTTCCGGCGGACGGCTGACCCTGCTGAATCCGCGCCTTACCGCCCGCATGGCCGCTGTCTACGAGCAAAGCAAAGCGCCGCGGCCGCTGATCTGACGCCATTTCATGGCCAACGGCCGAGATGGGGCTTGGCGAGAGGCCGGACTTGACCCCATATGCCGGGTGGGTAACGTTCCGCAGCGCTTGAAGGCGAAGTTCGGGGCGCGCAAGGGGTATCATGTCTTCGACGATCAGACATCGTCCGCCGCGCGCGGGCTCGATCGCGGCCCGGCTCGGCCAGTCGCGCGTCGCCAGCCGGCTCGAAGGCGAGGTGCGCGTCACCGCGGCCGATCTGGTCGATTGCGTGGCCGAGGCCAGGCTCAAGGTCGCGGCCGTCCGCTACAAGGTCGAAGGCGAGGTCCGCAACAAGGCGGAAAAGCTCAAGAGCCGCGTCAGCGTGGCCGCGGAGAAGCTGGGCGACGAGGCGCGCTTCATCAAATCCTGGATCGACGATCCGCTGCGGACCGGCTCGGTAACCCCGTCGAGCCCGGCCCTGGCGCGGCGCATGGCGTCCTATGTCGATCCGGAGCAGCCCGGCCCCGTCATCGAGATCGGCCCTGGTACCGGTCCCGTGACCGAAGCCCTGATCGAGCGCGGCGTCGACGAGGAGCGTCTCATCCTCGTGGAATACAGCCCCGAATTCTGCGAATTGCTGCGCAAGCGCTTCCCGCGGGCCACCGTCGTCCAGGGCGATGCCTACGCCCTCTCGACGACGCTGGCGGGGCACCTGACCGAGAAGGCCGCCGCCCTGGTTTCGAGCCTGCCCCTGTTCAACCGCCCGCCCCCGAGCCGGACGGCGCTGGCGAAGGAGGCGTTCCCGTTGATGGTCGAAGGCGCGCCCTTCATCCAGTTCACCTATTCGGTGATCTCGCCGATCCCGCGCAAGGGCTCCGGCCTGAAGGCCTTCGTCTCCGATTGGGTCCTGCGCAACATTCCGCCGGCGCGGGTCTGGGTCTACCGCGAAGCGAGCTGAGCCCCGTCCGATCCGGTTGCGGGCCATGCAAATAATGCGGGCCAGCCGAACCGAATCGTAACCGCTCGACGTTAGACAGCCTGTTGGAGCAGGCACCGCATCGGACCTGTTCGCAGCGAGGACTTCGACCGGCCCCATGAGCGGTGCAGCCCTGCGTTACACTCTGCCGCGCTGGCGCGTGACGCGCTGGCTCGCCGATGCCGGCCCGGACGTTCCCGCCGAGATCAGGGCCGCGCTGATCGCCAGCCTGTTCGGCACGCTGCCGATCTTCGCCGGCGGCGTCATCAACTCGCTCGCTGTTTCCTTCCTGATCGCCTGGCGCATCCCGACTCTGCCGTTCCAGCTCTGGTGCGTCTTCGAGGTGCTGTGCTGCCTCGCCCGGCTCTTCGTGCTCATCAACGCCCGCCGCAGGGCGGAACGCGGTGAGCCAACCTGGACAGATACCTATCTCCTGCTCGGCGTGGCCTGGGCGGCCGGCATCGGCGCCGGCACCTTTCTGAGCCTGACGAGCGGCGACTGGGTCGTCGCCACCCTCGCCTGCCTGTCGGCAGCCGCCATGGTCGGCGGCATCTGCTTCCGGAATTTCGGAGCGCCGCGCATGGCGGGCGTGATGATCGGGCTGACGCTGGGACCATGCTGCTTCGCGACGCTGTTCGCCGGCGAGCCGATCATGCTCATCACCTTCATGCAGATCCCGCTCTATCTCTTCAGCATGACGGTCGCGGCCTACAAGCTGAACGGGATGCTGATCTCGACGATGCGGGCCGAGCGCGAGAACGCCTTCCACGCCCGTCACGACATGCTGACCGGCCTGTCGAACCGGGCCGGGCTGACACGTGCCTTCGAGACCCGCTTCGGCAGTGCCTCCGCCCCGCACGGCCTGGCGTTGATCTATCTCGATCTCGACGGCTTCAAATCCGTGAACGATACCCACGGCCACCCGGCCGGCGACGCGCTGCTGCAGCTCGTCGCCGAGCGATTGCGCGGCCTCGTGCGCAGCTCCGACCTTGCCGCGCGGATCGGCGGCGACGAATTCGTCGTCCTGTCCGAGCAGACCGAGCGGGTGCAGCTGCAGCGCATCGGCGAGCGCCTCGTTGCGGAGATCTCCGAGCCCTACGAGCTCGACAGCGGCCACCGGCTGCATATCGGCGCCTCGGTCGGCATTGCGCTGGCCCCTGAGCACGGAACCGACATGAACGCCCTGATGGTGGCGGCCGACGCAGCGCTCTACCAGGCGAAGTCGCGCGGAAAATCGCTTTGCGTCATCGCCAGCCAGCGCGCCGTCATCGACGGGCAGGGCGCCGGCAACCGCCCTCTCCTGCACTAAGGGAGAACCGGTTTTTCGCAGGAATCCTGCTGCGACTCCTCGGCGAGAGACGGATTCAGATTTCAGATGGCATCATCCGGCTCCAAGGGCGAAGAGGCGGCATCGCCCCCGCCTCGCTTGACCTGAGCGCGTGCATCGGGCTTGCCTCATTGCGACAGAAGGGCAGGAGGGGAAGCTTGGCCGATCTCGCGCGCCTGGTGCAGGACATCGCGACGGAGATGCGCGACGCAAGCGACCGAGGCGAGGTCGCGAGCTATATCCCGCCGCTCGCCCGCGTCGATCCCCGCCAGTTCGGACTCTGCGTCGTGACCGCCGAGGGTGCCGTCCACAGCGCCGGCGAAAGCGAGGAGCCCTTCTCGATCCAGAGCATCTCCAAGGTGTTCGCGCTGACACAGGCGCTGGGCAAGGTCGGCGACACGCTCTGGCGCCGTGTCGGGCGCGAACCCTCGGGCACGCCGTTCAACTCGATCGTGCAGCTCGAGCGCGAGCAGGGCATCCCGCGCAACCCCTTCATCAATGCCGGCGCGCTGGTGGTCTCCGACATCAATCTCGCCGGGCACGCACCGCGCGAGGCGATCGGCGAATTGCTGCGCTTCACGCGCTATCTTGCCGATGACGACGGCATCATCATCGACGAGGCGGTGGCGCGGGCCGAACAGGCGACCGGCTTCCGCAACATCGCGCTCGCCAACTACATGAAGGCGTTCGGCAACATCCACCATGCGCCGGAGCTGACGCTCGGCGTCTATTTCCACCAATGCGCCATCGCCATGAGCTGCCGGCAGCTCGCCATGGCCGGGCGCTTCCTGATGCATGGCGGGCTGCATCTGCCGGGCGGGCCGCGGGTCGTCTCGGCCCAACGGGCACGGCGCATCAACGCGCTGATGCTGACCTGCGGCCATTACGACGCCTCGGGCGATTTCGCCTTTCGCGTCGGATTGCCCGGAAAATCCGGCGTCGGCGGCGGCATCCTCGCCATCGCTCCGGGCAAGGCCGCGATCGCGGCCTGGTCGCCGGGCCTCAACGCCAACGGCAATTCCATGCTGGGAACGCTCGCGCTGGAGCGGCTCGCCGAGGCTACCGGCTGGTCGGTCTTCAACCCGGGCTAAGGGCGAAGGCCACGCCGGCAAGCGCAGGTCTCACGGCAGGCCGCCACAACATGCTGAAGCTTCAAGGAAATTTGGAGCGGGCGATCGGGATCGAACCGACGACATTCAGCTTGGGAAGCTGACGTTCTACCACTGAACTACGCCCGCATGCCGCCCGGACTGCAAAGCAGCGCCGTGGCAGGCGCAGTTTCATAGCGGCTCCGCGAGCAGGTGTCATCCGGGAATTTCCGGGAGAAGCTCAGCCCTTGAAATGCTTCGAGAGCTTGAGGGCCTGGCCCTGATAGTTCGAGCTCAACCCGGCGCCGTAAAGCGCGGCCGGTCGGGCCGCCATCGTCTCGTAGACCAGCCGGCCGACGATCTGGCCGTCCTCGATGATGAAAGGCACGTCGCGGGAACGCACCTCGAGCACGGCTCGCGCGCCTTGGCCGCCAGCGGCGCTGTGGCCGAAGCCGGGGTCGAAGAAGCCCGCATAGTGGACGCGAAACTCGCCCACCAGCGCGTCGAAGGGGGTCATCTCGGCCGCGTAATCAGGTGGGACATGCACCGCCTCCTTCGAGGCGAGGATATAGAACTGGCCGGGATCGAGGATCAGGCTGCGCGAACCGTCATCGGGGATCGGCTCCCAGAAATCGGCGGCGCGATAGGCCCCTACCCGGTCGACATCGATCAACGCGGTGTAGTGCTTGCCGCGATAGCCGAGCAGGCCATCGAAGCCGGAGAGGTCGACACTGACGGCGACGCCGCCCTGGAAGGACGGCTCGGCGGCGCTGACCAGCGTCTCGCGGGCATGGACCTCCTGCAGCGCCCGGTCGTCGAGGCGGGCCTCGCCAGTCCGGAAGCGGATCTGCGAGAGCCGCGAGCCCGAGCGCACCAGCACCGGGAAGGTGCGCGGCGAGATCTCGATGAAGAGCGGGCCCTCATAGCCGTCCTCGACGAGGTCGAACTCGCGGGCCCGGTCGGTGATGACGCGGGTGAAGACGTCGAGCCGGCCGGTCGAGCTCTTGGGGTTGGCCGCGGCGCGCAGGCCCTTCGGCAGCCGCAGGCCTTCCATCAGCTCGGCGATGTAGACACAGTCGGTCTCCAGCACGGCGCCGCGCGTCAGGTCGATCTCGTGCAGGGAGAGCTCGTCGATGCGGCCGCGCACCGTGCGGTCCGGGCCGGGCAGGAAGCTGGCGCGCACGCGATAGGCGCGCTCGCCCAGGCGCAGGTCGAGGCTTGCCGGCTGCACCTGCCCTTCGGCCGGCGGATGGGCGAGCCGGATCACGCCCTGCTCGATGAAGGCGCGGATGGAGCTGTCGGGCTGGATTCCGGGCTTGAAGGGCAGCATGCGAGGTCCGCGAGGATAATCGGTTAGGGCTAGCGAAGGCGCGGGCGCAGGCCAAGCCGAATGCGCGGCTTTCGCCGTGTTGTCCACGCCTGCATGCATGCCGGCGGCATTGACGCTGCCGCCAGCCGGTTCATAACAGCACGGCGACAGCTAGGCCCGCGGCCCTGGAGGCGCGGCGTTCTCGAAGTCCGGCGTCTTTGAAGTTCGGTGTCATTTTGGTTCGGAGTCCTGGCAATGTATCAGGCGCAGACGCATGGCGTGTGTGTGACCGCGGTGCCGAAATTCATGGAAGCGGAATCATCGCCGCCGCAAGGCCGCTATTTCTGGGCCTATTCGATCGAGATCGCCAATCTCTCGACGCAGACCGTGCAGTTGCTGACGCGCCACTGGCTCATCACCGACGGGCATGGCGAAGTCCATGAGGTGCGCGGCGACGGCGTCGTCGGCCGGCAGCCGGTGCTGCGGCCGGGCGAAAGCTTCAGCTATACCTCGGGCTGCCCCTTGGCGACGCCGGATGGCTCGATGCACGGTTTCTACGCCATGCTCGGCGAGAACGGCGAGATCTTCGATGTCGAGGTGCCGCTGTTTCCGCTCGATTCCCCCCATGTGAAGAAGGTTCTGCATTGACCGCCCATCCGCCCGCCGGGCAGCGCTACACGCCGCTCGAGATGCTCGCCCGCCTCGTCGCCTTCGATACGGTGAGCCATAAATCCAATCTGCCGCTGATCGATTTCGTCGAGGACTATCTCGCCGGCTGGGGCGTCGCCTCCACACGCTTCCCCAACGCCGCCGGCGACAAGGCGGCGCTCTTCGCCACGCTCGGGCCGCAGGACCGGGGCGGCATCGTACTCTCGGGCCATACCGATGTCGTGCCGGTCGAGGGGCAGGCCTGGAGCCGCGATCCCTTCACGCTGCATGTGGAAGGCGGGCGCGCCTATGGGCGCGGCGCCGTCGACATGAAGGGTTTCGTCGCGCTCGCGCTGGCGCTGGCGCCGGATTTTCTGGCGGCCGGGCTCAGGACGCCGATCCACCTGTTCTTCTCCTATGACGAGGAGGTGACCTGCCTCGGCGTCATCGACGGCATCGCCGCGATGGGCAGGACGCTGCCCCGGCCGCTCGCGGTCATCGTCGGCGAGCCGACATCGCTCGACATCGCCGACGCGCATAAGGGCATCCGCACCTTCCTGACGTCGATCGCAGGCTTCGCGGCGCATTCCTCCAAGCCGCAGCTCGGCGCCAGCGCCGTCCATGCCGGCGCCTTGCTGGCAGCCGAGCTCGACCGGATGCAGGAGGAGGCCAAAGAGCAGCCCGACGGGAGCGGCCGCTTCGACCCGCCCTATGATACCGTCCATGTCGGCAAGTTCCATGGCGGCATCGCCCGCAACATCCTGGCCGACAAGGCGGAGCTGTCCTGGGAAATCCGCACTCTGCCGGGCTCCGACCCGGAGGCCGGACCGGCGCGCTTCGGCCGCCTGTCGGAAACGGTGCTGGCGCGGATGCGGAAGACGGCGCCGTCCTCGACCATCGAGACGGTGATGACCTCGGATGTGCCGGGCCTCGCACCCGATCCCGGCTCGGAAGCGGAACGGCTCGCCATGCGCCTCTCCGGCCGCAACCACACCATCGCCGTCGCCTATGCGACCGAAGCGGGGCATTTCCAGCGCGCTGGCCTGCCGACCGTGGTCTGCGGTCCCGGCTCGATCGACCAGGCGCATCAGCCGGACGAGTACATCACGCTGGAGCAGCTCCAGGCCGGCGAGGCCTTCATGCGCAAGCTGATGGCAGAGTGCAAAGCGGGGTAATCGCGGGCGTCATGCTCGGGCTTGCCCCGAGCATCTCGTGACGCGAGGGCTTTGCCGTCTCATTCGGCAAGAGATTCCCGGGTCGCCGCCTCGCGGCGCCCGGGAATGACGACGGCCTTCAAAGTCCCGACGTCACCCCCTGCTCGACCTCCGACGGCTCGAAGGAATAACGCCGCGAGCAGAACTCGCAGGTGACGCCGAGCTTGCCGTCATCGGCGATCATCGCCTTGCGATCCTCAGGCGAGAAACCGCGAAGCATCGAGAGCACGCGCTCGCGCGAGCAGCGGCAGGCCTCGTGCACGACAACCGGCTCGAAGACGCGGGCGCCCCGCTCATGGAACAGGCGATAGAGCAAGCGCTCGCTCGCCAGCGTTGGGTCCAGCAGTTCGTGGTCCTCGACCGTCTCGACCAGCGAGCGCGCCTCCATCCAGGCATCGTCACTGACGCCGTCGGGGTCGTTGCCGGCCAGGATCTCGTGGCCCTCGGGCACGTCGCCGGGATGGATGTCGGCCGCGCGCAGGCGTTCGGGCGAATGCGGCATGAACTGGACGAGGATGCCGCCGGCGCGCCAATGCGGCCGCCCTCCGGTCGTGACGGTGCCGACGGCGAGCCGAACCCGCGTCGGGATCTGCTCCGACTGGCGGAAATACTGGTGCGCCGCCTCTTCCAGGCTCTGCCGCGTCAGGGGCACGATGCCCTGATAGCGCGTCGTCGCCGAGCCCTGGTCGATGGTCATCGCAAGATGACCTTCGCCGAGCAGATCGCCGGTCGAGAGCTTGTCCAGCGCGACCGCCTCGACGAGCTTCGCCTCGTCGATATGGGCGACGGCACGGAAATTGTCAGGGGCGGTGAAGTCGACCACCATCATCGGGATGGCGCCATCGCTCTTGGTCTGGAGCTGGAAGCGCCCCTCGAACTTCAGCGCCGTGCCCAGCAGCACGGTGAGCGCCGCCGCCTCGCCTAGCACGCGGGAGACGGGCTCGGGATAATCGTGGCGCGCGAGGACGGTGTCGATCGACGCGCCCAGCCGCACGACGCGGCCGCGCACGTCGAGATCGGGGACGGCGAAGGGCAGGACGCTGTCGTCGAACCCGACCGTGACGTCGGCGGCCATCAGGCCGCGACCCCGCCGAAGCACCAGGCGAGGATGCCTTTCTGCGCATGCAGCCGGTTCTCGGCCTCGTCGAAGACGGCCGATTGCGGGCCGTCCATGATCTGGTCGGTGACCTCCTCGCCGCGCGAGGCCGGCAGGCAATGCATGAAGATCGCCTCCTTCTCGGCGCGCTCCATCAGCCTGTCATCGACCTGGTAGGGCCGCAGAAGGTTGTGGCGGGTGCCTTCCTCGTCGCCCATCGAGACCCAGCAATCGGTGATGACGCAATCGGCGCCCTCGACCGCCGCCTCGGGATGGGTGGTCAGCGAGAGCTTCGCACCCTGCTTCTTCGCCCAGGCGACCAGGGCCGGTGGGGGCGCGAGCTCCTCGGGCGTGGCGATGGCGAGCTCGAAATCGAGCCGGCCGGCGGCATGGATCCAAGAGGTCAGCACGTTGTTGGTGTCGCCGGTCCAGGCGATGCGCTTGCCCTTGATCGAGCCCTTGCGCTCCTCGAAGGTCATGACATCGGCCATGACCTGGCAGGGATGCTGGCGCTTGGTCAGGCCGTTGATGACCGGGACCGAGGCGTATTTCGCCATCTCGACCACGGCATCATGGTCGAGCATGCGGATCATGATCGCATCGACATAGCGCGACAGCACGCGGGCGGTGTCGGCGATGGTCTCGCGCTCTCCGAGTTCGATCTCCCGGCCGGTCACCATCATCGGCGAGCCGCCGAGTTCCCGGATGCCGACATCGAAGGAGACGCGGGTCCGCAGCGAGGGCTGCTCGAAGATCATGGCGATGACCTTGCCTTCGAGCAAGCGGTCCCCCGCGGCGGCAGGGGTGCGGCGTCGCGCCTTGATCTCCTCGCCGGCGCGCAGGATCGAGCGCAGCTCGCTGCCGGAGAAATCGGAAAGGTCGAGGAAATGGCGCGTCACGGGCGCTTCCTTCGCTTCGCTGGATGGGATCGGTTGAACTTACTCTGCCGCAGGGCGCTTCAGCGTCGCCTCGACGGCGCTCGCCGCCTTGTCGAGCCGCGAGACCGCCTCGGCGACATCCGCCTCGGTGATGATCAGCGGCGGCAGCAGGCGCACGACATTGTCACCGGCGCCGACGACAAGGAGACCCTGGGCACGGGCCTCGTTGACGAAGTCGGTGTTGAGCGTGTGGAGCTTGAGGCCGAGCATCAGCCCCTCGCCGCGGATCTCGGCGATGATGTCGGGATGCCTGTCCTTCAGCTCCGCCAGCGACTGCTTCAGCCGAAGCGCGATCTGGCCGACATTCTCGATGAAGCCCGGCGCCAGCACCACGTCGAGTACGGCATTGCCGACCGCCATGGCGAGCGGGTTGCCGCCGAAGGTGGTGCCGTGCGTGCCGAGCGTCATGCCCGAAGCCGCTTCCTCGGTCGCGAGGCAGGCGCCCATCGGGAAGCCGCCGCCGATGCCCTTGGCGATCGACATGATGTCCGGCGTCACGCCGTAATGCTCATGGGCGAAGAACTTGCCGGTGCGGCCGACGCCAGTCTGGATCTCGTCGAAGATCAGCAGCAGGCCCTGCTCGTCGCAGATCTGGCGCAGCAGCTTGAGGAAGCGCGAGGGCACCGAGCGCAAGCCGCCTTCGCCCTGGATCGGCTCGATCATCAGCGCGGCAGTCTCGGGCGTGATCGCGGCGCGCAGCGCCTTCTCGTCGTCGAAAGGCACCTGGTCGAAGCCATCGACCTTGGGGCCGAAGCCGTCGATGTATTTCTGCTGGCCGCCGGCGGCGATGGTCGCCAGCGTCCGGCCATGGAAGGCGCCCTCGAAGGTGACGATGTGGTAGCGCTCGGGATGGCCCTTCGCGGCATGGTATTTCCGCGCCATCTTGATGGCGCACTCATTGGCCTCGGCCCCCGAATTGGTGAAGAACACCCGCTCGGCGAAAGTCGCCTCGCAGAGCCGGCGAGCGAGGCGCTCGCCTTCCGGCGCCGCATAGAGGTTTGAGGTGTGCCAGATCTTGCCGGCCTGCTCGGTCAGCGTCTTGACCAGATGCGGATGGGCGTGGCCGAGCGCATTGACGGCGATGCCGGCGCCGAAATCGAGATAGCGCGTGCCGTCGGCGGTGATCGCCCAGGGCCCCTCACCGCGCTCGAAGGCGACGGGAGCGCGGGCATAGGTCGGCACGAGCACGGACTGGCTGGCGGAAACGGGGGCGGGAGCCATGAGGCAAAATCCTCGCGAGGGGGACGGATGAGAACGGATTGGCGCTGGGGTCGAGAACGCGATCCGGGTGAGATGCCGCAGCATGCGGCCAAGTTGCGACCCGGCGACGACGTTATCGTCGCAGCCAGTTCCTGACCTCTCGTCGCGCCGTCATCCGCATCGTTCGGGGCCTTGATCCGCAAAACATAAGCGCCGCCCGAGCGGGCGGCGTCACCTTGTGGATAAATATGCTTAAGGCAGCCGGCACTGTCAATTCCATGCCGCCGATTCCCTTGCCGGCTCTGCCGTGACGGCAGTGTTGCCGAAAAGATTCGCTTGACCCGCCAATCGCGAATCGCCTGGGGAAAAGCCCAATTCGGATTCGGCGACTCTTGTCCGCGAGTCACCGCCCCTTGTATGGTCTCATTCGTCAGATACGACATTTCGTGCGGCGTCCCCAGTCCCGTCTGTTGCGGAAGCAACGGTTTTTGTCTCAGCGACAGAAGCCGCCGGTTCCGGATTCCGCCACGAAGCACCCTTAAGGGCGGCACCGCGAGGGGCCGGCCGGACAAGACAGGTGATGCGGATGAACGAAGCCGGAGCATGGACCGACGAGCGGGTCGAACTGCTCAAGAAGCTCTGGAGCGACGGTCTGAGCGCAAGCCAGATCGCCGCCGAGCTCGGAAACGTCACGCGCAACGCGGTGATCGGCAAGGTGCACCGGCTCGGCCTGTCGGGCCGTGCCAAGAGCGCCGCTGCGCCGGCCACGCCGCGCAATGCCACCCCGCGCAAGGCCCCGGCACGGGCGCCGAGCCATCCGATGAACAGCGCCGCCGGCGCCACCCGCGGCACCCATGCGCTCGCCCCGCATTTCGCGACGCAGCCCGAGGCCGATATCGAGGCCGAGCAGGCGCCGCGGCCGTCCGAGGATGTGGTGATCCCGTTCTCGGAGCGGGTCACCATCATGGAGCTGCGCGAATATATGTGCCGCTGGCCGATGGGCGACCCGACGACGCCGGAATTCCGCTTCTGCGGCGCGCGCTCGCAGACCGGCATGCCCTATTGCAGCCACCACGCCCGCATTGCCTACCAGCCCGCTGCCGACCGCCGGCGCGACCGGAGCAAGGTGCGAGCCTGATCAGGCTGATGGCGCTGAAATCAGAAAACCGGCCGAAAGGCCGGTTTTTTGTTGGCTGGTCGAAAGCTTGCGTCATGCTCGGGCTTGATCCCAGCATCTCATGACGAGGAAGTTCCAGAGCCTCCTCCTGAACGAGATTCCCGGGCCTGCGCTTCGCTCCGCCCGAGCATGACGGCAAGCGGCCTCCTCACAACCTGCGCCGCTTCTCCAGCGAGCGGCTCCAGCGCGAGAGGGCGAAGCAGATCAGCCAGTAGATCGCGCCCGAGAAGGCATAGGCCTCCATGTTCATGCCGACCCAGTTGGGATCGGCGAGCGAGGCCTGGGCGATGCCGAGCAGGTCGAGGATCGAGACGACCAGCACCAGCGTCGTGTTCTTGATCAGGGCGATGAACTCGTTGGTCATCGCCGGCAGCGAGATGCGCAGCGCCTGCGGCAGGACGATCAGCCCCGTCGCCTTCCAATAGGTCAGTCCGAGCGCCGTCGCGGCTTCGCGTTGGCCCTTGGGCAGCGCCTGCAGGCCACCACGCACGGCCTCGGCCATATAGGCCGCGATGACGAAGCCGAGCCCGATCACGGCGCGCGCCAGCCGGTCGATATCGATGCCGCCCGGCATGATCAGCGGCAGCAGCAGCGAAGCCAGGAAGATCACCGCGATGATCGGCACGCCGCGCCAGAACTCGATGAAGATGACGCTGATCAACCGGATGACGCGCAGCCCCGATTGCCGCCCGAGCGCGAAGAGGATGCCGAGCGGGATCGCGATCAGGCTCGCATAGACCGAGATGAACAGGGTGAGCATCAGCCCGCCCCAGTCGCGCGTCTCGACATGGCGCAGGCCGAAGCCGCCGGAGAGCAGCCAGATGCCGAGCGGCGGCAGCAGGACGAGCATGGCGACACCGAGCTTCAACTTCAGCCGCTGCGGCGCGAAGACGACCCCCGCGACGCCGAGCACGAAGGCGATGCCGGCGATATCGACGCGCCAGCGCTGGTCGGCGGGATAGAGCCCATACATGAACTGGCCGAAGCGGGCGCGAATGAAGACCCAGCAGGCCCCGCCCGCGGTACAGTCGGCGCGGGTCGTGCCGCGCCAGCTCGCATCGATCAGCGCCCAGCGGATCAGCGGCACCGCGACCCAGGCGATGGCAAGCGCCAGCACCACCGTGACGAAGGCGGTGAAGGGCGTGCCGAACAGGCGCTCGCGCCAGAGCGAGAGCGACGAGGCGCTCCGGGGGGAAGCCAGGCCGCTCATCGCGTCACCAGAGCGATGCGGGCGTTGTACCAGTTCATGATCGCCGAAACCGCAAGCCCGATGACGAGATAGACCGCAAGCGTCATCGCGATGATCTCGATCGCCTGGCCGGTGTTGTTCAGCGCCGAGCCCATGAACAGGCTGACCAGATCGGGGTAGGCGATGGCCGCGCCGAAGGAGGAGTTCTTCAGCACGTTGAGATACTGGTTGGTCAAGGGCGGGATCATCACCCGCAGCGCCTGCGGGATGGTGACGAGCCGCAGGATCTGGCCGGAGCGCAGGCCGAGCGCCGAACCCGCCTCGGTCTGGCCATGCGAGACCGACTGGATGCCGCCGCGCACGATCTCGGCGATGAAACCCGCCGTGTAGGTGACGAGCGCCGCCAGCAGCGCGACGAATTCAGGGATGACTGCGAAGCCACCGCGATAATTGAAGCCGCGCAGCACCGGCACGTCCCAGCGCGTCGCCAGCACGGCCCAGGTCAAGGCCAGCACCGGCACCGCGAGCAGCAGGACGAGCCCGACGCGCAGCGTCGGCGCGTGGAGCCCGGTCCGCTCCTGTCGCTTGCGAGCCCAGACATGGAAAGCGGCGTAAGCCAGGACGCAGGCGAGGATGATCAGGCCGGCGATGCGCAGGTTGTCCATGCCGTCCGGCAGGGGAATCGTCAGGCCGCGATTGTTGAGGAAGGCGACCCCGAACAGTCCGATGCTCTGGCGCGGCGCCGGCAGGGCGGCGATGACGCCGAAATACCAGAACAGCACGAAGAACAGCAGCGGGATGTTGCGGACGAACTCGATATAGGCGCCGGCGATGGTCGAGAGCAGCCAGTGCGAGGAGAGCCGGGCGATGCCGACGACGAAGCCGAGCGCGGTGGCGAGAATGATGGCGATCACCGTCACCAGCATGGTGTTGGCAACGCCGACCCAGAACAGGCCGAGGATGTTGTCGGCCTGGGTGTAGCCGGTGAGGACGAAGGGCACCTCGATGCCGGAGGTGCGCCAGAGGAAGCCGAAGCCCGAGGCGATGCCGGCCTTGACCATGTTCTCCGAGGCGTTGCGCACGAAGAAGATCGTCAGGCCCACGAGCAGGACCACAACGGCGATCTGATAGAGCCAGTCGCGGACGCGCTTGTCGTTGATGAAGGAGAGGAAGCTGCTCACGCCGGCCTCGATCAGGAGTCGCGGGCGTCATTCCCGGGCGGTGCGAAGCGCAGACCCGGGAATCTCGTGACGCTCAGGCTGGTTTCCGAGATGGTCGGGTCAAGGCCCGGCCATGACGTTCTTCAGACCGCTCTCACTGGAAGGGCGGGGTGAACAGCAGGCCGCCCTTGGTCCAGAGCTGGTTCTGGCCGCGCTCGAGCTTCAGCGGCGATCCCATGCCGACGGTGCGCTCATAGCTCTCGCCGTAATTCCCGACCTGCTTGATGGCGTTATACATCCAGTCGTTCGGGAGCCCCATCATCTCGCCGAAGCCACCCTCGGCGCCGAGCAGGCGGCGGACTTCGGAATTCTTCGAGCTCGCCTTCATCTCGTCGACGTTCTTGGAGGTGACGCCGAGCGCCTCGGCCGCGATGGTGCCGTTCAGCACCCAGCGCACGATGAGCTGCCAGCGCTCGTCGCCCCAGCGCGTCACCGGCCCCTGCGGGTCGTTCGAAATCGGCTTGGTCAGGATGATGTGATCGTCGGGGACCTTGAGCTTGATGCGCTGGCCGGCGAGCGCGCCGACGCCGGCGGTGTAGGCGTCGCAGCGCCCGGCGTCATAGGCCGCGATGGCGTCGTCGTTCTTCTGGAAATTGGTGATGGTGACCTTGAGATTGCGCTCGCGGAACCAGTCGGCGGCGTTCTTCTCCTCGGTCGAGCCGGCGGCGACGCAGACCGAGGCGCCGTCGAGGCCCTCGGCCTCCTTCACATTCGCCGATTTGCGGACGATGAAGGTCTGGCCTTCGTAGAAATTGATGCCCTGGAAGTTGAGGCCGAGCGTGGCGTTGCGCGAGAAGGTGATGGTCGAGTTGCGCGCGAGCACGTCGACCTGGCCCGATTGCAGGATCGGCCAGCGCTGCTGCACCGAGGTCGGCGTGAACTTGACCTTGGTCGCGTCGCCCAGGATGGCGGCCGCGAGCGAGCGGCAATAATCCACGTCGAGGCCGGTCCACTCGCCCTTGTCATTGGCGAAGGAGAAGCCCGGCAGGCCGAGATGCACGCCGCATTCGAGATTGCCGCGCGCCTTCACGGCATCGAGTGTGGGGCTCGGCGCCAGCTGCTGAGCGCTCGCCAGCGAAACCCCGGCGGCGAGAAAGGCAGCCGCACCCAAAATCCTGATCGTCATATCGTCTCCCCGAAGCCGTGAGCGGCTTTCTGCATTGAGGCCGGGACTATGCAACAGATGGGCCGTAAGCGGTACCCGACGAAGTGAGCATTCCTGCCGGGAGGCGTCAGTCAGTTGCCGAACACCGTGTTGAGCTGGGCGCCGACCATGATGAAGGTGGTGCGCTTCGACATCTCCTTCAGATAGACCGCCCCGATATAGGTCATCGCCGAGCGCACCCCGCCCATGATCTCCTGCATCGCGCCCTCGACCGGGCCGCGATAGGGCACCTCGACGGTCTTGCCCTCGGAGGCCCGGTATTTGGCGACGCCGCCGGAATATTTGTGCATCGCCGTGTCGGAGGACATGCCATAGAAGACCATCGCGACCGGCACCTTCTCGCCGTCGCGCTCCTCATAGCGGATCTCGCCCTCGCATTCGTCATGGCCGGCGAGCATGCCGCCCATCATCACGAAATCGGCGCCGCCGCCATAGGCCTTGGCGACATCGCCCGGCACGGTCAGGCCGCCATCGCCGCAGACCAGACCTTTGAGCCCATGGGCCGCGTCAGCGCATTCGATGATGGCCGAGAGCTGCGGATAGCCGACGCCGGTCATCTTGCGGGTGGTGCAGACCGAGCCCGGCCCGATGCCGACCTTGACGATATCGGCGCCGGCCAGGATCAGCGCCTCGGTCATGTCGCCGGTGACGACGTTGCCGGCCATGATCGCCGCGTCAGGGAAGGCAGCGCGCGTCGCCTTGACCGTATCGACGAATTTCTCCGTATAGCCATTGGCGACGTCGAGGCAGATCTTGGAGATCGGCGACTGGGCGTGGACGGCCTTGAGCTTGTCGTGATCGGCCTCGGTGGTGCCGAGCGAATAGAAGGCATTGGCCGATTCAGGTTCGCGGAAGAAGGCGATCAGGGCCTCGGCATCGTAGTGTTTGTGCAGGGCGACCATGGCGCCGTGCTTCCGCAGCGCCCGCGCCATTGCCATGGTGCCGACCACATCCATATTGGCCGCGATCAGCGGGAAGCCCTTCCATTCCGCGCCTGTGTGCGGGAAGCGGAAACTGCGTTCGACATCGACATGGGCGCGGCTGCCCAGCGTCGAGCGCTTGGGACGGATCAGCACGTCGCGGAAGTCGAGCTTGGGATCGTTTTCGATGCGCATGGGCCGGCCTCGGGCTGGGCGATGGTCCGCGCACGCTGGCAGGCGTGCGCCGATTCATAGCCCCGGACGGTCGCTGGAGGCAAATCGGCGGATGGACCTCAACGCGCCGCGGCGGCGAGGCCTTGCGCGAGGCCGGCGGCGAGCGCCGCCCGCTGGCGCGTCAGGAAAGCCTCGCCATCGATGCGTTGCGCGTCGCCGGCCCTGATCACGGACAGCCGCTCCGCGAGCGCGCGGGCGAAGTCCGGCGCGCCGTCGGCGAGCGTGAAGTTAGCCGGCAATTCGGTGAAGCCGCGGCAGGAGAGCGAGGTCGCGACGGCCGGCAGGCCGAGCTGCATCGCCTCGATGGTCTTGAGCTGCACGCCCGTGCCGGCCCGGCTCGACAGCGCCACGATGCGGCAGGAGCGCAGGAACGCGTCGGCGGCCGGGACGCGGCCGACCAGCGTGACATTGAGCGGCATGCGCAGCTCGGAGGGGACGCGGCCGGCGACAGCGATCCGCAGATCGTCCGGCAGCAGCGGGCAGACCTCCTGCAGGAACCATTCGAGGCCGACCCGGTTCGGCACCCAGGTCCAGGTGCCGATCAGCCCGATGTCGAAGCTCGCAGGCGCGTCCTGCCCCGCCACGATCGCGGGCGGCGCCGTGCCGGAAACCAAAGGCAGCACGGCGGACTTGTCCCGGGCTTCGGCGCCCATCGCCCGCCGATCCTCCTCGGCAAGGGTCCAGACGAAGCGCGACTGCCGCCAGAGCCGGCGTTCGATGGCCTCGAGCAATCGAGCCTCGCGGGCGAAGAGCCGGCGGAGCAGGACATGGCCGGCGTTTTCGGCATTCTGCCGCGCCGAGGCGTGCTCGATATTGTGCTCGACCAGCACGCAGGGCGCGATCTCCAGTAGTTCCGGGAAAGCGCCGGGCAGCATCACCGAGTTGAGGACGAGCGCATCGAACGGCCCACGCGCCCGCACGGCCTCGACCAGCCGGCCGGCGCCCGCGAGCCTCAGCTTGGCGCAGGCGACCGGCAGGCCGAAGCGAAAAGCGGCCGCGATCCAGCGCAGTTGCCGCCCCGTCGAGGCGACCGCATTCTCGATGTCGATCTCGGCCACGACAACGGCCTGCTCGGGATCGGCCGGCGTTTCGCCATGGCGCGTGAAGCCGATCGCCGTCACCTCATGGCCGGCGGCGCGCAGCGCCGAGAGGATCGCGGCATTGGCGATCTCAAAACCCGTATCCGGCCGGGCAACCGGAATGAGCGAAGTCAGAAAGGCGAGGCGCAAGGAAAGCGGGTCCGCGGCAAGATGTCTTTCAGTCGGCCGATTGCCGCGGCAGGTCAAGCCGCCCCATCTGCTATGCTCAACGAGGCTTTGCCGGAAAAGGCCGGTGGATCGCGCTTTGCGAACACCGAACTTTAAGCCGGCCGGATCTATGAGGTTCGCCATGGTTGCGGCTGAACCGACGAAACAGACCGATGCCGGCGCGCGGGGCGGTGCCTCGCCGCTGCGCTTCGCGACGCCCGAGAGCTTCGGCGTGGTGGCGCAATCGCCGCCCGAGATGCTGGCCGGCGTCGCGAGCGTCGTCTGCGTGCCGACCTTCAGGCGCCCCGACATGCTGGAGGCGACATTGCGCTCGCTGGCGGCGCAAACCGGCGGGCATGATTTCGCGGTGATCGTCGTCGAGAACGAGGGCCAGGAACAGGCCGGCGCGCAGCGCGCGAAGACCCTGCTCGAAGCCGGGCTGTTCAAGGGCCTCGTCATCGTCGAGCCGCGCCAGGGCAACTGCAAGGCCTATAACGCCGCCTGGCGCTGCGCGCTGACACGCTTTCCGGCCCTGCAGCAGGTGCTGGGGATCGACGACGACGAGGAGGCCGAGCCCGGCTGGCTCGACGCCTTCCTCAAGGCGGCGGCGACCACCCCGGCCGAGCTCTTCGGCGGCTCGGTGACACCGGTCTTCGCCGACCGCTCGCGGGCCTGGCTCGCGGCGCATCCGGTCTTCCGCTCGCATTATGCGGTCTCCGGCCCGGTGCCGATGCTCTATTCGAGCGCGAACTACCTGATCCGGCGGGAGGTGCTGGAGCGGCTGGGCTTCCCCTTCCTCGACGAGAGCTTCGACTTCACCGGCGGCGGCGACACGGATTTCTTCACCCGCGCCAGGGCCGCCGGATTCCGCTTCTGGTGGGTGCAGGAGGCGGCGCAGCGCGAGACGATGCCGCAGCGCCGCACCGAATTCGGCTGGATCGCCGCGCGCGGCCTGCGCAACGGCGCGATCTCGGCCACGATCGCGCGGCGGCAGAATCCGGGCGCCGCGGGCCGGCTCAAGGTGCTGGCGAAATCGCTCGCGCTGCTCGCCGCTTCCGTACCACGCGGCATCGCGCTCGGCCTGAAGAGCCGCTCGGGAACCATCGGGCTCTACCACACCCAGGTCGCGCTCGGCCGGCTAATGTCGGAATTCGGCGTCGCCAACGAGCAATACCGCAAACCGGAGAAGAACTGAGGCCGGTCGAGCGGGGGCGAGCCTCATCTCCTGAGGAGTGCCGAAGGCGCGTTTCCTGAGAGTCCCGCGTTTTCAAGGAAATGCGGATCATCCCGGCCGCAGCGAAGCGGAGAGCCGGGATCCATGCCTGAACCTTGTCGGGTACGTTCCGGCATGGATCCCGGGTCAAGCCCGGGATGACCGCGTGGTTCCGTACAAAATCAGCACGCTCTTAGGATGAGTCTAGGATGAGGGCCTGGGGAGTCCGGACCGGCTCCGGACCGCCAGCAGGTGCCGCCTCAGCTCTCGTTCACGACGAGGCCGCGCAGCTTGTTGGCGTTGACGCCGAGCTGCGTCTTCAGGCGCTCGATATCGGCATCCGACAGCTTGGCCTGGCGTGAGACCACGAGGATGTCGTCCACCACCTCGGCAAAGCGCCGCGCCAGCGCGCTGCCGGCCGTGGCATCGACGATGACCGGTCCGAAACGATGCGCCGCGCCGAACAGGCCGTTTTCCAGCGAGCCCGTCGCGGGCAGGCCCGGCCGGTTCGAGCGCGGCAGGAAGGCGAGATCGCTGCCTTCATCCTTCAGGATCGCGCGGGCAAGCGTGCGGCTGCCGCCGATCACCTCTTCCAGACCGGCCGACGCATCGGGCGCGAAGATCCGCGTCAGGGCGAGAGCGCCGTCGGCGGCATCGACGAGCAGCGCCGGCTGGCCGGCCAGAGCGGCATCGAGCGCGAGATTGAGGGCGAGCGTCGTCGCGCCCACCTGCGGCTGCAGGCCGAGCACCAGGATACGCCGGCGCGGATTGTCGCCGGCGCCATGAACCAGTTCGGCCCTGACAGCGGCGACGGCCATGGCAAAGCTCGCCTGCGGCTTGTCGATGACATCGACGAGATGCGCCTTGGCCTGGAAGACCGAGCGCGCGGCCTCGAGTTCGCGGCGCCAGCGCCGGTTACGCACCGCCGGAATCTTGCCGAGCGGCGTCAGGACCAGCGGCGGCGACGGCTTTTCCGGCTTCCGGTCCGGCTGACCGCCCGGAATCGCGATGAGGCGGCGCCAGCCCGCCTTGTCGCCGGCCGGGGGAGGCGTCTGGACAGCGGCGGGGCTCACCGGCGGCGGAACGGGTTCGGGCTGCTCGGGCACGGGTGGCGCGACCGGCTGCGGCTGCGGAGGCGGAGGAGGCGTCAGAATCACGGCTTCGGACGGCGGTGCCGGTCGGGCCGGCGGAGGCGGTGCCGGTTCCTCGGCTTCAGACTCGACCGGGCGCGGCTTGCGCCGCCAGAGGGATCTGCGGGCCGACGGGGCCTTCTCCTCCGGCACCGGGCGGGGCACCGCGAACAATGCGAGAGCCAGCGCCAGCAACGCTCCCGCGCCGCCGCCGCCGAAAGCGCCGAGCAGCGCAATGCTGCGGCGGCTGACGCCGCTCTTCTCCAGCGGCGGCATGGCCGGGCTGATGACGCGGGCATTGGTCGTGTCGATGCCGCCGAGCTCCCCGGTTTCGCGGGCTCGCTTCAGGAAGGCGTCGTAGATCGCGCGGGAGGATTCGACCTCGCGTTCGAGCTCGCGCAATTCGACCGAGGCGCGGCCGGCGGCGTATTGCGCCGTGGTGAGCTGGTCGACGCGGCGCGAGAGCTGGCGCTCGGCCTCGGCGGCGCGGTCGTATTCCGCCTTGGCAGCGCGGGCGATGCGGCTGAGCTCGTCGGCGATCTGGCGGCGGGAATCGGTCACCTGGGCGCGGGCGGCCGTCAGGGCCGGATGGCGCGCGCCGAGCGAGGCGACGAGATCGGCCTCCTTGCTGAGTGCCGCGCCAAGCTGGGCGCGCAGCGCCGTCATCGTGTTGGAGGCGACGGCCTCCGGGATCGCGCCGGCCTCGACGTTGGAGGCGCGGGTCGCGGCGATCTGGTCGTATTTCGCCTTGGCCTCGGTGGTGCGCTGGCGGGCGGCGACGAGCTGGGTGGCGTTGAGCGAGAGCTGTTCCTCGCTGAGCGACTTGTTGCTGCCGAGCCCGACGATGTTGTGGGCTTCCTTGTAGGCCTCGGCCTTGTCCTCGGCGATGCGCAGGCGGCCGCGCAATTCCTCGAGCCGCGCGGTCAGGGCAGACGTGGCGCGCCGGGCTGCATCGACGCGGACCTGCGCCTGGTCCTCCAGATAGGCTTCGGCGAGGGCATTGGCGATCTGCGCGGCCTTGTCCGGGTCGCCGGCCGTGGCGGAGATGTCGATGACGAAGGTGCGCTCGCCGCGACGCACGGCGACGCTCTTGTCGAGCGCGGCCAGCGCATAGAGCATGGCGTTGCGATCGGTCGTCGCCTTGTCGGGGCCGAACAGGCCGGAGAGGAGGCCACCACGGGCCGGTCCGCCATAATCGGGATCCTTGTCGAGCCCGAGCTTCTCGATCACCCGCGACTTGATGCTGTCCGACGCGATGACGCGTGCCTGGCTTTCGAGATAGCTGAGAATCGAGGTCGGGTCGCTGCCGACGGTGTTCGGGGAGACGTCGTTCTGGAGCACGCGCAGATCGCGCGGGTCGATGAAGAGCTGCGCCGTCGAGGTGTATTTCGGCGCGATCAGCAGGCTCGCCAGGACGGCGAGGCCGAAGCCGACGAGCGCGCAGAGCAGGATCAGCCCCTTGCGGCGCCAGAGCGTCGCCACGATCCAGAGCGGATCGGCGAGGCGGCCGATCTCGACCGGGCGCGCCGTTTCCGGCGGAGCGCCGCGATCGGCCCCTTCCAGTCGATCCTTGTCGGCCGTTTCGGTGGTGAACATGACGCTACGCTTCACTTTCCGAACTCACCCCGTGCCGCGCCGATAGCGCTCGAGCACTGCCATCATCGGCTTCGGCCGGTAATCCGCATCGAGCGGCAGGGGCCTCGCCTTGGCGTCGTCCTTGCGCGGGAAGGTCTCGCCCACCCAGGAATAGCGATCGGTCAAACCCCAGGTGACGATCGCCTTCGGCCGCTTCGCGGAAACGACGGCATTCAGGAAGGTCGAGACCAGCGCGGCGGAATGCTTGTCGCGGAGCGCGGCATCGGCCGGCATCTTCCAGTCGATCACGTCGAGTTCGGTGATCTCGACATCGAGGCCGAGCTCGTCGAGATCGCGCATGAAGCGCTGCAACCCGTCGGTATCGACCTGCTTCTCGGCATAGAGATGCGCCTGCATGCCGACGCCATGGATCGGGATGCCCTTGTCCCTGAGGCGCCGGCAGATGTCGAGCGCGACCTTGCGGCGGGCGGCGGCGACGGGGTCCGGCTCCTCGAAATGGAAATCGTTGAGCACGAGGCGCGCCTTCGGATCGGTGCGGGCGGCCGTGCGGAAGGCGATCTCGACATGCTCCGGCCCGAGCAGGCGCTGCCAGATCGTGTCGCGCCAAGGGCCACCGGAGGTGGGGTCGTATTTGATGACCTCGTTCACCACGTCCCAGGTGGCGATGCGGCCCTTGTAGCGATCGACGACCACCTCGATGTGGTTGACGAGCTCGCGCTCGGCCTCGGCGCGGGTCTTCATCTCCTTTACCCAGGGGGGCAGGGCCTCGCCCCAGAGCAGCGTGTGGCCGCGCAGCGCCTTGCGGTTGGCCTCGGCGAAGGCGACGAGCTCGTCGGCACCGGAAAAATCGAAGCGCGCGCGGTCATGGCGCAGCGCCTCCCATTTCAGGTCGTTCATGGGCACGACGACGTCGCAATAGCGCTTCAGCGCCTCGCGATAGCGCGGATCGCTCCGGAAAGCGCCGATCTCCGCGGCCGAACCCATGGCAATCGGGCGCGCGGCCGCCTGCCCCGGGGCGGAGCCGAGCATGGCGACGGCCGCGGAAACGGCTCCCGCACGCAGCGCAGCGCGGCGCGTGAGCGCGAGGTCGTCCCGGTCCGGTTCGGCTTCCTGCATGAAGTTGGTGCGCTTCCGTTTCGTTTAGGGTCGCTCAACGCCTCTCGGCTAAGTGAATTCCATCATCCGCGCGATGGCAGGCATGGGCCGGGCCAGCGTCCCCGAGTACCGTCCATGTTACCGAGCCGTGCCACCACCCTCTCCTATCTCACCATCCTGAGCGGCTCGGCCGGCCGGCTCGTCATCTCCCTTGTCTACTTCCTTATCGTTGCGAATACGTTGACCTTGGGCGAGTTCGGCCTTTTCGCCACGGCCTCCTCGACCGGGCTCATCCTCTCGCGCCTGCTCGCCTTCGGTTTCGTCTCGCCGCTCTATCGGGTGGCGACCGTCAAGCCGCGCCTGCTCGGCGCCTATCTGGCGGGCTTCGCGGGCTTGAGCCTCGCCTCGCTGCCGCTGATCGCCGCCATCTCGGCCGGCGCCTACTGGCTGCTCTTCGCCGAGCGGCTGGCAGCGCTGCCCTTCGCCCTGATCATCGTGGCGGAGGTGCTGTGCTGGCGGCCGGTCGAGGTCGTCGCCATCGTCAATAACGGGCTCAGGCGCTTCCGGCAGGCGGCGCTGCTCGTGATCATCGGCTCGTCGCTGCGGACGCTGGCCGCGCTGCTCTTCATCGCCTTCGGCCATCGCAGCCTCGAGATCTGGGCCGGCGCCTATCTCGCCGCAACCTTCCTGAGCCTCGTCGTCGCGCTCGCCGCCTTCCTGCCGCCGGCGCGCTGGCGCTTCGTGCGGGCGCTCTATCCGCGGCGCATGGCGGATGCCGTCTTCGCCGGTGCGGCCGATATCGTCTTTTACGTCCAGTCGGAGCTGGACAAGCTGCTGGTGCTCGGCCTGGCGGGCGAGCGGACCGCAGGCCTCTATGCCATCGCGCTCAGGGTGATCGACCTCACCGCCATGCCGGTGCGCAGCTTCAACCAGATGCTGGTGCAGAAGATCATGCAGGATCGCGGGCTCGGCGGGGGGCGGCGCCTCGCCGCCTTCGAGATCGGCATCGCGCTGGTCTCGACCGCCGGCCTCGTCGCCGTCATCATCGCGCTGAAGCCTTTTCCGGGGCTGCTCGGCCGCAATGTCTCGGAAGCCGCCTATCTCTTCGCGCCGATGCTGCTGGTGCCGGCCTTCCGCAACCTCGTCGAATACCATGCCGAACTGCTCTATGCGCGCGAGCGCACCGGTTCGCGGATCGTGCTGCTGTGCCTGCTGACGGCGCTGAAGGCAGGGCTGATCTCGCTGGTGATGACCCGCTTCGCCGCAGGCGAGGCCTGGGCGAGCTGGATGAACCTCGTCTTCGGGCTGGTCTATCTGGTCTCCGCGAGCTTCACCTACCGGCTGCTGGCGCGCGGCGGCTACAAACAGCGCTGAGGGTCAGGCCGAGGCCTGTCTCTCGAACAGCGCCCGGACTTTGTCGAGCGGCTGGCCGATGAAGGACTGCACGCCGACCGCGACCTGCCAGGGCTCCAGCACCTCCTCGAAGGTCTTCAGCAGGTCGAGACCGGCGACATCCTCGGGGAACCAGTAGACCTTGCAGAGCTCGCGTGGATCGGGCCAGTGCCGCGCGGCCTCGAGCCCGAGGACGCGTTCGACGTAGTAGCCGTAGATCATGTATTCGGAGAATTGCCGGTCCCGCGCGATGGCGGAGACCCAGTCGCGGCCGCTCACCGTCTCGATATGCGCGAGCAGCCCGAGCACGTGGTCGCGGCGCCAGCTCACCATGTTGTTGATGTAGTCCGGCCCCGGATAGGACGGCGCGCCGAGCCCGAGCAGGGACGAGGCGTTCTCGCACCACGGCCGATGGCGCGCCATGTCGGCCGCGATCGCCTCCGGCTTGCGATAGAGCCTGACGGCGCCGTCCCGCTCCAGATCCGCGAGATCGAAGGGCCGCAGGAACAGCATGTCGGAATCGGCGAAGAGGATGACGTCCTCCCCGGCGACCGTGGCGACCGCGAATTTGCGCAGTTGCTGGGCGTGCCAGCCGCGCAGCGGCGGGAGGCCCCGCGCCAACGCGCGCATGCCGGTCCAGACCCGACGCCGGCCGAGGCTCAACGGATCCGGCCTGGGCTTCAGCCAGGACGGCAGGAGCTGCGATTCAGGGAGGATGCGCCGTTTCGGCCCTTCGAGGTCGCGAAACAGCGGAACGTCGCGATCCTCGACCAGGAGGTAGTGCACGCCATGGCCGGTGACGAAGCGATCGATGCTGGCGCAGAGCAGGCGGCAACGATCGACGTCGCCCCTGTAGCTCGGCGTCGCCAGGGCATAGCTGAAGGTCACGGGCGTCAGCCGGCCTGCCGGCCGCTAGCGAGATATTGCCGCGCCACCCGCATCAGGAAGGCCGGATTGCCGAGCACATAGCGGCGCCAGAGCCGGCTCGGCTCGAGCCAGAGCCGATAGATCCATTCGAGGCGCGCCTTGCGGATCGCCTCCGGGGCACGCTGCACCTCGCCGGCGAAGAAATCGAACAGAGCCCCCACGCCGGCGGCGACCGCGCAATGCTGGGTGCTCAGCTTCTCGGCGATGAAACGCTCCTGCATCGGGTTGCCCATCGCGACCAGCAGCAGATCGGGCCGCTCGGCCTTGAGCCCGTCGAGCAGCCGCGCTTCCTCCTCCGGGGCGTAGTAGCCATGCGAGACCACCTTGAAGCGATGCTGCGGATAGCGCCGGGCCAGATTCTCGACCGCGCGGTCGGCCACGCCGGGGCGGCCGCCGAGCAAGGACACGCGAAGCGGCCGCAACTGCGCACCGAAGAAGGCCGGGAGGAAATCCGTGCCGTTCAGATTGGCCGGGAAAGGCTTGCCGTAGAGCAGCGAGCTCCCGAGATCGACGCCGATGCCGTCCGCGAGGACGAGAAAGGTCGAAAGGCTACGCTGCAGAGCCAGGTCGCCGGCTGCGACATTGACGAGATTGGCGTTGCAGAAGGCGAGCTTGACATGGCCGCCTTCGACGATGGCCTCGCGCAGCTCGGCGATCGCGGTATCGCGGGTCACCACGGCGATGCCGATGCCGCCGATATCGCGCTTGCCATAGCCTTGGCGCCGGCGGGGCTCGGCCTCGTTCGCGAGGGGCATAGAAAGCGCTGCAGGCACGGTCGTTTTCGATCCTGAGAACTGAGGCAGGCTCATGATGACGGGATGTGAAGGCGGAACCAGCACTCAGGTCAAGGCGAAGTCAAGCGAAAGGTGAACGCCGCCTTCACGCAATCCAGGAGAAAGAACTAACGGCGATCCCGCAGCAAAACCAATGACTTGTTCCGAACCGAAACGAAAGCCTACAAGACCGTCGCTTCCGTTGCGTCGGCGCCGGCCGCATCTGTTGCAGGGTGGGACGAACAGACCCCTGTCGTACCGTTTCGGAACGTCGGACGGGCGGTTTCAACTGCGGCAAAACGAGGTGAGTGATTAACAGATTGCATAGCGGCCACGCGACGGCTGCAAGCCTGCAGCTTGGCTCTGGCTCGCCGCTCCCTCGCTCGCTAGGCTGGCTGGCAACGAATCCGGGGAGGCTGAGCGAATGAACCAAATCGATTTAAGGAAGCGCGTCGCCATCGTGACGGGAGGCGCGCAGGGGATCGGCCGCGCCGTGGCCGAACGCTTCGCGGCAAGCGGTGCGACTGTGGCAATCTGGGATGTCGATGGCGGCCTCGCCGCGAAGACCGCTGCCGAAATCGGCCATGGCGCGACGGGCAGCGCGGTCGATGTCACCGACGCCGACGCCGTCCAGGCCGCAAGCGATGCGCTCGAAGCCAGACATGGCAGCGTCGACATCCTCGTCACCAGCGCCGGGATCGCCGGGCCGAACCACAAGACCTGGGATTATCCGCTCGAGGACTGGGCGCGGGTGATGCGGCTCAACCTCGACGGCACGCTGCATTGCTGCCGTTCCGTGATCCCGGGCATGATCAAGCGCAATTACGGGCGCATCGTCCTCGTCGCTTCGATCGCAGGCAAGGAAGGCAACCCCAACGCCTCGGCCTATTCGGCATCGAAGGCGGCGGTGATCGCGCTGACCAAGTCGCTCGGCAAGGAACTCGCCGACAAGGACATCGCCGTGAACTGCATCACGCCTGCGGCGGCGCGCACCCGCATCTTCGACCAGATGAGCGACGAGCATATCGGCTACATGCTCGCGAAGATTCCGCGCGGACGCTTCCTGCTGCCGGAGGAGGTCGCCTCCATGGTCGCCTTCCTCGCCTCGGCCGAGAACAGCTTCACCACGGCCGGCGTCTTCGACCTCTCCGGCGGACGGGCGACGTATTAGGATTCACGATTCCCCATCGAAAAACGCCGTCATTTCGGACAAGCCGCGTTAGCGGCGCCGATCCGGAATCCATCATCAAGCCCGGAATGACGGCGTAGTTTTCGTCTCAAGACCGCACGACCCAGCTTGATGACGCAGCCCAGCACCGAGACGCCGGATCGGAGAAGCAGCTTTGCCAAAAAGCGGTTCCCGCTTCCCGGCCTCCTGCTCTAGGGTCTGGGCTCACGATCGACGGACTTATGACCTGGCGCCCATGACGCAGACGCTTCCCTCCGCCGCCGTCCTCGGCGCCCGTGCCTTCGCCGCGCTTTCCGGCCTGAACCGCTTCTCCGACGAGCCGGGCAAGCTGACGCGGCTCTATCTCTCGCCGGCGCACAGGCAGGCGGCCGAATGGGTCAAGGGTGCGATGGAGGTGGCGGGGCTTTCCGCCTTCATCGACGCGGCCGGCTCGGTGCAGGGCCGGCGCGAGGGCACTGTGCCGGGCGCGCCCGCCGTGCTGATCGGCTCCCATATCGATACGGTGAAGGATGGCGGGCGCTTCGACGGCAATCTCGGCGTCGTCGCCGGCATCCTCGCGGCGCAGGCGCTGCGCGATGCCGGGATCGGCCTGCCCTTCCCGATCGAGGTCGTCGCCTTCGGCGATGAGGAGAATGTCCGCTTTCCGACGCATCTCTCCACCTCCGAGGCGCTGGCCGGCCATTACGACCCGGCCTGGCTCGAGGCGCGCGACAGCGAGGGCGTGAAGCTCGCCGACGCGCTCGTCGCCTTCGGCGGCAATCCGGCCGGCATCGCTTCGCTCACCCGCAAGCCCGGCTCGATCCGGGCCTATCTCGAAGTGCATATCGAGCAGGGGCCGGTGCTGGAGGCCGAGAACGAGCCCGTCGGCATCGTCACCGCCATCAACGCCCAGAGCCGGGCGCGCGTGCGCGTCACCGGCGAGGCAGGGCATGCCGGCACCGTGCCGATGGCCCTGCGCAAGGACGCGCTGACCGCCGCCGCCGAAATGGCGCTGGCGCTGGAAGAGATCGCCGCGGCGCATGAGCTCGCCGTCGGCACGGTCGGCGTGCTCAGCCCCGAGCCCGGCGCGACCAATGTCGTGCCCGGCGCCGCCGAATTCACCATCGACTACCGTGCGCCCCGGAACGAGACGCTGGCCGCGATGGAGGCGGCGATCCGCAACCGCTTCGGCGCCATCGCGGCGCGGCGCGGCGTCGGGCTGGAGATCGTGCCCTATGCGAAAGCCGCGGCCGTCCCGATGGACCCGCAGCTGCAGGACGCTTTCGCCGCCGGCATGGCGCGGGCCGGCAGCAACCTCTCCGCCCGGCGACTGCCCTCCGGCGCAGGACATGACGCGATGGCGATGGCGGCGATCGCTCCGGTCGCCATGCTGTTCGTGCGCAATGAGAAGGGCATCAGCCACTCGCCGCGCGAGAACATGACCGAGGCCGATGCCGGCACCGCCATCAAGGTCCTGCTCGAAACGCTGCTGGAACTGGCCGAACGTTCGAAATAGAAGGGTTCCAGCCGCGACACCGCGCGCCATTCCGCCGCGACCCCAAAAGGCCTAGGAGAGGCGCGCCGCAGGAGGCTGGCCATGGATTTCGAGAGTTTCTTCCGCAGCGAGCTCGACGGGCTGCGACGCGAGGGCCGCTACCGGGTCTTCGCCGATCTGGAGCGTCAGGTCGGACGTTTTCCGACCGCGACCTATCACGGCGAGAGCGGCCCGCGCGACGTCACCGTCTGGTGCTCGAACGACTATCTCGGCATGGGTCAGCATCCGAAGGTGCTCGCCGCGATGCATCAGGCGCTCGACGGTTCGGGCGCCGGCGCCGGCGGCACGCGCAATATCGGCGGCACCAACCACTACCATGTCCTGCTGGAGCGCGAGCTCGCCGATCTCCACGGCAAGGAAGCGGCGCTGATCTTCAATTCCGGCTACATGGCGAACTGGGCCGCGCTCTCGACGCTGGCCGCGCGCATCCCCGGCTGCATCGTCCTGACCGACGCGCTGAACCATGCCTCGATGATCGAGGGCATCCGGCATTCGCGCGTCGAGAAGCACATCTTCGCCCATAACGACCCGGCCGATCTGCGCCGCAAGCTCGCCGCGCTCGATCCGAGCAGGCCGAAGCTGATCGCCTTCGAGTCGGTCTATTCGATGGATGGCGACATCGCGCCGATCGCGGAATTCTGCGACATCGCCGAGGAGTTCGGCGCCATGACCTATTGCGACGAGGTCCATGCTGTCGGGCTCTACGGGCCGCGCGGCGGCGGCGTCTCGGAGCGCGAGGGGCTGACCGGCCGGCTCACCCTGATCCAGGGCACGCTGGCGAAAGCCTATGGCGTGATCGGCGGCTATGTCGCAGGCTCGGCGGCGCTGTGCGACTTCATCCGCAGCTTCGCCTCCGGCTTCATCTTCTCGAGCTCGCTGCCGCCGGCGGTGGCGGCCGGCGCGATCGCCGCGATCGCGCATCTCAAGGAGAGCCCGGCCGAGCGCGAGCGCCAGCAGGACCGGGTGCAGGCACTGCGGCGCAAGCTCGACGCGGCCGGCATTCCGCATCTGGAGAACCCCAGCCATATCGTCCCGGTGATGGTCGGCGAGGCGAAGGCTTGCAAGGCGATCAGCGACGAATTGCTGGCGCGCTTCGACATCTATGTCCAGCCGATCAACTATCCGACCGTGCCGCGCGGCACGGAGCGGCTCAGGATCACGCCCTCGCCCTTCCATTCCGACGCCGATATCGATGCGCTGGTGGCGGCGCTCGGTGCGATCTGGGCGCGGGATGGGCTGAAGCGCGCGGCTTGAGGCCGGTCAGCCGCGCTTGGCCACGATCATCAGGGTCGCCGAGAGCAACCCGAAGACCGTGGCGAGGCCAGCAAGGATCAGGGTTCCCAGCCACAGGGACAGAAAACCCTCGATCTCGGCCTTGTCCGGCGTTGCTGCGTCGTAAAGCACGATCACCTGATCGCCCCTGCGATAGGCCGGTGGGCTCGTGCCCCATGAGGTCACGAAGGTGACGGCCTGTCCCTGCGCCGTCTGAAAGCTCACGACCGGGCGGTAGGTCGAGTTCCCACCGCCGTGCCGGAGTTCGACTACGGTTCCTGAGGCGCGCTCGGCACGCGCCAGCAGCTTCTGGTTATGGCTGTAGGTGAAATAGCAGGCCGTCGCGAGAATGACGGCAACGACCCCGAAAACGCAGCCGATGCGCCAGAACAGGAGCCTGCCATCCTGGGCAAGGCCCCCGAACCGTTGCTTCCTGCGGCTTTCGCCCATCCGCCTTCAGAGATTGAAGACGCGGTGGGGGACGAACTCGCCGTTGTCGATCGAGCCGGTCGCGATCAGCGTGCCGGCGCAGGTCGCATAGGCCGCCTCGGCCGCGATCGGCGCTCCGGCGCCACGCAGCAGGGCGCTCTGGCCGCGCTTGAGGCGGGTCGCGGCGTCGCGATGGATCACGACCTCGGGAATGAGCGTCAGCGCGGCCTTGACCGGCTTCAGCGCCGCGGCTGCGCCCTCCGGGCTCTCGCGCAGGGTCTCAACGGCGGCTGCGTCCGCCACGGCGAAGGGGCCGACGCGGGTGCGGCGCAGATGCGCGACATGGCCGAGGCAACCCAGCGCGAGCCCGAGATCGCGAGCGATGGCGCGGACATAGGTGCCCTTGCCGCATTCGGCCTCGAAGGTGGTGGTCGCGCCGTCATGGCTGACGATGGAGAGCGCGTCGATCTCGACCGGGCGGGCCTGCAACTCGACATCCTCGCCGTCGCGGGCGAGGTCGTAGGCGCGCTCGCCCGCGATCTTGATCGCCGAGAATTTCGGCGGCGTCTGCATGATCGTGCCGGTGAAGCGCGGCAGCAAGGCCACGATGGCGGCTTCGTCCGGCCGCTTGTCCGAGGTGGCGATGACGCTGCCCTCGGTATCGTCGGTATTGGTCTGCGTGCCCCAGGCGACGGTGAACTGATAGGCCTTGCGGCCATCCATCACGAAGGGGACCGTCTTCGTCGCCTCGCCCAGCGCGATCGGCAGCAGGCCCGAGGCGAGCGGATCGAGCGTGCCGGCATGGCCGGCCTTCTTCGCCGAAAAGGCGCGCTTCACGACGCTGACCGCATGGGTCGAGGTCATGCCGACCGGCTTGTCGAGGACGACCCAGCCATGGACGTCGCGCTTCTTCGGGCGCGGCGCCGGGGCGGCGTCCTGGCCCGGGGCGATCTCGGATGGGTTCTCAGCGGTCATCGTCACGGCGGTCGTTTTCGGGGGCTTGGTCTTCGTGGTCCTGGTCGATCTTCAGGCGCTCCACCAGCGTGTCGCGGCGCACCTGCTCGGTATCGAGCAGCGCGTCGATGCGCTCGGCCTCGGCGAAGCTCTCATCGGCGCGGAAGCGGATATCCGGCGCGTATTTCAGGTTCACGCGATGGGCGATCTCGCCGCGCATATAACGCTTATTGGCTTCGAGTGCCTTGAGCACCGGCTTAACATCCTGCCCGCCGAGCGGCATGATGTAGGCCGTGGCGAGCTTGAGATCCGGCGAGAGACGGACTTCGGGAACGGTGATGACGTGTTTCGCCAGTACATCGTCATGGATGTCGCCACGCGCGAGCATCTCAGCCAGCGCATGGCGAATAAGTTCGCCGACGCGCAGTTGCCGCTGCGACGGACCGGAGGGTTTTGCAGGTTTGGCCATGGTTCTCGTTCTCCGGGATCGGACCGGATCAAACGTCACAGCCGGGTCTCACCCGACCGTCTCTTCAAAGATGAGGCGCTGGACGCGCTCTTCTCGTCACGAGATGGCCGGACCAAGCCCGGCCATGACGCGCTGTTTCAGGAAGCGCCGCCTCAGAGGGTGCGCTTGATTTCCTCGACGCGGTAGCACTCGATCACGTCGCCAGGGCGCATGTCCTGGTAGTTCTCGAAGGACATGCCGCATTCCTGGCCGGCCACGACTTCCTTGGCGTCGTCCTTGAAGCGCTTGAGCTGGGCGAGCTTGCCCTCGTGGACCACGACGTTGTCGCGGATCAGGCGGACATTGGCGCCGCGCTCGATCGTGCCGTCGGTGACGCGGCAGCCGGCGATCTTGCCGACCTTCGAGACGTTGAAGATCTCGAGGATCGTCGCATTGCCGAGCATGGTCTCGCGCAGGGTCGGCGCCAGCAGGCCCGACATCGCATCCTTCACGTCATCCATGAGGTTATAGATGATGTTGTAATAGCGGATCTCGACGCCGGCCCGCTCCGCCGCCTCGCGCGCTTCCTTATGCGCGCGGACGTTGAAGCCGACCACGACCGCGCCCGAAGCCTGGGCGAGCGTGACGTCCGACTCGGTGATGGCGCCGACGCCCGAGGACAGGACGCGAGCCCGCACCTCGTCGTTGCCGACCTTCTCGAGCGCTCCGACGATGGCCTCGACCGAGCCCTGCACGTCGCCCTTGACGACGAGCGGGAACTCCTTGCGGCCGGCGCCTTCCTTCAGATCGCGCATCATGTCGGCGAGCGAGCGACCGGCGCCGGAGGCAGCGCCACGGGCAGCGAGACGATCGCGACGCTGCCGCTCCCGGTACTCGGTGACCTCGCGGGCACGCGCTTCCGACTCGACCACCGCGACGCGGTCGCCGGCCTCGGGCGTGCCGTTGAAGCCGAGAACCTCGACCGGCATGGAGGGCGGCGCCTCCTTCACCTGCGCGCCGGTGTCGGCGATGAGCGCACGGACGCGGCCCCATTCGGCACCCGCCACGATGATGTCGCCGGTGCGCAGCGTGCCGCGCTGAACGAGGACGGTCGCGACCGGGCCGCGGCCGCGGTCGAGCTTGGCCTCGATGACCGTGCCTTCTGCAGCGCGGTCGGGATTGGCCTTGAGATCGAGCACCTCGGCCTGCAGCGCGATCGCCTCGAGCAGCTTGTCGAGGTTGTGGCCGGTCTTGGCGGAAACCTCGACCTCAAGCGTCTCGCCGCCGAGCGTCTCGACCTGGATCTCGTATTGCAGCAATTCGGCCCGGACACGATCGGGGTTGGCGTCGGCCTTGTCGACCTTGTTGATCGCCACAATCAGCGGCACGCCGGCCGCCTTGGCGTGATGGATGGCCTCGGCCGTCTGCGGCATGACGCCGTCATCGGCCGCGACGACCAGCACGACGATATCCGTCACCTTGGCGCCGCGGGCGCGCATCGCCGTGAAGGCGGCGTGGCCGGGGGTGTCGATGAAGGTCACCTGGCTGCCCAGCGGCGTCGTCACCTGATAGGCGCCGATATGCTGGGTGATGCCGCCGGCCTCGCCGGTGACGACCTTGGTCTTGCGGATCGCGTCGAGCAGCGAGGTCTTGCCGTGGTCGACATGGCCCATGATCGTCACGACAGCCGGGCGGGCCTCCAGGGCCTCGTCGGTGTCCGGCGTATCGAACAGGCCTTCCTCGACGTCGGATTCGGCGACGCGCTTGACCGTGTGGCCCATCTCCTCGGCGATGAGCTGAGCGGTGTCGGCGTCGATCACGTCGGTGATCTTGTGCATCGCGCCCTGCTTCATCAGCAGGCGGATGACGTCGACGCCGCGTTCCGTCATGCGGTTCGCGAGTTCCTGGATGGTGATCGTCTCGGGGATGATCACCTCGCGCATCACGCGCTCTTTCTGAGCGTCGGAGGCGCGGTGGCCGGTCATGCGCTGCACGCGGCGACGGAACGAGGCGACCGAGCGTGTCCGCTCGTCCTCGCTCCCGGTGGCGGTCGACAGTGTCAGGCGGCCACGGGGCCGGTCATTGCTGACCTTGGGCGTCTTGGGCGCCGCCGGAGCGGGACCGCGGCCAGGCCCCGCACCCAGGCCGGGACGGCGGAACGCGGCCTTGACGTCGACATCATCAGAGCGATTGCGCGTGGTGTTGGCCGAGGGAGCCTGGCGCACGGGGCGGGCGACCGCGGGCTCGGCCGGAGCCGAAGCATCCATGCGCGGCGCACGGGGCGCATCGGAACGCGGCGGACGCGAATCCAGCCGCGGCGGGCGCGCGCCGGTGTCGCGCATCGGCGGACGCGGCGTGAACTCGCGCGGACCGGACGGGGCCGGGCGGCCATAATACTGGGTCGGCTGGGGCGCCGGAGCCTGGTCCGGCGACGGGGCGGACTCACGCGGCTGCTGCGCGGGTGGCGGCGAAGCCGGGCGGGCGACCTGCTCGTCGCGCTGGCGCACGACGGTCTCGGCGCGGCGCTTCTGCTCGTCCTCGTGACGGCGGCGCTCCTCTTCCTGGCGCTGGCGAGCCAGGGCGGCCTCGCGCTCCTGGCGTTCGCGCTCGGCGGCCTGGGCGCGCTGGCGGGCCTCGTCCTCGGCGGCGCGGCGCGCCTCTGCCTCGGAGCTGCGGGCCTCGGCCAGAGCGCGCTGGCGGGCGTCCTTCTCCTCATCGGAGAGGGTGCGCAGCAGCATGCTGCCGGCCGGACGCTGCGGCGCGGGCGCCTGAGGAGCGGGGCGCGGGGCGGACTGGGCCGGCGCCGGCTGCGGCGGACGCGGCGGGACGGGCTCCTTGACCTCGTGCCCCGGGACGCGGCGCTTGACCTCCACGACCACCTGCTTCGTGCGCCCATGCGAGAAGCTCTGCCGAACAGTGCTCTGCTCGACAGGTCGCTTCAACGACAGGGTCTTGGGCGGGTTGACGCTGAGAGTCTTGTCGCCCGGGGTCTTGCTATCGGTCATTCCGCGTTCGGTCCTGCCGGTTCGGTCGTGTCTTCGGGTTCATTCTGGTCGGATGCGGCGGTATCGTCCGTCCGGTACCGGACGAGCCGACGCCAGCGGGAGAGGACACCCTCCGCCGCCGGACCCGGAGCAAGCGCGGCATGTATCACATGTGCCCGCCCCAACGCCAATTCCAAATCCGCCGCCGCGAAAATCGTGACGACGGGCAATCTGCGGACCTTGAGGCCCTCGCTCTCGCGGGCCGCCTCGGCCCGCCGGATGGCCTGGCCGATCTTGCGCTTGCCATCCTCGGCGCCATCGCTCGCCGCGATGACGGCGAGGCAGCGGCCGGTTTCGACCAGAGCCTCGACCTTGCCGAAGCCGGCGACGACGAGGCCCGCCTTGTTCGCCATCGACAACGCCTGCTGCACGTCCCGCAGCATCAGCGCGTCGATCATCTCCGGAAGGTCGGCGGGAACCGCGACCTTCGTCTTCAACGAGCGCTCGAACGCCTTGCGCCGGATCGCCTCGGTCACGGCCTTGCGACTGAGGCTCGCCCAGACACCGCGCCCGGGCAGCTTGCGCCGCAAATCCGGCACCAGCGTCCCGTCAGGGCCGGCGACGAAGCGGATCAGATCGTCGGGGGCCTTCACCGCACGGGTGAGGACGCAACTGCGCTCCGATCCTTCCTTCAGCGTCGCCGCCTTCATCGCGGGCGCTCCGCTCAGGCTTCGGCGGCCTCGTCGGCTTCTGCCTCGGGCTCCTCCGCCGGAGCCTCGACCCAACCCGCATGAACGCGTGCGGCCATGATGATGGCTTCCGCATCCTGGCGAGAGAGATCGAAGCCGTCGAGATAGCCGGCATGACGGGTCGATTCACCGTCCTTGCGCTCGGTCCAGCCGGTGAGGTCGTCCGTGGCGCAGCCGGCGAGATCCTCGACGGTCTTCACGTCGTTCTCGCCGAGCGCCACCATCATGGAGGTGGTGATGCCCTCGACCTCGCGCAAGGCGTCCTCGACGCCAAGCGCACGGCGCTTCTCGTCGAATTCAGCCTCGACGGCGGCGAGGTGCTCCAAAGCCCGGTTCTGAATCTCGGAGGCGGTGTCCTCGTCGAAGCCCTCGATCGAGGCGAGCTCGGAGAGCTCGACATAGGCGAGCTCCTCGACATTGCGGAAGCCTTCGGACGCCAGGAGCTGGCCGACCGTCTCGTCGACGTTCAGCGCGTTCATGAAGATCTCGGTGCGCTGCACGAATTCCTTCTGGCGACGCTCCGACTCCTCGGCTTCAGTGAGGATGTCGATGTCCCAGCCGGTGAGCTGCGAGGCGAGGCGGACGTTCTGGCCGCGGCGACCGATGGCGAGCGAGAGCTGCTCGTCGGGCACCACCACCTCGATCTTGTCGGCTTCCTCGTCGAGCACGACCTTGGCGACTTCCGCCGGCTGCAGCGCGTTGACGACGAAGGTCGCGACATCAGGCGACCACGGGATGATGTCGATCTTCTCGCCCTGGAGTTCGCCGACGACGGCCTGGACACGCGAGCCGCGCATACCGACGCAGGCGCCGACCGGGTCGATCGAGGAATCGCGGCTGATCACGGCGATCTTGGCGCGCGAGCCCGGATCGCGGGCGACGGCCTTGACCTCGACGATGCCGTCATAGATCTCCGGCACTTCCTGGCCGAAGAGCTTGGCCATGAACTGCGGATGGGTGCGCGACAGGAAGATCTGCGGGCCACGCGGCTCGCGGCGCACGTCGTAGACATAGGCGCGGGCACGGTCGCCGACCTTGAAGGTCTCGCGCGGGATCATCTCGTCACGGCGGATGATCGCCTCGCCGCGGCCGAGGTCGACGAAGACGTTGCCGTATTCGACGCGCTTGACCGCGCCGTTGACGATCTCGCCGATGCGATCCTTGTACTCGTCGTACTGGCGGTCGCGCTCGGCCTCGCGGACCTTCTGGACGATAACCTGCTTGGCCGACTGGGCGGCGATGCGGCCGAAATCGAAGGGCGGCAGCGGATCGGCGATGACGTCGCCGACCTGGGCGGCCGGGTTATGGCGCTTGGCCTCGTCGACGGTGATCTCGATCGCCGGGTTCTCGACGGTCTCGACGACCTGGAGGTGGCGGGCGAGGCGCAGTTCGCCGGTCTTGGTGTTGATCTCGGCATGGACGTCGGTCTCGGCGCCGTAGCGCGAGCGGGCCGCACGGGCGATCGCGTCCTCCATCGCGTCGAGCACGATCTGCCGGTCGATCGATTTCTCGCGGGCGACCGCATCCGCGATCTGCAGCCATTCGAGCCTGTTGGCGGCGACCACCATGGCGCTCACTCCTCTTCCGTATCTGTTTCGTGCGGAGCCGGTCCGCGCTTCTTGCCCGGACGCGGGCCGAGCGATTTTCCATGGCCCTTCTTCGGGCCGGCGACTTCGTCGGGTGCCGGCATCTCGGGCGGCAGGCCCGATTTGCCGCGACGCAGCGACTCGGTGACCAAAGCGTCGGTCAGCACGAGACGCGCATCCGCGATCAATCGCATCGGGATGGCGACGTCGCGCTCCTCGTCGCTCCTGGCATCGTCGCGGGCCAGCAGCGCATCCGTACCGGAAACCCCGCGCAGGATGCCGCGGAAACGCTTGCGGTTGGCGACCAGCTCGCTCGTGTCGATCTTGGCGAGGTGCCCGGCCCAGCGCTCGAAATCGCTCGCGCGCACCAGCGGGCGGTCGATCCCCGGCGAGGAGACCTCGAGATAATACGCCGCCTGGATGGGATCGTCGACATCCAGCACCGGCGAGACGGCCTGGCTGATTTCCTCGCAGCCCTCGACCGTCATCGAGCCATCCGGCCGCTCGGCCATGATCTGGACGGTACAGCCATTCTGCGCGGTCACGCGCACACGCACCAGCCGGTAACCGAGATCGACGATCGCCGGCTCGATGATCATGGCAACGCGCGCCGCCACGCCGCTCTCGACGACGAGGCGCGGCTCCTGAGCGGATGATGCTGTCGGTTCGCTTGTCGGTTCGTTCATGCCCCGGGCCGTCCCGTCTGCCTGGCGGGTCGCGGCCAATAAAAAAGAGCGGGCCGGCCGGCCCGCTCTTGATCACCGGCGTTAACCGATACCAGAGCTGTTGGCCGCTATGTAGTCCGCCTTGCGGCAAGATGCAAGCGTGGCCGCGGCCGCGCCAGAAGGGCCGAGATTTGCCCTTTCCCGCTAACCCGTTGGTCATCCTTGCGTGTCACCTTCACGGTGAAACCCTGCGCGAGGACACGGGATGAGTGCGGTCGGCACGATGCTGCGAGACCTGGAATCGACGATACAGCGTGGCTCCGGCCACGAGCGTGCCGAGATCCTCGCCCGGTTGACGGATCTGTTCCTCGCCACCGCCATCCATATGGACGAAGAGCAGGTCGGCGTCTTCGACGTGGTGATCGGGCGGTTGTCGCGCGTCATCGAGCTCCATGCCCGCATCGAGCTGGCGGAGCGGCTGGCATCGATCCCGAACGCGCCGAACGGCGTCATCCACCAGCTCGCCCTCGACGAAATCGCCGTCGCGCGCCCGGTCCTCATTCAATCGCCGCGGCTCAGCGACCAGGATCTGGTCGCGATCTCGGCGGCGAAGGGCCGGGACCATATGCTCGCCATCACCGAACGGCCCAATCTCGGCGAGCCCGTCACCGATTTCCTGATCCTGCGCGGCGGCCGCGTGGTGACGCATGCCGTCGCCTCCAACCAGACAGCGCGCTTCTCGCGGCACGGCATGGGCGTGCTGGTGATGCGGGCGGTGCAGGACGACGCCTTGCAGGCGACGCTGGGCATGCGCCGCGACATCCCCACCGAATTGTCCGAGCAACTGATCCGGGCGGCCAAGAACTCCGCCCGCAAGCGCCTCAACGAGAGCCTCGCCCTGGCGCTGGTCGACGAGATCGACGACGCCGTGGAGCGGGGCGCCGAAGCGCTCGCCGCCGACGGTCAGATGCCTAGCGAGCTCGGCCCGATCAGCGCCGCCCTGACGGAGATCAAGGAGCTGAACGAGGCCGGCCAGCTCGACGAGGCCAAGGTGCGCGCCCTGGCCCAGAGCGGGGCGACCGAACATGCGACCTGCGCGCTCGCCGTCCTGGCGCAGCTCAGCCTGCCGGCGGCCGAGCAGATCATCCTCGGCTCCGACCGCGAGGCCGTGCTGCTCGTCGCACGCGGGCTCGGCTGGTCCTGGGAGACGACGGCGGCGCTGATCTCGCTGCGCAAGGACCTCGGCAAGTCGGAAGCCGCCATCGAGCGGGCCCGCGACAGCTTCCGCAACCTCGCCCAGAGCACGGCCCAGCGCGTGCTCGGCTTCCTCAGGATGCGCGACGCAAGGCCGTGAGATAGCTGGAAACGCGGCCTTCCCTGACCGCCTTCGCCTCGTAGCGCGTGCGGATCCAGCCGGGATAAGGCCGGCGCCAATCCTCGGCGCGCTCGTCCGTCCAGTCGAAATCCGGCGAGGCGAGCAGGCGCGTCAGCGTCCAGCCGACATAGTCGTCGATATCGCTGGCGAAGCGGAAACGACCGCCGGCCTTAAGTGCGCGAGCGAACAAGCCAAGCGTGTGCTCCGAGACGAAGCGGCGCTTTCGCTGGCGGCGCTTCGGCCAGGGATCGGGATAGAGCAGGTCTATGGCGTCGAGGCTGCCGGCCGGGAAGCGCGGCAGCAGCAACGCGGCATCGTCGTCCCAGACCCGGATATTGGTCAGGCCCTCGCGCTCGGCGACCGCCAGGAACTTGGCCATGCCGTTGATGAAGGGCTCGACGCCGATGAAGCCGATCTGCGGGCTCTCGCGCATCCGCATCAGCAGATGCTCGCCCCCGCCGAAGCCGATCTCGAGCCGGACCGCCTCGACCGGATGCGGAAACAGCGCCTTGAGGTCGGCGATCTCGCCTTCCGGCAGGCGCAGACGCGGCAAAGTCTCTTCGATCAGCAAGCTCTGGCCATCGCGCAAGGCCTTGCCCTTGCGGCGGCCGTAGAAGGCGCGTTCGTCATGATCGGAGTCGTAGGTCATGATCGTCTTCGTATCGCTTTGTCCGATGGAGCCGTCATTCCGGATGCAGCGAAGCGGAGATCCGGAATCCATCACAGAGCTGCGGAGCCTTACGATGGAGCCCGGGTCAGGCCCGGGATGACGGGGGTGTTTCAGCGACCTTATCCGTCAAGTCAAAGAAAAAAGGCCGGGTGAACCCCGGCCTTTCCATTCCTGACCCGGGGGTCAATCTCAGGCGACGGCCTTCTTCAGTGCGTCGACGAGATCGGTCTTCTCCCAGGAGAAGCTGCCGTCGCGGCCAGCCTTGCGGCCGAAATGGCCATAGGCCGAGGTCTTGGCATAGATCGGCTTGTTGAGGCCGAGATGGTTGCGGATGCCGTTCGGCGACAGGTCGACCAGCTTGCCGAGCACGTCCTCGAGCTTGGCTTCGTCGACCTTGCCGGTGCCGTGCAGGTCGACATAGATCGACAGCGGCTTGGCGACGCCGATGGCGTAGGAGAGCTGGATCGTGGCGCGGTCGGCCAGCTTGGCCGCGACGACGTTCTTGGCGAGATAGCGCGCCGCATAGGCGGCCGAGCGGTCGACCTTGGTCGGGTCCTTGCCCGAGAAGGCGCCGCCGCCATGGGGAGCCGCGCCGCCATAGGTGTCGACGATGATCTTGCGGCCGGTCAGGCCGGCGTCGCCGTCCGGGCCGCCGATGACGAACTTGCCGGTCGGGTTGATGTGCCAGACCGTGTCCTTCGAGATCCAGCCATCCGGCAGCGCCTGACGGATATAGGGCTCGACGATCTTGCGGACATCGGCCGAGGACAGGCTTTCATCGAGATGCTGGGTCGAGAGCACGATCTGGGTGACGCCGACCGGCTTGCCGTTCTCGTACTTGACGGTGACCTGGCTCTTGGCGTCGGGGCCGAGCTTGGCGGCGTCGCCCTCGCCCTTCTTGCGGGCGAGCGTCAGCGTCTCCAGGATCTTGTGGGCGTAGTAGATCGGGGCGGGCAGCAGTTCGGGCGTCTCGCGGCTGGCATAGCCGAACATGATGCCCTGGTCGCCGGCACCGACATCCTTGTTGCCGGACTCGTCAACGCCCTGGGCGATGTCGGCCGATTGCGGGTGCAGCAGCACGTCGATCTTGCAGGTCTTCCAGTGGAAGCCGGCCTGCTCGTAGCCGATGTTGCGGATCGCCTTGCGGGCCGCCGACTTCACCTTCGACTTGATCTGCTTCTCGTCGAGATGGGTGCGGACCTCGCCGGCGATGACGACACGGTTCGTCGTCGCCAGCGTCTCGGCCGCGACGCGGACCTTGGACGGCTCATAGCCGGCCTTCACCGCCTCCTTGAAGAACAGATCGACGATCTCGTCCGAGATGCGGTCGCAGACCTTGTCGGGGTGGCCTTCCGAGACCGATTCGCTGGTGAACAGGTAATTCTGGCGTGACACGGTCGCGGCTTCCCTTGAATCTGGGCACGATGAAAGCGCCTGGCGCGGCATGCGCCAGCATGGAAAACGCCCCGTCAATGCAGCCGGACGCGTTCGCCGTCAAGCGCTATAATTCGTTTATCGGGAAGATCGTTCGACAGGTCGAACAAAACGACGCGAAAACTAAGCCTTTTCGCTGTCTTCCTCGGCCAGGGCCTCGACCAGATCGATGACACGGCGGCGGACCCGACTATTCTTGATGCGGGTGAAGGCCTTGGTGAGCTGCACGCCTTCGCTGGTCGACAGGAAATCCGAAATATAGGTCGTCGCCGCGGAATCGGAAAAGCCGCCGGCCGGCATATCGCCGCTCGGCGCTCCGTCGAAGAAGAAGGCTACCGGCACATCGAGCATCTTGGCGATCTGCTGCAGGCGGCTCGCGCTGATGCGATTCGAGCCCTTCTCGTATTTCTGGACCTGCTGGAACGTCAGCCCCAAGGCCTCGCCCAGCCTCTCCTGGCTGATCCCGGCAAGCATGCGTCGCATCCGAACTCGGCTGCCTACATGGCGGTCGATCGGATTGGGTACCTTCTTGATCATCATTCAACCTGTCCTAGCATCATTGTCTTGGCCAGGAGCCGCAATCCTGGTCGGCGCGGAGGTCGTGATGTATTACAAGCCGGCGATCCGGTCCACTGGTCTCGAAAAAGTTAATGTTAGGCCCTCAGACCCGCAAAATCCGGGCCAGAGCGAGGAAAAGGGCCAAGAGTCCGGCGAAGACCAGATCGCCCCATCGCGCATAGAATGTCGGGGCGCCCGAGCGCGGCAGGCCAGCATCCAGCACGCCTTCGCTGCCGAGCGGCAGGCTGGCGACGACGCGGCCATAGGCGTCGACGACACCGGAAATGCCGGTGTTGGCGACGCGGACGAGCGGCAGGCCTTCCTCGATGCTGCGCAGCCGCGCCTGGGCGAAGTGCTGATAGGGACCGCTGGTCTGGCCGAACCAGCCATCATTGGTGAGGTTCAGGAAAAAGGCCGGGCGCGGCCCCCGCGGCACAACCGCGCCGGGAAAGACGGCCTCGTAGCAGATCAATGGCGCCGCGGTCGGCAGCCCCTTGATCGCCAGCGGCAAATGCGTGCTTCCCGCCGAAAATCCTCCGGGAACCGAGACGAACTGCGACAGGCCGACGGCGCGGATCAGCGTGCCGAGGATCGGCGGCAGATATTCGCCGAAGGGCACGAGATGGACCTTGTCGTAGCTCGCGACGATGGCGCCCTCGTCGTTCACGACCTGAATGGAGTTGTAGATCGGCGGCCGGCCCTCGCCCGGCAGAATCTCCCCGGCCCTTGCGGCGCCGGTGATCAGCGTCACGTCCGGCGGCAGGGCGGCCGCGATGCGCGCGAGCGCTTGCGGGGTGCGCCCGAGCAGGAAAGGGAAGGCGGATTCGGGCCAGATCACATGGGTAACGTTCTGGAGGCCCGGCGTCTGCGGACTCGTCGCCCGGTCGCTCAGCTCCAGATAGTGGTCGAGGATCGCCGCGCCGTTATTGCCGTTGAACTTGGCGTCCTGCGGCAGGTTCGGCTGCATCAGCCGCAATTTGACGCCGGCGACCAGCGGCGAGGAGCCGGACGGCATGCGCCAGACGCCATAGGCGAAGAAGGCCGCGAGAGCGGCCAACGCCAATAGCGACGGCGCCCAGCGCCCGGACGGGCCCGCCGCGGTGCCCAGCGTCGCGGGTGCCGCGCCGATTGCCACGGCGAAGAGCGTGAGCCCATAGAGCCCGAAGAGCGAAGCGACCTGCGCGAGATGAATCTCGCCGGCCAGCATCATGCCGTAGACGTTCCAGGGGAAGCCGGTCAGCACATGGCCACGCAGCCACTCGCTGATCCCCAGCATTGCGGCGAGGACAAGGATGCGGCCCGCGCCCTTCGGCCAGAACAGCCGCGCCGCGCCGAAGGCGAAAGCCGGAAATACCGCGAGGAAAGCCGGCAGCGCGACGACGCCGAGCGGCATCGCCCAGGCAAACTTGTCGGCCTCGACCAGAAAGGCCGCGCCGAGCCACCAGAGCCCGGCGATGAAGAAGCCGAAGCCCCACCACCAGCCAGCCACGGAGGCGGAGCGGAAGCGTTGCCAGCGCGTCGTCCCGACCGCGCCGTCCATCAGCCAGATGGCAAAGGTCATCGGCAGGACGACGAGCGGCCACAGATCCAGCGGCGGCAAGGCGAGCGCGCCGCTGGCGCCAGCGGCAAAGGCGATGAGCCGCCTGCGCCATCCCCAGGCCAGGATGACGGCCTCCGCGACCCCAGTGATCGGCATCAGCCGGGCTCCATCGCCGCTTCTTCAGGCGCCGTCCGGTCGCGGCGACGGATGGTCAGGCGCTTCACGCGGCGCTGATCGGAATCGAGGACCTCGAAGGACAGGCCCTCGGGTCCGTCGACGATCTCGCCCTGCGCCGGAACGCGGCCGGCGAGCGTGACGATCAGCCCACCCAGCGTGTCGATGTCGTCGGCGACCTCGTTGCCGGAGAGATCCACCCCGGTCGCCTGCTTGAGTTCGTCGAGGGTGGCGCGCGCATCGGCCGTGAAGCAGTCGTCGCCGGCCGGCGTGATCGGCGCCTCCTCCATGTCGTGCTCGTCCTCGATATCGCCGACGACGATCTCGATCAGGTCCTCGATCGAGACGAGCCCGTCGGTGCCGCCATATTCGTCGATCACGAGGGCGATATGGGTGCGGGTCGCCTGCATGCGGACAAGCAGGTCCACCGCCGGCATCGAGGGTGGAACATAGAGGACAGGGCGCAGCAGCTTCGTCGCCGCAAGCGGGGTGGACAGATCGACCGCCGCCAGATCGTGCGGAGCCGTCCCCGCCTCATCGGCATCGGCGCCGGCCATGCCCGCAGGATGGGCCTTCTCGGCGATGTATTCGAGGAAATCGCGGATATGGACCATGCCGCGGGGATCATCGAGCGAATCGTCGAAGACCGGCAGGCGCGAATGGCCGGCCGTGCGGAAATGGGCGAGGAGCTGGTCGAGCGTGACATCCGCCGGCACCGCGACGATGTCGGCCCGGGGTATCATGACATCGCTGACGCGGCGCTCGCGCAGGCCCAGCACATTGGTGAGCATGGCGCGCTCCTGCGCCGAGAGGTCGGCCAATTCGCCATTCGCCTCAGCCAGCGCCTCGACGATCTCCTCCCGCGCCGTGCCGCCGCCGCGCAATCCGAGCCGGTCGAGGAACTGGCCGAGCCAGTGGCCGAGGCCCCGGCCGGCGGTTTCGTTCTGGGATTGTCGACTGTCGTCGCTCATGGCCGTGAATGTTCTGAGAAAGACGGGGCCGGCTCGGTCACGAGCTCGGCATCGGCGTAAGGGTCGGCAATGCCGAGACGCGCGAGCGCCTCGACCTCGAGCGCTTCCATGCGGCGCGCCTCGGCCTCGGTCTCGTGATCCTCGCCGAGCAGGTGCAGCAGCCCGTGGATGACGAGATGGCGGAAATGGTCGGGAAAGCTCTTGCCCTCGGCTTCGGCCTCGCGCGCCACGGTCTCGTAGGCGACGACGATGTCGCCGAGCAGCGGGCTGGTCGCGATGCGCTCCGGCGGCGCGGCCGGGAAGGAGAGCACGTTGGTCGCCTTGTCAAAGCCGCGCCAGTCGCGGTTGACGAGGCGGATGCGCCGGTCATCGGTCAGGAGCAGGCTGAGCTCGGCACCGTCCAGGGGCCGGCGCGGCGCAACGGCCAGCCCCGCACGAAGCGCCTCACCGGCGATGGCGCGCAAGGCTGCGAGATTGCCCAGCTCGCGCCAGCGGCGCGACTCGGCACGGATATCGTGAACCAGAGCCGGAAGGCTCTCCGCGGGCGGCGCCGAACGCCGCGCGCGAGGTCGATCCTTCATCGCGGCCGCTCCCGCGCCAACATCCGCTTCAATCCCTCACTGTCGCCCTCGCGATGCGCCTCGGGAGCCGCTGCGGAATTGCGCATCGCCTCCTCGCGCTCCTCGCGTTCGCGCCTCGCCGACGCCTCATAGGCCATCACGATGCGGCGCACCAGATCGTGGCGGACGACATCGCCCTCCTCGAAGCGGGCATAGCCGATGCCCTCGACGTCCTTGAGCAGCTTCGCCGCCTCGACGAGGCCGGAGCGCTGGCCGGGCGGCAGGTCGATCTGCGAGGGATCGCCGGTGATGATCATGCGCGAGCCCTCGCCCAGGCGGGTGAGGAACATCTTCATCTGCATCGAGGTGGCGTTCTGCGCCTCGTCGAGCAGCACGACGGCATTGGTCAGGGTCCGGCCGCGCATGAAGGCGAGCGGCGCGATCTCGATCATGCCGGTCTGCAGGCCGCGCTCGACATGGCGCGCCTCCATGAAGTCGTTGAGCGCGTCGTAGATCGGCCGCAGATAGGGATCGACCTTCTCGCGCATGTCGCCGGGCAGGAAGCCGAGGCGCTCACCCGCCTCGACGGCCGGGCGCGACAGGATCATCCGCTCGACCACGCCCTGCTCGATCAGCGAGACGGCATGCCCGACCGCGAGCCAGGTCTTGCCGGTGCCGGCCGGCCCCTCGGCGAGAACGAGCTCATGGCGCTTGAGCTGGCGCAGATAGGCGTCCTGCGCCGCGTTGCGGGCTCTTACAGGGCCCCGCTTCCTGGTAACGATCGCGTCGAAGGAGGCCTTGCCGGTGTCCGCCGTCGGGAAGAGCGAGCGCTGGACGTTGCTCTCCTCGATCGCACCGTCGACATCGCCGAGCGTCACCGCCGCGCCGGCCTTGGCGCGGGCATAGAGCGTCTTCAGCACGCGGACAGCCTGCTCGGCCGTCTCGCGCGGTCCCTTCGCCGTGACATGGTTGCCATTGGGATTGACGACGACGCCGAGCCGCCGCTCGAGATGAGCGAGGTTCTGGTCGTACTGGCCGAAGACCAGGCTGGCGAGGCGATTGTCTTCGAAACTCAACGTCACCTCGGTCGCCGGCAGGCCCTCGCGGGCGAGGCTCTCCCCGCGCGCCGGCGCGATCTCGCGCCGCGGGGTCCGGTCGGGTTTCGGCGTCATCGAATCAGCCTGTGCCAAATGCGTCATCTCCCTGACGGTTATTCCGGCCGGACAGGAACGACCGGCCCGGTCGTCTCACAGCATATCCGAACGCAACAATTTCAGCCTGATGACAGGGTGTGCTCAACCCGCAGATGGGGGCGAGAGGGCGCGCGCTCAAGCGGCCATTTCCTTTCGCGAACCTGCCCCGGCCTCAAATTTGTGGCCGAAGAGCGAATTGGTGCTGGTGCGCTCGATCACCACCCGCACGATATCCCCGATCTGATTCGTCTCGCTGTCGATCTGCACAGCCTGCAGATAGGGCGACTTGCCGGCAAGCTGTCCCGGGTAGCGCCCGGCGCGTTCCAGCAACACATCCACTGCCCGTCCGACCATCGCGGCGTTGAAGGCCTGGCGATGATGCTCGATGCGTTCCTGCAGTCGATAGAGCCGCTCGTCCATGACGGCGCGCGGAATCTGCCCGTCGAGATCGGCGGCAGGCGTGCCGGGACGCGACGAATATTTGAAGGAATAGCTCGAGGCGAAGCCGATCTCGTCGACGAGGCGGATCGTGTCCTCGAAATCGGCATCGGTCTCACCGGGAAAGCCGACGATGAAGTCGGAGGACAGCGCGATGTCCGGGCGTGCCGTGCGGATGCGCTCGATCAGGCGGCGATACTCGTCGCCGGTGTGCTTGCGGTTCATCGCCGCGAGGATGCGGTCCGAGCCCGCCTGCACCGGCAGGTGCAGGAAAGGCATCACCTGGGGCAGGTCGCGATGAGCGGCGATGAGATCGTCGTCCATGTCCCGGGGGTGGCTGGTGGTATAGCGGATGCGGGCGATGCCGGGCACCTCGGCGACGCGATGCATCAATCGCGCGAGGCCCCAGACGGCGCCGTCCGGGCCTTCGCCGTGATAGGCGTTGACGTTCTGGCCGATCAAAGTGACGTCGCGCACGCCGGCTTCCGCCAGCCGCTCGACCTCTGCCACCACCTGCGCCACCGGCCGCGAGAACTCGGCGCCGCGCGTGTAGGGCACGACGCAGAAAGCGCAGAACTTGTCGCAGCCTTCCTGCACCGTGACGAAAGCGGACACTCCGCGCGCGCGAATGACCTGAGGCTTGGGCGCCGGCAGGAAGCCGAACTTGTCCTCGATGGGGAGATCGGTATCGACGACGCGCTTGCCCGCCGCCTCGGCCAGAAGCTCGGGCAGGCGGTGATAGGCCTGCGGGCCGACGACGAGGTCGACCGCCGGCTGGCGGCGCTGGATCTCGCCGCCCTCGGCCTGGGCGACGCAGCCGGCGACGACGATCTTCGTCTCCTGGCCCTCTGCCTTCTGGGCAGTCTTGATATCGCGCAGCTTGCCGAGCTCCGTATAGACCTTCTGCACGGCACGGTCGCGGATATGGCAGGTGTTGAGCAGGATCAGATCCGCGCCTTCCGGCGTCGCCGTCTCCTCATAGCCCTGTTCGCCCAGGATATCGGCCATGCGCTGCCCGTCATAGACGTTCATCTGGCAGCCGAAGGACTTGATGTGGACTTTCTTCATCGTCGCGGTCGGGATCTCCAAACCGTCTCCTTACTCCGGTTCGCGCGGCTTGAAAATCACCGCCATGCCGCAACGGACGTAAAGCAAGCGGCGGGCCAGCGCTTCCTTACCCGGCGGGACGGCCGGTCACGGCTTCGCGGCGGGCGGCGCGCACCGTCGCCTCCGCCAGCCGCGTCGCCTCCTTGCGCGAGGTCGCCCGGCCCATCACGATCGGCGCGCCCCAGACCAGTTCGACATCGACCTTTCCGCAGGCGAGCACATGCCTGAGATGCGGCACGAGCTCGGTATCGCCATACCAGGCGAGCGCGCCGCGCTCGATGCGCCCGCCGGGCAGGCCCTGCCAGCCGGTATAGGTGACGGCCAGCGGATAGACCGTCACGTCGCTTTCCGTGTCACCCATCGCCTGATGGGCGGCGCCGAGCAGCGAGGAGCGGAAGGGCAGGATGCGTGTTCCATCCCCGGTCGTGCCCTCGGCGAAGAGGACGATGTCCTCCCCCGCCGCGATGCGCGCGCCCATCGCCGCGGCGACGCCAGCCGTGGCACTGCGGCGCTGGCGGTCGATGAAGACCGTGTGCTGGAGCTTCGCCAGGAAGCCGATGACGGGCCAGCTCGCGACCTCGCTCTTGGCGACGAAGGCGAGCTTCTGCTCGGCCCCGAGCACGCAGATATCGAGCCAGGAAACATGGTTGGCGACGATCAGCGCGCCCGCTCCAGGCGATGGCGGCGTGCCCCTGACCCGGCGGCGCACGCCGAGGCAGAAGCAGACGAGCCGATGGAAGCGCAGCGGCAGGACGCCGGCCTGCGCCGGCCATGCGCGGAGGACCACGAGCTGCAACGGCACCAAAGCGAGCGTGCCGAGCCCGAGCAGCGCAAGGCGAAGCAGGGCGCCTGCGGATAGTCCGTTCATGCGCGAGCGGTTCCGGTCATCGGCGTCGGGTCGGTCCTGATGGGATGCAAGGGCTTCTCATCGCCCGATTGCGGGCGGATGTCACGCGAGATCGAGCCGCATCGCGATCGCGGTGGCGCGCGAGCCGTCGGGCTTGGGGTAGTAGCCCTTGCGGCGGCCGACCTCGCGGAAGCCGAAATGGCGATAGAGCCGCTCCGCCGGCTCGTTGCCCTCCTCGACCTCGAGGAAAACCTGCGTGATGCCCTCGCTCGCCAGATGGGCGAGATGGACGGCGAGCAGGGTGCGGCCGAGCCCGTCCCGTCGCCGTGCCGGAGAAACGACGATGCTGAGGATCTCGGCCTCGTCCGCCGCCTTGCGCGACATCACGAAACCATCCGGGCTATGGCCGCCGCCGCTGAAGACGCCATCGGCCACGACACCCGAATCGGCAATCAGCGCGGCGCATTCGGAAGGCTCCCAGCCGCGTGCGAAGCCGCCCAGATGATGCAGCGACGCGACCTGCCGCGCATGGGCGACATCGAGGCGCCCCGTCCGCGCGGGAGCCGAACCGGGATGAAGGAGCCTGCGCAACCAATCCATGCCGCTTGTTCGCACAGCCTGCCCCAAGGTCAACCCCGATCTGGCGAATGGCCTCACCGGCGCGGCAGCCGCGCCTTGTCCTGCGGGGTCGTTTCCGGCGCCTTGAGATAGAGCGGGCGCGGCGGAGCCGTCTCGGGATCGGCGATCAGGCCGAGCCGCGCCACCCAGGCGATATCGGGCGCCCTGGCGCTGTCGACCACGACGGCATCGAGGCCGATCGCCCAGGCCTCGTTCGCCACCGCCAGAGCCGAGGAACCGACCAGGCTGACCGGGCCGGCGCCGATGGCGCGCGCCGCATCGCGATAGCTGACCTGCCGCAGCGAGACCAGCGGCTTGCCTTCCGCGCTCAGCGCCTGAAACCAGACCTGCCCGTGCCTGGCATCGAGCGCGGCGGCGATGACGCGGCCAGGCTCGCGGCCGATCAATGGCGCCGCGCAGGCCGCGACGGTGGTGACGCCCACCGACGGGATGCCGGCCGCGAAGGCGATGGCGCGCGCGGCGCTGACGCCGACCCTCAGGCCGGTATAGCTGCCAGGGCCAACGGTGACGGCGACACGGTTGAGCGAAGAGAAGCCCCCTTCGACCGCGTTCATCACCCGCTCGACCAGCGGCATCAGCGCTTCGGCATGGCCGCGATCCATGGCGAGCTGCTCGCTGGCCAGCGGCTGCGCCTCACCGGCGTCGAGCACGCAAGCCGAGCAGGCGCCGAGCGCCGTGTCGATCGCGAGGATGCGCATCAGGGCCTCGATCCGGGGAGGCGATCCCGCGCTTCTTCGTTCACGACCAGGCTTCGCACGACCACGCGTTGCGCTCCGATATCAAACCGCCTCGACCCCGCGCACTTCCGGCAGGAAGTGGTGCAGCAGGTTCTGGATGCCGTGCTTCAGCGTCGCGGTCGATGAGGGGCAGCCCGAGCAGGCGCCCTTCATGACGAGATAGACCGTGCCGTCGCGATAGCCGCGGAAGGTGATGTCGCCGCCGTCGCCGGCCACCGCCGGGCGGATGCGCGTCTCAAGCAGATCCTTGATCGTCTCGACCGTCTGCGCGTCTTCTTCGGCGAAAAACTCGCCCTCCTCGATCACATCGGCGGCCGAGCCCTCCGACAGCACCGGGGCGCCCGACATGAAATGCTCCATGATGGCGCCGAGAATCGCGGGCTTCAGATGCGGCCACTCGCCGTCCGACTTGGTGACGGTGATGAAATCGGAGCCGAGGAACACACCCGACACGCCGGACACGCCGAACAGGCGCTGCGCCAGCGGCGAGCGCTCGGCCTCGGCCGGTTCGCGCATATCGAGCGTGCCGGCGCCCATGACGATGCGGCCGGGCAGGAATTTAAGGGTCGCCGGATTCGGCGTCGCTTCGGTCTGGATGAACATGGATACCTCCGGTACCGGCGATTCAAGGTCGCCGTTCCTGGCTCCGATATAGGCCGATGGATGGAATCATTCCAGCCGGGTCGGTCAATGCCGACGTCGGTTCACGCCAACGCGTCGATCTCCTCGTCCTCCAGATGGCCGGGGACGATGGCGACGGGGATCGGGAAGCTCGCGGAGGACTTGCCGGCGAGCGCGCTGACGAGCGGTCCGGGCCCCTCGCGGCCGGTGCCGGCAGCCAGCACGAGAAGGGAGATGTCCTCATCCTCCTCGATCAGCTTGACGAGCTCATCGGCCTTGTCGCCGGTGCGCACGACCTTCTCGGGCTCCAGGCCGGCGAGCGCGCGCACGGCGGCTGCAGCCGTATCGAGACGCTTCTCGGCCTCGGCCTCGGCCTCCGCCTGCATCGCCTCGCCGACACCGAGCCAGGTCTCGTGCTCGGGCGGCGTGGCGACGCCGAGCAGGACGATGGACGCGCCGACGCGGGCGCAGCGGCGCGCCGCGAAACGCAGCGCCTTGGCGCATTCCTCGGTGTCGTCGACCACGGCGAGGAATTTCGGGCGATGGCCCGTCTCGTAGGACCGGCGTCTCTTGACCATGGATATCCCTGTCGCCGCCTCAGGAGGCGGCATGGTGGCCCGCGCCGGCAGCCCGGCGCAAGCCCCTCACCCGGAACCGGGCTTTCCAGACGGCGCTCAGCTCCGGACGAAGCCGATGATGTCCTTGACCTCGCGCAGGATCGGCGCCGCGATGGCGTCGGCCCGCTTCGCGCCCTCACCGAGGATGGCGTCGATATGCCTGGGATCCGCGAGCAGGCGGCGCATCTCGCCGGCGATCGGGCTGAGCTTCTCGACCGCGAGGTCGACCAGCGCCGCCTTGAAGCCGGAGAACTGGCTGCCGCCGAACTCCCTCAGCACCTCGCCCTTCGCCACGCCCGAGAGGCCGGCATAGATGCCGACGAGGTTCTCGGCTTCCGCGCGACCCTCCAGCCCCTTCTCCTCGGAGGGAAGCGGCTCGGGGTCAGTCTTCGCCTTGCGGATCTTCTGGGCGATGGCGTCGGCATCATCCGTCAGATTGATGCGCGAATAGTCGGAAGCGTCCGATTTCGACATCTTCTTGGTGCCGTCGCGCAGGCTCATCACCCGCTGGGCGGGGCCCATGATCATCGGCTCGGGCAGCGGGAAGAAGCCGAGATCGCCGGTAGCGAGGCCGAGTTCCGCGATCTGCGGGGCGAAGTCGTTGTTGAACTTCTGGGCAATGTCGCGGGTGAGCTCCAGATGCTGCTTCTGGTCCTCGCCGACGGGCACATGCGTCGCCTTGTAGAGCAGGATGTCGGCCGCCATCAGGCTCGGATAAGCGTAGAGGCCCAGCGAGGCGTTCTCGCGGTCCTTGCCCGCCTTCTCCTTGAACTGGGTCATGCGGTTCATCCAGCCCAGCCGCGCGATGCAGTTGCAGATCCAGGCGAGTTCGGCATGGCCCGAGACCTGGCTCTGGTTGAAGATGACGCTCTTCTGCGGATCGACGCCGGCTGCGATATAGGCGGCCGTGACCTCGCGGATGGCGCGCTTCAGGTCGGCGGGGTCCTGCCACATCGTGATCGCGTGCATGTCGACGACGCAATAGATGCACTCATGCGTCTCCTGCATCGCCACCCAGTTGGTCAGCGCGCCCAAATAATTGCCGAGATGCAGCGTCGAGGTCGGCTGCATGCCTGAGAATACGCGCTGGTGAAAACCCGACATGGGGCACTCCGTCGTCACGATGGAGGGAGGAAGCGGCGCTTCTGGCTCAAGCCCGCCGCTTGCGCAAGGGGAGAGCGCCGAAGGCACCCAACAGCCCGCCGACGGTGCCATAGACGACGACCCCGCCGAGGCAGAGCAGCACCAGCGCCCCGGCGCGGTACAGGATGGGCTGATCGAGGGCGAGCGGCGCCGCCAGGGCCTTCAGCAGCAGCGGCAGGGCTCCCAGCATGATCGCGCTCGCGGCGAGGCTGGCGGCGATGGGCCGCAGATTGCTCGCGCTCGGCCGCCAGATGCCGTCCCGGATCAGCGTGGCGCCCAGCATCACGGCCTGTACGGCGAAGGCGAGCGTCGCGGCGAAAGCCGCCATCCGGGCCGCGTTGTCGCCATCGGCCAGCCCGAGGCCGACGAGCGCCGCCACCAGCACCGCAAGGCAGCCCGACAGCAGCGGCAAGCGCGGCCGGCGACGGGCGAAATAGACCTGGCCGAAGACCTTCGCCGCGATGGCGAAGGGCAGGCCGTAGCCGAAGGCAGCGAGCGCGCCAGCCGTCCGTGCGCGGTCGGCGGCCTCGAAGCGGCCATGCTCGAACAGCACCGAGACGATCGGATCGGCCAGCGCGACCAGCGCGGCACCGGCCGGCAGCGCCAGCGCCAGGCCCAGCGCCAGGGACTGTCCCAGCATCGCATCCGGCCCGTCCCGCCCGGCGGCATCCGCCATGTCGGAGAGGACGACCGTCCCCATCGCCACGCCGACGAAGCCGAGCGGCAACTGGAAGACGCGATCGGCATAGTAGAGCGCCGCGACGGCGCCGGGCTCGATCGAGGCGATCTGCGTCGCGACCAGCAATACGAGCTGCGCCGCCGAGGCCGCGAGCAGGGTCGCGCCGCCGGTACGCAGGAGGCGCGTCATATCCGAGGACCAGCGCAGCGCCGGGCGCGGCAGGCCAAGCCCGCGCGACGCGAGCAGGATCATGGCCAGATGCGCCAGACCGGTGAGGCTGACGCCGATGGCGAGCCACTGCGCCGCGCGCTCCGGCGCCGTGCCGTAGACATGCAGCACCAGCAGCAACCCAAGCAGAATCGCGTTCATCAGCGCCGGCGCCAGTGCCGCGACGATGAAACGCTTTTCGGCGTTGAGCAGCGCCGCCAGCAGCGCCGCCAACGTGGTCAGCAGCAGAAAGGGCAGCATCAGCCGGGTGTAATAGGCGGCAAAGGCCAGCGTCGCCGGCTCCTCGGCAAAGCCGCCGGCGAGACCGAGCACCAGCCAGGGCGCGAAGAGTTCTCCCACCGCAACCAGAACCAGGAGCAGAAAGGCGAGATTGCCGGTGGCTTCGGACGCGAAGCGGCGCGCCTCCTGCGGGCCGCGCTCGCGCGCGATGCCGAGATAAAGCGGCACGAAGGGCGCGTTGAGCCCGCCTTCGCCGAGCACGCGGCGGACCAGATTGGGCAGGCGCAGCGCCGCCAGATAGGCATCCGCCACCGGTCCGCCGCCGAGCAGGCGCGCGATCAGCACGTCGCGGGCGAAGCCGAGCAGTCGCGATGCGACGGTCGCCGCGCCGACGACGGCGGAATCGCGGGCGAGGCGGGAGGGCGGTTTCGACGCCGGCGCCCCCGGATCGGCCATCAGAGAATGAACCGGCTCAGATCGGCATTCTTCGCGAGATCCCCAATGCGCGCCTCGACATAGGCCGCGTCGATCGTCACCGCCTCGCCCGAGCGGTCCGGGGCGGTGAAGGAGATCTCGTCGAGGATGCGCTCGATCACGGTCTGGAGCCGGCGGGCACCGATGTTCTCGACCGTGGAATTCACATCGACGGCGATGCGGGCGATGGCGTCGATCGCATCCGGCGTGAACTCGATCGCGACCTCCTCGGTCGCCATCAGCGCCACCGATTGCTTGATCAGGCTCGCCTCGGTCTCGGTCAGGATGCGCTTGAAGTCCTCGACGTCGAGCGGGTTGAGCTCGACGCGAATCGGCAGGCGGCCTTGCAGCTCCGGCAGCAGATCGGAGGGGCGCGAGACATGGAAGGCGCCGGAGGCGATGAAGAGGATGTGGTCGCTCTTCACCGCGCCGTGCTTGGTCGCGACAGTCGTGCCCTCGATCAGCGGCAGCAGGTCGCGCTGCACGCCCTCGCGCGAGACATCGGCGCCGCCCTTGCCCTCGCGGGCGCAGATCTTGTCGATCTCGTCGAGGAAGACGATGCCGTTGTTCTCGACCTCGCGGATCGCCGCCTGGACGATGGCCTCCTGGTCGATCAGCTTGTCGCTCTCCTCGGCCAGCAGCGGGCCATAGGCGTCCTTGACCAGCATGCGCCTTGGCTTGCCCTTCTGGCCGAAAGCCTTGCCGAACATGTCGGAGAGATTGATCGCGCCGATCGAGGCGCCGGGCATGCCTGGCAATTCGAACATCGGCGTGGCGGAACCGGCGCCCGCCGCAACCTCGACCTCGATCTCCTTGTCGTCGAGCTCGTTGTCGCGCAGCTTGCGGCGGAAGGAATCGCGCGTCGCCTGGCTGGAGGTCGCCCCGACGAGCGCGTCGAGCACGCGTTCCTCCGCCGCGACATGGGCCTTGGCCTGGACATCCTTGCGCCGGCTCTCGCGCACCAGCGCGATCGCGATCTCGAGCAGGTCGCGCACGATCGATTCGACGTCGCGGCCGACATAGCCGACCTCGGTGAACTTGGTTGCCTCGACCTTGAGGAAGGGCGCATTGGCGAGCTTGGCGAGGCGGCGGGCGATCTCGGTCTTGCCGCAGCCGGTCGGCCCGATCATCAGGATGTTCTTCGGCGAGACCTCCTCGCGCAGCGGCCCTTCGAGCTGCTGGCGGCGCCAGCGGTTGCGCAGCGCAATCGCGACGGCGCGCTTGGCATCCTTCTGGCCGACGATGAAACGATCGAGCTCGGAGACGATCTCACGGGGGGAAAAGCTGGTCATTGCGGTGTTGTATCCGGATGAATTGACCCGAAATGCGCGTTATCGGCGCATATCAGGCTGCTTCGAGCGTCTCGATGACAAGGGAATGGTTGGTGTAGACGCAGATGTCGCCGGCGATCTTCATCGCCTTGCGCACGATCGTCTCGGCATCGGGCTCGATATCGATCAGGGCGCGCGCGGCCGAAAGCGCATAATTGCCGCCGGAGCCGATCGCCATCACCGCGCCGTGCTCGCTCGCCTCGGGCTCGAGCACGTCGCCCGTGCCGGAGATCAGCAGCGAGACCTCCTTGTCGGCGACGAGCAGCATCGCCTCGAGCCGGCGCAGATAGCGGTCGGTACGCCAATCCTTGGCGAGCTCGACGCAGGCGCGCAGCAATTGCGTCGGATATTGCTCGAGCTTGCTCTCCAGCCGCTCGAACAGGGTGAAGGCATCGGCGGTGGCGCCGGCGAAGCCGGCGATCACCTGGCCCTTGGCGAGGCGGCGAACTTTCTTCGCATTGCCCTTCATGATGGTCTGGCCGAGCGAGACCTGGCCATCGCCGCCGATGACGACGCGGCCGCCCTTGCGCACCATCAGGATGGTGGTGGCGTGCATGACGGGAGCATTGCTGGATTCGGACATGAGGAACTGTGACCGGAGATGGGGCTGCGGAAGACGCAACATGTTCAGGCAGAGCCACACTATCAAGAGGGGGCGCTTTTCGGCAGGGCGCAGAGCCCGTGTGCCAACGAGGTCAGGCGGCGAGCGTCGAGACTGAAGGGTCCGCGATTCCCCGAAGGTCGCGGCCTGTCGAATAGTTCAAGTGTAAACCTGCCGATCTCTGTACGAATTTCCTATTCCCAGCAGGATGACTCTTCGGCATTCAGGGACAATCGCGTCAGTATTCTACGTCAGCAGTGCATCTATCTCTTAATCAGTTTTTTATCGTTGGCGGCGGATGGTCGGCTTGTTGAAGCGGTTTCCTCGTTCGGGAAGCTGCCCCGGGGCCATCATCATGAAATCAATCCGCCTGAAAATTCTCGCCATGCTCGCTATCGTTGTGGGCGGGGCCATTTTTTCTGCGATCATCAGTCTCTACGGTCTGCATAAGGCGGATGACCTCAATACGCGTGCCGAAATCCAGGGCAATGTCGCGCTGCTGACGCAGCGGATCAACGGCGTCGTCACCGCCGTGGTGATGGAGTCGCGCGGCATCTACATGTCGAAGACCCCGCAGGAGGCCGATACCTACGCCAAGGGGATCGACGACCGCATCCCGACGCTGCGCAAATTCGTCGCCGATCTGGAGAAGATCGCTCCTGTCGAAGAGCGGGGCACGGTCGCGCAGATCGCCAAATCCGTCGAGGAGTTCATCGCCTTCCGCACCGAAACCGCCCGGCTCGGACGCCAGGTTTCGGCGGAGGCCGCCAATGCCCAGGGCAACAACGAAGCCAATCGCGCCAATCGCAAGGCCTTGAACGATCTGCTGATCAGTTTCAGCCAGCGCGTCGAACAGGCCGGCATCGTCGTCGGCGACGAGGCGACGGCCTTCACCCGCCAGATCCAATGGCTCTTACCGCTGATGCTGCTGGCGACGCTGGTGGTCTCCATCGGCTTCGCGCTGGTCTTCGCCCAGCGCTCGATCACTCGCCCGATCCTCGACCTCAGCAAGGTCATGGAGACGCTCACCGCCGGCGATACCAGCGTCGATGTCCCTCACACGGGCCGTCCCGACGAGATCGGCGCCATGGCCCGCGCAGTGTCCGTGCTGCGCCAGAGCACCGAGCAGGTCGCGCTGCTGCAGGAGCAAGAGCGTGCCGCCGCCGCCGCGCGGCTGGCGCGGGCGCAGTCGATGGAGGCGGTGGTGTCGGATGTCGGCGAGGTGGTCGCGGCGGCGGCGGCCGGCGATTTCTCCGCCCGCCT
>NZ_JBNPXO010000016.1:0-77712 GCF_050433265.1 Allobosea sp. OAE752
AACCTCGCCGTCAGGTTCTGACGGCGAGACGCCGGTACGACGCGAGCCTGCCAGCGGCTCTTTCGGGAAGGCCGGCAAAGGTCAGCTTGCCACCCCGCGGCCTTCCGAACGTCTGCAAACGGGCAGGACCGCGCCGCTCTTGCCCGAGGCCTGAGGACGCCCTCCGGCGGGTACCAAGCGTCCGGTCTCAATCCACTAGGACACGAGTTTTACGCGCTGCTGCAAAAGGCCTGAAATGCAAGTTCAGGGAGGAAACGCCCATGCGGCCCCTACGAGGGTAACACGGTCGGTCGGAGCCGTGGTCAGGATGCGCGGCAACATGAAAGCGAGCGGGTCGAGACGCCGATCCGGCGCTGATGTTTGTGACGGAAGCCACGGACCAGTCGCCGACCAAGGTCGGAAAGGTCGTCGAATTCACAGGCTCGGCCGGGGCGTAAGATGGGCCATGTGACGCGAGTTATTCCAGAAGTCTAACGATTCACTTGCTAGGGATCGTCTAAAGCTCGGTCGCTCGCCTGCCTGTCGGCTTCGGCCTGTAGGCCGTCCGCGAAAAATTCGGTCTATCTGGGAAATTCCGCCTCGATTTCTTCCACGTCGATACCTTCGTGAAGTGCCGCCACAATGCAACTTCGCGCCAAGTCCGATGCGCTTACAGCCGTTGCTGCGAAGTCCGTTGCCTGTACGGCCTGGTCCGCCCAGGAACGACAAAAGCGGTGGCTCTTCGGCTCATGGCGAATCACATCGGTTCGGGGCCAGGGATCGGCCCTAGCGGTGGGCCAACTGCTCGCTCCATCTAGGTTCCGAATTGTGCGGTCACGGCATTTTTTGCGAACGGCGGAAACTCTTTCGCTCCCGAGATCGTTCAGCCGTCGCCTTCGGCCTGGAACGCGACATGCGACGATCTCATGAAATGCCCTTCGGCACTCGCGCTCTGCCACACGGGGTCGAATTCCGCCTTTGGGCGCCATCGACGCCCAGTGTTGGCCTTTGGACGCCGCAGGGCGAATTCGATATGGAATTCCAAGAAGGGTGGCATCGCCACGTTCTAGAGGGCGCGAGGGCTGGGCAGGCATATCGATTCCGGGTGCGGGACGATCTCCTTGTTCCCGATCCGGCGTCCCGCTTCCAACCCGAAGATGTCGAGGGGCCAAGCCTGGTCGTCGACCCGGAAGCCTACGTTTGGGCGGACGGGGAGTGGAAAGGGCGTTCTTGGGAAGAGGCGGTGATCTACGAGACTCACCTGGGCAGCGCAACGCCCGAAGGTACCTTCGCCGCCTTTGCAGACAAGCTCGAAGGTCTGCGCGATCTCGGCTTTACCGCGATCGAGTTAATGCCGCTCGCCGATTTTCCTGGCAAACGCAACTGGGGTTACGACGGGGTGCTCCCCTACGCACCGGATCACACATACGGAACACCGGACGATCTCAAGGCGCTGGTGGATCGAGCCCATGGCCTGGGACTCATGACCATCCTCGACGTCGTCTACAACCATTTCGGACCGTCCGGAAACTATCTGCCAGCCTATGCCGGTGAATTCTTTACGAGCAGACACCGGACTCTTTGGGGCGCGGGAATCAACTACGATGGGGTCGGCGCACAAGCCGTCCGTGACTTCTTCATCCACAACGCGCTCTACTGGCTGGAAGAATACCATTTCGATGGACTCCGCTTCGACGCGGTTCATGCCATTGCGGACGACAGCGAGAGACATTTCGTCGCCGAGCTCGCGGAGAGGATCAGGTCCGCTATTGTTGGACGGCCGGTCCATCTCATTTTGGAAAATGCCGACAATTCAGCGCGCTGGCTCGAGCGAACCAAAGGGGTTCCGAGCCTACATACGGCACAATGGTCTGATGACGTCCACCATGCATGGCATCGCTTGCTGACCGGCGAGGACGATGGCTACTATGTCGACTACGCCGATCCGGTCGCCCATCTGGGACGTTGCCTTGCGGAGGGGTTCGCCTATCAGGGCGAAATCTCGGCTCATGAGCGGAAAGCTCGTGGCGAGCCTTCCGCTCACCTCCCGCCATCGGCCTTTGTCGCGTTTCTCCAGAACCACGACCAGATCGGCAACCGGGCATTCGGAGAACGACTAGGGCATCTCGCCGAGCCGAACAGGCTCGCGTTGGCGCGTGCTGGTTTGCTGCTCAGCCCGCAAATCCCGCTCGTCTTCATGGGCGAGGAGTGGGGAGCGAGCACTCCCTTCCAGTTCTTCGTGGATTTCCCGGATGCGGAACTTACTAAGGCCGTTAGAGAGGGTCGCCGGCGGGAATTCGAAAGCTTCGGCCGTTTCAAGGACGAGCTGGTGCGGGAGCGCATTCCCGACCCGACCGTATCGGAGACTTTCTCGGTCTCATTGCTCGATTGGAGCGAGCCCGATCGTCCGCCCCACAGCCAAATCCTCGCCGAGACACGGGAGCTTCTGCGCGTCCGCCGCGAGAAGGTCGTGCCGCTGACGAAAAGCGGCTTCGGCGGCGCGCGTTGGTCAAGGCCCGCGCCGGATGTGCTCGACGTGATCTGGCGCTTTGACGCGGGCACCTTAAGGTTCATCGCCAATTTCGGTAACGAAACCTTCGGATTCAGCGGTGCGGAGGGCGAGCAACCGATTTGGCCGGCCAAAAAGCCAATTCAACCGGGATCTATCCGACTGGCGCCTTGGACCGGCATGATGCTGGCGAGGCCGTTATGAAATCCCACGACGCGTTGGTACGGAAACTGGCTGATCTGGTCGGCATCGGGGCATTCTACGCTGACGCTGCGGGCGTCCGAGTCGAGATTTCATTTGAGGCGCGGCGCGCCGTGCTGCGCGGCCTCGGCATCGAGGTCGATACAGAAGCGCATGCGCGTGAAGCCCTGGCTCTCATCGAGCAACGCCGGGCGTCGCCGGTGTCGCCGTTCTGCTTTGCTAGGGCAGGTCAAATCGCGCGGGTGCCGTTATCCGGCTCGCAGGACATGGACGTACTCGATTACGTGCTGACCGACGAGACTGGTGCCACGCGCGAGGGTAGGGGACGAATCCAGTCGGATCGTTCCGGCCGGCTCCTCGTCCTGCCGGCGCTCGCGGCCGGTTACTGGCAACTGCGTCTCGCGCCGAAAGGCATCGAATGCGAGAGTCTGCTGATCAGCTCACCGCGACGATGTTTCGAGCCCGCATCGGTCGCGCGAGGTACAAGGCGCTGGGGCGTGACGGCGCAGGTTTATTCACTGCGCTCGCAGGGCAATTTCGGGATCGGCGACTATGGAGATCTGGCCGACCTAGCGGAGGGTGCGGCAGAGTTAGGCGCCGATTTTCTCGGCCTCAATCCCGTGCATTCGTTATTTTGCGCGGACCTGACGAAGAACTCACCTTACTCGCCCTCGTCGCGACGCTTCCTAGACGCACAATTGATCGATCCGAGACGACTTGCCGGGTTCACCGAAAGCGGTGCGCAGGCGATGTTTGAAGACGCCGAGATGCAAGCCTCGCTCGCCGCACTACGCGACACAGCACTCGTCGATCGTGCCGCAAGCTGGCGAGCCAAGCTTCCGATACTGCAGGCAGTCTGGCAAGCATCCCGCAGAGACGGAGACCGAGGCTTCGAAGACTTCTCCTCTGCCGCTGGGCAGCCTCTCGTGATGCACGCTGTCTTCGAGGCGCTGTCCGAACATTTTTCCGCAGAAGGCGCGCGCAGTGTAGGCGAATGGCCCGACGCCTTCCGCCGGGCGGACGGCCAAGCCGTGAAGCAGTTCATCACCTCTCACCGCGACCGCATTGATTTCCATGCCTGGCTGCAATGGCAGGCGGACCGCCAACTGGGCGAGGCGCATCAAACCGCCAGGAATGCCGACATGGGCATAGGGCTTTTCCGCGACCTCGCGGTCGGCGTCGATCGCGACGGCTCCGACGTCTGGTCGACCTCTGAGCATTTTGCGACCGGGCTATCGATCGGCGCGCCACCCGACCTTCTCGGTCCCGAAGGGCAGAACTGGGGCCTGCCGCCGTTCGACCCGTTCGTTATGGAGAAGACTGGTCTTGCGGCCTTCCGGGGAATGGTTTCCGCCAATATGCGCCATGCGGGAGCGGTACGCATCGATCACGCATTCCAGCTGCAGCGACTTTATCTCATCCCTGAGGGCGCGCGGGCCGTTGACGGCGCCTACGTCTCGATGCCGTTCGAAGCTTTGCTTGCGGTGCTGAAGCTAGAAAGCCATCGCGCCCGATGCATGGTCGTTGCCGAGGATCTCGGGACGAGCCCAGAGGGGTTTTCGGACGCGATCATGGCATCGGGTCTCTACAGCTACCGCGTGCTGACTTTCGAGCGCGAGGCGAATGGGTATTTCAAGGCGCCGGAGGCTTATCCCGAACGCGCGCTCGCCGTGCTCTCCACTCACGATCTCCCCACGTTTAGAGGTTGGTGGCGAGGCCTGGATCTCGACATGCGGCACGCGGCCGGACGCGCGTCGGCATCAGAGGCGGAAAGGATGCATGAGGAGAGGGCTCTGGACCGGGCCAGACTGACGGAGGCGCTTGTCTCCCAGTCCCTCCTGCCGGCCGGTGATCCGCCGGTGGATCCTCCGGTCGAGGCTGCGGCCGTCTATCTCGGGCGCGCCTGCTCGGCCTTGACCGGGATTCAGCTAGAGGATGCTGTTGGCGAACTCAATCAAGCCAATCTGCCAGGCCCGAGCACGTGGCACCCTAACTGGCAACGCAAGCTCTCGCACGACGTGCGAGAAGTCGTCGCGCCAGGCGGCAGCCTAGCTCGGTTGGGCGCATTGCTGGCCGATGAAGGCCGTAGCAGCCGGCAACATGGCGCGATGGCACTGGCTGCTCCGCCGCCGCGAGCCACCTACCGTCTGCAGTTCCATGCCAGTTTCACCTTCGACGACGCGATACCGATCTTGCCCTACCTGGAGAAGCTGGGCATCAGCCATATCTACGCCTCCCCGCTTCAGAAAGCCTGGCCTGGCTCGACACATGGCTACGACATCATCGATCATGCCGAGATCAACCCTGAACTTGGCGGCATGGATGGCTTCCTACGCTTCTCCGACGCGCTGAAGAGCCATGGCCTCGGTCTGTTGCTCGACATCGTTCCCAACCACATGGGAGTCGGCGGTGCGGACAACGCCTGGTGGCAGTCGGTGATCGAATGGGGTCGGCTTTCTCCCGACGCGATCGCCTTCGACATCGACTGGGAGAGGCTAGGTGCCAATGGAAAACTGGTCCTGCCATTTCTCGGAAGACGTTATAGCGAAGCGTTGGAGGCAGGTGAGCTCAAGTTGACCTTCGATGGAGAGGAAGGCGGTTTCTGCATCCACCACTTCGAGCATCGCTTCCCGGTCAATCCTCTGACATATCCGGTCGTTCTGGACCGGATCCTCATGCTAGTCGATGCCTCAGAGCCTTCCTTCCGCGAGGTGCTGACAGTTTCGGTGCGGCTCAGGGCCCTATCCGAGCTTGTCACAGCGATGCCGGGCGTGGCGCTCATTGCGGAGTGCGAAGCTCTAAAACGCCGCCTCTCGGCAGCGTTCGCCACATCCGACGCGTTTGGGAAGGCTGCTGTGCGAGCGGTCGAGCTGATCAACGGGACGCGCGATATCCCGGAAAGCTTCGACACCCTGCATCGATTGCTGGAGATGCAGAGCTATCGGCTGGCCTATTGGCGGGTCGCGGCAAGCGAGATCAACTACCGCCGCTTCTTTGACATCAACACGTTGGCTGGCATTCGTATAGAGGAGCCTTCCGTCTTCGACAGGACGCACGGCCTGATCTTCGATCTCGTCAAGACCGGACGCGTGCAAGGCCTCCGCATCGACCATGTTGACGGGCTCGCGGATCCAGAGGGCTACCTACGCGCGTTGCAGGCGCGGGTCGGGCCGGGCTTTTACATCCTGGTAGAGAAGATCCTCGGACATGGCGAAACGCTGCGAGGCTGGCCGATATCGGGTACGACCGGCTACGATGCGCTCAACCTGATCGACGGGGTCTTGCTCGACCGCTCCGCCGCAAAGGCGATCGAAGAGGCGTATGCGCAAGCCGCCGGCCGGCAGGAGACGTACGAAGATGCTTTGCGGCGGGCGAAGCGCGAGGTCCTCGAAAGCAGCTTTGCGAGCGAGCTCGAAGTGGTCGTCTCGGACCTTGCCCGTATCGCCGCGGCCGACAGGCGTACGCGAGACTATACGGTCAATGCCATGCGCCGCGCGCTTACGGAGATTGTCGTGGAGTTTCCGGTCTACCGCAGCTATGTCTCGGAAGAAGCCGCACCCGAAGACAGGGCCTTGGTCGAGAAGGTCGTCGCTGCCTCGATCGCCCGCAGCGCGCTGCCCGACAATACCATCCACACTTTCATTGCCGAGACGCTCCTCGGCGACCGTCAAGTCGAAGCGGAGAGCCTGCTGGCGGCCCATATTGGCCGTTTCCGACGTCGATTCCAGCAACTAACCGGTCCGGTAGCGGCCAAGAGTATCGAGGACACGCTCTTCTATCGCCGCTGTCCGCTGCTTGCGCTGAACGAGGTCGGCGGCGAACCAAGCGCCTTTGGGGTCTCGCTTGACGCTTTTCATGCCTCAAATATCGAACGTTCACGGTCCTGGCCCCACGCGATGGTCGCCACCGCGACCCATGACACGAAACGAGGCGAGGATGCGCGGGCCCGCCTGCTGGCACTGAGCGAAATGCCATCCGAATGGGCGAACGCAGCCCAGGACTGGCAGAGGCTTTCCCGCGAGATTGCAGCGTCAGACATTCCCGATGCAAATGATCGGCACCTGATCCTCCAGCAGATTCTCGCCGGCTGGCCAATGAGTTTGCTAGACTGCGACAGGACGGACGAGCTGGAAGCCTTTCGGCAGCGGATGCAGGGATGGGCGGAGAAGGCGCTTCGCGAGGCCAAGAGCCATACCAGCTGGGTCAATCCTCAAGAAGGATACGAAGCGGCCACTAAGGATCTGATTGCGAGGGCGTTGGTGCCCGGCAGCGCGTTCTTTGAGCATTTTCGTCCGTTGGCGCAGCAACTGGCGCGCCGCGGTGCGCTGAAAAGCCTTGCCCGTACCGTTCTCAAGCTGACCTTGCCCGGCGTGCCCGATTTCTACCAGGGAACCGAGCTCTGGGACCTGTCGCTTGTCGACCCCGACAATCGCCACCCGGTCGATTACGACGCGGCGCATCGTATGATCAACGATCGAACCGACCTTCCGGATCTGATGGCTACCTGGCAAGACGGCCGCGTCAAGCAACGCCTTATCGAGGCATTGCTTGCAGACCGCCGCGCAGCTCCGCGACTGTACGCCGATGGCGATTACCGCCCGCTAGCCGTCGAAGGTCCTCTTGGGCAGGCGGCGCTGGCCTTCGAACGGCGCCTTCGCTCGGAACGCCTGCTTGTCGTTGTCGCGCGACATGGGGGCAATGGCGCGGATGGAGCGCGAAATACTCTCGGGTCGCGGAACGCGTTGTGGCTGGCGAATCTGGAAGGAACGTGGCGCGACATCCTCGCCGGCGGCGAACGGACTTTCGATCGCGAGCGTGCACTCGACGACATCCTCGGCGAGCTCCCAGTCATGGTTCTGCGCGGCACGGGCCCAGCCGGTCTCGTTTCTTGAGCGAAGCGGTAAGTCATCCGCCGTCATTTTGAACGAGGACAAGTGCGGCGAGCGGTGGCAGGACGAGTTCGACTGGAGCCACTTCGCCCCGCACGGGATGTCCTGCGCATGGGCAGCGCCGCCATTCACTTGCCAGCGGGTGAGCGCACAGAGCTGCGCATGTTCTTGAAGTCGCGCGGTCGCGTCCTGACCAAAATCGGGTCAACCCGGACGGTCGCCGTGCCGGATTCATTCCGTAAGGCAGTCCGAAACGATTGAAATGCGTGGAAGCGCCGGTGTTCTAGGCGTTGACCAGTGTTGAGGAGCGAGTGAAACGCTCCTCGGAGGCTCTCCGCGTGCTGGAGCTGAACTGAAGCCTTGATACGGATAGGCAGGCCGCATAAAGCGTCATTAAAGACGATGATCCGGCGGCGTGCATCACACGCTCTGCCGGCCACGGTTTCGTTTGCCTTCACCTCTAGTCGCCGCTGGCAGCGTTTTTAGATATCTGAAAAACAAGTACTTTTTTACGGAACATCGGCCTGTCCCTTCCGTTCTTGCCGGAAGCAACGGAGGTTCAACCATGTTCATGCGCGTCGACAAGCTTCAGGCAGAACTGCCTGCTCCCAAGAAGGCCGACCCCAATGCCGCCGCCGCCCTGCAGGAGTTGCTGGGCGGAAAATACGGTGAGATGTCGACGCTTGGAAACTATATGTTCCAGAGCTTCAATTTCCGCAGCAAGGAGAAGCTGCGGCCGTTCTACAGCCTTGTCGCCAGCATCACCGCCGAAGAACTCGGCCATGTCGAGCTGGTCAGCAACGGCGTCGCCATGATCGCCAACGGCCCCGACAAGAAGGACGGCGATATGGGCGACGGTGGAGACCTCTCCGGCGCGCCTTTCGCAGACATGTCGGATATGCGGTTGGCTGCAGCGTTTCTGTCGAATGCCGGCGGCGCGACACCCGTCAACAGTAATGGCGTTTCATGGAACACCGACTTCATCACGACCACGGGCAATGTCGTGTTCGACCTGCTCCACAATTTTCATCTCGAATGCGGCGCCCGGCTCCACAAGCTGCGCGTCTACGAGACCCTGACCGACCCGACCGGCCGCGAGGTCTGCGGCTACCTCTTGGTTCGGGGCTCCGTGCATGCCCATGCCTATGCACTGGCTCTGAAACAGATTACCGGCATTGAAATCGAGAAGATGCTGCCCACGCCCAACATCAATCTCGACAAGATCCCCGAATGCCAAAAGTATCTGCAGGAAGGCTCGCACCGGCGTCTCTATACCTTCAGCCCTGGCGACTACACTGAGATGGCCGGCATCTGGGGCAATGGCGAAATGGCACTGGCCGGCGACCCGCCGGGCGAGCTCGAGGTGGTCGACGGCATGCCGGACGGTGGCAAGATCCATCAGCTAACGGGTGTTCCATCCGCGTTCACGCCGAATTACGCGCCAGAAGAGATGTTCGAGATCGCGACCAAGCTCTACAAAGCTTCGCGTTAGGGGTTCCGGCATGACATCGCCCGAAGAACACCTCATGAACTGGCTGCGTGACGCGCACGCCATGGAAAAGCAGGCGGAGACGATGCTCTCCGCCATAGCGGGCCGGCTGGAGCATTACCCGGAGCTCAAAGCGCGGATTGAAGCGCATTTGCAGGAAACGCGCGTACAGTCGGACATGCTGATCTCCTGCATCGAGCGGCGCGGTGGCGACAGCTCGACCATGAAGGATTTGATCGGTCGGTTTGCGGCCATGGGTCAGGGCGTCTGCGGCATGATGGCCTCCGACGAGGTCATCAAGGGCGCCATGGCCGGCTATGCGTTCGAGCATGTGGAAGTCGCTGCTTATAAGGTCCTGATCGCAGCCGCCGATCACTGCGGTGATCCCGAGACGAGCGCGGTCTGCCAGCGCATCCTGCAGCAGGAAATGGTCATGGGTAACTGGCTTGCGGAGCACATGGAGCAGGTCACCCTGGCCTTTCTGAGTCGCTCGGCCGCAAACGAACCCGCTAGGATATGAGCCTATGCCGCCGGCCGCTTCGGCCGACGGCGGAGTTAGAGATCGCGGTGATTCTGGATCGATCGCGCGCTTCGCAGAACCTCGCCTCCCGGCGTTCCGCCTAAGCATCTTCGCCTCGCACGACGCTGCAAACAGGTCGAGCGGCGAAATCCTCATTGTGTTTCGGCGTGCAAGTTTGGCTCTGACGCAATCCCGCTGACGTTTTCAGTCATTTCGCGCCGATAGGCGCTCCTGGAGGAGATCGATCTTTCCTCGGCTATACATCTGCCTCTTGACGAGCTTGAACCGGGTAATTTGGCCTTCGGTCTGGCGGCGTTGTTTGATCCACTAAGGGACCGTTTGAGAATGGGTTGAGGCGTTAGCGGCGGCGTGATTCAAGCTTGGGATGTGGATCTGAGCGAGACGTGGCCGGATGGCTGGATGTGAGAAGCGCGCGAAGCGCTACCCGACTGATCTGACGGATGAGGAGTGACGCTTCATCGAGCCGTTTCCGCCGACCGTGCGAAGCGCGGGCGCAAGCCGACGACGGACCTTCGCGAGGTGCTCGAGGCGCTGCGCAATCTGGCCCGAACTGGTGGCGGCTCGCGGCTGCCGAACGATTTCCCACCCTGGCAGACGGTCTACTGGTGGTTCCGGTGGTTCGTTCGCCGCCTGCTGTTCGGAACGATCCATGACGTCGCGCTGATGCTCGATCGCGAGCGTGAGAGCCGGGAGCAGAGCCCGACCGCGGCCGTGGTCGACAGCCAGTTGATCAAGGCGCCGGCGGCGGAAAAGCGGGGTTTGACGCCGGCAAGAAAGTGGTCGCCGCAAGTGCCATTTCGCCGTCGATACAGATGGCAGGCTGCTCATGATCAATCTCACCACCGCCGACATCTCCGACAGCGCCGGCGCCCAGCACATCGTCGCCGCCATCCGCAAACGCTGGCCCCGGCTCAAGTATTTGTTCGCCGACGGCACCTATGATCGCACCCTCATGAACGCCGCCGCCTATCGCGACTTCGTCATCGAGATCGTCTGCCGAACCGACAAGGAACCAGGCTTCCAAGGTGCTGCCAAGGCGATGCGTGGTTGAGCGCACCTTCGCCTGGATGACCCCTCGTCCGAGACTATGAACAGCGCCTCGACGTCTCCGAAGCCATGATCCATGTCGCGCTCGGAAGCCTCATGCTGCGGCGGATCGTCCATCCTTGAGCATTCTCAAACGGACTCTAAACAGTTTTTCGGGGGCTAGCCAAAATGGCCTCCACAGGGGCGCGGCCTTCATTGAGCGCCTCAGTCCAGATCTGATTGCCCCGCCGCCGCTGGTCTATTGACTCCCGAGAGTCGGCGCCGCGGAAGGCAATTTACCATTTGTTAACCGAGGAGGCGCCCCCTGTCTCAGGGGGGCTCAGAAAGGACCGTGCCATGCACGACCTCTACCCGGATCAGGCTGCCATGGAGCAGCTCGTTGGGCTGCCTATTGCTGATGTCGAACGTGATCTGATCCTCGCGACGTTGCGGGAGACAGGGGGTAATCGCACCCAGGCCGCGGATCTGCTTGGCATTGCCGTCCGCACGTTGCGCAACAAGATCAATCTTTACATGGTGGAAGGCCACGAAGTGCCGGAGCCGTCGCAGCATGCGGCACAGTGAGCGCTATGCCGTCGGATCTATCGAACGGAATGGCCGCAGGGAACCTCGTTGCCTCGGCGATCATCGCATACTTTGCTGCGCTGCCTCGTTCAGAAGGGCGTCCTGCAACCCGCCGAAATCCGTGAAGTGTATGAGACCGCGCTGCTTCTGTTAGAAGAGCAACAGGCGGCACTCCCGCACGCAATGGCCACCTTTTCCGCTGCCCGCTCCGTTATCGAGCAGCAGCTTTCACCGGTTTTGCGCTGACAATGCGGAGGTGACCGTTCCAATCTGCTGATTGCAGTAGCGCAGGGCGGTGTGCGATAAGGCTGCATGCCCTTTTGCTCGATCATCGCCGGGTCTGAGCAACTTGCGAAGCTGGCCGCCGCTTTGCGGCCTGGATGGGCGCAAGCAGCGTGGAGACGATCGGCGCCCAGTCGCGGAACAGGGCGCGGATTCAGTTGGCCGAGATCATACTGGAGCTATGGCGCGAGGATCCGGACCCACCGCTAGCAGCGCGGGCGGTTGAGCGCCTCCTGGCAAATGAACGCCCTTCTCACTAGCTAGACGAATGGTGCGCGCCGCTCGCGGGCCATTTTGTCTGGGATGGGATTTCCAGCTATCGTGCTAATGCTGCCGTGAGCGCCGCCGAAAGTTCGTCGATCTCAAATGGCTTGGGGACGACCGGTCGATTGCGAAATCCTTCGGGCAAACCTGTGCGCCCATATCCGCTCGCAAAAGCGAACGGAATATCTTGCTCTGAAAGAAACTCGGCGACGGGGAAAACCTGCTTCCCATGCAGGCTCACGTCGAGCAGCGCAACGTCAAAGCCTCCTGCTCGCGCCATTTCAATGGCTTCCGGCAAGCTACTGGCTTGCGTCGCCACGACACAGCCCAGATCGGACAACATATCCTCGACAGACATAGCCACCAGGCCTTCGTCTTCAACGAGGAAAACACGCAGTCCTTGCAATTCCATGAGCACCTCCAACCGCTATGATCAGCGCAGTTCACGCGTCGCTGAGGGAACGGCCGTTGTTGAACATCGACAACAACGTCGCTCTCAGGTCTTCAATCGTGTACGGCTTGTTCAGAACTTCATAGTCTTTGAAGGTCTCCGGCACGCCGACGCGGCCGTATCCCGTGCTGAAGATAAAGGGCAACTGCCGTCCGCGTAAAACTTCAGCGACAGGAAAGACAAGTTCGCCACCGAGGTTGACGTCGAGAACCGCGAAGTCCAGCGTTTCAGTCTGGGCGGCCTTCAACGCCTTTGTCAAACTCGCAACTGAAACGGCAACTTCACATCCCAGATCTTCGAGCATACTCTCAATGAGGAGCGCCACGCTGCCCTCGTCCTCGACGACAAGAACCCGCAACCCAGTAAGACTATCCATTCCCGGTAGATTCCAGCGGAACAGAAATCCGGCAACGCAACCCTTGTGGATCAAAGATCATGTCGAGCTCACCGTTCAGATCGCGTTCGATGCACCTTTCAATCAGCCGACTGCCGAAGCCGCGTCGAGTAGGCGCCTGAACCAGAGGTCCCTTGCTCTCCTGCCAAAGCAAATCGAGTGTGGGCGTTGTGGCTTCTCTCATCTGCCAAGCAAGCGCCAGCATACCCGTTTCTGAAGAAAGAGCGCCGTACTTCGTCGCGTTAGTAGCCAGCTCTGTCAGCACCATAGTCAGGCTGAGGGCCGCCCTCGGATTCAGGGGTATCGAGGGCCCATCGATCCTGATCCTCTCGCCGAAGCTCGCCGACAAAGGGGCAAGGACCTCACGGGCCAGAAAGTCGAGAGGAGCATCCTCCCAATGGCGCGTCGTCAACAGGTCGTGTGCGCGGGCCAACCCCAGCAATCGCTTTTCGTATCGCTGGCTGAAATCCTGAAGGCTGTCGGAATGTCGTGCCGTCTGAGCTGCCAAGGATTGCACGGTCGCCAATGTATTCTTGACCCTGTGATTCAGTTCATCGATCAGCGTCTTCTGGCGGTTTTCCGCTTGCTTGCGCTCCGTGATATCCACGAGCATGTTGATTGCGCCGATCAGCCTGCCATCCGCATCATGCAGCGGCGTCGGATACGGAATGAAGGGCACAAAGGTGCCATCAGGTCGCTCCGCGATGGCCTCGACGCCACGAACGGCCCGATCTTCTTTAAGGGCAACCGCCATGGGGCATTGATCGTGCGGCAGCGGCGCGCCGTGCGGCGTGTAGAGCCGCCATGTCACGCACCACTCGTCGCCGAGTTGCGGTGTTCGCCCCGCCATGTCGATGCAGGCCTTGTTGAAGAACGTGATCCGGCCATTTGCATCGGTGGTATAGACGGCGGCCGGCAAGCCCTCCAGAAGATCGCGCATATGTTGCTCGCTCTCGCGAATGCGATCCTCCATACGCTTGGCATCCGTCACGTCGCGCAGCACACGTACGCCGTACAGGAAATGTCCTTCTTCATCTCGAACGGCGGATCCGTAAACGTCCAGGAATACCGTGGCACCGTCGGGCTTGCGGGCTCGCTTTCTGATCGAGTAGCTGTCCAGTTCGCCCCTGACCTGGCGGCCGTAGTTTGCGGCATCTTCGGCGCGGTCGTCTTCGTCCGTGTAATCAAAAAATCTCATGGCCAAAAGCTGATCGCGCGAACGGCCGAGCATCTTGCAAAGAGCATCGTTGACCCGAAGCAAGCGACCGTTCTCATCGGCCTCCGCGATACCGACCGTCGCCGCTTCATAAGTCGCCGCCAAGCGCTCTTCACTTTCGCGGCGAGCACGTTCCGCTGCCCGCATATGCGTGACATCCATCGTGAAGCAGCGGGTGCTGACGAACTTACCATCGCTGAACCGGCTGTTCGACGTGATGAGGACATACTTGATCGAACCATCCTTTGCTCGGAGACGCGCAGGATAACGCTCGAGCCTTTCCCCGCACGTGAGCTTTTGGAGGATGTCGCCGATAACCGGCGCATCGGCATGGAACTCCGCAATATGGCGCCCGACATACTCCTCGGCTGTGTATCCTAGGAGATTGAGCTCTGCCTTGTTGGCCCGCAAAATAATGCCTTCGCCACTGACGATATGAAGGCCGACAGCGCTGTTCTCGAAAAAATCTTCAAGGTCGCTGGTTTTGCACCGGACCTCTTCTTCCATTGCCTTGTGCGCGGAGATATCCTGAAAACAATTGATTGCACCCTGAATATTGCCGTTGTGATCCTTCAAGGCACGGATATTGACCAAGGCAGTGAACTGCGTGCCGTCCGGGCGCTCCATGATGACGTCAGCATTCCGGGTCGCGGTCCCCACGCGGACCGCATCGGCCATCGGGCAGTCGTCGGCAGGAAGCGGCGTGCCGTCGGGAAGGAATAGGCGGTAGGATCCGCAGAAGCGTTCTTTCGGACTATCGAGGCTCGGAGTCCGCCCCCATAGACCAGACGCCTCCGAATTGTAGCGGACGAGCCATCCGTCCTTATCGCAAAGATAAACAGCCCCAGGGATCGCGTCGAGCGCCGTTGGAGCCGCCGCCACGAGAGCTTCGAATTCCGTGAGCTGGCGGTGTAACGGGAATTCCTCAACGTTCGACATCCTTAGACCTTTCCATGGACGGCGGGTCACAGTTCAATCCGGCCGAAAGATCGACGCCGAAATGGAAACTGGCAACTCCCCGCCCGGCAGATACGCCAAGCTTCAAAACGCCGCTGGCTCCGATTGGTTCCCAACGACCCATCGATCGAGCGGCTCGAGGCCTTCGCCGTCAACGGCATCTGTCTGGATATCTATCGCCGCATACTGTTGCGGTTCGATAGAAGTCGCGCTGGCCGTAGTGGACGGATCGACACTTCCTATCCTGGTCAATGAGCAGAGCGGCGGACGAAGCGGGCAATCTGCGATTTATCCGCGTTTCGTTTTTGAATGCCTCCGACGGCCGCTATGAGCGGGAGTTTTTTGAAGCGCATCGTCCGCAGAGCACGCCAACACCGACCTGCTCGAACTCGACCGTACACTTGAACGTCGTGTCGTTGAGGCAGTTGAGGGGCGGTTGGAGAGCGAGCGGGAACCTGACCAGGTCCAAAAATCGAAGCGGCGGGCCAACTGACTGGGGCGTCGCGCGCAATTTCTCGCTATTGTATCGTTGCTTCGACCGATCGAGAGCTGCATGCAAACGGCGCGGGGTTTCCCGGTGCGTTGCGATTAGGATACGTCAATCGCGCGGCGGATTTACAAGGCTCCTTCTGTCGTCTGGCGCCAGCAGACCCTTGCTCTTAAGGCGATCAACGCAAAATGGTCGCTGAGGTCCCAGCTTCTGCGCTGGGCATTGGATGAGGCAGCACCGCTCTAAACGACTAGGGCTCGGGGTCGTAAAATGCTCACTGAAGGTGTCAGAATTCGACCTGCTCCGGAAAAGATAAATGATCGACGATGTCCTACATTTTCGATGGATCGACGAAGAACCACCCAACAGGACATTGGAGCCGGCTCAACCAGTCACGGTCAAGCCGGCGTCATTTTACCAAGGACTTCTACGCTCCGTCGCGCTTCAGCGGAAAAACGCGAGGAGAAGAATTATCGGCAGGGGAATTCCCAACATCCAAAGCAATATTCCGCGGCCCATGACGATCTCCTTGATTGCTCAACCCGCCGCACTTAACCCGCCAAATGATCGAGGGTTCCGACGAGCTCAATTAGGGGGCGGAACTATCATGCGCTGCCCGTTGTTCAGTCGATGTCACATGTGTGGCGATGGGTTGGAGGGCATCATGAACGGCATCATTTACATCATCGGCCTCATCGTGGTCGTACTGGCGATCCTGTCCTTTCTCGGTCTGCGATAGGGGGCTGAGCCATGTCCATTACCCCTGAACGCATCGCTGTTTCTCCTCCTGGTTCGACAAACGCTTCGAACGGTTCCTATCTCGAGTGGAGTGCCATTTTCGGCGGCGCGGTTTTGTCGGCTGCCATCACAACCGTCATGGCCGCGTTCGGCTCCGCGCTCGGCCTGTCCCTGGTCTCAGCCGACACCACCCGGTCTTCAAGCATGACGGCCCTCGCCATCGCAGCTGGCCTGTGGGCCATCTGGATAACTGTCTCGGCTTGTGGTGCTGGCGGCTACCTAGCCGGCAGGATGCGTCGACCGGCGGCTGACGCCAGCGATCATGAACGGAATGTTCGCGATGGTGCGCACGGCCTTGTGGTCTGGGCGGCTGGAGCGCTGATCATCACGATGGTGGCAAGCTCCTCGCTCTTTGGCGCGGCGAAAACCGCGGCAACTGGTGGAGCCGCCGCTTCAAGCGGTGCGGCCGCTTTGATCACTCAGCAGTCCGACCCGCTGGGATCGGCGCTGGACTCGGTCATGCGATCGACGGGCACGACGCCCCCGACCGCCGGAGAGCGCGAGGAAGCCTCACGGATTTTCATGACCGGCCTGACGTCGGGAAAGCTTGAGCAGGCCGATAGGGACTACCTCGCCTCGCGCGTCGCGGCCCGGTTGAACATCCCTCAGCCCGAAGCTCAAAAGCGGGTCGATGATGCCTTTGCCAAGTTGGAGCAGGCGAAGGAGACAGCCAAGCAAGCCGCCGAGCGTGCCCGCAAGATTGCCTTGATTACGGCATTCATGACAGCGGCGGTCTTGCTGCTGGGCGCCGCTGCAGCGTGGACGGCCGCTCAGCTCGGCGGCAAACATCGCGACGAGGAAATCGACCTCGGATCGCTTTTCGGCGGCCGGTAAATCAAGAAGGTCGGGGCTCGCTCGAGCCCCGACTTCCTCTTTTGCAGCCAAGCAGCATTGGACTCCGTCCGTCGTCAGCTTTGCATCTCCAAAAAAGCGGATCATCTCGCGGGAAGCCACTGGTGCCGATGGGACAATGAACGTGCCGGAGCGGTCCACCAGGAGCAACCGCTCCCTTGAACTGTCAGCACGCAGCGACCTCGGGCCGCAGCTACCGATGTGTGGGTCACTCGCTCGCCCGTTGACCTGATATAGGATGCGAGCTCCCCATGACCTCTCACGTCAGACCGTGTGGCGTCGAAAACCGGTTCGCCATTTAAGGGATGGACTATCGCGTCGGCCGTCCCGTGGATGACAATCCTCCGGCTGCGACACTCCTCCGATCGCCCGCCGTCTTCGCATTGCCTTTCATCGCGTCGGATGCCGTCATGACGTCGCTCGCAGCTCCATGCAGCAGACCAATTGGACCCGGCGTCGCCCGTTCACGCCCACGGCGACATGAACTAATCAGGCCGACCGCAAGGAGTATCCCGGCGCGAAGAAGAAGGGAATCGCCCTTGGGGCATTCGGCATCATGGTTGACTGATCGTAGACCGACGAGATCGCAACGGGACGCTCCATGAATGGCAATGGAGAACTGCGGCGGTGACGCTAACGACCGCCAGCCTCTCCGACGACAGCATCGTTTCGCATCCGCGTGGACGCCTAGACGCCAGGACAGCCGACCGCTGGGTGAGCTGATGACGGCTGGCGTTCAGATCATTTATTGTGCGACGCAACATTATGAGTGCGCAGCAGTTTGACTTGTTGTCATGTCACCCCGGCATGACTGCTTAGGACGGTCACGATGCGCAACCTATCCGACACGATTGCAAGCCTGAGATCGAACCAGAGGAGGGGTTACGCAGCAGGCCCGGCAACACCATCGCGGCTATCGCAGTTCAATGAGTTCGGTACCAACCCGGGCGCGCTTCGAGCGTACAGCTATTTACCCAAAAATATGCCGGATCACGCGCCCCTGGTCGTCGTGCTGCATGGCTGCACGCAGACGGCAGCACGCTACGATCACGGTGCTGGTTGGTCTCAGCTTGCGGACCGACGTGGCTTCGCGCTGCTCTACCCTGAACAGCAGCGGGCAAATAATCCGAACCTCTGCTTCAACTGGTTCGTGCCGGAAGACATCAGGCGAGAGTCCGGAGAGGCTCTCTCGATCGCGCAAATGGTCAAAAGAATGCTTGAGGTCCACAGCCTTGACAGCCAGCGGGTCTTCATCACCGGGCTGTCTGCTGGCGGCGCGATGACGTCGGTGATGCTCGCGACTTATCCCGAGCTCTTCGCGAGCGGCGCAATCATTGCGGGTCTGCCCTTTGCTTGCGCGACAACGGTACCCGAGGCGTTCGAGCGGATGAGGGGCCACAATCTTCCGTCGAAACGGCAACTTGAGGCGATGGTGCGTGGCGCCTCCAGCCATCAAGGGCCTTGGCCGACACTCTCGGTTTGGCATGGCACTGCCGATGTGACCGTAGCTCCCGCGAACATGGATGCCATTGTCGCACAATGGCGAGGGCTCCACGGCGCCCAAGGAGTCAGTCCAAAAGAGAACGCCTTCGGCGGACATGTCCAGCGAGTCTGGTGCAATGAGGCCGGTGTTCCAAAGATCGAGGCGTTCACGATCGCGGGGATGGGGCACGGAACTCCACTTGATGGCTCGGACGAAATTGGAACTCCCGGGGCCTTTATGCTTGACGCAGGAATCTCGTCAACGCATCACATCGCCCGGTTTTGGACGTTGACCGACTCGATATCGGAGCCCTCCTTTTCCGGTCCGGTTGAGAGGCTGACATCGGCCCCGATGTGTGAGCAAGCCGCCAGTACGATCTCGGCGCCAGAGTTGCGTGTTCGGGATCATACGGCAGACGTCGGAAAGGCGATCGAGCATGCGCTGCGGGCGGCAGGGCTCATGCGCTAGGCCACGCAGGACTGAGATCGGCAGAGTGCTCCAGGAGCTCTTGTTGCGACGGCCACGGGCACGAAGCTGCGTGACGTTGCTCCTCCAACCCATGAATTTCGCTCTGGCCAGAGATGAGGACCAAAGCATGAAGCGCAGCCGCTTTTCGGACGAGCAGATCATCGGGATACTGTCGGAGCACGAGGCCGGTATTCCGGTCGCGGAACTTTGCCGAAGCACGGTGTCTGCGATGGCTGCCCCGTCAAGTGGAAAGCTGCGCTTGAAGGCATGCAAGTGTCCGAAGCTGTGCGGCTGCGGGCGCTCGAAAAACGCCAAGCTCAAGCGCATTCTGGCCGACGCCACGCTCGACAATGTGGCGCTGAAGGACCTCCTGGGAAAGAAGTGGTGACGCCCGCTGCCGAACGGAAAGCCGTTGCGCATCTCGCCGAGCATCACTGCGAACCGATGCCCTTCCGCTGGAAGGCCAACCCCGACGAAATCATCGCGGCAGCGGCCAGAGGGCATCAGGCGTTTGACACAATCCACTAGCGCGTTTGCCGCCCCAATAGGAAACTCGCAATGGCGGCTCCTTGCACCACGGAAGCGGCCGCAAACAGCATTGTGCCGTCGAAGTCCGAAGTTCCAGATGGCGACATCGTTCGTAGAGCGCCAAACGCTGCCGGCGCAAAAGAGTAGCTCGCCTGTCCGATAGCAACGATCAGCGGGACGACTCTGGCAACGTCGGCCTTCGCAAATTCGGCCTGCGCGATGAGCGGCGGTAGGGATGTGGCATTGCCAATACCTGCACCAAACAGAACGACGCCAATGATCATCAGGGTTACGTTGGCATCGCCCGCAATCAAAAAGGTCAATGATCCGCCGATCTGCACCGCATAGCTCGCGCAAGCGACGAGACGACGGTCCGCTGAGGCAGGCATGACAAGCCCGACCACAGTCCTACCTACGATCGCAGCGACTGTTGCGCCCCCCATTGCCAGCCCGGCATTTTGAGGCCCGATTGCCGGGACGAGCAAGGAAAACAGATGTGCAAGAAGGCCAATTTGGGCGAACAAGCCAAACGCCATCCCTGCGGCTAGTGTCAGGAAACGGCGGTCCCGCCAAAGCGACCCTTTGGGCAATGCCGCCGCAGCCGAAGGGGGGACTGCAGCCGGAACTTCGCTCGGCCGAATGCCATCGGGGAACTGGTTTAGTTGTGCCGGGGATTTCGAAAAAACAAAGATCGAAAGTGTAAAGATCGCGACAGCCATTACGGTGCCGACCACGATCGCCGCCTTGAGAAAACCTATGGCGAGGATGAGGGCAACCCATAATGGGGAGAAAATCACACCGCCGATACTGGCCCCGTTATAGGCCATCGATAGAGCCGCAGGGCGAGAGCTCACGAACCAGGGAGAAATGATCGCATTGACAGCTGCGGCTCCCATCGCGACCCACCCCACGCCACTCAACAGAGCAGCAGAGAACAGTTGCCACGGCTCGCCAGCAATCGCCCAGCCGAGGACCCCGGCAGCGAGCAGGGCTGCTCCAAGACTCGTCACCACGGGAACACCCAGCCTTCGATAAAGGCGCGGCAGATTAGCGATCACCACCGCGCCGATCAAAAAATGCAGGGTTACAGCCGCAGAGACCAGTGCCACCGACCAACCGGTGCGCTCGACGACAACTTGCAGGTATATGGGTGGCCCGTAGAAACCGACGCCCCACCCAAATATCGCCAGAACAAAGGTCGCTGCGACCGTATACCAGCCGAAGAACGGCAGCTTCACTGAAAGAGACGACACAATATTAGCTCCTGACGCGGGTCAGGCGGTTATGGCAGCATCGAAGTGAAAAATGCTTCGGTCCTGACCGTAGCGTTCCCAAATCTCGGACCGATACACTGCCAGGAAAGACGGACGCGGGCTCTCAGCAGCCGTAGTCACACTTCAGCGTCCCACCCATCCTGCGACTTTCCAGAACGTCTGCAAATGGGCACGGCCCCGCCGCTCTTACCCCAGCCGTATGGGCGCCCTCCGGCGGGTACCAAGCGTCCGCCTCAATCCACTAGAGTGAGGACGTCGAACAGGCCTCGTCCAATCAGTCCTTCAGGCTCGTAGGCTAGCCACGCTGCCGCCGTGCGATTCGCCATGGCGATCCGACCATTTGGCGCGATAACCAAATATCCGCTGGGCGCGTTCTGATAGATGTCCTCAAATGGATTTGCATGCACGCCGTGGGCCGAAAGATCAGACAAGGCTGCGGATCGCCGCGGCCACTTCCTCGGGCGCGCTGAGATTTGGGCAGTGGCCGGTCGCTTTGAGCGCGATCAATCGGCTGTCGCTAATCTGATCGCGGACAAATTCTCCGACCTCAGACGGAGCGATCACATCCTCGCTGCATTGCAACACCAGTGTTGGAATCGTAATTTTCCTGAGATCCGCGCGATTATCGGACATGAAAGTCACGCGAGCGAAGTCTCTCGCAATGTCAGGGTCCGCCCGGCAGAAACTTGCCCTCAGCTCGGCTGCTAGCTCCGGCCGCGCAGGATTGCCCATGATCGCGGTCGCCACAGCCCTGGTAATTTAGCGCGAGAAAATCGAGCAGCGCTTCGATCTGCTTCCGCGAAAAGCCCCCGCGGTAGTTCCCGTCATCGATGTAGCGAGGTGATGGGCAGACCATCACGAGCTTCCCGAAGCGACCCTGCGCCTCGATCGAAGCCAGCGCACCAATCATCGCGCTCAGCGAGTGTCCGACAAGGATGGCTTCGGAGAGGGCCAGTTCATCCGCGACCTCTGCCAAGTTGTCGGCGTAACCCGCGAGGTTCGAATATTTTACCGGGTCATAGGCGACGGAATCAGACTGGCCGGCGCCGACCGGATCGAGCAGCACGATGCGATGGGTGGCCTCAAAGTATGGCACGACAAACCGCCACATGCTCTGGTCACAGCCATACCCGTGAACGAATATTATGGCTTGCTCGCCGACCCGCTGACGCGGACCTTATTTCGCTTAGATGGGGACACCACATCTCGACAGCTCGCCGCAGCCGCGGACGCCAGAAAATTTGCAGACGTCAATGGCGAAATCGCACCCTTTCGCCTCTTAGGCCACCTGACAGTTACCCAATGGCGGACGCGCTTTTACCCAAGAGCGCTTTCGTCTTCGTTTGGTGGGTGACCATCGATTGAAGGAGGCGCTGGCCCAGGTTGTTGTCCTGGATATCTTCGCGGACGGATCGAACATCAGGCCGCGGCGCCTTCTGATCGCGATGTTCATCAGCTTAGCGAATAAGGCGGGCCTGAAATGCCCGCGCGATCGTGAGCAATACTCCGAGATTCGGCCAGCGGAATACAAAAGGCCCGCCGAGTGCTGCTCGACAGGCCTTCCGTTAGAGGACTACGGTTAGGCCGCTTCGGCCTTAGCAACGGCCGCCATGTTCGCCGGCCCGCCCAGCTGCGTCAGCAGCTTGTCGGTCTTAGTCTCCTCGGCAAGCGTCTCGTTGAGCAGGGCGACCGCGTCCTTGTGACCGAGCTGCTGGGCCCAAGCCTTAAGAGTGCCATACCGGGTCATCTCATAGTGCTCGACCGCCTGCGCGGAGGCGACCAGGCCGGCGTCGAGAGCGGGGCTATCGGCGTAGTCCTCCATAACCGCCTTTCCTTCTTCTAGAATCCCAAGGATCGCATCGCAGGTCTTGGCCCGGGGTGCCTTGCCGATCGCCTCGAAGACGTCGCTGAGGCGCTCGACATGCCCCTCGGTCTCGGCCTTATGAGTCTCGAAAGCTTTCTTGAGCTCGGGCGACTTAGCCGCCTTGGCCATCTTCGGCAGAGCCTTCAGGATCTGCTTCTCGGCATAATAGACGTCCTTGAGCATGTCGTGGAACATGTCGCCGAGGACTTTGGGTGCAGTGGTGGCCATGTTGGTCTCCTGGTTTGATCGGAATTCAGGCGTGGCGATTAGGCGTCGGACTTCTCGTGGGCGCGGCCGACAGGCGTTGCGGAAATGTCGGCGCACCATGATTATCGCGATGAAGTCGCCAGGGCGAACGGGCGGCCCGTTGCCGCTCGTTCCCCTGCAACTGCCGCGATCGTGATCTGTTCCGTGTGGATCGTGAGCATTCCCCGATGTGCAGCTGCCGTCTGCGGGAGTTTACCAGATCGGGTTGATCGGTCGGCTTCGATGATGGCCACACCCGACAGATCGGGGCAGAATGATCGAGAAACCATCAACCGAGACGCGCGGCGATGGCGACGCGATGCCAGTTCGTGTGCGTGAGCGGATGTCGCAGCAGCTGCGGGCGGATGCCGTCGGTGTCACACGCAAGATGTACTCTTTTACTCGCAGGCGACGAATTTCGACGCCCTTGAACACGTCCTGCTCCTTGCGTCCAACTTGGGAAACGTCTTATCCCGGCGCCCTGTTCTCGTGTGAACGAACGACCTCGTCACGTGCGCGCGGGCCAAGCACCTCAAATGAAAAACTCAAAGTTCGCGACCTGTCCGAACGGTCTCATGACGGGCTTTGGGTCGATGCCGCCAGCAACATCTGGACCTTTGCCGGGCGCCCGATCCATTGTTTCGCGCCGGATGGGAGCTCGATCACCGAGATCCGGATTGATGCCCAGGCGCAGCCGGCCCATCATCTACGCGCAGACCTCGCTCTATGCCTATTGCGTCAACACCCGTGCAGCGGCCCGGAGGCTGACGCAGGCGCCGGCACGCGCGACCTCGAATTGATCGAACGCAAGCGGTCGCCTCGAATGCTGCAAGCGCGTTTCGAGCCGAGACGTTCATCGACGTCTTCGGGCAGTTCGTCGAGACTTGGCCCCATTCCACGGGCGGTCGAATCAGTCTGCAAAGAGTTGCTTTCTTTCCTCCCCAGGTGAGGGGCGATAGGTTCGCCATGAAGCTGGCGCAGGACCAAGCTGCGGCCACATGTGAAGTCGGGTGTGATCCCGACCCACTTCAGCCTTCGGCCACCGCTCGATTGTCTTGCCGCTCTTGGGCATATCGACCGTAAGGCGTTAAGGTTTTGATGCTTCGGCGTAGCCGCGCTTGCTGTCGCTGCCAGGGCCGGCGGCGTCGGAGATGCGCGTCTTCACGTCGATGCACGAATAACGTCCGGCGAAATCGGATTATTTAACACCTTTCAGGCGCATTTGAGTGGGTACCCCTCCATACCACCTCGCCACAGCGTGGCCTCGTAGGCTCGCAAGCAGATTCCCAATTGGTCGAATTTGTTCCTCTCGTCATGGCCCATCCGCCAAGTTGTAGCCTCCTGAAGGCGAAGCAGCATCAGGTTATACTGGTAGACCGTTTGCTCTCCGGAGCTCAGAGGAGCGATAGAGAAGTGAAATGCGCGCATTTCCACTTCCTGAGCGCGAGGCGCTTCACAAGCCAACGATCAAAGTAAATGCCGCTGAAAACCCCGCTATCATACCCGATATAAGCACCTGATGATAGTCCGCGGAAAATTGCTGGCTAATCTGTCTCTTACCCAAAGGAGAAAACGCGGAACGGAACACGTGATCTTATTTGCAAGACATGCAAGTCATTGCCAACTCGACATCGTCTCTCACCCTTCAGCTCCAGGACCAGCTTTCCCTCGAAGCCAACGGCTCCGCCGCAGTCGTTTCGCTTTAATCTCCCATGTCCAGGCCATCATGCCGCCTTCAGGCGCAAACGGCACTTGCCGCCCAGTCCATGTAACCGCGCGTGTTTCAACGCTGTGAAGCTTATTCGCAGAGATCAGGATTTTGAACCGGCCTCGCGGGACATATTGCCAAACCGGCCCTTTTAACTCTGCGGGTTTGGCGTTTGGACTACCGGATGATGATCAGTTCCACAACTGACGAACTGTTTTGCGGGGCTGTATCGTCGTCTGACATGCCGCAGTGAACTCCCGCTGGATCGTATTCCCCTCCAAGCCAAATTATCGATCGACAGGCTTAGATCATGTTGCGCGCTCGCTGCCTGGTCGAGCTTTTCCTGATGGGCCAGCCTCGGGCGGCAAGGATCTCGAACAATTTCCGGACGAGAACGGCCTCTGGTTGTTAAGGACAAACGTGGCTGCTCCGGCGCCACGGCGCGCTCGGTTCCGCCCAACCATATGCGCGTGGAATAGCCATCCGCGATGTGCTGCGCGGCCCAGCTCACTGCGATGAAACTCGCGGCCGAATTCGCGCGTTGAGTTTTCGAGAGCGCAAGCCTTGCGCTCGTTCCAGCGGCAATTCTCTAACTTGCGGGCCAAATGAATTCCCGACTCCGTCAGATGGTCATTGGCACCGTATCTGCTGCACTTGGCGTGGCGGGGAGCGTCCTTATCGGGAACCTGTTGCCCGACCCGCAGGAACTGCGTCAGCCGCTGGCGCACAGCCTCGCTTCAGACGATCGTCAGCTCAAAACCTCCATGGGAGCGCTTTTCGGATCGAACTATATTCCCGGAAATTCCGTGGAGACGCTCGTTAACGGCAATCAGATCTTTCCTTCGATGTTGCGGGCCATCCGCGAGGCGCAGCAAACGATCAGCTTTGAAACGTACATTTATTGGCGCGGCAACGTTGCAAATGAGTTTGCCGACGCTCTGTCGGCCAAGGCCCGCGAGGGCTTGAGCGTTAAGGTCCTGCTCGATTGGGTCGGAAGCATTCCCATGGATCAGGCGCTCATCACGCGGATGCATGAAGCCGGCGTGCAAGTCGTCCGCTTCCGGCCCGTCAGTTGGTACACGGTCGATCGTCTCAACAACCGCACTCATCGCAAACTTCTGATCGCGGATGGTCGTCTGGGATTCACTGGAGGGGTCGGAATCGGGGACGAATGGGACGGGGATGCCCGCTCGCCAAGCGAGTGGCGAGACAATCACTATCGGATCGAAGGACCGGCTGCGGCCGAGTTACAGGCGGCGTTTGCCGAACATTGGCTCGAAGCCACAGGCGAATTGCTGTTGGGGAATCGCTACTTTCCGGAGCTTGTGCCACAGGGCGAAAACGCAGCGCAGATTGTGGTGAGTTCACCGCATCAGCGCAACGTGATGCACCTGACGTTGATGACGGCGCTGGCATCCGCAGGGCGAAGTATACGTATCGCCACCCCTTATTTCGTGCCGGACGAGATGACGAGAGCCCAGCTTCTGGAAGCTCGCCGCCGCGGAGTGCAGGTCGAAATCCTAATTCCCGGCAGTCAGACCGACGCTCGGATCGTCAGGAAGGCGTCACGGCACTTTTGGGGGGAGCTTTTGGAAGCGGGAGTTAAAATCAGCGAATATCAGCCGACCTTCTATCACTGCAAGCTCGTGATCGTGGACGATATCTGGACGTCGATCGGATCGACAAACATCGATGATCGCGCGCTTCGCCTCAACGACGAAGCCAACGTCAATTTCTTTGACAGAGGCGTCGCTGCATCCCAGGTGGAAATCTTCAACAAGGATCTCGCAGCCTCCAGACCCTACACCCTGGCTGACTGGCAACGTCGAACGGCGAATGAAAAGTTCTCCGACTGGCTTGCAAGCCTGACGCGCTCGCAAATATAGCAGAAGCAGTTTTGGCGGCTCCGGTGCCCGGTGTCGTGAGCTCGGGCAAGGCAAGCGAGCGGCTGGAGATGGCGTGTCGGTTCAGGCCGCTCAAGCCGCGGGAACTGATCTGGGAGTGGTGCCACCGCGCGTACGACGGGGTAGCGGACATCGATTGCGTCGCGAACCCGCCGACAACAAGACGGCTCTCGTGGCGCCCAACTGGTCTGACGTCTAGGTGGCGTCGCCACGCTCCTTCAGAAGTTCGTTCAAGCGTTCCTGTTTCGCGTTGATCTGCTCCTGCAAATTTTCTTCGCGAGCCGAGCCTGAGGCGGCTGCCGCCAACTCGGTCAGATCCGAGACTTGCCGGCGCAGGAGAGCGATCTGGTCGTTGAGTGCATCATGATTGCCATTGGCCATGCTCGACGTCTCCGGTTGGAATGCTGTCAGACCTCTAGGATCCCAGAATCAGGACGCTCCAGAGGCTCTGCGGTTCCGTCGGCAACGGAGATTTGCACGAGAGCCAGAGGTCGCCTTGCAATCGCTGCTTCAAATCCCGACTTCAGATGTTTGGTCGCTCGATGGACGCCCGGGCTGGGCGAGACTATAAGGGTTGTTCCTTTTTCGTTCCCAGGTCTCATGACACGTCGATCAGGCAGCGCCGATCTCCCTTTGCATTACGGACGGGTTCCGCTCTGGCTCGGCGAACGCATGGCTAGATTGGGCAGCGTCATTTGCGAAGCGATCATCCAGCACTATGGCAGGGACGAGCTGCTACGGCGCTTTGCGCACCCTTTCTGGTTCCAATCCTTCGGCGCGATCATGGGTATGGACTGGCATTCTTCCGGAATCACGACCAGCGTCATCGGGGCGTTGAAACGCGGCCTGACGCCTCTTGCCGGCGAGCTGGGGCTTCATGTCTGCGGCGGACGGGGCAACCAATCCCGCCGCACACCTGCGGAGCTCGAACAGATCGGCGCCAAGGTCGGCTTCGACGGAACGGCCCTGGCGCAGGCAAGCCGGCTCGTCGCCAAGGTCGACAGCGCGGCAGTGCAGGATGGCTTTGACCTTTATCTGCACGGCTTCTTCGTAACCGATGACGGCCATTGGACAGTCGTGCAGCAGGGCATGAACGGCGATAGCGGCCTGGCGCGGCGCTATCACTGGCATTCCGAGGAGCTCGGCAGCTTTGTCGAGGCGCCCCACGCTGCGATCGAAGGGCGAAGTGCAGGCAATATCATCAACCTCACCGATGCATGCGCAGATCACGCGCGCGAGGCCCAGGTCGCGCTGCTGCGCGAACAGGGGCCCGACGGGATCGTTCGGGAATTGGCGGCGTTGCAGCCGGCTCACCCCAGCACTGATCGGAGCGCTCCGCAATTGACCCTCCCGCATCTCGTGATGCCGGCGCATCACGATGTCAGGCCCCAAGACGTGATGGTGCGACGCCTCCATGGCGCTTTGGCTGCTGCGGCCGACCGCGGCCCGGCCGATTTTTCCGAGCTCCTGCTCGTGCCCGGGATCGGCGCCCGCACGGTACGTTCCTTGGCGATGGTCGCCGAAGTGCTGCACGGTGCGCCCTGCCGTTTCAGCGATCCGGCGCGTTTTTCGCTGGCCCATGGCGGCAAGGACCGGCAGCCTTTCGCCGTGCCGATCAAAGTCTATGATCAGACGATCGCCGTCCTGCGCTCGGCCGTCAATCAAGCGAAGCTCGGTCAGGATGACCGTCTTGCCGCGATCGCGCGGCTGGACAGCGAGAGCCGCCGGCTGGAGCGGAGCGCGACAGGCCCGACGCTCGGCGAATATGTCGCCGAAGAACGGCGCCGTTCGCCTGCTTATGGCGGGCGAAGCGTTTTTGGCTGGGAGCGGTCCGAGGCAGGCGGGATCGACGCCGAAACGAGATCGCGACGCCGATAGAGTGCGGGCGGCCTTCTACTTCGGCATGGTTCCCGCGAGGCGTATGCAGGTGGGTGCATGGTCGCTAGCCTCGTTCCAGCCGCGGACAGGGCGGTCAACCTCGGCCGCCATCAGCTGCTCCGCCAGATTTGTACCGAGGAGCACGTGGTCGAGGCGCATGCCGCCATCGCGCCCGCATGCGTTCCTGAAATACTCGCAGAACGTGTAGATGCGCTCCTCGGGATGCATCTCGCGCAACGCCTCCGTCCAGCCTTGCGCGAGGATCGCCTGGCAGGCTCGCCGAACCTGGGGCAAAACAGCGCGTCTACTTCCGCGGGATCGCGCGAGCTGTCACTGGCCGTTTGACGAGACATCATGGCCGTTGGCGCGCGGGGTTCTGAAATGCACCGAAAAACTCTGCTGCTGCGAAAGTTACTGACTATTCTTTCAGGAGCCAAGAGCCGATCCGACGCGCGCTGGAGCTTCCGAAGTCATTACGAGGATGCTTCAGGGAACCGTTTATAAGACTTCTAAGTTAGGGCCTCCATCTGGGGGATAACCAGGAGATGGACCGATGAAGAAGATCATTCTCGTTACCGCCGTCGCGATGGCTCCGATGCTGGCGTTCGCCCAGAATCCCGAAGGCGCGCGTGGGGGCGCTGCCGCCGGTGCGGCGACCGGCGCCGTCGGTGGCGCGATCGTAGGCGGGCCTGTCGGGGCCGTCGTGGGCGGCGTCGGCGGCGCCGTCGTCGGTGGTATTGCGGGCGACGCCACGCCGCGCTTCAAGACCTATGTCAGGGCTCACGAAGTTCCATCGTATACCTATCAAGAGGATGTGCGTGTCGGCGCCGTGCTCCCGGAGACGGGCGTGACCTATCGTGAAGTCCCGGCCGAGTTCGGTGCGAAGGGCTATCGCTACACCGTTGTCAATGATCGAACGGTGATCGTCGAGCCGAAGACACGCAAGATCATCCAGGTCATCGAATAATGCCTTCCGACCCCGCGCTGTCGGCGCGGGGTCAATCGCTCTTGGTCTGACGTTCTGCCCTTGCTCTGGGATGGAAGAGCTTTTTCGTCGTCAGGTTAGCGGCCGGCCGAAAACGAGAAGGAGTGTTTAAACATCCGAGCTCAGGCGGTCGAACGTTACGAGATCACGCGTTACGGCCACATTAGTGGCTTGGGCGAAGCAACTCGGTCACAATGGCCGCGCATCGCTTCTGGAGCAACCTCGACGAGAGCTGCGACCGACGAGCAACTCGGAAAGTTCGCTATCAAGGGCATCTATCGCAAGGCTGCTTGAGCGTATGGCCTCGCCGGATACCCGGTGGTTTTTTTTCTTTTCGGAGAGTACGGGAGGCACGGTGCTTTCGTCAGAGCGGTTGCTCCGGTCAGAATCTCGCGCTGCGGATTATGGCGTGACCATTCGGGGGCCGATCATTTGCCGCATGCCACATGGGCTCTGCACAGTCTGACTCTAGCTCCCCGTGGTGGGCGTCCCGCCATCGCCGGTAATCCTCGCCGTCGCCACGCCCTCATAAGGGGCGGCCCTCCTTGGGCGTCTCCTTCCTAACTTCGATCGTCGTCGTTCGGGAGCGGCGGTCCTTTTGTTTTGAGCCGGCGCTGCGAGGAACGCGATCGCTTTCCGCCCGTTTGGTAGAGTAACAGCCCTCGGAGGAAACAATGGATCATTCTCAGCATATCCGCCTTTCAACGACCGACCTGACGCCGGACATTCTCGATGGCGCGACCATCTATGGCCCGGGCGACGAGAAAATCGGCTCGGTCTCGCATCTCCATGGCTCCGGCCCAATGGCGCAGGCCGTCATCGATGTTGGCGGCTTCCTCGGGATCGGAGCCAAGCCGGTCGCGGTGCCGGTCAACCAGCTCGAATTCATGCGCGATGAGGACGGAAACGTGCACGCGGTGACGAACTGGACGAAGGACGAGCTGAAGGCGATGCCGGAGCACGTCGACCCCTGATGCCAGTCATCGATCAACGGCTCCGCTGGCTTCGGCCAGCGGGGATGGAGACCACAAAGGATGCGCTTAAGGCGGCGCCTGAATTCAAGTATGAAGGTCGCTGGAAAAATAGGCTTAGCACTTTTCGCCGTGGGAACCGTTCACGAGGTCGCAAGTTCAAGATCTGCGTTCCGCTCCCGATGCCGAGAGTGCGCCGAGGGAGTCGATACGCTGCCGATCAACCGCGAGCAAATAGCTGCGAATGTACCGGCGTCCGATCGGCTGGTAGATTACTGATTTCAGTAGTGACCGTTCGCCTGCGCGCGACGATTAGGTCCGGCCTCCGAAAGGAAGCCGGGCCATTTTCGTTTCGTGGTTATCATGGGCAGCCGAACTTGACCGTGATTTGCCTTGGGCCAGCGGGCAGGTAACGGTTTGTCGGTTGTCTCCTCATCGCTTCTGGGAACGACTTGTCGCGACAAGCCGCAGTCGCAGGCCGCGGGTCCCGCAGGAAGCCTTGCTATCGGCGTGATAGAAGCGCCCTATGATTCTCAGCGCTGCCTTTGCGCGCTGGCACACCGCCCGAGTGCGGTTCGGCCGGCAATCGAAATCGAGATCATCATGAAATCCGGCCATGGCAGGTCGATCCTGCGAGACGGCACGGACCTCTCTATTGGTTATTGCTTCGCCCAGAACGAGTCCGGCCCGGGGTGTCAGGGCACGCTTATCGGAAATATCCGCTCGGTTGACCCGGGAAGCTTCGGTAATAGCTTCAGGCTCGTGCTCTACGAGGGGGAAGAGCTCGTTGCCCCGCTACCGCTTATTCGGATAGGCACGTGACTTCGTGGGCGGTGTTGCCGCGAATTAACACCGCGGCAGGACCCTTGCGGTAGATGGACGACATGGAAAACCCGTTCTTGATCGCAGCCGGTATGATAGCCGTGGTGGTGCTTGCCTGGCTCGCGTCCAAGAGGTGGGGCTAGATGAAATCCAGCCTCAGCTTAGCCACGCGGCAGGCAACGCGGTCGCTGCGAGCCTTCGTTCGCGTTCTGCCCGGCCCAATCGCTCGGTGCCGGGCCTTTTATTTTGGGCTAGTCGTCGCAGCGGTTGATGAGCTTCCGCTCGGACCCCGAAACGCGGCCAGTCGATAAAAAAGGCAGCACGGCAGGCACCGCAGCAGTTGATCAACCGCTATTGATGAGAGATCGCTGCTTCGCTCGCCGCTGGAGATACTCGACGAGGGATCTCTGAAGAGCCTCCCTCTCGCGAGCAGTCGCATCTGAATCCGACGAGGTCCCTTCCAGCGCGCGAATTCGTTCAAGGGTACGCCGGAACTCGGCAGCGCTCCCGATGGGACGAACGACACACTGGCGCGAGATGGCCATCATGACCGCCCAGAGGTGTCTATAATGTTGCCACGAGCCGCACGCTCCGGCACGTACTGCAACGGCGTTGCTGCGGTGTTCCGTCGTCCGCATCTTGGGTCGGCACGCATTACTGAAATCGCCGTCAGTCTTCGCTGCGGGTTAGCTGCTCGCCGGTGGGAACGATAGTGAAGACGCAATCGTCTTCGAAATGCACCGGGGTGCCATCGTCCAGCGAGTAGAATGTGGTCCCGAGGCCAGGGTAGCCTTGCCAGACTATGACCGTGTAGATGTTGCCGTCGTCGTCGCGACATCGCTCCCTGTAAAGCTCGCGATGTCGAAACGTCGATTGTAGCTCCGGCTCCTTGGGTTGTCTCGAAACCATCGTTGGCGCTCCGGTTCCTGCCGCTGTCATCAAACCGATCTGCGCCCAGGGAGTTCCGCCAGGAGCGATTTGGCCAGCTCGTTTGCGAGTCGGTTCGTTGCGGAGTGCTGGGCCCACTACGTGCGTTCATCGATCACGTTCGAAAATATCGCCGGCGAGACCCTCTGCTGCCGGGCGGTCCTTCAACGTCCGCTTGTTACTTCCAGCCAAATCACACCGAAACAGTCCTGAAGTTGCTCGTGAAGCGCCGTGCGCGAGAGACTTCCGTTGCTCAGCGTCCAAATGTCCAGTTTAGGCAAAGCCCCAAGCTACGTTTATGGCGCATATCCAGCACATTCTTGCGAACGCGCCGGGCCAGCCAAGCTGGCTGTCCCAGCACTGTGGATCGCGCATGCGACCAAGAAGCCGGCATCAACTGGATCGTCGCGGTTGATGGTCCAGCGTGCCGTGCCAAGTAGGCCAGCCGTGCCCTTCACGGGGGGCGCACGGCGCGTGCCATTCAGAGGGACTTCGCGAAGCCGGCAAGCCATGCACCTGAGGACGGCCTTTACTAGCCAGAGATTTTCCCTTGATCGCGACTGCCTGCAAAATCCCGCCATCACGGCATGCGCCTGTCAAACGCTTTGCCGGCGCAGGAGCCAGAGAAAATAGGGGCTTCCCAGCAGCGTCACCACGATGCCGGCCGGCAGCTCGTTGGGAAAAAGTGCGACACGCCCCAGCCAGTCCGCCGCCATCAGCAGCCCTGCGCCCATCAGCATCGCGCCTGCTAAATGCTGCACGGGGCGCGTCAGCCCGAGCATGCTCGCCATATGCGGTGCCATCAGCCCGACGAAGCTCATCGGGCCCGCGATCAGTGTACCGCAGGCCGTCAGCAGGGCAGCCGCGCACAGCACCAGCAGGCGGCTTGCCGGCGATACACCCACAGCTTTGGCCGTAGGCATGCCGAGCGGCAGCAGCGCAAGCCAGCGAGCCAGTGCCAGCAACGAAACGAAGAGGACCGGTGTCGCGACGAGCATTGCGGCAGCGATCGTCTCGCGTACCAACGACATCGAGCCCGAGATGAGCCGAAGCAGCACGAGTCCGCGCGGGTCGCCGCTGCCGACGAAGAGAGCGACGACGACCGCGAAGGCGGTGTTGATCGCAATCCCTGCCAGCAGCATCCGGGCAGCGGACATAGAGGACCGGTTGGAAAGCAGCAGGAGTAACAGGAAGGTTGCCACTGCGCCCGCGAACAAGGCACCCGTCTGAAAGAGCGGATCCAGCGGGAGGTCGAGCAGCAGCGCGCCGATCATTGCCAGCATGCCGCCGGCACCGATGCCGAGGACCTCGGGGCTGGCGAGTGGGTTGCCGGTCAGGCGCTGGATTAGACAACCTGCGCCGGCCAGCATCGCGCCGGCCGAGAGCGCGCCCGCCACGCGAGGCCACCGCCAGGGCAGGAGCGCGTGGAGTTGCGCACCGCTCGCCCACTGCCAGCCCCGAACTCCCGGCGCGAAGCTGATTGCGACGCAAAAGACAAGCAGGCACAGGCCAAGGAGCGTCGCGAGAATAACCAGAGGACGGGAGGCGCGCGCATTTCGCCCGGCGCCGTCGCGGGGCAACTCACCAGAGTGGCTCAGCCGCGGCAAAAGTAGCAGGAGCAGCGGCACGCCGATGAGGGCCGTCGCCGTGCCCGCTGGGAGTTGCTGCGCGCCGATCCCGATTCGGGATGCGAGCTCGTCCGCCAGCCAGAGCAGCGCCGCCCCGACAGGCGGTGCCCAGACGAACTGGTCGCGCAGGCGCCGCGCGCCGGCCAGCCTGGTGACGGCCGGCGCTGCGAGACCGACGAAGCCGATATTGCCGACCGCGCTGACGACGAAGGCCGTTAATGCGATGGCGACGACGAGCCCGGCCAACCGGGCCAGCCCCGGAGAGAGGCCGAGAGCAGCTGTCATACCCTCATCGAGCCCCAGCAGCGTCAGCGGCCTCAGCAGCAGGGCCGTGGCAAGAATCGCGGCAAAGAAACGCGGCAGCAGATAGGCCGTCCCGTCCCAGCCGCTCTGGGACAGGTTCCCACTGGCCCATAGATAAAGGCCCGCCACGGATTGATCGTTGAACAGGGCGAGCGCCGTAGCCACCGCTCCGCAGGTGATGTTGACGACGAGCCCAGCCAGAACAAGCCGAACTGGTGAGAGCGTGCGGCTCCAGCCGAGCAGGAAGACGAGCGTCCCCGCTGTAGCGGCGCCGGCGAAGGCAACGGCCTCGCGCGACGTCGCAAGCAGGGTCGGGGCATAGAAGGTCGCGCTTGCGATCGCCAAATAGGCTCCACTAGAAACGCCCAGCGTTGCCGGCTCCGCCAGGGGATTGCGCAGGATCTGCTGGAAAAGGACACCGGCCAGCGACAGGGCCGCGCCGCACAGCATGGCGATGAGAGCGCGCGGAAGCAGCGCGTCTCGCAACAACAGCTCCGCCATCGCATTCCGATCCGGTGCGCGAATGATCCGCAGCCAGGCTTCCGGCGGCGCCAGCCGCGTGAGATCGAACCAGAACAGGAACAGGGCTGGCGCTGCCAGCAGCACGAGCAAGATGGCGCGGCGGGGCAGGGCACGCACGGGGTTCGCCGTCATAAAGCACCGTCCGGCGCTGTCAGCGCGTCGGCGAGCAGGGTTACAAAGCGAGTGGCGGACGGCAGGCCGCCGTTATTTAGCACCTGTTCGACAACGCGGATGCGCCCCTCCCGCACGAAACGCAGTGCTTGCCAGAAGACGCTTCTGGCCAGTCGCGCGCCGGGATCTGCCAAGAGCGGTGTACGAAGCAGGAGAAGACGAGCCCCTGCTTCGGTCAGCTGCGCTAGTGGAACCGGCGCGAACCCAATGGGTGAGGCCGTCTTCCAGGCGTTGACGAGCCCGAGCGCTGTCAGGATCGCGTCGAACAGGCCGTTCGCGGTATGGATCGTCACATAGCGGTCGTCGATCGGGCTCGCGAGGTAGATCGGCCTGCCGTCATACGACGCGAGCCTGGCGCGTGCCCGGAGCATGGCTTCATCATGGGCAAGTGATAGCTGGGCCGCGGCAGCCGGGACGCCCAGAAAATCCGCCAGACGGGCCGTCTCGCGCTGCGAGCGGGCAAGCAGCTCGCGGCTGGGCTGGAACACCGCGAAAGGCTCCGTAGGCGCAATGCGGCTGAGCAATGGCAGGGCCGGTGTCAGAGCCGGCGTTGCCAGGATCGCGTCCGGGGCCAGCTCCTGGATGAGTTCAAAATTGGGGGCGAACAATAGGCCGACATCGGTCACACCGGCTTGCAGCCGCGGCGTGACGGCGTAACGATCGTACCAGCCCGGCGCGGGCACGCCGACCGGAACCCGGCCAAGCGCAAGCACGGTCTGGACGAGCCCCCAATCGAGCACGACGAGGCGCGACGGCGCCGCCCAGGCGCGGGGCTCTCTGGTCTCCGCTGCAAACGCCACCGCTGGCGGCGTCAGAGCGGCCGCCGCCGCCACCACCCGAAAGCTGTCGCGGCGCGTCAGGCCCTGCGGAGCTGATCTCTCGCTCAAGCCCTCACCACCGGTAGGACAGGGTCGCGTAGACCGTGCGCCCGACGCCCCAGCGGCAGCCGACAGCGGCGCAAGTGGAGACATATTTCCGGTCGAACAGATTGGTCGCGCTGACCGAGAGCTTAGTCCCCTTGAGTATCGGGCTCGCGGCGCCGAGATCGTAGTGCACGCCGGCATCGAACAAGGTCACGTTCGGGATCTTGATCGTGTTGGCATTGGTGGCGAAGAACGAGTCGACATAGCGAGCGCCGGCCGTCAAGCCGAAGCCGTTGAGCGGCCCGCTGCGGAAGGTGTAGTCGCCCCACAGGCTGGCGAAATTGCGTGGGGCGCCGGCCAGCTTCTTGCCGACGGTGCCGTCATTGGCTTTCTCCACCTCGGCGTCGAGATAGGTATAGGAAGCGCGGACGCTCAAATTTTCGGCGACGGTGGCCACAGCCGAGAACTCGATGCCGCGCGAGCGGACCTCGCCCGTCTGCACTTGGCTGCCGATAGGGTGTGTCGGATCGAGATCCGCAGTCAGGACATTCTTCTGGCGAAGATTGAACACCGATGCCGTCAGTAGGGCATTCCACCCGACCGGCTGGTACTTGATGCCCGCCTCGTACTGCTCTCCCTTCGTCGGATCGAAGGGGGTGCCGGTTGCAGCCGTGCCCGCCGTCGGCTGGAACGAGGTGGCATAGCTGACATAGGGCGCCAGGCCGTTGTCGAACTTGTAGAGCAGCCCGGTATGCCAAGTGAAGGCGTGGCTGGCCTGCTGCGTCGCGATACCGTTGACATGATTGCTGTTACTGCTGCTGACCCAGTCCTGCCGCCCGCCGAGCGAGAGGACGAAGCCGCCGAATTTGATCTGATCCTGTACGTAGACGCCGAGCTGGCGCTGGACCTGGTCGGCATTCTGGAAGACGCCCGGAAGCGGGATCAGCTGGCCGTAGACAGGGCTCAGCAGATCGAGCGCCGGTGCCGCGCCAAAGCGGGTGAAGTTGTCCCATTTCTTGTACTGATAATCGAGGCCGAGAATGGCCGTGTGCTGCAGCGGGCCGGTCACGAAATCGGCCTGCAGTTGGTTGTCGAGCGTGACCGTGTTGAGGTTTTCCTTGGCCATGTAAGCCTGGCGCTGGAGTGTGCGGTCGTCGGCGGCTACGCCGATAACCTGAGCCTCCCGATAGTTCAGGTCGATATGGCTGAAGCGCAGGTTCTGGCGGAACTTGAGAGTGTCGTTGAACCGATGCTCGAGTTCGTAGCCGACGGCCGCCTGGTTAAAGTCGAAACTCTCGAAATTGGGCTCGCCAGCGAAGAACGAGCGCGGGATCGAGCCATATCGATTGGGATAGAGCGTGCCGCGCAGCGGCAGGATGTTCCAGAAGCCTGCCTTGGGATCATGGAGATAGCTGGCGAGAAGCGTGAAGGACGTGTCCGCCGTCGGCCTCCAGGTCAGCGCCGGCGCAATGGCGACACGCTGCTGGTCGAGATGGTCCACCTGCGTGCCTGTGTCGCGGGCGATGCCGGTGAGGCGGTAGAGCAGCTTGCCTTCCGGGTCTATCGGCCCGCTGAAGTCGAAGGCCCCCTGGATGCGGTTAAAACTGCCGGTCTGGATCTGGACCTCGTGAAGTGGAGTCGCGGTCGGCCGCTTGCTGATCATGTTGAGGAGGCCGCCGGGCGATGCCTGGCCGTACAGTGTCGAGGACGGGCCTTCCAGAACCTCGGCCCGCTCCAGAAAATACGGGTCGACGCGTGGCGTCGACCAGGTGCCGGGCATGAGGCGCAGGCCGTCGACATAGGGATCGAGCGCAAATCCGCGGGCATTCACCGGCTCGAACCGGAAGTCGGCATCGTCGCTGAAATAGACGCCCGGCGCGTAGCGGACGGTGTCGCGGACGCTCTGCGCCTGCTGTGCGGTCATCTGCTCGCGCGTGATGACCGAGATCGTCTGCGGCGTCTCGAGGAGCGGCGTGCCGGTCTTAGTCGCGGTGGCGCTCTGCTGAGCGACATAGCCATTGACGGGGCCGCCGGCGACCTCGCCCTGGACGTCGATGGTGTCGAGCGCGATCGCGTCGCCGACATCGGCCGCCCCGCCGGCCGCGGGGCCCGTGATCGTGACGGTGCTGGCGTTGCTGAAGCGGTAGTTGAGACCCGACCCGCTAAGGATGCGCGCCAGCGCCTGGCCGCTGCTCATCGCGCCCTCGGCACCGGGCGATTGCTTGCCGCGGACCAGATTGGCGTCGAAGAAGAGCTGCACACCGGTCGTGCTCGAGAACGAGATCAGCGCCTGTGCAAGCGGCTGCGGGCGGATGTTGAAGCTCGCGCGCGCCGAAGCGGACTGCTGTGCCGATGCCGTCATCACGGACAGCGTTGCAAGCGAAGCGCCGAAGGCCAGCGCGAAGGCGAGCGACCGCGAATGGCCGGAGCGGGAAGGATCGATGGAGTAATCGCGACGCATGAACTGGCTGCCTCTTGGCCGCCCCTGCCGGGACGGTTTCATAAGGCGCGCCTGGACGCGCCCCCGATGATGGAGACACCCGGCCGGAGCAAATCAATGAACCTCGGTCCGAAAAAATTCGACTTCAGGAAGCCGGATATACGAAGGCGACGTAGCCGGTGGCATGGAAGATCCGGATCGGCAGCGTCTCCGCGATGGTCTGGAGCGCGGCCTCGGTCTGGCGCGTATCGAAAACCGCAGTGACCGGGATCGAACCGATCCTGTCGCTGGTCAGGATGATGCGCCCGCGCCGGTAGCGCTCCAGCTCGGCGAGCACGCGGCGCAGCGGCGTGTCCTCGAAGACGATGCGGTCACGGCGCCACGCCGCCACCGACGCGAGGTCCGCCTTGCGCGGCTGCTGCAGTCCCGCCCGATCGTAGCTGACCTGCCAGCCCTCCTCTATGCGCAACGCACCGGCCGCGCCGCTGCGGACTGCGACCGCGTGCCGGGCCACTGTCACGGTGGCCTGCCCCTCCACGAACTTCACGTCGAAGGCCGTGCCGAGTGCCCTTGCCGAGCCGGGCCCGGCGTCGACCACGAACGGCCTACCGCCCTCGGTTGCCACGTCGAAGAAGGCCTCGCCCTGGTGGAGGTCAACCCGGCGTTCGCTGCCGGTGAAGCGTGTCGACAGGGCGGAATAGGTGCCGAGCTCGACCGTACTTCCATCCGACAGCCTGAGGCTCTTGCGTTCGCCTGCTCCCGTCTTAAACTCGGCCAATAGCCCAGATTCCTGGGCGATATAAACGGCAGCGAGGCCGCTTGCCAGGACGAGCGAGCCAGCGACGATATTCCGGCGAGAGAGGCGCGTGGGCGACTGCCGCACACGATCGAATTCGGGCTGCACCACGTCCAGCCGCCTCCAGATCTCGGCCGCCCGCGTCCAGGCCTCAGCATGGTTGGCGCTCTGGGCGTGCCAGATTTCGAATGCCCGCCGATCGCCAGTCGTCGACTTCTCGTCGCGCAGGCGCACGAACCATTCGAGCGCTTCCATCAAGATCGGGTCTGTCGCCTCTCCCTTCATGCGCCTTCCAAGATTCCCTCGCGAGCCCTGGCGATTCAGAAAGCCGGAGCCCATACGTCTATAATACCCGAGGGCTCGAAAGAACGAACGATGCTCCGCTCTACCGTACGAAATGCCGGTCGAGGTCCGCCAAGGCGAGGACGATGTGGGAAATCACCGTATTGCGCGAAATGCCCTTCCGGTCCGCGATCTCGTCGTAGTTCAGGCCCTCGAACTTATGGAGAACGAAAACCTCGCGCCGGCGTGGCGGCAGAGCCGCGATAGCCTCCATGACGCGCCGCAACTCCGAACGATGCAGCACGACGAGTTCGGGCGAGGGCCGGCTGTCGGGAACGGCGTGGAACTGCTCGTCCCCCAGCTCGACCTCACCGCGTCGGCCGATATCCCTAAGGTGATTGAGCGCTAGATTTCGTGCGGTGCTGGTGAGATAGGCCGGACGGTTCTCGATATCCTTCGCGTCGAGCGCGGCCAGCAGCTTCTCGAACGACTGATGCACGAGGTCTTCCGCCGCCTCGCCATTTCCGACGAGCCGTCTGATGATGCGCTGCAGCCGCAATCTCTGGGAGAGATAGAGAGCAGAGATATCGAGCGCTTGGGTTTGCATCCAGGGAGAAGGTCCTAGAACTTCGACTGGCTCGGTTGGCCGCCCGTTTCCGCTACGCCAGTACGATGAATCAAATTATCGTGCAATAACAATAGTTTATATTGCTTCTAAGCTGATCGGCCTGCCCGCTGAAAAGGGGTCCTCTGTGAAGTAGGCTTTTGAGCCTTGGGGGATGTCGCTATAGCGCGCAAGAAGCATAAGCCTGAAGAGATCGTCGCGAAGCTGCGAAGGTGGACGTGTTGTCGTCGCAAGGTCGGCCGGTTGCCGAGGCGATCCGCACGATCGGAGTGATGGCCTTCACCTGTTATGGTTGGCGCAAGGGGTTCAGCGGCCTGAAGAGCGATCAGGTGAAGCGCTTGAAGGATCCCGAGAGCCTTCGCGTCCTGCTGGTGCGCGGGCTCAATGGGAAATGCGTTGCGTCGTCATTCCACGGGTCGAACACGCTTGCTCCGGAGGGCTTGGCGTCCCTCACATTGCGCGTGACCAGATAGAGATCATGCTCGATGGCGCATGCGGCGAGCAGCCTGTCGATCACCGGCGGCGCATGTCCGCTGGCCCGTTTCACCTCACCGGAGATTCGCCCCCAGCGCCGCACAACGTCGTCACCAAGCGAAAGCACACGCGGGGCCGAACCGTTCGGCGAGCGCATCGCGCGCCGCGATGTAACGCGGCCGCGCGGTGTGGTCCGCGGGTAAGTTGTGGATGCCCTTATCGTACTCGGCCAGGGTCAGCACACTAATATGGAAAGTGTCCTCGTCCTGCCGGGCGGCCCAAGACTTCACCGATGGCGCGCCTTTCGGATTGATCAGAGCGGCGACGACATTGGTATCGAGCAGCCAGCCCTTCAAAGCTCGACATCCCGCCCGCGATCCGCCTCGCGTTCCAGGTCGAGGCCGCCGAGATGCAGGCTCTCCATGAACGCGACGAAGGGCGGGCGAGGCTTCGCTGGCGCGAGGCGCTCGAACTCCTCGACGCTCATGACGACGACGGCGTCCTGGCCCCGCACCGTCACGTGCTGCGGGCCGTCCTCCCGGGCATGGCGCACCACCTCGCTGAAGCGGGCCTTCGCATCCTCGAGCTTCCAGCGTCCGGCCGCCGCTCGGCCGCCGGATGCTTTGCCTGTCCTTGCACGCTCTGCCTGTTTGCCCATCGATCCATGCCTAGCCAGCTAGTCAGATAAACAGCACGCGGCTCTGCGAATTTCCAGACCGCGGCCTGGGAGCGCGGCCGGGAATGGCGCGCTGGCGCGGCCCGCCCCGGACGGCGGTCCTGCCGGGTCGGGCGAGGCCGCGCCGTCCTCAACTGCCGTTCCGGCCTGTCCACCCCTACGCGCAGGCACGCCGGCACTCCGGTCGGGTGCGCGGACCGACCTCCTGACGCCAGCCGACACTTTCACCACCGAAAGGCAGCCGCGAGGCTTAAATATCGGCCTGCGGGGGCGCTCTCTAGTCGCGGCGGGCCAGAAGTCGAATTCTGCGACGCTATACGCCATCGACCCGCAATCCGGTGCGATAAAGGAGCTTCAGAGAATCGCGCTCGGCAAGACCAAAACGGGGTCGAGATCAGCGACCTTCCATGATCGACTACACCGGAATTGAGCGGTATGTTGCCGGCCAATCCGAAGGTCTGCTTCTGGGCGGCGGGCCAGCATCCGCAACTTGCGGGGTGAGCTCAAGCCCGCACGACATCTGACAGGTCAGCGAGAGTGGACGTCGAGCTTGGCCGCCCTCAAAACAGCATTTCGACGCGTCCCTTGAGGGCGTGATCGCGGGAGCGTTCACCGATGGCGGCGGAGTAGGTCAAGCCGAGCACGGTGGCCTGCGATATCCGCCAGTCGAGCCCGGCCTCGGCGACGAGCGCCTCGCGGTCGATCCTGGCGGCGAAGACCGTGGCCGGGGTGGTGCCGGCGACGAAGGCGGTGCGTGCCTGCGGGATGAGCTCGCCAAAGCCGTGGCGCCAGCCAAGCATGGCGCGGGCAAACAGCGGCACCGCCCCAAGCTGTGCCTCGCCGCGCAGGCCCAGCGTGCTGAAGCCCAGCGTCTGGTCGCTGGAGAGCAGGCGCAGGGCCGCTGCCCCGCCGCGCTCGCTGCCGGCATCCGTGCTGACCCGGATCAGCGCCAGCTGCGCGAAGGGTTCGAGCGCGAAGCCGCTGAAGGCGAGGCCATAGCCGAGCTCGGCGAAGCCTTGCGCGACCTGGCCCGGACGCTGCAGGCGCAGGAGGTCGCCGAAGCCGCGGATTGAGACCTGACGGCGGATGTCGCTCTCGCTCCACGAATAGGCCGCGCCGGCATCGAAGCGCAGGCTGCCGAAGCGGGCCCCGGTATAGAGCGCGGCATGGCCGCTCTCGAGCCTGCCGCTGGAGAGACGTGCATTGAGGTCGAAGCGCGACTGGCTGTAGCCGCCGGCTACGCCGATCTTCAGCGAAGAGCCCGGCGCGTCATAGAGCATGAGATCCGCCCCGAGCAGCGCCCCGCCGCTGCGGTGGTTGAGGCTCGCGGCATTGCCGTCGCCATCGCTGTCGCCGGTGCTGCCGAAGGCCGTCCCCCAGAGCGCATAACGCGGCGGTGGCACCGGGGCCGGCATCGTGATCACACCCTTCCTGCCCGGCAGGTCGGCGCTGAAGGCGCCTGCGACCTGGCCTGGCGCCTGCGTCAGCAGTGGGCTGCGCAGATGGCCAAGGATGGTGTCGCGCACCAGCCGGCTCTCATCGATCATCACCGAGACGCCCTGAGCATGTGCCTCGCCCGAAATGAGGTCGAAGCCGGCACGGGCCTCGGCCGCCGTCGCCGAGATCAGTGTGTCGTAGACCGGATTGCCGCCTCCCAGACGCTCCGCCGCGGTCGCGATGAAGCTCTGGTTGCGCGTCTGAGCGATGTAAGGGCGCTGCCCGCCGGACCCACCGCCCGTGCTGCCGCCGCCATCGGGGCCGAAGCCGGTGGCGTTGCGGGTCATGGTCAGCGTGACGTTCTGGCTGTCATAGGCCAGCGACGGCGTGAGGAAGGCGAGGTTCGAGCTGACGCCGCTGAAGCTACCGCCGACCCCGCCCGAGGCGGTCAGGATGGTGTAGTTGGTCGCCGCCGCGTAATTGCCGGTCTGCGCCAGTACCTGCACCGTGCCGCCCGAGATCGTCGCCGAGCCCGAGGCCGCGATCCTGTCGCTGCTGCCGGAGGCGTTGACCTCGACCTGATAGGTCGAGCCCGAGGCGAACGAGACATTGCCCGAGACGGTCAACGTTCCGATCGAGTTGCCCGGTGCCACCGTGCCGCCGGCATCGGCGGCGATACCGCCGACCGCGCCGGAGCCACCGAGCGTCGCACCGCTCAGCACCGTCACCGCCGAGGAGCCGAGCGAACCGTTGACCGAGAGCTTGCCGGCTTCGATCGTGGTTGCGCCGGCCAGCGCGCTCGTGCCGGTCAGGTCGAGATTGCCCGCGCCGCGCTTGGCGAAGGAACCGGAGCCATTGATCGCGTTGGCGAAATTGGCGTCCACCGGCTGGTCGATGACGAGTGCGCCATTGTTCACGATCTGGCTGACGCCAAGGCTGCTGGCCGAGCCGATCAGCGTGCCCTGCGCGACCAATGTGCCGCCGGAATAGCTGTTGGCGCCGGTCAAGGTGAGCGAGCCGGCACCGCGCTTCTGCACGTCGCCCGTGCCCGAGATCGCACCGGCGAAGGCAAAGTCGTCCGAGCGATTGAAGGCGAGCGTCCGATTGTCGACGACAGGGCCGCTGATCGAGCCCGAGGTGCCGCCATCGCCGATCTGCAGGACGCCGTCGGCGATCATGGTCCCGCCGGCATAGCTGTTCGTTCCGGTCAGCACCAGCGCGCCGCCGCCGGTCTTCGTCAGGGCGCCGCTGCCGCCGATGCCACCCGACCAGGACAGGTCCGCATCGGTCTGGATTATGCCGCCTGCGGCATCGAGCACGGCATTGCGGGCCGAGGTGAAGCTCGCCGTCGTCCTCAGCGTGCCGCCATCGAGGCTCAGGCCGCCGGCGGCCGCGCCAAGATTGGCATCGGCCGAAACCTGGAGCACGCCGCCGGCAATTGTCGTCCCGCCTGTGTAGCTGTTGGTACCCGAGAGGATGAGCCTGCCACCGCCCGCCTTGACGATGGCCGTGCCGTTGCCATCGACGATGGTCGAGCCGATGCTGGCGACGACCCCATTGTCGACATTGAAGGTGCCGGCTCCTCCGCTCGCCGGCGCGATCGAGAGCGTGCCGCCGCTCAGCGCATAGCCGTCTGTCGAGAATTGCAGCGTGTCGAAGCCCACCGGGCCGACAACGCTCACTGCCCCGCCCGCGCTGCCGGCGAAGATGCCGACCGAGCCGCCCCAACCGGCATTGGCGCTGCCAGTGCTGCTGGTCCAATTGCTGCCGAAGCCGGACCAGGTGCCGGCGCCACCGTCGACGGTGCCGTTGCCGGAGGTATTGGATCCGTCCCAGAACTGCATGCTCTGGCCGGCTCCGAGCACGGCGAAGTTGACTTGTCCCGCGACAGCCGTCTCCACTTGCGCGCTGGCGATGGTGAAGCCGCCCTGGGTCGAGGTCACGCTCTGGCTGTCGAAGCTGCCGGTGAGCGTGCCGCCATAGTCGAACAGGCGATAATAGCCGGCCGCCGCAGCGCTCGCGTCGAGCGCGCCGCCGAGCGTCAGGTTGCCGGCAACTTCGACGAGGTCGTTGCCGGTGACGGGATCGCTGCCGCCGACCACTCCCGGCGTGTTCAGCTCGAAGACCGAGGTCGAGCCGCTGTTGAGTGTCAGCGATCCAACCGTCAGCGTGCCGGGGCTGTGGCCCGCCGACATGGTGCCGTCCACCGTCACGGCTCCGGCGATGCTGCCGGTCCCGGACAGGGTCGCGCCGGCTGCGACCGTCACCGCCCCGAGCCCTGTCAGGGCGCCGTCGACGCGGAGCTCGCCGGCGGAAACCGTCGTGGTGCCGCCATAGCTGCTGGTTCCGCTCAGCGTCTGCCGGCCCGCGCCCTGCTTGACGATGCCGCCCGTGCCGCCGATCGAACCGGCGAAGGCCTGGTTCGTCGCATTGCCGAAGGTCAGCGTGTTCGTGCCGAGTGTAACGGTGCTGCCGCCGACGCCGGAGAGCGCGCCGATCGTCTGGTTGGAAGCGGCAAAGCCGAGGTCGAACTCAGCGCCTGCGGCGGCAAGGCGGAGGCTGCCGCTCGTGGCAAGGCTGCCCGAGCCGGCCAACGCCAGCGCGCCAGCCGCAATCGTGGTCCCGCCGGTATAGATGGTGCTGTCCATCAGCGTCTGCCTGCCGGAGCCCTGCTTGACGATGCCCCCGGTGCCGCCGATCGCGCCGGCGAAGGTCTGATCTGTCGCATTGCCGAAGGTCAGCACATTGGCGCCGAGCGTGATGGCGGTGCCGGCCACACCCGACAAGGCACCGATGGTCCGGTTGCCGGATGCCCCGCTGATGTCGAACCCGGCGCCTGCGGCGGCAAGGCGGACGCTGCCGCTCGCGGCAAGGCTGCCGGCGCCGTCCAGCGCGAGCGTGCCGGCCGCAATCGTCGTGCCACCTGTATAGGTGCTGGTGCCCGTCAGCGTCTGCCTGCCCGTGCCTTCCTTGGTGAGCGCGCCGTCGCTGCCCGAGACCGCGCCGCTGAAGGAGGAGTTCGCATTTTGCGAGCCAACGGTCAGAACCGCCCCGGTACCGAGTGCGATCAGCCCGCTGCCGCTGAGGCCGTTCACTGCCAGCGAAGAGTTCAGTTGGTGCGTCCCGTCGATCTGCAGATTGGTGGAGCTTTCCACTGCCGCGGGGTTGCTGGTCGCCAACGTTGCATCGGGGCGAACCTCGAGAGTACCGATGCTGGCGCCGGTGCCGGTCCACGTGCTGTCGCCAGTGAATATGAGGCGCGACGCGCCCGTTATGCTGGTTGAAAATGTTCCTCCGCCGATCGTAAGTGATTGTCCGGCAATGCCGATCTGGCCGTTGCCCTCAAGACGGGAAATCCTGGCAGCCTCGTCCGATAGATAAAGCGTCGCATCATTGTTGATCGTAAGGGATTTGGCCAGGCTCAGCGCCGCATTGAGCGACAGAACGCTTGCACTTCCAGGCTTAACGGTCAGAGCCGTCAATGTCCCGCCGTCCAGGACAAGATTGAGATTGATTCCACCTGTCCCGTACCAACCATTGAAGTTGATGTTGCCGGTATCCGAGGCCGATCCGAAATACACGGTCGACCCGGTCAAGAAACTGTGAAAATAGACATTCATCAAGCGTCCAGAGACGACAGACAGCCGACCAATGGAACCTGTATCCATGATAACGAGGCTACCAAGACTGAGATCGTCCAGGGCGCGGATATGTCCGTCCGTCCCGATGAACTTTACTCTGTCGTAAGGGAATGGTTGGTCAGTCGAAACGTTAGCGAGTCCGCCGATATTGCCAGTAGTCTGGGAAAGCGCAGTTCCGCACCCGAAATTCTTCAAAGGTATAAGCAGCGTCGTCAAAATCAATGCCGCACGGAAAGTCGAGCGATCCGATTTAATCAAAACGGTGCTACCGCCGATATCTCGCCGGCTTCCTCCTAAATCCTTTGAGCGGGTAGCGATCTTTCGCATAGCGGGATATCAATTGGCTCATCAACTGTTGTCGGGCAAACGCATCAAGGCCATGCCGACCTCACGTCGCAAAGTCCAAAATCTGCAAGCATCCGGCCATGCATGATGTTTCGGAACCAGCCACTCGTGCCGGCATGCTCCATCGTTCAATCGCGCTCCATATCGACAAAGGTCCGTGGCCCTATGCCGCCAGCCTGATCGGCCGCAGCGGGTTTCGCGATGCCTTGCGCTTGTACTGCGCCGCAATGACCCAGCCGCTGGCAACGTCCTGGCCGGCGGACAAATTCTTCGGCCAGAAGCTGCGCTATCTCGTCTCCTTTGTTCTGATCGGTCTCGATGCGCGCTGGCGCCGGGGAGACGGCGACGCGCCGACGCTGGCCGCGCTCCAGCGTATCGCGCCAGCCAGTGCCCGGCAGATCGCGGAGCTGGTCGGCACGCTCAAGCTGGGCGGTTACCTAGTCGCGAGCCGGCTCCCGACTGACCGTCGAGCTTTGCGGTTGAGCCCCTCGATGACGCTGCTTCAGGAAATCGGCCGATCACCCCTGGCCTTTCTCGGCGCCTCCGAGCACCTCGATCCAGCTGCGTCGCCGATAGCTGCGAGGCTTCGATTGGAGCCTGCGGGGCTGGGGGATTGGCTTGGGGCCTCCTACGAGATGTTTCTGCAGGAGGATCTCTACTTCGCGCCCTTTTGCAATGTGGTCGAGTTCACCGGGCAGGACTGCGGTTATCCGGTTCTGTCTGCCGTTCTTGCCGCACACTATGCCGCGCTGGCGGACGCCGCTGCGCCGGCGCCTCTCTCCTATGGCGGGCTGGCCGAGCGATTTCGCGTCTCAAGGCAGCACGTCGGCAATATCTTTGCCAATGCGGAACGACGCGGCTGTTTCAGCGTCGACCGCGGTGGTCGCAGCGTTGCCGTCTCAGCAGACTTTTTGTCGGAATTCGAGACCTGGGCGGCAGGCCAGATGGCACATTACCGGCTCCTCGCTGAGCGTGAATTCGATACTCGCAGCTAGATGGCTCGTTCCTCGAATGATGAGCCAAGAGCGATCTTCGACGCCCTCTGGCTCACCGTCGGCAACATCTGCGATCTCATCACCCCGGCAGAGTGCCGAAATCTCTTCAGACACGCCGGATATGCGTCCGATTAAGCATACGAGACTCTAGCGGCAGCTGCTTGTCGGGGTGCGCAGGCCGTTGTGTGGCGCGCGCAGCGGAACCAGACACGGCAACTGTGGCTGGTGCTCCTTGCTCGACGAACCATGAAGATCGCGACCGGCGCGCTGGCCATTGAGACCACCGGGCGATATGGGTGAACAAGCTGGATGCACGCTCGAATCGGGGCGACCTCCGGAGCGCGGCTCTTCAGCAGCCGGCAAGCTGACGAGCCGGCTCCAAAACGGCCTAGACGTCGCGAAGCCCAGCAGCTCCATTCTACCGCTAAATCGCCCTGTTTCCGAACTCGTGCTCTCCACCATATGCGGCAGCTTTTTGGCAGGAGCTATCCTCTGGAGCGCGATCGAGCTCGACCAGCGCATCCATCACCTCATCGAAGCTGACGGCCCGAGCGGCGAAGGGCGGATGGCGCAGTGGCGGGCAAGAGGCGATCGCGCAGGCGTCCGAGGCCCAAGACGAAAGCACGGCGCGCTTCTCCGCCAACGAAAGCGCAGCATCGGTGAGCACGTCCCGGGGATGCCCGTAGTGGCAAGCTGGGTGGAAAAGGCGGTCAATGATGTCGTCCTCATTGCCGGCGCGGATCGGAGCGGTCGAAAGCATGGTTTGGCTCATCGGGGCCTCCTGTCTATCTCCTTCTGGCGAGTACGAAGCCTCGTGCGTCTGTCAATCTGGTTATCTGACGGCGGCCTTCAAGGGCACATTGGCTATCGAAACTCCGCCTCCTGAACGCCGTCTCCGCACTACGCCGGTCGCATTTTTTGCGGATTGCTGTAGCGCCTGTCCTGCTGCGCTCTGCGATCGCGGGGAGGGCCGTTGCGAGCGACGGGCTCAAGATCTCAACCTCTTGAAACCTTGATGCTCTTTCCTAGATCGAAATGTGCCGGCTGCCAGTTGGGGCCGGGTAAACCTACTCTTGTATCCATGTTGCTCAAAGGAGGATGTGGCTATGGGAACCACTTTCGATTTAACTTCCCTGTTCCGGTCGAGCATCGGCTTCGACCGAATGCTGAACGCTCTCGAGACCGCGAGCCGCGTTGAACCGATCAACAGCTGGCCGCCTTACGACATCGCCAAAATGGGCGAGGACGATTATCGCATCACGATGGCGGTGGCCGGGTTCTCGCAGGACGATCTGACCGTCACGCAGGAGCAGAACATGCTCATCGTGTCGGGCCAGAAGGACGGCGTGGATGATGAGCGGTATCTGCATCGCGGCATTCCTGGCCAGGCGTTCCAGCGCCGTTTCGAGCTCGCCGACCACGTGAAGGTCGTCGATGCCAGCCTCGTGAACGGCCTGCTGACCATCGACCTCAGGCGCGAGCTTCCTGAGGAAATGAAGCCGCGCCGGATCGAGATCGGGACCGGAAAGGTGCTGCCCAAGGTCGAACCAAAGGCGGTCGAGACCGCGAAGCAGGCGGCCTGAGGCCAGGCCATTTCGGACGACGTGCCCGCATGCGGCGCCGGACGATGGGTCCGGCGCCGACGGGACAGCATTGTCCAGCACAGGAACGGAAAGGAGTGATTCAATGAGTGTCCGTGATCTGATCCCCTGGAGCCGTGGCAACGGCAACCAGGTTCCGAGTGTCTTCCGCGACGGCGATCGCGACCCGGTCCTGTCACTGCACCGCGAGATGAACCGGCTGTTCGAGGACGTTTTCCGCGGCTTCGGTTCGGGCCTGCCGTCGCTCAGTGGCGCCTCTGCTTTCGGCGGGGGCTGGCCGAGCGTCGAGATCTCCGATGGAGAGAAGGAGATCAAGGTGACGGCCGAGGTGCCGGGGCTCGAGGAAAAGGACATCGAGGTCCTGCTCGACGACGGCGTGCTAACGCTGAAGGGCGAGAAGCGCTCTGAGACGGAGGACAAGGACAGGCAGTTCTCCGAGCGCTTCTACGGCCGCTTCGAGCGCCGGATTCCGCTTGGCACCGAGGTCAAGGAAGACATGGTCGATGCGCGCTTCAGGAACGGCGTGCTGACCGTGACCTTGCCCAAGAGCGAGAAAGCGCAGTCTCAGGTCAGGCGCATCACCATCAAGAATTGACGCATGGCAAGCGTCGGCGGCGGGCCCGATCGCCGCCGCCGGCAGCATCCTTCGCCAGACTCGGCAGGGATGAGATGGAGACAACAGGACAGGTTAAGAAAACGACGAAACTGCATGCCTCGCCGGGCGGCCGTCGAACGACAACCGGCAAAAGCCGCTTGCGACGGGGCGCTCGAGCTTTCCCGATGACGCCGTCGCCTGCATTTACAGGCCGTCGCGGTCGGTGATGACGTCGGGCAAAACGCCGACGAAGGGCTCGCGTCTGCGCTTCGTGCCGTGCCGCGCGCCTTTCATCGAACCGTTGATGGGCTGGACAAGCGGCGAGGATATGCTGACCCAGGTGGAACTCGATTTTCCGAAGCGGCATTCGGCCGTCCGTTACGCCGAATTACAATGGCCTTTCTATGTCATTCAATCGAGGAACGGATCGGCGCGCGACCGGCGGCGCACGGCGGGTCGGCCCATGCCTTCTCCGATGCGACGCTGCGAAAACTCGGGCTGAAGGACCTTCAGAACAGCTACTGACGCGCCATCGACGGAGCTGCGAACCGCAACGACCCACCCGGTCCGGAGAACTGGAAATCGCCGCGGTGATATCATTTGTCGGCGGGAGGGTTCACCTGCCGCGCCTCGCCCCCTATCTCCTGAACAGGATCAAGCGAGGAGGACCGGCATGACGGCCGAAGACATCGTCGCGATTCTCGGCCCGGTCGACGCGACGCTGGTCGCGGAGATCGGTCAGATTGGCGCGACGCGTGAAGAGCTCGCCCAGGCCTGGGCCTGGTTTAATGCGGACGAGGCGCTGATCAATGATGGCCGCCCCTTGCCCTCCGGCCGGGTCGCCGAGCTGGTCGACTTGTTCGAAACACTGGAAATCAACCCCGAGGATTGAAAACCGGTGGCGCCCCGACCGGTCGCCGCCGGTACGCTCAGCTCGTTGTTAGGACCCGCAGGGCCCCGCGCCGCTCAAGCACGTCGACGACAACCTTGGCCCCGGAGCGGCGCAGCGTCACGTCGGCGCCGCCGCCGTCGAGCACGAGGTTGCGCAGCGTGACCTCGTCGAGGAACTCCGGCAGCGTCGGCTCATCGAAGGTGACGTGCCGCCGCCCCGGGTCAAAGCCAAGACCGAGGCAGCTTTGCAGCATGAAGAGCGGCGCTGCTGCTGCCCAGGCCTGCGGCATGCAGGCCACCGGATAGAAGGTCGGCCCGCGCGTATGCTGGCGGGGAAAACCGCAGAACAGTTCCGGCAGGCGGCGTAGATCGATATAGGTTGAAGCGGCGAAGAGCCCTTCGAAGATTCGCGCCGCCTCGCGCTTGAAGCCGTAGCGGGCGAGGCCTGCGGCAATCAGGGCATTGTCGTGCGGCCAGACCGAGCCGTTGTGATAGCTCATCGGATTGTAGCGCGCTTCCGTGCTCGACAGGGTGCGCACGCCCCAGCCGCAAAACAGACCCGGCCCCATCAGCGTGCGTGTGAGCGCGGCAGCACGCTCCGGCAGCGCGATGCCGGTGAGCAGTGCGTGGCCGGCATTCGACGTCCGCACCCGGCAAGGCCGCTTCTCCCCGTCCAGCGCGAGCACATAGGTACCGAGCGCTTCATCGAAGAAGGCCTCGTCGAAACTCTGCCGGAGGCGCTCCGCCCGGCGCTCGAAGTGCGTCGCTTCCGCCACATGGCCGAGTCCACCGGCAATCTCGGCAGCGGCGCGCCAGGCGCCGTAGACATAGGCTTGCACCTCGGCAAGTGCGATCGGCCCCTCTGCCAGAGCACCGTCGTCATGGAAGACGGAATCGTAACTGTCCTTCCAGCCTTGATTGATCAGCCCCTCTTCGGTCCGCCGTCCGTATTCGACGAAGCCGTCGCCATCGCGATCGCCATGCTTTTCGATCCAGCCGAGCGCCGCCTGCACATGAGGCCAGAGCCGGCGCGCCGTCGCGAAATCGCCGGTCCGCTCAAAATGGGCGCCCGCCAGCATGACGAAGAGCGGGGTGGAATCGACGCTGCCGTAGTAGCGTCGGAACGGCACCTCCCTCAATTCCGCCATCTCGCCGTGGCGCACCTCGTGCAGGATCTTGCCGGGCTCGGCATCGGCCTCGGCGTCGAACTCCCTCGCTTGGTTGGCGGCGAGATGCTGGAGCACGCCGCGGGCGATGGCGGGATCCAGCCACAGCGTCTCCAGCGCGGTGATCAGCGCGTCGCGTCCGAACACCGTGCTGAACCACGGGATGCCCGCGTAAGGATAAGGCCCCTCGGGCGTGTCGGTGACGAGCATGTAGAGGTCGGAGACCGAGCGACGCACCGCCTCGTTGAAGATCTCGTTCGAGCTGACGATCGCCGTGGCCCGTGAGGCGGAGGAACGCAGCGCCCGGCGCGCATCCCTCAATGCGCGAAGGAACGCGGGACGCGCCGGCTCGTCGTACACTTTGTCGCAGGCGATCTCCAGCACGAGCGTGCTCGCTTCGCGCGGAGCAAGATCAAAGACGAATGTCGCGCGGTCCGCCGCGAGCTCCTGCGGCGTCGGATCGAAACGCAGCGTCGTCTCCCGCCGGCGTCCGTCGAGCCCCAGATAGGCGAGCCTGACCCGGTCTGGTGCCACCTCCGGCTCTTGCAGCACCCCCCGGCGTGCCCGCACGGTACCGCGCACCTCGAACAGGTCGGCGAAGTCGGCGGCAAAGGCGATGTCGATCCGCACCCGCCGCAGCTGGTTGTCGAAATTGCGGATGGCGATACGCTCATGGCAGGCGCCGTTCCACAGGAAGCGGGACCGACGCAGATGCAAAAGGTCATGTTCCAGGATTAGCCGGCCCTCGGCATTAAATAGGTCCGGATTGGTGAGGTCGCACGTCGCCGTCGCATTATCATCGCGCAGCGTCGAGGACAGAAGCATTGGCCGCTGTCCGTCAACGGTCAGGTAGAGGTGCGAGAGATAACGGGTGTCGCGATGATAGAGGCCCTCGGGGCTACCCGGCCCGGCGAGCGCATCACCATTGTGGTCGAACACGGCGAAGGTATCGCCGTGCTTGAGGGTGCGTGGCCGCCGCTCCTGCAGCGAGGCGGCCGCCGGAATGAAGAACTGTGCCAGCGGTGCGCCGGGGCCGGCCGGGGCCGGCGCGTGGGCGACCGCTTCCACGCTGGTGCTGCCGTGCATCAGCTTCCTCCCATTCGTCAGGCGAGCGCCCGCAGATCAATGTCGCTGACGATCTCGGCCGGAAGCCTCATGGCGGCGCGGCGCAGGCCCGGCAGGTCGCGATAGATGGCGAGGTAGTCCTGCGCCATCCGCCCGGCGGTGAAGCGCTCCTCGAAGGTCGCGCGCACTTCGGCGCGGTCGAGCCGGTGGACGCGCCGGGCAGCGGCGACGGCTTCGTCGAGGTCGCGCACGATGAAGCCGGTGACGCCGTCCTCGATCACCTCGGGTACCGATCCGTTTCGGAAGGCGATGACCGGTGTGCCGCAGGCTATCGCCTCGATCATGACGAGGCCGAACGGCTCCGGCCAGTCGATCGGGAACAACAGGGCGCGGGCATTGCCGAGGAATTCGGCCTTGTCATGCTCGCTGATTTCCCCGACGAACTCGACATTGGGATGCGAAGCCACCATCGGCCCGATCGTCGTGTCCCAGTAGGCCTGGTCGGCCTTGTCGATCTTGGCCGCCATCTTCAGCTTCATGCCGGCGCGAGCGGCGATCTCGATGGCGCGGTCGGGCCGCTTCTCGGGCGAGATGCGGCCGAGGAAGGCGAGGTAGCCGTCCTTCGGATCGGGGCTGAAAGGCAGAAGGTCTTCCGGAAGGCCGTGATGCACCGTGCCAACCCAGTTCACCTTCGGCAGGGGCCGGCGCTGGTCGTCGGAGATCGAGACCAGCGGATAGTGGGGAAAGACCGAGTAGAATGGCGGCAGGTCCGGCAAGTCGAGCCTTCCGTGCAGCGTGGTCACCATCCGGTCGCCGAAGGCGGCGGCGAGCGGGTAATGCATGAAATCGATATGGAAATGCAGGACGTCGAATTCCTCTGCCCTGCGGCGGATCTGTTCGAGCATGAGCATGTGGTAGGGTAGCGGGTCACGAACAGCCGGATTCAGGCGCAGGGCCATGTCGCAGCACGGGACGAGCTCGGCCCTCGTCTTCGAGTCGGCGCTCGCAAAGAGCGTGACCTGATGTCCCTGACGGACGAGTTCATCGGTCAGATAGGACACGATGCGTTCGGTGCCCCCGTAGAGGCGTGGCGGGCAGGACTCCGCGAGCGGAGCGATCTGAGCAATCTTCATCGACAAAACCTCCTCATTCGAGCAAAGCGTTGACAATGAGCACCTACCGGAGAGGTCCTCCGGCCACCCGCATGGGCGTGGCCGTCGTTCCGGACCTCCCAACTGGAGCCGCAGCTTCCTGATCGAGATGCGGCCGATCCGCATCCTCGAATTCGGTTCGCCCGGCATAAGGCCGCGACGAACCAAACAGCGGCCATGCGGGGCAGGACCTCCTCCGTTGGCGGTGTCATGAAGATGCGAGCGGGCGGAACACCCGCGCATCGCTGTCGAGTTAGGGAGCGCCGCCCGAGCCTTCAAGATCTGCAGAGCATGGCTTTGCGAGGACCGGAGTCGGTTCGCAACGACATGGCCGATCTACTGCAGCCGGAACTCATTACTGACCGCGCTGAGATCGACTGGTCCGATCAGGTCCTTATGGCTAATTGGGTCTTGCTGGTGACCATCTAGCCCACAAACCAACAGCGGGCGATCATTCAGGGAGCAGGCGACATCCGCAAGGTGCGTTGGGCGCTGGACGGGCGAGGCAAGCGGGGGTGATCCAGCCAACATGCCGCTGTTGGCGCTACCTTTTACGCCAAGAACGAGCGGGGCCGATTTGAGCCAGCAGGACAAGAACGATTTCCGCCAGGCGTCTTGTTCCTGAGCTGCAAACCTAACTCATTGTAGATCCTTCGAATCCGCTTTTGATTGACATGCCAGCCCTCGCGCCGCAGCAACACGTCGACGCGGCGATAGCCATAGCGAACGCGGGTCTCACAGATCGCCTTGATCCGGGCGGCCAAGGGGGCCTGGTCGGGCCGGCACGATTTGCCCGCCGGACCGACACCTGCCATTCGCCACGCATCTTGCCGACGAGCTCGCGCTTGCGACCAGGCCTCAGAGCTTTCGGCGGATGACGTCCTGCAACATCTCCCGGTCCAGCGCGAGGTCGGCGACCAGCTTGCGCAGCTTCGCGTTCTCGTCCTCGAGCTGCTTCAGCCGGCGCATCTTGGCTGGCAGTAGCCCGTCTTACTTCTTCTTCCAGTTGAACCGAAGGTCCGCGAAGCGAATTAGGTCGCCTGGCTGATCCCGGCCCGGCGGCAGATCTCCGCCACCGGAATCCCGTCCGCTCCTTGCTTCAGGATGAACGCCTTCGGCGCGTCCGAGAACTTCGAAGCCTTCATCGCCTTCCGCTCCTCCCAGCCCATGGGAAACGACGCCGAAAACTCTAACCCGAAGCGATCCAGTTTTAAGGGCTCAGATCACGTTGCCCTCGCTACCGCTTATTCGGATAGGCACGTCAACTTCATGAGAGGTGTTGCCACGAACCCGGTGGTCCAGAATTAACACGCCGGCAGGATCCCCTGCGCTAGATGGACGACATGGAAAACCCCTTCTTGATCGCAGCCGGTATGATGGCCGTCGTGGTGCTTGCCTGGCTCGCTTCCAAAAGGTGGGATTGATCCGGAGAAGACGCAGCCCAGCTCAGCCACGCGGCAGGCACGTCGTCGCTGCGCATCATCGGTCGCGTTCTGCCCGGCCCAATCGCTCGGTGCCAGGCCTTTTTTCGTTTTAGGCGGTGTCGTGACAAGGCCTTGCGGGCGCTGTGACGGACTGGCGGTGTGTTTCCATTGCCGTGCAGACGCGAGACAATGTGTGAATTGCCTTCAAAACTTGACGGCGAGCACGCCTTTGAAGGAATGGTCCTGGGCATCCTCGGCGAGCTGGCCGGTATAGCTCACGCCGAGGGTCGTATTACGGGCGATGGCAAGATCGAGCCCGGCTTCGACCATGGCTGCATCGCGCGCGATCGGCAGGCCCGCAACGGTGAACGTGCTGGATCCGGCGAAGGCGAGCGTCGCCTTCGGATCGACGTCACCGAAGGCGTGGCGCCAGGCCACCGCGCAGCGTCACGGCCATGCCCTTGCGCAAACCGGCGCCGAAGCCGATCAGCAGCAAGATAATCGCGGTTTCCATCGCCAGAACGCGTCCTCAGCGTCCCGCTTTCCACGGGTCGATCACAGGGACGTTCGCCGCGTGGAAGGCGCTGGTGTCACGCGTGGCGACGGCGAAGCCGTGAGCGGCTGCGATGGCTGCGATATAGCCGTCCGGTGTCGGAAAGCCCTTGCCCGCGTTACGCGCCGCAACCGCGATGTCAGCATAACGGCGGGCAGCATCCGTATCGAAGGGAAGGATTCTGCCGCCGAACAGGGCAAGCTGCCCATCGAGCGTGGTGGCAAGCATTTGCTTGCGGCGCCCGTCCGGCAGCGCGCCGATGCCGAACAGCAGCTCCGCGACGGTCACGCTGGCAAGGTAGAGGGTTTCGGCGGCCTGCTCGTCGAGCCAGTCACGCACGGCGGGAGCTGGCTCCGGCTTCATCGCCTCGGAGACGACATTCGTATCCAGAACGATCATTCAAAGCTCATGGGCATGGCGGGTGTCCGATCGCGGTCCTGTTCCAGCGCCTCAAAATCGGCATTGGTCAGCCCGGCCTTCCGGCTCAATGCCGACAGGGCTGAGCCGATGCGAAGGCGGTTGGCGGGGCGAACCGCCGTTTCCAGAATGTCGCGCATTTCGGCTTCCGCGCTGCGGCCATGATGGGCCGCGCGCACCTTGAGGGCGCGATGGGCCTCTTCGGACAGGTTGCGAATGGTGACGGCGGGCATATGATGGCGTCTTTCTCTTACTGATAGCGACGCTATCAATATAGACAATGTGCCATCAGATCGCTAGGCGCGCCCTCATCCGTAGGGCAACCCGTTATCTCGCGGGCTGACCGAGCCCGCTACCAGTCGCATCCACGCAGCGACGCCAACGAATCCTCCGCCGACGATGCAGAAATTTGCCGCCAGATGTCGAACGGCACGGCCTCCTTAGTGATTCCGTGAACCAGCGCATAGCCTGCGACGGCGGCAGGCGCGGCGAAGATCAGCGCCACGATCAGACGCAGTAGCGGCGAGCGGATTATCTCGAAAAGTCCGGCCAAAATGTCGAAGGCGACACCAGCGGAGAACAGCTCGACCAGCCCTGCGCCGATCAAGCCGGAGCCGGTCTGATAAGCAAACTGCGCGGCGGTCTGGCCAATGCTCATGAACATCACCGCGGCCATGATCTCACCTTTACTTGCCGCACCGCCTTTCGTGCCGTCATGGTCGTGACGGCTGAACCCTGGGCATGGTGCAGATGCTTGTCCGTTCTGTCGAACCTTTCAGGCGTGGCCGTTGTTGAACTGCCGAGGTATTCGGCCGCGCGGGCATCCGCGCGGCCGCGATTTTCCGATGGAAGGCCGGGACCGCTTGCGCGGCCCCGGCCTTCCGCTCATTCCGCCGCGATGGCGAAAGCCGCATCGTCCGCATCCTCAGCTTCGGTGATCCGCGCCTCCGACCGTTCGTCGGCCAACCACGCGGGCCGCTCGGTGCGCAGCACGGGCGGAAGCCAGCCGGTTCCGGCAAGAAGCTGCTCGGCGGCTTCGGCCAACTCCTGCTTCTTCTTGTCCGCGATCCGCTCCGCTGCCTCGGCGCCCACGGCGTCGCGCACGGCGGCGAGGATATGGGCCTTGGGATGCGCCCGAGATAGGTCCGTACCGTAGGCGTCTAATGCGCCGTCATGTCGAGGACAACGCGCAGATAAAGGGCGGCGCGCTGCGGCACGGTGGAAGCGGTCATCTTCTGTCTCTTTTCAATCCGGTCGAACCGAACGGGGCCGCTCGTCATGGCTTCGCCCAAGGCGAGCGGAGATGGACGAAACCCCGGCTGCATCCTGCTGGCCGAGCCGGAGCGGCGTCTTGTCTGGACCGACGCGCTGGGGCCCGGATTCCGGCCAAATGCGGAAACATTCATGAGCGCCGACCTCACGATGCAGGCTGTGCCGGGCGGCACGCTCTACCGCGCCTTGGTGCTGCATAAGTATGATGCGGCCCGCGTCAAGCACGAGGAGATGGGTTTCTTTGAGGGCTGGGGACATGCCTGAGCCAATTGGAGGCGCTGGCGAGAGGGCTCTGAGAGGCTCGACCGGAACGGGGAGAGAGGCATGCCGCAGGTGCTGAACGATGCGGCCGCACTTGCGGCCATGATCGCCGCGCGGGCAAAGGGAATGACCAGGCCCTTTATTGTTGCCCTGGACGGCCGGAGCGCCGCAGGCAAGTCCACGTTGGCGCGGACGCTAGCGGACAGGCTCGACGCCGCCGTCATCGAGGGGGACGATTTCTATGTGGGCGGCATCGCGCTTCGCGACGATAGCCCTCAGGCTCGCGCATCCGCCTGCATCGACTGGACGCGGCAACACCGTGTGCTGGAAGATCTGCGCGGCAGTCGTGTCGCCGTCTGGCAAGCGTTTGACTGGGTAACCTTTGATGGCCGGCTTTGCGATCAGCCGACCAGGCTCGCGCCAAAGCCTATCGTGATCCTCGAAGGCGTTTATGCCGCGCGACCGGAACTGGCTGATTTGATCGACCTGCGGGTCCTGCTGGTCGTGGCGGACGAGGCACGAACGGCCCGCCTTCTGGCGCGCGAGGGCGTTATTGGCCCTTGGGAACGGCAATGGCACGAAGCGGAGGCCTACTACTTCCAGAATCTGATGCCGTCAGCCGCCTTCGACGTAATCGCGGAGATTGCCACTCACGTCATGCGCCGGTTAGGTTGATCAGATCCTTCGGCGGCCGCCACGGCGTCCCCGCTGTCATGCGAGCGCGCGAAAAACACGACAGGGACGTAAAAGCAAAGGCGGGATGCGCACAGCGGACTTCAGCACCAGTATTCGCTGCTGGGCGGATCCGCAACGCTGTATCAGATCCTGCAAGAGTTCGAACTTGCCTCGCTCACCCATAATTCGGCCGAGCATCTACGGATCCTGGCGGACGCGATGAAGTGGATGATCATCGACAAGGACGCCCACATGGGAGGTCCCGATTTCGTCGACGTCCGATCGAGATGCTGCTGTCGCAGGCGCATGCCGCAGCCCATGCGTCCCGCATCCGGGCCGGCGAAAAGGCGCATGTCGCGCGCTCCGCGCTCGCGAAGGATCCGCCGGACACCACCGTCTGCTGCGTCATGGACGATGACGGCAATGCCGTGACGATCACGCATACGCTCGGCCAGCCGTCCGGCGCGATCACTCCCGGCCTCGGCTTCATGTACAACGGCGCCATGAGCGGGTTTGATCCGCGGCCGGGAAGAGCCGGTTCCATCGCGCCAGGCAAGGCGCGGGGCAGCGCCATGGCGCCGACCATCGTGTTCGAAGGCGAGCGCCCGGTGATGGCGCTGGGAGCTCCAGGCGGGACGTTTATCGTGCCGGCCCTCGCGGAGGCCTTGAGCAATGTCATCGACTTCGACATGACGATGGCGGAGGCTGTCTCAGCGCCCCGCATCGTTTGCCTGAGCGACACGATCGATGTCTCCAACCGCATCGAGCATCGCGTGACGGACGAGCTCGAAGCGCTGGGGTATCCCGTCGCGCGCTCCTATCAATCATACGCATTCGGCGCGCCGCATGGGATCAAGGTCGAACCGTCGGGCTGGGCCGGTGGTGCCGATCCTCAGCGCGACGGCATGGCCATTCGCGTATTGTGAGAGGTGCTCCGGCTCGACTGCAGTTGGACCGCCCTCGGCTTCGGCTCAAAAAAATGGTCATTATCGCGCATTTCAGATGCGTGATAATTCTTGACATGGTGATGTTGGCGAGGAATGATCGTGCATCTGAAATGCGGGATCATTCCGTGCTCCACCTGGTCGGCGAGACGATCGACGCCAAGCGGGCCCATTTGCGGGCACAGGCAGGCGAGCTCACTCAGTTGGTCCGCGGCATCTATGTCGATGCGATGGCTGACATCGAGGTGACCATCCTTGGCCATGCCGTGCGGATCGCCCGCTACCTCTATCCTGCCGCCTATTTATCTTCGGCCAGTGCGAGCCTGCTGGGGCCGACCCCGGATGGGCGGTTGTTCATCAGTGGACGGCGCAACCAGCGCACGCGCCTGTGGTCGCTCGAGATCGTCCAGAACGTGGTGCCGACGCATCCATCGACCGTCGGCGTCGTCGTGGGAGACGACATGGGTGAATTACGCGTCGAGGCGTCGTCCCCGCGCCAGCGCTTTCTGGAAGCCTTCCGGCTGCGCAGCGAGCACGCGACCGCGATCTCCGACACCATGCGCGCGCAGATGGCGACGCGCCTCGTCGAGGAATACGGGACGCCCCGAGATGCCGCGGACGCGGTCTGGGCGCTTGCTCGCGAAAATGGCTGGTATCGCGAAGGCGAGGGGGCGGAGCGCTACCTGCTGGCCCGGCCGTCCACGGACAAGATCGCCGGCAACAAGGCGGCGTTGAACTTTCTCGTCGCTTGGCACGGAACGCGGCTCGGGCATCTGAGTCATGATGGCTTTGAATGGCGATGGCGGGCTTCGGGGCGAGGCGGCGGTCCGCCGCTCATCCGCGAGACGATGCCGGGTGGTCTGCCGCCATTCATCGAGTCCCTCCTGCCAGAGGGATGGCTCGCCCAGATTCTGCATCAGCGCGACGAGCGTGACGTGCTGCGCTCGGGCCGGCGCTATCTGTCAAACATCGCGATTGTCCGAAAGCCCGAGGAACTCGCAACGATTCCTGCGGACGTTCTGCAGGGTGAACTCGCGGCCTTCTCGCAGGGGGGCTGCTTCACCGGGCAGTACCGGGGGCCGGGGAGGGGCGAGATCGAGGGGACCTTCGAGCAGAATTTGGCGCGGCTCTACGCTCAGGCCCAAACTCCGCGCCTGTCGGGCGTCCAGATCAAGGCACCGATGTGCCTGACCACCGACGGCTTGCTGGTGCCGGCCATCGAGCGGCCGTTCACCCATATCTTCAAGCCGGCCGGCACCGCCGGCTTCGAGACGCTTCCGGTCGTCGAGTGGCTTTGTCTCGAGCTCGGCAGGGCGGTGGGCTTCGCCGTGCCCGAAGCCGCTTTGGTCGAGATGCCCGACGGCATGCCGCCGGCGCTTCTTGTCGAACGTTTCGACATCCGGCGAAGCGCGGAGGATCATCGCATGCTGGCGATGGAGGACTTCTGCTCGATCCTAGGGCTGCCGACTTCGGCGAAATATGACGGCACGATCGAGCGCATGGCACGGAGATTGCGCCCGTTATCGACCGATCCGGCCCCCGATCTCGAAATCTTGTTCCGGCGCGCCCTGTTCGCTTGGTTCATCGCCGACGGCGACATGCATTTGAAGAACCTGGCGCTGTTGAAGTGTGCCGAGCCAGGATCACGTCGGTTCGCGACCGTGAGGTTCGCGCCGCTTTATGATGCGGTCACGACCCGTGTGTTCCCGGGCCTTGCCGGCGATCGGATGGCGTTGAAACTCAATGGCAAGGACGATCGCCTGACGCGTCAGGATTTCCTGACGCTTGCCCGAACCATCGATCTGCCGGCGGCCAGGGCCGAGGCGGCGATAGGCGAATTGGCTACGCGCTTGCGTGACGCAGCACTTCGCATGGCGCTGCCGGAGCGAGTGGCAGAAGGAGCAACCAAAACTGCGGAGGATGCGATGCGTGGTATCATTGTCGAACGTATCGGAGTCTTCCTATGACAGATAGTGAATCGGCGCGCCGGTAGGGGCAGAAGCTCGCCGGAGCAGTCTATGCGTGTCTGCTACGGTGAGCGCCCGGCTGATGCGAGCGCCTTTGCCGACAGGCTGAGCCGCCTCATGACAAGACGCTTGGGTAAAGGCTGATCGACCGGAGCTAGCGGGATAATTTCGCGCGGAGCGGTCAGAGCAGAGTGATTTTCCCGTTCGCCAATTCGTAATGGGCGCCGACCACCTTGACCTTTCCGCTCCTCACGAAATCCGCGAGGATCGGCTTGGCCGTTTCGAGGCGCCGCACGCCCCGACGGATATTCTCTGCAACCGCCGCAGCGAGCACATCGTCCGGCTTGTCGGCCTTGGCAGCTTTGACGGCGGGCCTGATTTCGCGAACCATCTCTTGGAGATGGCCCGGCAGGCTCGCCCCGTCTCGTACGACCTTGATCGCGGCATCGATGGCTCCGCAGCGCGAATGGCCAAGGACCATGACGAGCGGTGTGTTGAGGAACTTCACCGCATATTCGAGGCTCGCCAGCCCATCGGCATTGACGAAATTGCCGGCGAGGCGAACCACGAACAGATCGCCGGGCCCTTGATCGAAGGCGAGTTCCGGCGCAACGCGTGAATCCGCGCAGCTTAGAATTGCGGCGATCGGGTGCTGGACCGTGACCCGCGAGGCCCGGCCGGCCGAATAATCCAGATTGCTCGACGTATTGGCCGCGTAGCGCGCACTACCATCCATCAGCCGCTTCAGCGCCTCGTCCGGCGTGATCGCATTCTGTGGCGCCGCCTGGGCGAAGGCCCGCGGGGAGAGCGCAGCGGTGGCGCTGAAGGCTGCCATGCCGGCAAAAAGGCCGCGGCGGGACATTCCGGATATGGGCCGGGCGCACAGGTCACACATAGCTAAAGCCTCCCCAGATCAGCCTGCGCTGCGAGCGATCCGAGCTGCTAAAGCGACGTTTCATCAACCTTGTCGCCGCACTCACCCTCACAGCAGGCACCGCATTACTGCTACAGGCAATGGAGGCTGCGAAGTCCAAACTTTGCAGGGATTCCCCATGAGCGATGTGCTTGAGTCCGAGCCGGTTAGGCTCGCCGAATGTGAAAAGTCCGTCAGGGCTGGTTCCTCGACTGATCGCGCGTTGCAGCCAAGCCGTTTATTGAATCAGCTGCTGCCCCCAAGCCGCTTGTTCTGGACGATCGCTGTGTGTCACGCGCTGCTTTTTGTCGAAGACGCGATGAGGCAGAGCGACGCCTTTCCAGCGGACCTCGAGCCGTCGATCAGGAAACTCGTAGGTCTCGACGTATTTTCCGATCAGCCCAGCCGTCAGCGGCGTCTCGTCCAGAATAATCCGCGTGTTGTCGTACGACAGGGCGAGTTGCTGAGTGACATAACCGATGCCAGCACCTCAGCGCGGCGCAGTTCTCTCTCACTCATCTCGACCCAGCCCATGCCATAGTCAGCGGGCTCGATCTCGGCGATCAAGTCTCCCGCTCGCACGAGCTGATAATCATCGACCGCAACCGACCTGACCCAATCCCGTGACTTGGGCAGAGAGCGGCGTGGCGTCGCCGGCGATGAAGGCGTTGTCGGTGGCTTGATAGCGCGCCGACCCGGTCCAGCGGTCCCAATGCGCCGCGATTGCCCAACCGCGACGATCGCGATCACAATTCCCGCATGGAACAGCGGATGGGCCAGGGCCGCGAGGCCGCGATAGCGCCAGGACGCCGGGCTGTCATCTTGCTCAATGGGCGCTACGCTGTCGGTCTCGTTCACGGCAGATGTCATGGTCGTTCCTTCCCGCTTTGAAGGACGAGGGCGCCGTTGGTCAGCGGCTCGTTGTGCTCGGAGAAGGGGCGATCGCGCGATGCCGCCGGCGCTCGCTGAGATGGCTTGCTACCTGCAGCGCCACGGCGGCAGCGCCGAAGGCGAACCCGAGCGCGACAACGCCAGGCCAGCCGGCAGCCTGCCAGGCATAGGTCCCGGTCGCCGAACCGAAGGCGCCACCGAGGAACATCGCGCCCATCAGGATGGTATTCAGGCGAGCTCGCGCTTCCGGCCGCGGCGCAAAGACGATGTGCTGGTTGGAGACCAGCGCCGACTGCATGCCGAAATCGAGCAGCACGACGCCAAGAACGAGCCCTGCGAGAGAGGTCCAGAACCCGAACACAAGCCATGACGACAAGGTCACGACGGCGCCGAGCGCAACCACGGGAGCAGCCCCCTTGGAGTCCGCCACGCGGCCGGCGAGCGGCGCCGTGAGGATTCCGACCGCGCCGACGATGCCGAAAAGTCCTGCTACATCGGCGCCGAGGCTGAAGGGTGGCGCCTGCAGGCGGAACGCAAGGACGGTCCAGAAGGCCGTGAAGGCCGCAAAGAGCAGAGCCTGCGTCAGCGCCGCCAGTCGCAGGGCCGGGAATTCGCGCCACAGATGCAGCATCGAATGCAGCAGGCGGCCATAGTCGAGCTGGGAATCCGGCCTGCTGTGCGGGAGCGTCAGCAACATCAGGGCCCCGGCTCCCAGCGCCATCGGCACGCCGAGCCAGAACATCTCGCGCCAGCCGCCATGCGTTGCGACGAAGCCGGCCAGCGTGCGGCTGAGCAGGATGCCGGTCAGGATTCCCGCGAGGATCTTGCCGACCGTGGCGCCGCGCCGCTCCGGCGCCGAGAGATGGGCGGCCAGCGGCACGATCTGCTGGGCGACCGTCGCTGCGAGTCCGACGAGGAGCGAGGCGAGCACCAGCAGGGCAGCGCCCGGCGCCACAGCTGCCAGAATAAGCGCCACCGCCAGCACCCCGAACTGGATGACGATGAGACGCTTGCGTTCGACGATGTCGCCGAGCGGCACCAACAGGAACAGCCCTGCGGCGTATCCGAGCTGAGTCGCCGTTGGAATCAGCCCGGACAGCGAGCCGGGCAGTTCCGCCTCGATCAGGCCGAGCATCGGCTGGTTGTAATAGATGTTGGCGACTGCGATGCCGGCTGCGGCTGACATCGCATAAATAAACATGCTGCCGCTGCGCGGCGGGCTTGCATCCGGCTTGACGGGCTTGTCCATAGTCTGTGCTCCGCTAGCGGGCCGGCGCGACCGGGTTAGCGGTCGATCCGGCTCTGATGGCTTCGAAGCTACGCGCTGGCACTCGCGCATTCTGTAGCGCTTGCGGATGTCCGGCACACACCTGCGTATGATTGCCGGATCGGGCCGCCGCGTTGTCTCAATGAAGGGAACAGGCCCGGTGGCGGAAACGCTCAGGGTCCTCCGGCATCCGCGAGAGGCGCGCCATGAAACCACTTCGCATTAGCATCATCGGCGGATCTCTCGCAGGCCTGTTCGCCGGCGTCCTGCTGAAGCGCGACGGTCATGATGTCAGGGTCCATGAGCGTTCCCGCCAAGGCCTCGCGGGTCGCGGCGCCGGCCTAGTTCCTCAACGAGAGGTTTTCCAGATCCTGCGGGCGATCGGCATCGAGCACCTCGCCGATATCGGCGTGGTCGCGCAGGAGCGCATCTTCCTCGATCAGGCAGGAGAGATCGTGCAGACGATCAGGGAAGCGCAGACCCAGCTCTCGTGGGACGTGCTCTACGAGCAGGTCGCAGCACGCATCGCGCCGGCCGATTACCGGCTCGGCAGCCAGCTCGTGCGGGTCGAAGCTGAGGGCGACGGCCCTGCTATGCTAAGCTTCGCCGACGGCTCGCGCGACGAGGCCGATATGGTGATCGGCGCCGACGGCATCGGCTCGGTCGTGCGCCAGGCACTCTCTCCCGATCATGCGGCAAACCGCTATGCCGGCTATGTCGCCTGGCGCGGATTGATCCCGGAGACGGCGCTGCCTGCGAGGGCTTCGCTGCTATTGGACCGCTTCGCCTTCTATCTCGCGCCGGGCGACCACGCGCTGGGCTACCTCGTACCTGGCCCGAACGGCGAGACCGCGCCAGGCAAGCGGCGCTATAACTGGGTCTGGTACCGCCGGGTAGTGGAGCATGATCTGCGGGCGCTCTTCACCGATCGCGACGGCCGTAGCCATCCGGTCTCGCTGCCGCGCGGCGGGCTGTCATCGGAGCGGCGCGACGCGCTGCGCCATGATGCCCGCATCCACCTGCCGCCGCCCTTCTCGCTTGCCGTCGCGGCGGAGGAGACGCCCTCGATCCAGGGGATCTACGACTATGAGACGCCCGCCATGGTGGGAGGGCGTATCGCTCTGATCGGCGATGCGGCCTTCGTGGTGAGGCCGCACACGGCCATGGGGGTCGGCAAGGCGGCCGGCGACGTGATGTCATTGCGCAAGCATCTGGCCGCGGAGGCCGATCTGGAAACGGCTCTCGCGCGCTACCAAGGCGAGCGCCTACCGGTCGGTCGCGAGATTGCAGCCCTGGGCCGACGCCTTGGTGCGACCGCGCTGTAAGCTCCGGCGGACATGCCGGCCATGTGACACCGAAATCCTTCGAAGACAGCGAGAGAGGCCAAGCACATGTCGAAACGCAATGTTGCCGATCTGATCGTCGAAACCCTGGACCGTGCGGGAGTCGAGCGCATCTACGGCGTGGTCGGCGACAGCCTGAACGGGCTGACCGAGGCGCTGCGCCAGACCGGCAAGATCGACTGGGTGCATGTCCGGCATGAAGAGGTCGCAGCATTCGCTGCTGCCGGAGAATCCCAGATCACGGGGAATCTCGCCGTCTGCGCCGGTTCCTGCGGCCCGGGCAACCTGCACCTCATCAACGGCCTCTACGACGCCCAGCGCAGCCGCACGCCCATGCTGGCCATCGCCGCGCAGATTCCGTCGGCTGAGATCGGCGGTGGCTATTTCCAGGAAACGCATCCGCAGAACTTGTTTCGCGAATGCAGCGTCTATTGCGAGATGGTCTCCGACCCCAGCCAGATGCCTTATGTACTGGAGAATGCGATCCGCGCCGCCGTCGGAGAGCGCGGTGTCGCGGTCATCGTGATCCCCGGCGACGTGGCGCTGAAGCCGGCGCCGGCGCGTGAAGTCGCGCCGGCCGCAGGGTTGTTGCCGCCGATGCCCGTCGTCACGCCTGCCGAGGCGCAAGTCGAGGCCCTCGCTGCCCTGCTCAACGGAGCGCAACGCGTGACGCTGTTCTGCGGCCGTGGCTGTGCCGGTGCGCATCCCCAGCTCATGAAACTCGCCGAGATGCTGAAGAGCCCGATCGTCCACGCGCTCGGCGGCAAGGAGCATGTCGAATACGACAACCCCTATGATGTCGGCATGACCGGCTTCATCGGCTTCGCTTCGGGCTATGAGGCGATGCACGCGTGCGATCTGCTGCTGATGCTGGGCACCGATTTTCCCTACAAGCAGTTCCTCCCGAGCGGCATCACGATCGCCCAGGTCGACATCCGCGCATCTCAGCTCGGCCGCCGCTGCAAGCTCGATCTCGGCATCGTCGGCGATGTCAGCGCGACGATCGACGCCCTGCTGCCGCGCCTGTCGGTGAAGCGGGACCAGACGCATCTCGACGACAGCCTCGACCGCTACCGGCACTCTCGGGAAGGGCTCGACGCGCTGGCGCGCGGCACGCCAGGCCGCAGGCCAATCCACCCGCAATATCTGGCGAAGGTGGTTAGCGACGTTGCCGCGGAGGATGCGGCCTTCACCTTCGATGTCGGCACGCCGACGATCTGGGCGGCACGCTATCTCAAGATGAACGGCAAGCGGCGGCTGGTGGGCTCGCTGGTGCATGGCTCGATGGCCAACGCCATGCCGCAAGCCATCGGCATCCAGGCTGCGCAGCCCGGGAGGCAGGTGATCTCGCTGTCAGGCGATGGCGGCTTCACCATGCTGATGGGCGATCTGATCACGCTCAAGCAGCAGAAGCTGCCGGTGAAGATCGTCATTTTCAACAATGGCGTGCTCGGCTTCGTCGCGCTTGAAATGAAGGCTGCGGGCTTCGTGGAACTCGGAACCGATCTTGAGAATCCCGATTTCGCAGCGATGGCGCGTGCCATGGGCATTCATGGCGTCAGGGTCGAGGATCCCGGCGATCTTCCGAGCGCGGTCGCAGACGTGCTTGGCCATAACGGGCCAGCCGTGCTCGACGTGGTGACCGCGACGCAGGAACTCTCCATGCCGCCGACCATCGGTGTGGAGCAGGCCAAGGGCTTCGGCCTGTGGATGCTGCGGGCCGTGATGAGCGGGCGCGGCGACGAGGTGCTCGACCTCGCCAAGCAGAACCTGCTGCCGCGCTGAACTGACCGAACCAATCGAGATATCCGCCAGCTGCGGCCTCAACGGTCCCGGCGCCCTCTCGCTATTGCCGGAATCGCGCCATGGAACTGACGCCCCTGCTGCTGTCGCGGATATGCATGGCGGCGCGTCAAAAGAGCAGCATTGAGGTTATGAGCCAGGAACGGCGGCCCTAAGCAGGGTCGGACTTTCCAGCAGGGATGATGCGGCAGCGCCACCAGCTGCGGCCAAACGAAAGGGAGGGCGGAGATGATCCGCCCTCCCTTGGTCATTGTCGCGCGTGGGTTGGGTGTCAGCCCTTCACGAAGGCCAGAAGGTCCGGATTGATCACCTCGGCATGGGTGGTCAGCATGCCGTGCGGGAAACCCTCGTAGATCTTCAGCGTGCCGTGCTTCAGGAGCTTGGCCTGCAGAAGCGCCGCATCCTTGTAGGGTACGATCTGGTCGTCATCGCCCTGCATCGCCAGCGTCGGCACGGTGATCGCCTTCAGGTCCTCGGTCTGGTCGGTTTCGGAGAAGGCCTTGATTCCCTCGTAATGGGCCAGCGCTCCGCCGATCATGCCCTGCCGCCACCAGTTCTGGATCACCCCTTGCGAAATCTTCGCCCCCTCGCGGTTGAAGCCGTAGAAAGGGCCGGAGGCGACATCGAGATAGAACTGCGCGCGGTTGGCGGCGAGCGCCTTGCGGAAGCCATCGAAGACCTCGATCGGCGTTCCACCCGGATTGCTAGCGGTCTTCAGCATCAGCGGCGGCACGGCGCTGACCAGCACCGCCTTGGCGACGCGGCCATGGGGCTGGCCGAACTTCGCGACATAGCGGGCGACCTCGCCCCCGCCGGTGGAGTGGCCGATATGGACGGCGTTCTTGAGGTCGAGATGCTCGACCACGGCGAAGGCGTCAGCGGCGTAGTGATCCATGTCGTTGCCGGTATCGGCCTGCGAAGAGCGGCCATGGCCGCGACGGTCATGGGCCACGACGCGGTAGCCGTTCGCGAGGAAGAACAGCATCTGCGCGTCCCAGTCGTCTGAGGACAGCGGCCAGCCGTGATGGAACATGATCGGCTGGGCGCTTTTGGGCCCCCAGTCCTTGTAGAAGATCTCGACGCCGTCCTTGGTCTTCACGTAACCGCTGCTCATGGTCGTGGCTCCTGTCGTGTTTCGAAGGGGTTGTGACGGTTGTGCGGATGCTGCCGCAGGGATCAGGCTCGCTGCAGAAGCGGCGGCCATGCCGGCCATCGCGGCCCGCCGGGTGACGATGAAACTGACGTCGGACATAGCCTTGTCTCCGCATTGGGTAGCTGACGAAGACAGGTTAGGCGGGGGCAGCCGGGGTCGGAATCCTACGCTTGGATCAGCGCCTCATACGAAGGTGTGGGGTGTGCAGCTCAGCCGCGGCGATGCGCCAGCGCCGCGGCAAGATGATGCGCAATTGTGTCGGGTTCGGCTGGCTTGTCGAGGAAGGCGCAAGCGCCGGCGGCCATGACGCGCTCGCGCGTAGCGGCTGTCGGAAAAGCCGTCATGAAGATCATCGGGAAGCTCCGTCCGGTCGCGATCAGTTCGGCCTGGAGCTGGTCTCCCGTCATCTCGGGCATCTGGATATCGGAAATCATGCAATCGGGATCGCCCGTCCCGCAATCTGCGAGGAATTCCGGCGCCGAGCCATAGCTGCGGGCTTCGTAGCCCAGCGAGCGGATCAGGCTGGCCAGCGAATTGCGAACGCCGTCGTCGTCATCGACGATCGCGACTGTCGGTATGTGATGCATGTCCACGCTTCTTTGTGCCGATGGTCGCACAAAAGGGGGACTCCGGTGCGCGGCCTGACCTCGTTATGAAGGATCACGCGTCGTGCGGCCATCATACGCAGGTTTGCACCCCGCATGTTCACGGCTTGTGAACCCCCAGGGCCTCGGCCGTTCGGACCAGGTCGGCCAACGTGCGCACACCCATCTTCCGCATGACGTTGCCTCGATGGATCTTCACCGTGATCTCGCTGAGGCCGAGCACGCCGGCGACCTGCTTGTTCATCAGACCGGCAACGACATGCGTCATCACCTCGCGCTCCCTGGCTGTCAGCGTGGCATAGGCTGAACGCTGATCGTCCAGCGCCGCGGTCGCGCTGCGGCGCTGCCGGTCGCGCTCAATCGCAGACGTCACCGCGTCGAGCATTTCCTGATCGCGGAAAGGCTTCGACAGGAAATCGACCGCACCAGCCTTCATCGCCCGCACGGTCATCGGTATGTCGCCATGTCCGGTCATGAAAACGATCGGCAGCGCTATCCCCTGCCGGGCGAGCTGGTCCTGAAAATCGAGGCCGCTAATGCCAGGCAGGCGCACGTCGAGGATGATGCAGCCTGGCACGTCGGGCAAAGCGCCCTGCAACAGCTCCGCCGGCGCGCCGAAGAGGCGCGTCGCCAGCCCAACAGACCGGATCAAACTGTCGAGGGATTCACGCACCGCCGGATCGTCGTCCACGATCACGACGAGTGGCGGGCTCGGTGAAGCCGGGGCCGGCTTTACGGACGACTGCCTGATCATACCGCGGTACCATGGTGGGAAATAGGAAGAGTCAGGCGGAATGTCGCTCCGCCCTCTGGAGGGTTCTCGACCGAAAGCTTTCCGCCGTGAGCTTCAGCGGTCGTTCGGCAGATCGCAAGACCCATGCCCATCCCCTCCGGCTTGGTCGTGAAGAAGGGATCGAACAGGCGCTCCAGGTGCTGGGGCGAGATGCCGGGACCGGTGTCGCGTAGAGCGATCTCGACACGACTGCCTTCCACTTGGCAGTCTGCCTGACCGGCGGTGATCGTCAGCAGGCGCCGGCCATCATGTTCAGTCATCGCCTGGCCGGCGTTGACCATCAAGTTGACCAGGACTTGCTGGAGCTGGATCCGGTCGCCGATGACAGGCGGCAGGTCCGCAGCGGCTTCGATGCGCAATTCGACCTCGGCGCGCGCGAGTTCCCGCTGCACGAGCTGCGCGGCCTCCTCGATCAGCGCCGCGACATCCAGCGCATTCGAGCGGGTCGGTGCCTTGGTCAGGAAGGCGCGAATCCGCTTCACGATCTCGCTGGCGCGCCGCCCTTCGGAAACGACGCGCCCGATGGCGCTGTCGACCTCCTGCAGGTCAGGCTTGTCGCGGCGTAGCCAGCGCAGCGCCGCCTCGCCGTTGGTCACGACTGCCATCAATGGCTGATTGACTTCATGGGCGATCGACGCGGTGAGCTCACCCAATGTCGCCACGCGGGCGGCATGGGCGAGTTCCGCCTGTGCTTGCAGCACCGCATCCTGCGCCTGCCGGCGTTCGGTGATGTCAACGACGAAGACAAGAACATTGCCGTCGCCGTCATCGACTGTCGGAAAGGTAATGGCGAAGATGACCGGCACGCGGCTGCCATCGGTCCTGACGATCTCCGTCTCGCCTTCATGGAAGCTCTCGCCACGAGCGAAAGCCGCCAGCGCCGGCCCGAAGGTCGGATCGCTGTCGCTCAGCACATCGTCGACCGTCTGGTGGAGATCAGAAGGACATCCCGCTCCGATCATGGAGAGGAAGGCTGGGTTGACGTCGACAATCTTCGTCACCTTGCGCAGGCGCGCGACAAACTCCGGATGCGCGGCCAGATGAGCCGCCAGTGTCTCCCCATTCGCGAGATCGAGTGCGGCAAGTTCGCGGCGCGCCGCGCTCCAGTCCTCCTGGACGACGCCGACCCGGGTCGCGTCGAACATGCGCCGGTAGCGTCTTTCGCTCTGAACCAGCGCCGCGTGGGCAGCCTCGCGTTCGGTGACATCCCTATTCGTCTCGAACACGCCGACGATGCGTCCCCTGGCATCGTGTTGGAGGGCCCAGCGACTTTCCACGGTAATCCGCGCGCCGGCCTTGGTCCGGTGCTCCAGCGTGCCCTCCCATCGTCCCGTGTCGTGAAGCACGCGGTCGGCCGCGTCGCGCGGCAGCGCATATCGCGTCTCCAGCAACTCGTCGGCGATCCGGCCCGTCGCCTCGGCGGCAGACCAGCCATAGGTCTCTTCCGAGGCGCGATTCCAGAACGTGATCTGTCCGAAAGTGTCTCGCACGAAGATCATGTCGTGCGACAGGTTGAGCAGCCGGGCTTGGGCCGCAAGCGTCGCCGTGGCCGCCTGGTTCTTCAGGGAGAGCAATGTCGCGATCGTGATCGCCGCCACGCTGACCAGCGCGCGCAAAGTGGGAGCGCCGGCCAGGCTCGGGCCATGTGTATCGACATAAGCCACGACGGTCAGGCTCAGGCTTGTCACCGCCGCCACGAGGATGTCGCCCCGCCGTTCGGTGCCCGCTGCCAGCAAGACCACCAGAACGTAGAGCACAGCCACCGCGCCCTCCAGCGGCGAGAGCGTATCGAACAGGAAGATGCAGAGCGCGAGCAGACCCGCGGCGATGCGAAGTGCCGTCGTGTTCATGGCCGCAGAGAAGAAGGAGCGCCGGGGGAGAGCGGTGTCCGGCGGGGCGGATCGAGAGGCGCTGTGCCGAGCGGCGGAGAAGCGGGAGGACATGAGGGGCAGCCGATTCCGGTCGCGAGAGCTGACAACGCGCTAGCATAGCTCATCTGCCTCGTCCCCCGCGATCGGTGTGGATGCTTCGATCCGCGGCATCACTTTCGCAAAAGCGGCCGGCGATGAAATCATACAGGGGTTTAGGTCGGCCGGGCGCGGCCTTCGCTGGCGCACACAAACCTAGGTATGAGCTCGACATGCCTTCGTCCGATTCAGGCGGCGGCGGCCGCGACCTAGGGTCGGGACATCGGGGAGACGGGCTCCTCGAAGCCACCCCGGAGAGCTGCCATGAACGACCTGTCCATCCATGCCAAGCGCGACGCCGCCTTGCGCACCCCGACCGATCTCGGCGCGAACGCCACGACCGACATCGCAGCCGCGCTGACCGGCGTCCTCGCCGACATGTTCGCCCTGTATCTCAAGACCAAGAACTTCCACTGGCACATGTCCGGCCCGCATTTCCGGGACTATCACCTGATGCTCGACGAACAGGGCGATCAGATCTTCGCGACCACCGATGGGCTGGCCGAGCGCGTCCGCAAGGTCGGCGGCTCGACGCTCCGCTCGATCGGCCATATCGGCCGGATCCAGCGCCTGCTCGACAATGACGCGGACTATGTCACCCCCCAGGACATGCTGGCGGAGCTTGCCGACGACAACCGCAGCCTGACCGGCTTCCTGCGCGCGGCTCACGGTGTCTGCGAGGCCCATAACGACGTCGCCTCGACCAGCCTGATCGAGGTCTGGATCGATGATGCCGAGCGGCGGAGCTGGTTTCTCTACGAAACGACACGGCAAGAGCGCTGAGCGCGCTCAAACACGTTCCGATCGGAGGAGAATGACCATGTCCGAAACGCATTCGCCGACGGCCCTGCCTGCGGGCCAGACTGCCCCGGCCTTCACGCTACCGGCGACGCCTGACCAGACGGTTTCGCTCGATGACCTGCGCGGCAAGCCGGTGATCCTCGCCTTCTATCCCGCGGACTGGAGTCCGGTCTGCGGCGACCAGATGGCGCTCTACAACGAGATCCTGCCCGAATTCCACAAGGCCGGCGCGCAACTCGTCGGCATCTCGGTGGACGGCGTCTGGTGTCACGCCGCCTTTGCCGGCGAGCGCAAGCTGCACTTCCCGCTGCTCTCCGATTTCGAGCCCAAGGGCGCGGTCGCGCGCAGCTTCGGCGTCTACCGCGACAAGGAGGGCATCAGCGAGCGCGCCCTCTTCGTCATCGACGGGGCGGGCATCATCCGCTGGAGCTTCGTCTCGCCGCTCGGCATCAACCCCGGCGCCGACGGCATTCTCGAGGCACTCGATAATCTCGGCGCCTCGGCGCCCTCCGAAGGAGCTACGTCATGACCCGTCTCGCGATCCCCGTCGGCAGCCAGGACCATGTCCAGGGCCAGGCGCAGGCCGCTGTGACCCTCGTCGAATATGGCGACTATGAATGCCCCTATTGCGGCGAGGCCTATCCTGTTCTCAAGGCGGTGCAGCGCGCCATGGGCGACCAGTTGCGCTTCGTCTTCCGCAACTTCCCGCTCGCCGAAATGCATCCCCATGCGGTGCGCGCAGCGGAGTTCGCGGAGACGGCCGCCGAGCTCGGCAAGTTCTGGCAGGCACATGACATGCTCTACGAGAACCAGACCGCACTGCGAGACGCCGACCTCTACGCCTATGGCCTTCGCCTCGGTCTCGCTACCGACGTCGTCAGGCAAGGCCTCGATGGCCGCTTCGACCGGAAGATCAAGGAGGATTTCACGGGCGGCATTCGCAGCGGCGTGAACGGGACGCCGAGCCTGTTCATCAACGGGCTTCGGTACGATGGCGAGCGCGATATCGACAGCCTCGTTTCCGCCTTGAAGCAAGCCGCCCGGGACGCCATCCGCCCGCGCGCCGCAACGCATCGCTGAGCCCCCTTGCCACCCGGCCAATGGAGACGACCATGACCGATTCCACGATGTCCTTCCGCTACCGGCTCGAACAGGCCACGCCCCGCACCGGCTCAGGCGGCATCACGCGCGGCGCCTCCGTGAAGCAGTTCCCGGCCAGCGTCGGCATCGCAGGCGTTTCGATGAGGCTCGCACCAGGTTCGATGCGCGAACTGCACTGGCATGCCAATGCTGCCGAGTGGGCCTATGTCGTCGCGGGCGAGTGCCGCACCACGGTGCTGCATCCGGACGGCTCGTCAGCGACCGATACGTTCGGCCCCGGCGACGTCTGGTATTTTCCACGCGGCTGGGGCCACTCCATCCAGGGGCTCGGTCCCGGCGAGTGCCATTTCATTCTGATCTTCGACAATGGCGACTTCTCCGAGGATCATACCTTCAGCGTCACCGACTGGCTTTCCCGAACGTCGCCGGAGGTGCTGGCGCAGAATCTCGGCCTGAGCCGCGAACAGATCGCACAGCTCCCGGTCGGCGAGGCTTATTTCGCCCAAGGACCCGTGCCCGACGACCGTTCGACCGACGCTGCGCCGCGCGCAACGCCTGCGTTGACGACGCCGCACCGCTACCCGCTGCTGGCCCAGCAGCCACGGCGCGTGCCGGGCGGCGGCACGCAGCGTACCGTCACCGTGGACGAATTTCCGATCTCGAAAGGCATGGCTGGCTCGCTCCTGGAGATCGAGCCCGGCGCGATGCGCGAGCTGCACTGGCACCCGAACGCCGACGAGTGGCAGTATTACCTTGAGGGCAACGCCGAGATGGCGGTCTTTCTGGCGGAGGGACAGGTCGTTGCCGAAACCTTCGAGGCTGGCGATATCGGTTATGTCCCAATGGGTGCGGGCCACTACATCCGCAACACCGGATCGACGGTGTTGCGCGTCCTCGTCGGGTTCAACAATGGGCATTATGAGGCGAACGACCTCTCAGCCTGGCTCGCCGCCAACCCGGTTGACGTGCTTGCAACGAATCTCGGTTTGCCTCGTGATGTTGCGATGACGCTTCCGCATCGGGCACGCTTCATACTGTCTGGTTCCATCCCACACTGAGCGCAAGTCTTGTCGGCCTACATGTCGACGCCGGCCTGCATTCCTCACATGATCGATCGGAATTTGAGATGAGCCTGATCGAGACACGCGGCCACCAGATGTTCCCGGTGCTCGTTGCCGAACAGATTGCAACGTTCAGGAGGTTTGCCAGCGGGCCCGCGCGCCGGTTTCAACCCCACGAATTGATCTTTAACGTCGGCGACCACCATGCACCGGTATGGATGGTTCTGGACGGCGCGATCGAAGTCGTGCGCCGCGATGGCCTCGGGCGCGAGAATCCCATTACCGTTCACGGCATCGGACAGTTTACTGGTGAAGTCAGCCAGCTTGCGGGGCGTGGCTCATTGGCCGCAGGCAAGGCGGGGGCAGAGGGGTGTCTGGCGCTGCCACTGGATGCGGCGCACCTACGGGCTCTGATCATCGGTTCGGCCGATCTCGGCGAAATCGTCATGCGCGCGCTGATCCTGCGCCGGGTCGGGCTGATCGAAGGGGGTTCGGCCGGATCGGTGCTGATCGGACGAACGGGAGAGAGCGAGCTCGTGCGCTTGCAGGGGTTCCTGTCCCGCAACGGCTATCCCCACACCACGATCGACGCGGAAGACGGCGGCGACGGGCACGTCATCGTAGAGCGGCTGGGGCTGCATTCAGACGATCTTCCCCTGATGATCTGCCCGATCGGCACTGTCTTGAAGCACCCCAGCAATGCGGAAGCCGGGGTCTGCCTTGGAATGACGCCCGAGCTCGATCCGACCAAGATCTACGACACTGCCATCGTAGGGTCCGGGCCGGCCGGGTTGGCCGCGGCCGTCTATGCTGCATCGGAGGGCTTGAGCGTTCTGGTGCTCGATCAGCGCGCCTTTGGGGGCCAAGCTGGCGCCTCGGCACGGATCGAGAACTACCTGGGCTTTCCGACCGGCATATCAGGTCAGGCCCTTGCCGGACGTGCCTATAATCAAGCTCAGAAATTTGGCGCTGAGATCGCTATTCCCCTGGCCGTAACCGAGCTCGATTGCCACGACAGCGAGATCAAACGATTGTCCCTCTCGAACGGCTTTAGCATCCGGGCTAGGACAGTTGTGATAGCTGCGGGCGCGAGGTATCGCCGGCCGGACATCGCAAACCTCGACACGTTCGAAGGAAATGGCATCTCCTACTGGGCCTCGCCTGTCGAAGCGCGCCTTTGCGAAGGTGAAGAGGTTGCGTTGGTCGGCGGTGGGAACTCTGCCGGGCAGGCGGTGGTATACTTGGCCCCCAGGGTGAAGCGCCTCCACCTGGTGATTCGCCGTCGCGATCTCGAAGCGACAATGTCGCGGTATCTGATCGATCGGATTGCAGCGTTACCAAATGTCGAGATCCACCCGGAGACGGAAGTGCTTTCTCTCGAGGGAAGCAAACAGCTTGGTCTGACGGGCGCCAAATTCGGTAACCGCACGACTCGAGCCACACATCATCGCGCGCTGCGACACCTATTCTTGTTCATTGGGGCCGAACCAAACACCGACTGGCTGGCGAACTGCGTCGGCGTCGATCATGGTGGCTTCGTGAAGACGGGAACGGGCCTGACGCGTGATACCGCGATAGCCGGAGAAGTCCTGCGAACGCTGGAAACCGACAAGGCTGGTGTCTTTGCAATCGGCGACGTGAGGGCAGGATCGACTAAACGCGTCGCCGCCGCCGTCGGAGAGGGAGCAGCAGTGGTGGCCCAGATTCATGGCTACCTAGCCGATGTCGTTCGATAGCGCCCGTACTAGCGCGGTCGCCGCGTCCGCCACCAGGGACTCCTGGTTGACTGCTATCGCCGGTCTAGGTGCCTTTGACGTGCTGATTGGCATTCCGGTGGGCGGCCAGGACAAACCGGCGGTGAAGGAAGGGTAGCCAGCAAAGCCCGACGAATGTCCGGTTTTCGTCATGTCCGCTTCTCTAATCGGGCAGTTGGGTCAAGCTCGGATTGCACCTCTGTGCCGGGGCTCGTTCACGCGGGTCACGCTTCTCTTCGCAGTCTGGTGGCTTCTATCGAGCGAAGCCGCTGCACGCATGCATCGGATTGGGTCTGGAGAACGGTGAAGCGGCTGACCCGTTCGACCAGCTATGTCACATTCGCCTTGCCGAACTTCTGACGGAACTGGATGAGATCGCACTCCCAGTGCCCAAACTGCTTTCGGTCGGCGACGACGTCCGGGCGGCGCAGGATGTTCAGCTCCAGGCTGAAGCGCTGCCCATGCCGGCGCCTGGCATGCCGCAGGCGGCGACGCGCGCGGTGTTCCGGCAGATGCCGCCAGAGCTTGATGGCCTGACGGTCCGCCGAATAGGCGAACTTGTAGATCGTCTCGTGGCTGACCGAGATCGGATGACGCTCGAGCCGCATCCGGCCCGCGATCTGCTGTGGCGACCAGCCGTGCTGAATCCGTTCGATGACCGATTGGCGCACATGGGAGAAGCGCGCGAGCTTCCTGAGCCTGGTGCGCCGCTCGCGGGCCATGTCATGCGCCGTTACGCAATGGTAGCCGTTGAGCTCCGGCCATTCCTTGTCAATGAAGGCGTTGCGCCGCAGCTCCCGGAAAATCGTCGAGCGATGCCGGCCGAGCTTCTCCGCAATGACATCGACGCTCAATCCCATGCCGCGCCATCGGGCGAGCTTGCGACGGTCGTTCAGGTCCATCTGGGAGTAGGTGCGTTGCATCGCTGCGTTCCTGCGGCTGATAATCCATTGGGATCATTCGCAAGTCGCACTTCAAACTTGAACCCACCCGCCTACAGTCGGTGTCAGAGCTCGTTAGACAAGTCGCTTTCTGTGCTCGTTAGAAATGTCACTCAGGCCAGTTCTCCGGCTTACCTCAAGCAGCGCGGCGGAGCTGG
>NZ_JBNPXO010000017.1:0-48162 GCF_050433265.1 Allobosea sp. OAE752
GTCGTCGCCCCCACCGTGCCGCTGCCGGCGAGCGTCGCGCCGGACTGGACCGTCACCGCCGAGCCGGCGAGCGAGCCGTTCACCGAAAGCGTGCCCGCGATCACATTGGTCGGGCCGGTGAAGCTGCCAATGCCGGTCAGCGTCCAGGTGCTCGTGCCGGTTTTCTCGAGAATGTCGAAGTTCTGGTACTGAGCGGCCGGGCCGATGGCCGAGACGTCGAAGCTGGCGTTCGCCGAGCCACCGAGCCGCAGGACGTCGAGACTGCCCGTGGCACTTGCGATGACGTCACCGATGATCTGCGAACCGGCCTGAAGTTCCAGCGCGGCGATGCTCGAAGAACTTGTCCCGAACGCGATCGCCGTGGTCGAGCCGGTGCCGGCCTGGATCGTGCCTGAATTGACGAGGGAGACGATATTTGTGGCGCCTACGCTGGAGATCGCAGCCATGCCGTTTCCGCCGATCAGCAGGCCGGAGTTGTTGATGGTCGCCGCGTAGGTTGAACCGCCTTGAACAATAATCGCGGAGTTGCCGACGCCCGTGGCGACCGAGCCGCCACGGACCGTGCCGAAATTGGTGAAGGTCGCCGGTGCGGTCGACGATCGTATGTATACACCTGCACCGGCGGAACCCGTTCCCTGGCCACTGCCGCCCAGAATGGTGCCGCTGGCATTGTTGATGACCGTGCTGCCGGCGGTCTGATTGACGCCTGCGCCGTTACTTGACCCGCTCGTGCTTATTCCGGCTCCGCCGCTGACCGTGCCGTTATTGACGAAGGTTGCGGGGTTCCCAAGCGAGACGCCCACGGCGCCGCGGAGTCCGGTTGTCGCGGCACCGCCCGTGATCGAGCCATCGTTGACGAGCTGCGCGGTGCTTCCGCCACCAGCGTTCCAGGAGAGTCCGTTACCGGGGGCTATGCCGCCGCCCTGAGCCGCACCGACAAGGCTGCCGTTGATGGTCAGCGTGCCGCTTAAAGGAGCACCGCCAAACAAAACGCTGCCTGGAGAAGGGGCGTTAGGCGTCCCCGACAAAACGAAGCCCTGCGTATCGATCGTCAGGTTCTTGGTCGGCGTGGGCAGACTGGTGCTGCCGAGCACGCCGAAGCTGCCGGTCAGGCGGATTGTCGAGCTGACATCCGGGCTCGCATTCGCAGCGTTGATTGCGGCGATGAGGCTCGCCTCGTCCGAGGCCGTGAAATCCGCCGCCGAAGCCGACATTGGGAGCCAGTTCGCGACGGCGAGCGCGGCACAGCTGACGCCCGCCAGCAACGTACCCTTCCGCCGATGCCTGGGGCCACGAGGTTCGACCGCACGCGATTTCATAAGCCCTCCCTCGGGCATAGGCCGATCCGGGCACAGAATGACGGGATTCGATCGAATCCGACAATGGCGAAATCTGCAACACCGAGAACAAAACGTTACTGTGCGTCGATTGTAACAACGCCATGACGCCGGTTGGATGCAGAAGGTCCTCAACGGTGACGACGGAGAATAATTTTCACCACCCCGGAACCCGACATTCTCGCACCAGTTCAATGCGTGCGGCCGTCGCGGCACCCCTTCAACGGTCGCGGTGCAATCCTTGCCAGGGTGACCACCAGAAGCGAGCCGGCGTCATTCCCTCTCAGCCGGCTCGCTTCTTTCGCCTTCGATCGGAGCGAGCCGCGGATCTACCGGTAGCTCGCGATCGGGACCTTGGCGCTCACTTGAAGGAGAGCGACATGTGCTTTCGCGCCAGTGTCTTCGTCCTTGCGCTTTGCTGTTCGGCACAAGCTCAGATTTCGCCGACTGGACCGCCACAGAATGCGCCGCCGGCAGAGACCATACAGCCCGCGCCGGCTCAGTCTGAGGATCAGGCGAGGCAAAAGCTGGCAGACAGCGGCTATCCCGATGTCCGCGAGCTCGCACGTACCTCGGACGGTGGATGAACCGCCAAAGCGCTCGTGAATGGCCGCACCTCGACGGTTGATCTGAATCCCAAGGGCGAGGTTAGGAGCCGGGATTGATGTGCTCCGCAAAGCTGACGCTGCTGACGGCGAGCCACGGCCGATCGACTGGCGCCTAACCCGATCGTTCCCTTCGGCACTTATCGATCTGCTCATAGAACTCGTGCGTATCGTCCCGGCTCATGAGGTTCTTCGAGCCGCAGCGAGAGCAGACATAGCGGAGGTAAATATCCGGGATCGGCGTTTCGGGCGGCAGGTCGCTTACGTCGATGTCGTTCTTGTGGTGCTTGCACTCGTTGCAGAAAATCTCGACACAGTGCAGGCCCAAAGCGAGGCGGCTACCAACGGTGGCGGGTGGAATTTCCCGGCCATCCTTGTCATAGGCGCGCCGCCGGTTTCGCTTCATGGCTTGACTCTCCGGCCTTATGTTCTCATTCTGTTCTCATGTTCGGGAACAAGAACGATGTCAGCCCAGCCAGCCGATCAGCACGTCGAAGACACCACGCTGGACGCGGAAATCACGGGCGTTGTTTCCATGCTGATGGAGGAGCACGGCACCGAGGCCGCCGCTCTGCGCGCGTTGGCTCATGACTTCATCGTCCTGCTGGCCGATGCCGACCGCTCGACATCGCGAGGCTATCTCCGGGGGCTGTTTTCGCAGGGAGCGCGGCCTGTCCGCGATCCAGAATGAGCCTTGGAGCACCAAGCAGGACATTTGGTTCGCTTTCGGCGAGAGCGGTCAACGGCGTTCTTCGCCGGCATCTGGGCGCCGCAATGGACCAGCGTGCGCGAGATCAAGACAGGCGAGGAGACGATCGACCTCTACGCCTTTCTCACGACCGATCCGAATGCGGAGGTCGGTGCCGTCCACCCAAAGGCAATGCCGGTGATCCTGACGACGCCGGAAGAATGCGAGACTTGGATGACGGCACCGTTGGAGCAGGCGAGGGCGCTGCAAAGGCTCCAACCGGATGGCTCCCTCGATATCGTTGCGCGCGGCGTGAAGAAGGATAGCGACAGCAGCGAAGAGGACCGGCCGGCGCAAGCTTCGCTCCTGTAGATCAACCCGCGAACCGACCAAAGACGCACGAGCGACCGCTGGCTTGGCCAACCCGCGCTTGATATCAGCGACGTGACACGCCTGGGGGATTCGCCGAATGTTCCGATTTCCACCGCCACGGTGCTTATGCTCAGCGTCTCTGGTTGCGTGAGCACCCGCAGGTCTGGATCGTGGTGAACAGGCCCGATGGCGGGCTAAGATCGGCAGATCGACCAGGTGCGCACAGAAGACTCGTCTTGGCGCTTCGCATTCAGTCTAGGGCCGGCTAGATTGTCTAAAATCTGAGATTCAGATGATGCGTCAGATGGGGGCGGGTCGATGGCAATCCGGTTCGAAGAAATCGGTGAGCGGCTGAAAGCCTACCGCTTGGGGCGCGGGCTGCTGGCCGAGGACGTCGCCGAACGTCTCGGGATCTCGCGGGCGGCGGTCTACCGGATAGAAGCCGGGGGCGTGGTCAAGATCGAGACCCTGGAGCGGCTGGCGACGCTGCTGGAGACGACCGTCGCCTCGCTGCTCGGGGCAGGGGTCGAGTATTACTCCAGTCCGCTCAGCTATTTCGAGCGCATGCGGCAGATCGAGGAACAGGCGGATCAGGTCGTCGCGCATTTTCCGCCGCTGTCCTATCTGCTGACCTCGGACGGCTACTCCGCGCACCTACGGCAGACCCTGGTCGAGGCGCTTCCGCCCCATATCGGGCGCGATCAGGCCGTGGCCGAGATCGATGCCATCATCGCGATCCTCGACGAGCGCAAGAGTGCCCGCAAGCGCCGCCGCTTGAGCGTCGTCAATTTCGTCAACGTCCTCGAGATCGAGCGCTGGCTCAAGCTGGGCGTGGTCGGACGCTTCAACCTGCCGGCCGCCGAGCAGGCCCGGCGGCGTCTGGCGGCGCGCATGGAGGTCGAGCATCTGATCGGGCTGATCGAGAGCGAGCCGATGGGTGTGCAGATCGGCCTGATCGAAGAGGCGGTGCCGAACATCACCTTCCAGCTCTTCCGGACCGCGGAGAAGACGCTGCTGGGGCTAAGTCCGTTCCGCTTGGGTGGCGAATTGCCAAATCTCCGGTCCGGCATTGCCATGCTGACCGCGGATGAGGAACCGGTACGCCTCTACGAGGAGATCGCCGACGGACTTTGGCGCCGCGCCCTCAAGGGCAGCGAAGCCGGGGCGGTGCTGCGGGCGGCAGTCGATCGCTCGGGGATCGCGCAGCCACCGTTGAAGGAGGCGTCCTCGGAGCTGGTCTGATGTCGGCTCAAGCTTTGTCTCAAAATTGATATTCTTCTTGCAATTGAGATTTCCGCGTGACATAGGGGGGTGACACGATGGTACCGGATGTCCGGTGCCTTGGTGCATTTCTCGCGGTCGACCTCGATGTTCCGGCCGTCAAGCGGCGCAGCTAAGCGCCCTGAGAATGTGGGCGAGGGCCCAAACTCTGAGGAGATCAAGCCGGCCGGCAGCCGCGCGCGCAGGCGCGCGCTGGTGCTTTGGCGTTTTTGGTGCGCATCGCAAAGAAAAACAGAGACGGGGAACTTCGCCGTGAGTGACAACCAAGCCGCCATGGGCGGCTCCATCGCCCTATCGTCTCCGAGCGAGGTCGACAGCAAGGCCCGCAAGGCGCTCTGGGGCGCCGCCATCGGTTACGCCATGGACGGCTTCGACCTCCTGATCCTCGGCTTCATGCTGCGGGCGATCTCAGCCGACCTGCAATTGACCCAGGGCCAGGCCGCCTCGCTCGTTACCGCCACGCTGGTCGGCGCCGTGTTGGGGGGCATCGGCTTCGGCATGCTCTCCGACCGGATCGGCCGCGTCCGCGTCCTGACCTGGACGATCGTTCTCTTCGCCGTCTTCACCGGCATGTGCGCGCTCGCGCAGGGCTATTGGGACCTCCTGATCTACCGCACCATTGCCGGCCTCGGCCTCGGCGGCGAATTCGGCATCGGCATGGCGCTGGTCGCCGAAGCCTGGCCGGCCTCGAAGCGGGCGCGCGCCTCCTCCTATGTCGGCCTCGGCTGGCAGGTTGGCGTGCTCGCGGCAGCGATCGCCACCCCGATCCTGCTGCCGACGATCGGCTGGCGGGGCATGTTCGCGATCGGCATCCTGCCGGCGGTCGCAGCCTATTTCATCCGCCATTCGCTGCATGAGCCCGAGGTTTTCGTTGCCCGCAGCAAGGACCGGCCGAAGGAATCGGCGCTGCGCCTCCTGGTCAAGGATTGGGATACCACCAAGCTAAGCCTCGGCATGGTCGTGCTCTGCTCGGTCCAGAACTTCTGCTATTACGGCGTGATGATCTGGTTGCCGAACTATCTGGCGACCCGCTTCGGCTTCGCCCTGACGCAGTCCGCCGTCTGGACCTCGGTGACCATCGCCGGCATGGCGGTCGGCATCTACGCCTTCGGCCATATCGCCGACCGGATCGGGCGGCGCCCGGCCTTCTTCGGCTACATGCTCGGCGCCGCGGTGATGGTCGTGGTCTATTCGCGGTTGACCGACCCGTTCCAGCTCCTCGTCGCAGGCGCGGTGATGGGCTTCTTCGTCAATGGCATGCTCGGCGGCTATGGCGCGCTGATCAGCGAGCTCTTTCCGACAGCCGCTCGTGCGACGGCGCAGAACGTGCTGTTCAATATCGGGCGCGGTGTCGGCGGCTTCGGTCCGCTCGTCGTCGGGACGATCGCGGCAGCTTACAGCTTCGAGATGGCGATCGCGCTGCTGGCGACGCTCTACGTGCTCGACATCCTCGCCATGTGGTTCCTGATCCCGGAGCGGTGTGGCGCCGAACTCGCCTGAGCGCAGGAGCTTCGTGATGTCGATCCAACCCGATCAGTCCCTGGCGACACCCGTCGCCGCCATCGGCGGCGGGAGCTCTCCGGCGCCGTGGAAGGCGAGCGTCGTCGCCGAGCTCGCCGAGGTCGTCCGCAATGAGTTTGTGAACGCCGAATATCGGCATCTCGTGGTCAATTGCAGCGAGGAGGCCGCGGCGGCCCAGCCGGGGCAGTTCTTCCAGCTGCTCTGCCCGCAACCGGCGGGCGAGCAGCCCTTCCTGCGCCGGCCGATGAGCCTTTACGGGGCCGATCCCGGCAAGCGCCAGGTCGAGTTCCTCTACAAGGTGACCGGCGCCGGCACGCGCGGGCTCGACATGCTGAAGCCGGGCGACCGGCTCGACATCATGGGGCCGCTCGGCGTCGGCTTCGCGCTTGACCCGGACTGGCGCCATATCGTCGCCGTCGGGCGCGGCGCGGGGCTGGCGACGCTGGCTCCGCTCGCCAGAGCGGCGAAGGCCAATGGCACGCGGGTGACCGCGGTCTTCAGCGCCCGGCGGCCTGAGCTGCTGGTCTCGGTCGAGCTCTTCCAGCGCCATGGCGCCGACGTCATCGCCGTCACAGATGCTGAAGCGACCAGCGGCCCTGCCAATGTCGAGCGCATTCTGCGCCGCCAGATCGCCGAGGGGCGCTGCGACGCCTTCTTCACCTGCGGCTCAAGCCGGCTGATGCGGGTTCAGCAGCGCCTGGCGCGCGAGTTCGAGCTGCCCGGCCAGGTTGCGATGGAGCAGCAAATGGCCTGCGGAATCGGGCTTTGCTACTGCTGCGTGCGCGACTTCAACGTCAATGGCGAGATCGTCAATCGGCGCGTCTGCTGGGACGGTCCGGTCTTCGACCTGATGGAGGCGCTGCCATGAGCGCGGCCGGCAAAGTCGACCTCTCCGTCCGGATCGGCGGCCTCACTTTGCGCAATCCGGTCATGCCGGCCTCCGGCACCTTCGCCGAGGGGCTGGAGAAGGTGATGGACTTCAACCGGCTCGGCGCCTTCGTCACCAAGACGATCACGCGCGAACTGCGCGCCGGTAATCCGCTGCCGCGGGTGGTCGAGCGGCCGGGCGGGCTGATCAACGCCATCGGCATCCCCTCGAAGGGCGTACCCTATTTCATCGAGACGACCATGCCGCATTACGCGGCCTATGACACGCCGCTGGTCATCTCGATCTCGGCGCCGACGGCGGAAGGCTTCGCCAGCCTGGCGGCCGAGCTCTCGATCCCCGGCATCGCCGCGATCGAGGCCAACATCTCCTGTCCGAACATCGAGGAGGACGGCAAGGCCTTCGCCATGCGGGCAGAATCCACCGAAAACGTGACGCGCGAATTGCGCGAGGCGACCAAGCTGCCGCTCTGGGTCAAGCTCACGCCCAATACCGGCGACATGCCCGAGGTCGCGCGCGCTGCCGAGGCAGCCGGGGCCGACGCGGTCGTGGTCGCCAACACCATCCTGTCGATGGCGATCGACCTGAAGAGCTTCAAGCCCTGCCTCGGCAACATCATGGGGGGGCTGTCGGGTCCGGCGATCAAGCCGATCGTGCTGCGCCAGGTCTTCCAATGCGCCAAAGCGGTGAAAATCCCGGTGATCGGCTGCGGCGGCATCTCCACCGCCGATGACGCGATCGAGTACATGCTGGCCGGCGCCAGCGCCGTGCAGGTCGGCACCGCGACCTTCCTGCAGCCGGCGGCGATGACGACGATCATCGACGGGCTCGAGGCCTTTTGTCTCCGCCACGAGATCCCGCGCGTCGCCGACCTGATCCATGGTGTCGTGATCGAGGAGGCTGACGAGCCCGACCTCGCCTGGCTGGACCCGGTCTCGTGAACGCGCAACCTGCCGAGATGCGCAATATCTTCAGCGGCGACGCGGGCGACCGCGCCCTCGCAGAGGCACTGTTCGATGCCTTGCGCGAGGCGACGAGTGACGGCGTCGGCATCACCCGCGAGGCCTATAGCGAGCGCGAGTCGCTGGCGCTCGACATCGTCGAGGCAAAGGCGCACGAACTCGGCTTTGCGACGGAGCGCGATGCCGGCGCCAATCTCGTCGTCACGCTGGCGGGGAGGGAGCCGGAGCTGCCCTTCCTCGCTTGCGGCTCGCATCTCGATTCCGTGCCGCAAGGCGGCAATTTCGACGGGGCAGCCGGCGTCATCGCCGGGCTCGCCATCATTGCCCGCTTCAGGGAAGAGGGTTTCGTCCCGCGCCGAACGATCAAGGTCTACGGCCTGCGCGGCGAGGAAAGCTCCCGTTTCGGCCGGGCCTATATGGGCTCCAGCGCCCTGTTCGGGAAACTCTCGGCTGCCGATCTTGCGGTGTGCGACCATGCCAGCGGGCAGAGCCTGGCGGAGTGCATGGCTTCCGTTGGCGTCAACACGGCCCGCGTCGAGATGGCTGAGCCGCTGCTCGATCCGGCTGATGTCGCCGCCTGGATCGAATTGCATATCGAGCAAGGGCCGGTGCTGGTCGCCCGCGACCTGCCGATCGGCATCGTCACCGGCATCCGCGGCAATATCCGGCATCGGCAGGTCGAATGCCTCGGCGAGGCCGGCCATTCCGGTGCGGTGCCACGCTGGCTCCGGCGCGACGCGGTCTTCGCCACCGCCGAACTGATAACCCATCTCGACCGGCACTGGCGCACCTTGCTGGAGCGCGGCCGCGACGTGGTCGTGACCGCCGGCGTGCTCGGCACCGATCCGCAGGAGCACGCCATCGCGCGCATTCCCGGCACGGTGCGCTTCTCCTTCGAGGTGCGCAGCCAGAGCTGCGAGACGCTGGAAGCCTTCTACGATCTCTTCCTCTCGGAATGTGGCCTGATCGGCGAGGAGAGGGGGGTCGAGTTCCGCGTCGACCGCCGACTCGAATCCACTCCCGCCGTGATGGATGCCGGCTGGATCGCAAGGCTCAAGGCCGCCGCCCGCGATCTCGGCCTGCCCGACGAGGACATTCCAAGCGGGGCCGGCCATGACGCCGCTGTTTTCGCCAATGCCGGCATCCCCAGCGCGATGATCTTCGTGCGCAACCAGAACGGATCGCATAATCCGCAGGAGGCGATGGCGATCGATGACTTCCTCGCCGGGATTGCGGTGATGCGGGACGCCATCAGGGAGGCGGTGCGATGAGCGCGAACGAGATCGGCCGCGAGGTTGCAGAGCTGCTATTCAAGGCCGGCGCCATCCATGTCAGCCGCCAGCAGCCCTTTATCCTCGCTGCCGGCTGGGCGAGCCCGGTCTATGTCGATGTTCGCCTGCTGCTCGGCGATCCCGATCTGCGCCAGGCGGTCAGCGAGCTCGCCGTGCGCTATGCGGCCGCGACTTTTCCACCGGGGAGTTTCGACGCGATCGCCGGCGCCGAGACGGCCGGCATACCCTTCGCCGCCTGGCTCGCCGACAGGCTGGCGCTGAAGCTGCGCTATGTCCGCAAGCGCCCGCTCGGCATCGGCCGCAACGCCCAGGTCGAGGGCGGGCCGGTCGAGGGCTTGCGTGTGCTGCTGATGGACGATCTGACCACCGATGGCGGCAGCAAGCTCAACTTCGCGCGCGGCCTGCGCGCGGCGGGAGCCGAGGTCGAGCATGTCCTGACGATCTTCTATCACGACGCCTTCCCCGGCGCCGGTGAGCGGCTCAAGGAAGCGGGCTTGACGCTCCATGCTCTCGCGAACTGGGGCGACGTGCTGCGTGCTGAAGGCAGTGGCGGCCTCGCGCCGGAGGACCGCGCCGAGATCGAGCGCTTCCTGGCCGATCCTGTCGTCTGGTCGACCCGTCATGGCGGGCGTGCCCGCCTCGCCCCGCGCAGCTGAGCTGTATCCACTCCACCCACCACCAACAAGGCCGCGACTTGGCGGAAATGACATGAACGAGCTTCTGAACTGGCTGCTGCAGCAGAAGGGCAGCCTCCGTACCTATGTCGAGTTCCAGGACCGGGCGCTGGCCCTGCGCGCTGACGCGCCAGAGCAGGCCGCGCTGCTGCGCCTTCTCGCCGATCTCGCCGGCCGTTTCGTCGAGGCCTATGACCGCCAGCCGCTCTCCGCCGAGATCGCAGGCCGTGCGCTGGACCGGCTCGCCAGTCTTCTCGGCAAGGCGGCCGCGGGAAGTCCTGCGGACCCGAAGGCTCAGCTTGCACTGCTCAATGAGGTCGGGGTCAGCGAGCTTGTCTGATTGCGCCAGGCCGGGCTTCACGGGCATGTCGACGGGCCGTAGCTCGCTCCCGTGATGAGCGCGACCTTTCCTTTGAGACGATCGCTTCGCGGATAGCGCGGCTCCAGTGCGGCTTCGGTGTCCGGGCGGATTCATGCCACGGAAGATCGTCTTCGTCGATCATGGCATTTTGACGGACATTCGACATTCCTTGGCTCGGGCCGCGGCGCTGCCGCCAGCCAATCGCCCCAGCGCTTTGTCGTCGAACCGTCTCTGCCAGGACTAGTTCCCCGGATGCTTTGCGGCCGAGAATGGGCGTCAGGACACGACCCTGGCGAGGTCGGCTTGAGGATCCTCACCCGCTTCGACAGGCATTGCGGCATCCATGATCCGCGTTGCCAGCGCGACGTCGGGCTCCTCGACGCGCACAGAGACCACAGACCGACCCAGCGCGTGTTCGCTGGCGTGACGTTCGGCGTCATTCGCCGGTACGCCGGCATCGACCAGCGCGCCCATAACGCCTCCTGCCAATGCGCCGGTCACCGCGCCCGACAGGAACCAGCCGGTCGCAATGATCGGTCCGACGCCCGGAATGGTCAGGGCGCCCAAGCCAAGCGCGAGCCCCGTTGCCGCACCAGCAGCGCCTCCGACACCCGCCGCTGCAGCCGTATTGTCGTCTCCGCCGGCTTGCTGTCCGAGAAGGCCGATCCTCTCTGGCTGAATGCCAGCCTCGGCCAAGCGGACCGCGACATTCCGTGCATCTTCGAACGTCTCATAGGCTCTGGTAATCGTCTGGACTTGAAGCATGCTGGCCTCCCTGCTGCGAAAAGGGCGAGCCCCGAAGGACCCGCCCACCCAATTCGCACTACGACGGTGACTAGTGCTGGCCGCCCTTGCGACCTGCTTCCGACGCGCGCTCGCGGTCATTGGCAAAGTTGCCCGATCCGCCACGCTCGGTACCGTGCGAACCGCTTTGCTGGCGGTCGCCGTTTGACGCGGACTGCTGCCCGCGCTCGTTCTGGTGGCTGTGCTCGCCTCCCTTCTTTCCCGCCTCGCGGCCCTTGTTGGGATTGTTGGCGAAGCCTTGGTTATGAGCCATCACTCGCTCCATAGGTTGCTCTCCGGAGAGCCGGAGAATCTCGGTTTGAGGTGAGTTGACCGACTGAGCGGTCTTGGAGTGAACGACCCAGGCGATGGGCTGTTCCAACTTCTTTTCAGTGGTTAGCTCTGTGCTCGGCATTGCGCTTTCGCGTCGCCGCCGCCTTCTTTGCCGATGCCGATCGATCGGCGGCGCTCCGCTCGGCGGAAGCCTTGCCGCCCTTCTCGCCGCCCCTGTGCGCGGCGGGATGGCCGGTTTCCTTCCCCCGCCCGGAGCCGCCCGCCTCTTCCCACCGCCATCATCCTTGTTGACGGTCGCCCACGCCCGCCGCTCGGCCTCCTTCTCGGAAACTCCGCGCTTCTCGTAGCCCTCGGCGATGTGGTCGGCCTTGCGCTCCTGCTTGTCGGTGTATTTGGATTTATCACCCCGTGGCATGCCTGCCTCCACAGTTTGGGTGGTTAAACCCTGCGAACAGCAGACAACGGCAAAGGTTCCAGCCTACCGCAGGCTCTGCGCTTGTCGCTGGAGGCTTGCCTCCGCGCTTGGCAGCGGCACCAAAGATGCCCTCCTCGCGCAGCTGCACATAGCCTTCCGGCCAAGCCTTGCATTTGGCTCTGAGGCGCCGGATCTCGACCCTTCCCATCCCGGAAAACTGCTTCTTCCAGCGGTAGAGGGTTGGTTCCGAGACACCTATCTTCCGGCAGTTCTCCGCCACCGTCGTGCCGTTCTTCGCATGCCGAAGGGCAAAGGCGATTTGCTCATTCGTGCATGGATCGCGTGGCATGGCATCTGTCCTCTAGGAGGCTCAGAGTGCCCAAAAATTGCACGACAACAGGGTCTGTTTCCAGGGTCAGGACCACAGGGTTCAAATGCTTACTTCACGGAGGGACACCTTTCAGGGGGCGGGCCAGGAGCACGCTGAACCTGATACCGTTCTAAGTGTGAGCTTGCCCTTCAAGATGAGAGGTGTCGCTTTACGCACCTAGTCGATCTTCTTGGAGAGCTCCACGCCAGCCGCAACCCACTCATAATACCTTTTCGGGCAAATCTCTCGCGCAGCGCGGAAGTTCGTGGCAGCTTCGGCAGGGTCATGTGCGAGAAGATTTTCGCCGATATAGAAGTTGGCTTCGCACCGTTGGTTTTGATCGCGGACGGCATCCTTGCTCGCTGCAAGTGACCGCAGGGCTGCCACATCGATTTCACTGCGAAGATAGCGCATCACGGGACCAGGCCATTTGGCCAGGTCGAGTTGCTGCGCAACCAGATCGATGCGAGGGCCCAGACCCGCCCGCAGTGACGCCAGATGAACCCAGATTGCCGCGTAATGGTCTTTGGGATCGAGTTCCCGCGCCTTCTCCAGCTCGACCAACGCCCTCTCATAACGGCCGTCGAGATAAGAGAACCAGCCGCGCTGCCGATGGGCACTGAAACTTTTCGGATCGTGGAGCAGCGCGATGCTGCTGAAATTGATCGCAGCAGCCTGGTCACCGGTCGCCGACATCACAAACGCAAGTGCTATCCAGCCGGGCACGTTTCCAGGTAAGGCTGCTAAAAGCTTCTGCAAGTCATCCTTGGCGGCAGACCATTCTCCAAGCCCTTGCTCGGCGTCAGCGCGCAGATAGAGCAGTTCGGGATCGAGCGGGAGTTGGAAGGCCAATGCCTCGGTCAGCTTCAGCTTGGCTTCAACGAAATCATAGGCCGCTATGCGGGATCGTCCGACAGCCTTCAGCGCATTACGGTAAATCGTCAGCGCGAAGGTCTGGTCATTCCGCCTCAGCGCCGCGGCTGTGACTTTTACCCCCTGAAGAGCGCGATCTCTTGCAGAAACATCCGAGCCGGCGGCCAGGGCCAGCGCCATCTGCACTCTCGGATCACGTGGATAGCGTCTTGCGAGCTCGTTCGCCCGGGCCCCCCATTCCGCGTCGCTCTTCGGCATGACTTGCGCAGGCACGAGAAGACGATCCAGCGAGAAGTCGCCAAATCCTGCACTTGGGATCGATGCGGCTGTGGCAGCAGAGGCGAGAACAGCAGCCCCGACGGCGAATCTCCCGAGTGCTGGAAGGCGGTCCGATCTGTAAAAGAGCATAAAAATCGCGCCAACGGCGCTTCCTGCCAAGGCGCCGCCCAGATGCGAAGCATGATCTGAACCTAAATCCGGAAGCCCACTGCCTTGAGCCAGGGAGCCTCCGAGAACCACGATGCTGACAGCTTGCAACCAAAGCCGACGCGGTCCCTCAGCCAGCCGAAACGAGAGGATCAAGCCGGCGGCCATGAGGCCGAGGATGGCTCCCGAGGCTCCCATGCTCATCGTGTTGGGCAGGTTTTGCATGATCGAGAGGCCGGCTCCCGCTAGGCCGCTCAGCAGAAAAATCGCAACGAACCACGCAGCGCCGATGATGGGCTCCAGCAAGACCCCGATCGCAAGGAGCGCGACGAGGTTGGTGGCGAGATGGTTCAGGCTCCAATGCAGGAATGAGGACGTCGCGAGCCTGTACCACTGCCCGCCTTGGGCGGTTGCCTCATAGGACACGCCGCCGAACAGACCTCCTGTCTGCCAATCGACCGAAAAGCCCTGCACCCGCCCGGCCAAACGCGCATTTACGAGCTCCGCCGCGAATATCAGCACCAGCAACAGCGCCAACCCCAACGCGGCCTTAGAGGTGATTGCTGAAGTTCTCAATGAAAATGGGACGCTCTTCGTTGATGGCGGCTCTGTCGACCGTGCCTCGACAGACTGCGGATCGACGACCATCACGACGCGCGTCCTAGCCGCCTGATCGTAAAAGCTGTCACGCCGTTTGAAGATCGCGATCACTGCGGCAACGAGTGCGATCGTCGGCAGCCAGCCGGCGATACTCAACAGCCCCATCATGACATCGCTCGGTTTTAAGAAGCCCAGCCAAGCCGCGCAGACCGCAACGGCGGCGAAGCCGACTGCTGGCAATCCAGCCGCGGCGAACAGCAGATATCGTATGGTCAGGTCTTTGCCACTAACGATCTCAGGAACCTCACGCCGCCATGACACGACCTGGAGACCCGCCGCCAGTCTTCCAGGTGATCTCCAGCCGTGGCGCTCTAAGGCCCATCGCAAGAATGCGAGCAGCGGCCATTGCATCAGCGTGAAGTCGAAGGCTCTGATCGGTGTATCGGTCGTGTCGAGGGTGAACCCGACGGTCTGCCTCAACGGCGAATCCGGCATCTTGCGCTCGAAGACGTAAGATCGCGCGACCGGCTTGCTGAAGAAATATGAGATGCATATCGCTTCGCCCGTTGGAGTAAATCCAGCCGGTAGAGACACGCCGACCGGACGCTCCTTGGCCATCGAACATTGTTTCTGAAAGGCGCCGCTGTCCTGAATCCGTCCGCCTGTCAGGTCAAAAACGCTCGCCACGAGTGCCTGCGTTAGCACCATGATGATCAGGTAGTCGATGAGAAGTGCGGCGCCACGTCTTGTGATGCCTGCTCTGACCCAGAACGGATTTTCCGTCATGCGAACGCCCCCGGCCGGTTCGGCACCAGCGTCGAAACGACTAGGCAAGCGAACCGCGTGCAAAATGGCATAAGTAATGTCGTAACGTCGCGTAGACCGTCATCACCAATTCGTTGAGGTAGCATCGATCGATGACCGGCTGCTGCCATGGCTAAGCCGACGTTCGCCTGAGGTCGCGTGTTTCCGGCACATGCGCCCCACGGCGTCTTGGCAGATCGATCGAATTGCGCCAATAGCGGAAGCTGGGCCATGGCCAGCAAGCGGACATTCAGTTCGGCGCTTCCCGCCTCCACTCGTCAATCATTGCAGTTGGCTCGGACCGCGTTCAAACGATCAGGGGCGGCTGAAATGTCAAAGCGCGGCTGACGCCGGCCATCTGCGTTCCAAGATCAGCCAATTCCAAATCGTCGGTCGCGAGGTCGCAGTCAGCACGCACCCTATTACGGCGACCTCGCAGCCTCACGGTTAAAACCTATAACTTGGTGTGGCTCGCCCTATTCCTTGACCCAATCGACCGAAAAACGGGCTCCCAATAGCGTCTCCGGTGCCGTGAGCAGAGCGGCGTCATTAGGAGACAGTCATGAGCCTGGACATCGCCTCACGCCCCAGCAGGACAGGACCCGAGGAGCTCGTTCCATCGCGCTATGCGGTGCAGATCGGCGACATCGAGGTGCTGATCATCAGCGATGGCGTATTGCCGCTTCCGACCAAGATGCTGGGTCACAACGTCGCCGCGACCGAGCGGGCGACGTGGCTGAACGAGATGTTCCTGCCGCAGGACGCGTTCGACTGGTCGCTGAACGTGGTCGTGGTCCGCAGCGGCGACCAGACCATTCTGGTCGATGCGGGACTGGGACTGGACCCGAACCTGAACCTGCCCAAGGCAGGCCAGCTGATCAAGCGATTGGCGGCTGCTGGTATCGACCTCGCATCGGTCACCGATGTCGTGCTGACGCATATGCATATGGACCATGTCGGCGGGCTGCTCGTCGAAGGGGTGAAGGAGCAGCTTCGTCCGGATCTGCGGATCCATGTCGCCGCCGCCGAGGTCAAGTTCTGGGAAGCGCCTGACTTCAGCCAAGTCAACATGCCCGAGGGCTTCCCGGATGCGCTCCGCACCGCGGCAAAACGGTTCGCGCAGGAGTATCGCAGCCATCTGCGGCTGTTCGACGAGGAGCATGAAGTCGCGCCGGGCGTGATCGTCCGCCGCACCGGCGGCCACACCCCCGGCCACAGCGTGGTCCGCCTGGCGTCCGGCGGCGATCGGCTGACCTTCGCCGGCGACGCCGTCTTCACCGTCGGTTTCGACCACCCTGATTGGCACAACGGCTTCGAACACGACCCCGAGGAGGCGGCCCGTGTCCGTGTCCGTCTTTTGACGGAGCTTGCAGCGTCCGGCGAACAGCTGGTGGCGACCCATCTGCCGTTCCCGTCCGTCGGCCGCGTGGCCGTCGACGGCGATGCCTTCCGCTGGGTCCCGGCTTTCTGGGACTATTGAACCCTTATGAGGGCCGGGCCTGGATGCCTTCGAGACCGTATCCGGTTCGGCTCACAGGGCTCGCCCGGGAGCGCGTTCGCTCAGGGATCCGGCGAACGCGCCGCACGGCTGACAGCCAATGGAGACAGCAAATGAAAATCGTGATCATCGGCGGGACCGGCCTGATCGGTTCCAAGACCGCGGTGCGCCTGCGCCAGAAAGGGCATGAGGTCGTTGCCGCCTCGCCCAATACCGGCGTCAACACGATCACGGGCGAAGGTCTGGCGGAGGCGCTGAAGGATGCTACAGTCGTGATCGACCTCGCGAATTCGCCGTCCTTCGAGGACAAGGCCGTGCTCGAATTTTTCCAGACCTCGGGCAAGAACCTGATGGCGGCGGAGAAGAAGGCCGGCGTGAAGCACCATGTCGCGCTCTCCATCGTCGGCACGGATCGGCTGCCGGACAGCGGCTATCTTCGTGCCAAGGTGGCGCAGGAAATGATCATCCGCGACGCCGGCATCCCGTATACGATCGTGCGGTCGACGCAGTTCATGGAGTTCCTCGGCGGCATCGCCCAGGAAGGCACGGTCGGCGACACCACCCATCTGTCGACGGGCAATCTTCAGCCGATCGCCTCGGACGACGTCGCCGATTTCGTCGCGGAGGCCGCTCTGGCCGCACCGGCCAACGGCATCATCGAAATCGCCGGCCCCGAACGCGCGCGCCTTTGCGATTTCGTCGCGCGCTACCTCAAGGCCATCGGAGACTCTCGCACCGTCGTCGCCGATCCGGATGCCCGGTATTTCGGGACCAGGCTGGAGGCCGGTTCGCTCGTCTCCGACAACAATCCCCGCGTCGGCCGCATCGATTTCGATCGCTGGTTCGCGACCGCTCCCCGGAAATAGCGGCTCATCCCAATCCTCCACGAAAGGACGATCGACATGGCCAAATCATGGGCGTGCATTGTATTGACGGCTCTCCTGTCGGCCTCGGCGATGGCGCATGACACGCCCGGCGGCGGCGAAGGCGCAAAGGTTACCCTGGTCTACGACCACGAGCTGCCGAATGTGCCGGGCAAGAGCATGAGGGGCGTTCTCGTCGAATATGCTCCGGGCGGTTTCTCGGAGGGCCACACCCATCCGACATCGGCCTTCATCTACGCGACCGTGCTGGAAGGGGCGATCCGCAGCCAGGTCAATGATGGCCCGGTCATGGTCTACAAGGCCGGCGAAAGCTTTTCGGAGCTGCCGGGCGACCGCCACGGCGTCAGCGAGAACGCCAGCAAGACGCATCCGGCCAAGCTGCTGGCCGTCTTCGTCGTCGACACCGCCCAGCAGGAACTGACCTTCCCGCTCAAGAAGTAGGGGAGCAAGCCGGGTTTCAGCCCGGCACAGCCCTTCTCCAGCCTGGACGATCCCGATCGAGGCCCTTCATGTTCGGCGATGCCCCCACCCCCGCTCTGGTTCTGATCAACGTCCTGGGAATTGCCGGTATCGTCATCTGGCACATTCAGGGCTGCGAGCGCCCGACTGGTCGCCTGATCGTCCAGATCCTGTTCTTCGCCGGCATGAGCTTCGTGCTCTACATGGGCGGCATCGCTCCGCATCAGTCCGACGACGTCTATGCCGAGGGGTTGACCGCGCTGCTCTCCAAATCCGCCAGGATCCTCTGGTGGACCCATCTCGCCTGGACGATCATCGGCTTCATCCACATCTATGTCAGGCTCAACCGCAAGCCGCAGGAAGCGCATCTGATCCTGGATATGGCCGTCGCCGCCATCTATCTCGGCGTGGCGCTGTCGGTGATGGGCTTCGTCTTCGGCCTGCCGATCGCCACGCTGGTGACGACCTCGGGCGTCGTCGCGCTGATCCTCGGCCTGGCCTTGCAGAATACGCTCGGCGACGTTTTTTCCGGCATCGCGCTGACGCTCGGCAAGGCCTACGCCATCGGGGACTGGGTGCAATTGAGCGACGGCACCGCGGGGCGCGTCACCGAAACCAACTGGCGCTCCACCAATCTGCTGACGGGCCTGAACAACATCGTCGTGCTGCCGAACAGCCTGCTGGCCAAGCAGAGCCTGACCAGCCTGAGCCGTCCCGACGAGTCCCATCTCATCACATTGGGCGTCCGCTTTACCGCCGGGCAAAGGCCGCGCATCGTCGAGGACGCCATGCGATCCGTGCTGGAAGCGAGCACCCGGATCGTCAAGGAGCCGCCGCCGGCCGTAGCGCTGAAGGGGATCGACGCGGCAGCCATCGAGGTGGAACTGCAGTTCCGCGTCGCGAGCCTCGCGACAGGGACCTCCGCCAGGAACGAGATCATCGACCTCATCCATGATCGTTGCGAAGCACAAGGCCTTTCGCTGGCCGAGCCCGCCTAGCTCCTCTCTTCCCGGCTCGAGCTCCCGGCAAGTCATGGATTTCCATAAGTGCGGCTGCGGCCTCCCGGCGCTAGCTTCAGATGAGTTTGTCAGTCGCGTCTTCGAGGACTGGTGCTAGACGAAGCTGTGACGGTTTCCAGGCATGCCGTCTCCGAAAGGAGCAGCCGATCATGATAGCAGCGCTTCGTCGAACGCCGGCGGCGTTGATGGTCGTCACATTGGCTGTCGGTCTCGCGGCATGCTGGTCGACCGGGACACTCTTCGGCGTCCTGGCGCCGCTCGGTGCTCTGTTTCTCTATGCGCGGGGATATTGGCTCCTGCCGCTCTGGATCGGGCTGCTGATCGCCTTCGCCGCGTCGGCGTTTGTTGCCCTGCTCTATCCGGGCGCGATCCGGGACGCCGCGCTTTCGCTCGGGGCATTTGTCGCGGTCGCCGCTTGTATCGGCCTGCTCCTTTTGCCCGACCCGTCCCGGAGCGGCAGGTGGCCCGCAGCGGTGCAGCGACGAGAGCCTGGACAGCAGGACGGTCTCGGGCCTGTTTCCGAGCACAGCGCGATCCATCCGGATGACCGGCCTGCGATCGCGCAGGCCGCTGCCTACGCGTTCTGGACGGGCGTGCCGCAAGTGACGAGCTATCGGCTGCGTCAGCCGGACGGCAGCTATCACTGGACCGAATTGCGCGCGGAGCCGGGCTATGGCGTCAGCGTCGATGTCGACGCGATGGTGTCCAGACCGGACGACCGCTGGACCGTCGCGGAATCCCTTGGCGCGACCGTGGAGGCGGTCAAGGCCGCCAAGGTGATCGAAAGCCTGCACGGCAAGGCCTGGGCCTTCGATGCGATGGGCAAGTTCACCTATGTCACGCCGGCCGCCCAGGTCGCGATCGACATGGCCCTCGAGGATCTCAATCGCCGCCTCAGCGAACGCGAATTCATCGACGGCGGCGAAGCCGGCTGGATGCGCGGCGTCCATCCGGACGATGTCGACAGGGCCGCGTCGACCCTGCGCCATTGCCTCAGGACGGGCGAGCCGTGGAACATCGAGTACCGGATGCTGCGCGCGACGGGCCAGTATGTCTGGCACCGCATCTCGGCGCGGCCGACGCGGGATGATGAAGGCCGCATCACGGGCTGGTTCGGCACCTCGATCGATATCGACGTCTACAAGAAGACCGAGGCCGCTCTGCGGGCCAGGGAACAGCATCTCGAGCAGTTGATCGACACGGTTCCGGCCATGATCTGGAGCATGACGGGGGCAGGCCATCCCGTCTATCTCAACAGGCGGATGATGGAAGTGACCGGCGCCACGACCGAGACCGTTACGGCGCCGGATGGATCACTCACGCTCAAGAAGATGATCCATCCCGATTTCCTGGATCTGGCGGAGCGGACCTTCGCCAAATCCGTCATGACCGGCGTGCCCTACGCCATCAAATACCTTCAGCGTCGGGCCGATGGCAGCTATCGCTGGACCGAAACGCGGGCGGAGGCGCTGCGCGACGAAGCGGGCAAGATCATTCGCTGGTACGGCGTTTCCGTCGACATCCACGATCTGATCACCACGCAGACGGAGCTGCATCTCCGCAAGCAGGAACTGACGCGGCTCGTCGATCTGGTGCCGAGCTTCCTTTGGCGCTTGACCCCAGCTGGGGCGCCGAATTTCTTCAACCGCCGCTTCATCGATTTCCTTGGCCTTGACGAAGGCAACCATGAACAGTCCCAGACGGAGCAATATGCGGCGGCGCTGAAGACCGCGCTCCATCCGGACGATGCCGGTCGCGTTTGGACCGAGCTCCACGATTGCCTGAACAGCGGCCGGCCTTTCGCGATGCGCTATCGCTTGCGCCGCCACGACGGCGTCTATCGCTGGATGGATGGGCGCGCCGAGCCGCTCCTGGACGAGGATGGCAGCATCATCCAGTGGCACGGCCTGTCCCACGACATCGACGATCAGCTGCGGGTGGAGGAGGCTCTCCGGGAGAGCGAGCAATCGCTGCGCCAACTGGTCGAGACGCTGCCCGCCCTCATCTACTGCGCCGCACCGAACGGGGACCCGATCTATCGCAGCGAGAAGCTGCGGGAATTCCTCGGATTCGGGCTGGGAGACAAGGATGAGGACGGCAGCACACGCCTGGCCGGCACCCTCGAAGCGATCATCCACCCGGACGATCTCCCCGACGTCAAGGAGAGGTATGGGCGCTCGCTGGCCACGGGCTCTCCCTACGCGATGAAGCATCGCCTGCGACGGGCGGATGGCGCGTTTCGCTGGGTCGAGACGCGAACCGCCCCGATGCGCAATGCCGAGGGCGAGATCGTTCAATGGAACGGCATCTGCTTCGAGATCGAAGATCAGGTGCGTGCGCAGGAAGCGCTGACATTGACGCAGGAGCGCCTCGCACGCGCGGCACAGGCTGCGAGCCTGGCGGAGCTCTCTGCGTCGATCGCCCACGAGGTCAACCAGCCGCTCGCGGCCGTGGTCGCCAACTCGCATGCCTGCCAACGCTGGCTCACCTCCGACCCTCCCAATCTCGAGCGGGCGCAGAAGACCGTCGAGCGCATCATACGCGACGCAAATTCCGCAGCCGACGTCGTCGGCAGGGTTCGTGCCCTGTTCAGGCAAACGGTCGAAGCGCGAAGCCTGTGCCAGCTCGACACCATTCTTTACGAAGCCCGCGACCTGATGTCGGAAGAAGCGACCCGGCGGCGCATTCGCATCGAGATCAATGTCGAGGCCGGGCTTCCGCCGTTGGCGCTGGATCGGATCCAGATCCAGCAGGTTCTCGTCAACCTGATCCGCAACGGCATGGAGGCGATGGAATCCGCGCAGCGCGGAGCGCTCCACATCCAGACCATGCGCTCTGGCGCGTTCGTCCGGACCGAGGTCCGGGACATGGGCGAGGGAATCGGCGCTCCGGACAAGGTCTTCGAACCGTTCTTCTCGACCAAATCCAATGGAATGGGCATGGGGCTGGCGATCTCGCGCACCATCGTCGAAGCCCATGGCGGGCGCCTATGGGCCGAGAACAATGAGGATGGCGGGGCGACATTCCTCTTCACCCTGCCTGTCGAAGCGAAAGCGGACCATGACCGCTGACGGCACCATCGTGTTCGTCGTCGACGACGACGAGGCTCTGCGCGAAGCGCTGGGCGAGCTGCTGGCGGCAAACGGCGTCGAATCCGCCCTGTTCCGATCGGCCGGCGATTACATCGCTGCGGACAAGCCCGATCTTCCCGCCTGCCTCATTCTCGATGTCGAGCTTCCCGACATCAACGGCCTCGAACTGCAGCGGCAGATCGCGAGCGATGACCATCCGCCCATCGTGTTCATTACCGGGCATGGCGACATTCCGTCATCGGTCCGCGCCATCAAGCATGGCGCCGTCGATTTCCTGACCAAGCCGTTCAGCGACACGGCGCTTCTGGGGGCGATCCGCTCGGCGATCGCGCAGGACCGGGAAACGAAGGCGAAACGCGCCGAGCTCGCCCTGCTCCGAAGGCGCTACCTGGAGCTGTCTCCGCGGGAGCGGGAGGTCCTTCCTCTCGTAGTGAGCGGGCTCCTCAACAAGCAGGCTGCGGCCGAACTCGGCATCAGCGAAGTCACCCTGCAGATCCATAGAAGAAACGTCATGCAGAAAATGGCCGCGTCATCGCTGGCCGACCTGGTGCGAATTGCGGAGCGGTTGGAAATTCCGATCCAGCATTCGCGCCGGACGGGAGGAGTCTGAGTGTGAGCATGCATAAATACGTCGTCGCCGTGGTCGATGACGATCCGAGATTGCTCGAATCGCTCGAGGATCTGCTTGAATCGGCGGGCTATGCGGTTCGCGGCTTCCCCTCGGCGACAGCGTTGACCGGGGCAGGCCTCTCCGGGCTGGATCTTCTCATCACGGATATCGGCCTGCCCGGATTCGACGGCTTCGAGCTGCGGGACCTCGTGAACAGGGAGCGCCCGGACCTCCCGGTCTTCCTCATCACCGGCCGCCATGAAATCGCCGACCAGATCCGGGCGCGCGCGGTTGAGTCCTTCTTCTGCAAGCCCTTCGACGGCCAGGCCCTGCTGGCCGCGATCGCAAGAGCCCTGCATCAATAGGTAGTGTGGAAGGTGAACATGATCATGGATCGCTCACTCTCGCGGAGACCGATTCCGCTTCCGGTACAACGCCAGGCCGAGGCGAAGCAGCCCCTCGTCATCATTGTCGATGACGATGCCTCGGTCCGGGAAGCCTTGTCCGAGCTGATGCTGTCGGCCGGCTTCGAAGCGGTTTCGTTCAGCTCGACGCAAGCGCTGCTCGAAACCGACGCGCTCGACTGGCCCGGATGCCTGATCCTCGACGTTCGTATGCCCGGCTCCAGCGGGCTCGACCTCCAGCGTCACTTGACGACCACCGGAAATCCCAAGCCGATCATCTTCCTGACCGGGCACGGCGACATCCCCATGACCGTCCAGGCCATGAAAGCCGGCGCCGTGGACTTCCTGACGAAGCCGGTGCGCGACCAGACGCTGCTGGATGCCGTCAACGCCGCGATCGGGTTGGATGCGGCACGACGGGCGGAAGCCGCGAAGATCAAGGGCTATGTCGAGCGCCTGCAGACGCTGACGCCCCGGGAGCGAGAGATCATGCATGAGGTGACGCGGGGGCGTCTCAACAAACAGATCGCCTTCGATCTCGGCATCAGCGAGGTCACGGTCAAGCTGCACAGAGGCAATCTGATGCGGAAGATGGAGGTCGCCTCGATCGGCGAGCTGATCCGGGCCTGGGAAGCCCTGCCGGTCAGGATGCGCGAGACCAACGCGGCCTAAACCCATCGGGCCGGACCGCCCTTTCGCATCCGATGGGACGCATGACGATCCAGTGCGCGGCCCCCGTCCCCGCACTGGATCGGCTGGAAAGTCGGGATAGTACCGACGATCAGGTGAGCGTCATGCCACCGTCGACTGCGAGATTGACGCCCGTCACGAATTCGCTTGCGGCCGAGCAGAGGAAAAGGGCGGCTTGAGCAAGTTCGTCGGCCTCGCCCATCCTCCCGAACGGGATCGCCTGCGCGGCCTGTTCCTCGACCTGTGATAGCGCTTCGGTCGCGATGCCGAGCTTTCCGATGATCGGCGTATCGGTCGGGCCGGGGCTGAGCACGTTCACGCGGATGCGCCGGTCCTTGAATTCCAGCGCCCAGTTGCGTGCGAAGGCCTCGATCGCAGCCTTGCTGCCGGCGTAGACGGCGTGACCGTCCAGCACCTTGCGACTGGCGATTGAGCTCGTCAGCAGGATGGCGCCGCCATCATGCAGCAAGGGGGCAATCTTCTGCACGCCGAAGAACATGCCACGCGCATTGGCGAGAAACTGCGCGTCATAGTCGCCCGGCGTCACGGCGAGGCTGGGCTGAATGCGAATGCCACCCGCATTCGCCATATAAATATCGGCTTTGCCGAACCGTTCAGCCACGAGCGCGGCAACACGATCATGGGTGCCGAGATCGGCGACGTCGCCCGCCAGACCGGTCGCTGCTGACCCCAAGGCCTCGACGGCTGCGCCGACCGCATCCTGGCGGCGCCCGACGATCAGGACCTTCGCGCCTTCGGCGACGAAGCGCTGTGCCGTCGCGAAGCCGATGCCGCTGTTGCCGCCGGTGATCACGGCGACCTTGTTCGACAGTTTCTGCATGCGGACCTCCATTCTGAGATTCGAGAATGAGAAGTTCGTCACTGGAATCAAAATATACCGAAGTAGAGATATCCTATACTTCCGAATAGATCGCTGCGACATCGATCGTATTGATCGCGGTGGTGAGAAACGCATGATCGTCGAGCTTTGCGGAGGCGGTCAAATATTGCCGCGCCCCCTGAGCCGAGACCTGAGGAGACGCCTGATCAAGGCGCCGTCCAAAGATTTCGATCGCAACCCCATAGTCGCGCCCCGGAGGCGCCGATGCCGAACGAAACCCTATCCAGAGCGACTGACCTCAGTCGGCGGGACTTCCTGTGCGGCGGTGCCGGCATGGCGGCGGCTGGCACGCTTCCGCTCCAGTCTCTCGCGCAACCCGCCACCGTTTCCTCTCAGAAAAGCAGAAGGAGCCAACGCATGAACTATGTGACGACCCGTGATGGCGTCGAGATCTTCTACAAGGATTGGGGCCCGAAATCGGCGCAGCCGCTGGTCTTCCACCATGGCTGGCCGCTCAGCTCGGATGACTGGGATGCGCAGATGCTGTTTTTCCTGGCGCAGGGTTTCCGGGTCGTCGCGCATGACCGGCGCGGGCATGGCCGTTCCAGCCAAGTCTCCGAGGGTCATGACATGGACCATTACGCCGCCGACGTTGCGGCTGTCGTCGAGCATCTCGACCTGCGCAACGCCGTCCATATCGGCCATTCGACCGGCGGCGGCGAGGCCACGCGCTATGTCGCCCGTCAGGGCAAAAAGCGCACGGCAAAGCTCGTCCTCATCGGCGCGGTACCGCCGATCATGGTCAAGACCGACAAGAATCCCGGCGGCCTCCCGATCGAGGTCTTCGACGGCTTTCGCAAAAGCCTCGCCGCCAATCGCAGCAAATTCTACACTGATCTCGCGGCGGGCCCGTTCTACGGCTTCAACCGACCGGGGGTCGAAGCGGATCCGAGCCTCGTCCAGAACTGGTGGCGCCAGGGCATGATGGGTGCGGCCAAGGCCCATCATGACGGCATCAAGGCCTTTTCCGAGACCGATTTCACCGAAGACCTCAAGGTGATCGAGGTCCCGACCCTCGTGATGCATGGCGATGACGATCAGGTCGTCCCGATCGGCGACAGCGCTCCGCTCACCGCCAAGCTGCTCAAGCGAGCGACGCTGAACATCTACAACAAGCTACCCCACGGCATGGCGACCACCCACGCGGACGTCGTGAACAGGGATATCCTGGCCTTCGTCCGAGGCTGAACCGCGAGGACGAGGCGACCATCAAAGCTGCCTCGTTCATGTTCGCGTCACGGACGCGACGAAACGATAAAACATACCCCATGACGCGGCGTAAAGCAGTGCCGGCGCTCGCAATAATGCAACCGGAACGCGCCAGGCACTGTCATACTCCGCCAAGCTCAGCAAAAGGACTAATCCCAAAAGGGGCATTCCGAATGTCAGCAAAGGCCAAAGATGCGCGTTGAGCAGCAGCAGGCTGGCCGCTGCCGCCATGGCGGAGATGGCCAGTTTGAGAGGGGAGGGTGTCCGAAATCACTCGAAACGGCGTTCTACGAGCTGCACGCAGGGATTAGATGCGCCAATGATCGACGCAGCACGCTTCTCGGAAACCGAGGACCGGATCAAGCGCCTGCGTGCATAAAGTCTCCCGCATTTCCAACCTGCGCCGGACATGCGATGCTGGTTCGCGCGTCTTACAATATCGCGACAGCGTGACTGCGACATCCGGGGCGAGCCGCAGCGCGCTGGCTGAAAGGTTTTTTTGGTCAGGCAGTGGCGCCTGTGACGGCCTTGAATTCGAGGTGATCCTCGATCCCGTATATGCCGTACTCCCGACCAATTCCCGACTGTTTGAAGCCGCCGAAGGGAGCCATCGGTTCGTGCGCCATCCCGTTGATCGCGACGCGTCCGGCATCGAGACGCGCCGCGATGGCCCTCGCGCCTGCGATATCGTTGCCGAGGATGTAGGCGTGCAGCCCGTAGGGGGTGTCATTGGCAATGCGGATCGCGCCTTCGTCGTCGTCATAGGCGATGATGCACAGCATCGGTCCAAAGACTTCCTCGCGCGCGATCGTCATGTCGTTGCTGACGTCGGCGAAAACCGTCGGTCGCACGAAGTACCCCCGGTCAAGGCCTTCCGGCCGGCCTTCTCCTCCGATGACGGGGCGTGCCCCCTCGGCGATGCCCTGCGAAATGTAGCGCAACACGCGCTCGAACTGGCGACGGTTGACCAGGGGTCCAAGGGTCGTCCGTGGATCGCGCGGATCGCCTTGGACAACCGTTCGTGCAGCATCGGCGATCGCCTCGCAAAATGCATCCAGGCGATCGCGCCGCACGAGGATACGTGTACCCGCGATGCAAGCCTGGGCGTTATTGGCGAAGCCGATGGCAAGTGCCTGGCGCGCCGCCTCAGCGAGGTCGGCGTCGTCCATGATGATCGTGGGGGCCTTGCCACCCAACTCGAGAGTGACGCGCTGCATTCGTTCCGCGCTACCCTGCAGGATCATCTTGCCGACGGCGGTCGAGCCCGTGAACGAGATCTTGCGCACGTCGGGATCGGTGGTCAGTGCCGTGCCGACCTCGTTGCCCAGCCCTGTCACGACATTGATCACGCCTGCCGGGACATCGGCAGCGTGCAGGCATTGCGTGAAGAGCTCGACCTGCCAAGGGCTGAACTCGCTCGGCTTGACGACGACCGGACAACCAGCGGCCAGCGCGCCTGCCATCTTGACGCTGATGGAGTTGTACACACTGTTCCAGGGCACGATGTGCAAGGCGACACCGGCCGCCTGAGCGATCACTTCGGTCCCGTTCAAGCGACGGGTGAAGGTGAAGTCCTTCAGGAGATTCGCTGCGATGCGAAAGTTCGTAGCGGCGAGGCCGGCGCGCCACCTCGCTTGGGCGATCGGCCCGCCGTATTCTGCGACGGTCGCCTCCGTCAGCGCATCCGCACGCGCTTCCACGGCATCCGCCATAGCATTCAGCAAATCGATGCGCTCATGCCGGCTCGATTGCGACCATCTCGGCAGAGCACGGCTCGCGCTTTCGACGGCCCATCGAGCATCCTCGGCACCTGCCAGGACAAGAACACCACTCTGCTCTTCAGTGGTCGGGTCGAAGAGCGGCATTTCCGCGCTCCCTAGAGTCCGCCGGAAGGCTCCGTCGATATATGTCTGATCGTACCTGCGCATCAGGGTCTCCTTGCGTCGGTTACCAACGGCGCTCGGCCAGCAGCGACCAGCAGCGATGGACAGATGGGGCGCTTCGGCTTGGTTCGCTCGAGCCGTAGCAAGGCCCAGTCTGGGTCTGGCGAGGAGAAATCGCTCGTTAGGACTTGCTAGAGCCTGTCAGCGTGGGACGAGCGTCGGAGCTCCTGGGGCGGGCAGGAGCTTCGGCCGACGAGCTATCGCAACTCGGGCAGGATCGGTTTGCGGCAAGCAGGCCATCGAGATCAGCTGTTATCCGCAGCTCCCATGCGCGCGAACCCTGCTCCCGGGCAAGATCAAGGGCTTCTTTCAGAAGAGTTTCACTGGCGCTGACGTCGCCATCGACGCGGCATAGAAGCTGGGCCTTCACGCGCAGCAACTCCGGCAACGCGAACCGCTCGCCGTTGCCGTTGCATCGAGCGACCGTCGCTTCGATCAGCTCGCGCGCTTCCTGGTAACGCGTACACTGCATCAGTCCGCGCGCCAGCGCGAGGGAGAACGGAGTGGTCAGCAGCTCATAGCGAATGGCGCGAAGCCGGGACAAGCTTTCCTCGATCGCCTCGATCGCCCCCAGCGCTTCACCCGGGCCGCCCCGCTGGATCGCCAGCTCACCGCGAAATCCGCCGGCAGCCGCGATGTATGGACCGAGTGCGTTGACCTCGGCGCATTCGGTGAAGGCGTCCAATGCGTCTTGGGCGGAATCAAGCTCGTCCATCCAGAGGTACACGGCGAGCGACCAGATCAGGGCGATACAATGGGTGACGGGATGATCGAGCTGCGCCGCCTCGCGGACGGTCTGCCGCGCCACCGCGCTTGCACGCGCCGAATGCCCCGTCAGCCACAATGCGCGCGCCAGGGCGATCGCGCTCCGGTTCCGGTGATCGAACCCGTATCGGGTCGTGCGACTGCGCTGCGAGGGCGGACTTGTCTCCAGGGCGAGTTCAAGTTCGAGGCGAGCCCGAAGCTGGTCGCCAGCCAGGTGATGGGAGATGCCCGACAGTGAATTGGCAACGCCGATCGCCTCGGGCTCTCCGATCGCCTCGGCGACCTCCACAGCACGCCGCGCATGCAACATGGCGGTTTGGTACTCGCCAATTCGTTCATGGAAGATGTGTAAGCCGCCGAGCATTCTCAGCTGGCTCCAGTGGTCTTCCAGGTCCGTCGCTATTTCAAGCGCCCGGGCGAGCGCGTTGCCGGCAGCGGCGCTGTTGCCGCGCGTGAACATGAGCGAGATGCCAAGTGCACCCTGGAGTTCCAGTTCGATGGCGGTTCCGCGCTGCGGATCGGCCAATTCGGAAAGCGCGCGGGCGCACCAGGAGCGGCATTCAAGCAGGTGAGACAGGTTCTGGAAAACGGGGGCACTGGCTGCAGCCAGACGGACCCCGATCTTGATGTCTCCGGTTCGGCTGAAACACCAATCCAGCGCACTCCGGATGTTGCCAAGCTGAAGCCGCAGTGGCCGGGGATCCTGCAGCAAATCCTCATCCGACCTGCCGATCGCTTCAAGCTCGCCGAGGAAATAGCTGGCGTGACGTCGCGCGGCGGCGACATATGGGTCGCGTCCGCGCGCATGCAGCTTTTCCCGTGCATAAGCACGGGTCATCTCGAGCAGACGATAGGTTCCAGACACACGCGATCGATTTGGAGAGATCAATGACTTCGACGTGAGCTCGTCGAGAGCCACCGCCACTTCGTTGGATCCGATTTCGGTGTCCGCGGCGACATCGAGCGCCGCGTCTATCGAGAACGGCCCGACAAAAATGGCGAGCCGTTCGAGAACAACCTGTTCGGTTCGGGACAGGAGGTCGTAACTCCAGTCCAATGTGGCCTGGAGCGTCTGCTGACGCGGCTGCGCGGTTCTTCGACCGGACCATCCAAGACTGAAGCGCTCGCCGAGCTGACGGGCCGTTGCCGAGATGCCATGGGTCGCGACGCGGACCGCGGCGAGCTCGATCGGCAGCGCCATGCCGTCCAATCGATGACACATGCCGCCGATCAGGCGTGCGGATTCCTCGTCGATCTCCAGCGAGCTGTCCGCGGCAGCCGCTCTCTCGCAGAAGAGCTGGACTGCAGGAAATTCCAGGAGCTGTTCGAGGGACAGATCCGCTGGATTTTCCGGGTAAGCCAGAGCGTCAAGACGATGGACGTGCTCGCTACGAATGCGCAACGGCTCCCGGGATGTCGCAAGGACGCGGGTGTTCGGTGCTTCGTCGACAATCCGTTCGATGATGTTGGCGGTCGGCTCGATGACGTGCTCGCAATTGTCGAGCACGAGGAGGAAGCGACGATCACGAATATGGCCCAGGATGACGGCGAGAGGATCCTCGCTCTGGACCGTGATACCCATCGCTCCGGCGATCATGGACGGAACGACGGTGGGATTTTCGAGCATGCTGAAATCGACGAAGGCGATCTTCCCGTCGAAATGGGGTGACAGCTGGTGCCCGATCTCGACGGCGAGCGACGTCTTGCCGACACCCGCGGAACCAACGATCGTGAAAAGGGGTGTATCTGCCACGCGTTCCACGAGAATCCGCACGTCGCGCTCCCGACCGATGAGGCGCGGCAGACGCGGCGGCAGATTGGTCGTGTCCGCGGAAATTCTCTCCGTGGCCTCGTCCGGAATTGACGGCGGCACGGACACGCCCAGGGGATCGACCCGCTCCACCGGCGCCACGAACGCATAACCAACGCCAACCTGCGTGGCGATGTAGCGGGCGCCACCCTCCCCATCGCCCAGAAGCTTGCGCAGGCCGGCCATGTGAAACCGGAGGCTTCCGTCCTCAACGACCACGTCGGACCAAACGCGCTTGAGTAGCTCGCGTTTCGACAGAACCCGTCCGGGCTGCTCCGTCAGGACCACGAGCAGGTCGAAAGATCGGCCGCCCATGTCCACAGGCCTGCCGTCGCGCGTCAGCAGTCGTTCCGTCGGAGAGAGACAGAAAGGGCCGAAGTTGCGACGTTCGCCATTTTGCCGGTTGCCCAAATCAGCCACTGTCGCCTCGTTTCCAGCTCTGGTAGACGCATACCAAACGTGAGGGCGACAGATAACGGCAACAGGCGAAGCCGGTCTCTGAAACGCTCCTCCTGTCTGCACACCACCCGAATTTGAAACGACTAGTGGAGAGCTGGCACGCCGGTTTCAAGGGCTCGTTCGCGAAGCCGTGTCCGAAACCGCCCTGCATCGATCCGACGCAGTGCGGGCGGTTCAGGGCCTTCGTCAACATACGAGGCGAAGGCCCGGCGGTTCTGGGGGGATCAGCCGAACGTGAAGGCGTAGGCTCGAGCGCCCGGCCGCTTGAACTCGATGGAAACAGTGCGGTCGATCACTTTGCTCGATTGCCGGACGAGCTGATACAGCCGGTCCTCCTTGATCTCGCCCCAGCCATCCGCATCAACATCGGCGCCGTGATCGGCGCCCGGTGCGATGCCGTCAATGGTGATGCGATACCGGATCGACTTGCCGTCACCCGCGCCGCCCAGGACGAGATGTGCGTCCCGCGCGTGGAACCGGAAACGGATGGTGCCGCTGTTGCCGTCGAACGACGCGAATTCCCGTCCTATCGTCCATTGCCCGGCAAGGTCCCAGCGATTGAGCGCGAGCCCGGGAGCAGCAGCATAGTTCCGGGAGGAATCGCGCGCGGCGCCGCCGGGGGACGCGAAGCCCTCCGCCTTGCCGTATCCCAAATAGGATTCCGGCGAGCGAAGATTGTTCCAGTCGGCCTCGGCTTCTATGCCGGTGCCGTTGACGGGAACAAGAGGCATTCCGGACAGGTCCTGACCTGCCTCGACCAGAAGGCTGCGAATGAACTGCTCCGCTTCCGCATATTTCCCTTCGCCGACGCGGTAGCCTCGGATGCGGCCTTGGGCATCAATGAAATAGAAGCCGGGCCAGCCTTCATTGGCGAAGCCGCGCCAAACGGAATAATCATTGTCCTGCAGGTTCGGATAGTTGACACCGAGCTGCCCTGAAGCGAGCTGCACCTTCGCGGCATCATGCTCGAACTGGAACTCGGGCGCGTGAACGCCGACCACGACGAGCCCCTTTCTCGCATAGCGTTCCTGCCATGAGCGCAGATAGGGCAGCGCCCGGAGCGAATTGATGCAGGAATACGTCCAGAAATTCACGATGACGACCTTGCCGCGCAGTGCCTGTGGACCACCCGCAACCGCCGTGAGCCAGGGCTTTGCGCCTTGCAGAACCGGCAGCGGGCTCGCGGTGGCGCCGATGGGCGCGGAAGCGATGGCGGCGAAGCCGACCGGCGCAAATCCGAAACCCGGGCCGATGATCGCGCCCGTCAGTCCGACTGCCGCCGAGGCACCGACGGCCAGGAGGGCGGCTGTCACAAATCCGATTGCGTGTGTCGTGGCCATGATGGTCAACCTTCGTACGAAGCCAGAGTCCCGCCCTGCAATCTGGCGGTTGAGCCACGTCGCTTCATGTTATGCGGCGATGATCCCTGTTAGTTCGTGACAGAGCGAGCTGTTCGCATGTCGCGGGCGGGCGCCGCACCGGCTCAAGCGGCTCCATGACACGCTAACGCTCCATCATCGAACCTAACGGGCGCAGCGCTGCCGCTTCCCTAATCTGGGACCGACCAATTCGGATCCCCGATCGAGGAGAAGGCAAGTGCAGGAGACACTTTCGGCATCGCGTCGCCAGTTCATTGCAGGCGCAACGCTTGCGGGAGCCATAGGCGTGTTGCCTTCGATCGCAGGTGCCCATGCAACCGCCGGCAACGCGATCACGCCGTTCAAGGTCGCGGTTCCGGATGCCGCCCTTGCGGCAATGAAGCGTCGCATCGCCGAGACGCGGTGGGCTGATGTCGAGCCGACCCCCGACGACAACCAGGGCGTCCGCCGCCAGACCCTCGAGCCGTTGTTACGGTATTGGGCGACCGACTATGACTGGCGCGGGGTCGAGGCGAAGCTCAATTCGCTGCCGATGTTCCTGACCGAGATCGACGGGCTGGACATCCACTTCATCCATGTCCGCTCGCGGCATGAGAATGCGCTGCCAATGATCCTGACACATGGCTGGCCGGGATCGGTGCTCGAATTCCTGAAGGTTGTCGACCCGCTGACGAATCCGACAGCGCATGGCGGCACTGCAGACGACGCCTTCCATCTGGTCATCCCTTCAATCCCAGGCTTCGGCTTCTCGGCGAAGCCGACGAAGCTGGGTTGGGGATCGGATCAGATCGGGCGCGCCTGGTCGTCCCTGATGCGCCGTCTGGGCTACGACGCGTATGTCAGCCAGGGCGGCGACTGCGGCTCGGTGATCTCCCAGCGCATGGCGCTGCAGCATGTGCCGGGGCTGCTGGCCATTCACCTGAACATGCCCGCGGTGGTGCCTGCGGATATCGCGAAGGTCCTGGCGGCAGGCGATCCGGCTCCTGCAGGTCTGTCTCTCAAGGAGCGCGCGGCCTTCGACCAGTTGGAGGCGTTCTACCGCGACAATGCCGCCTATGCGGCGATGATGAACACGCGGCCCCAGACCATCGGTTACTCGCTGGTCGACTCGCCTGTCGGCTTGGCGGCCTGGATGTACGAGAAGATCGCCAGTGGACCTATAGCGGCGGCCAGCCGGAGCGCGTTCTGACCCGCGACGAGATCGTCGACGACATCGCGCTGTACTGGCTGACAGGCACCGGCGCATCGGCCGCCCGGATCTACTGGGAAGACCACTCCAACAACTTCAACGCACGCGGGGTCATCGACCTCCCGGTCGCCGTCAGCGTGTTTCCCGGCGAGATCTTCCGTGCTCCGAAGAGCTGGGCGGAGCGCTGCTACAAGCACCTCTTCTACTTCAACGAGGCAAGCAATGGCGGTCATTTCGCCGCTTGGGAGCAGCCTCAGATCTTCGCGCAGGAGTTGCGCGCCGCGTTCCGCCGGTTCCGCTGATCGACCACAACCACCTGAAGGAAAAGCAACATGTCCGATACCAAGACCCTGTACACCGCCAAGGTGCATGTCGTTGGCGGCCGCGAAGGCAGCGCGCGCAGCGCGGATGGCCGCCTTGACGTCAAGCTTGCGCCGCCCGGCGGCCGTGGTGAGGGTACCAACCCCGAACAGCTCTTCGCCGCCGGCTGGTCCGCCTGCTTCGAGGGTGCGATGGCGATTGCCGCCAAGGCCAAGGGTGTGACCCTTCCGGTTGGTCTCGCCATCGATGCCGAGGTCGAATTGCGCCACGGCGATGAAGGCTATTCGCTCGCCGCGCGCCTGAACGTCAGCGTTCCCGGCGTTGATCCCGAAATCGCCCGCCAGATCATCGAGGCCGCCCACCGGACCTGCCCTTACTCGAAAGCGATCAAGGGCAACATCGACGCGGTCGTTACCCTCGTCTGAGCAACTCGTCCAAAGGAGATCGATATGAACAGACTCATCGCCGGCGGGCTGGTGCTCGCCGCCCAGCTTGTGGCCCCGATGGCGCAGGCACAGCCAGCCAAGCCGACAGTCGTGCTCGTCCACGGAGCGTTTGCCGACTCGTCGAGCTGGAATGGCGTGATCGCCATCCTCGAACGCGACGGCTACAAGGTCGTCGCAGCCGCGAACCCGCTCCGTGGCGTCCGCGCCGATGCCGATGCCGTCGCAGGCGTCGTGAAAAGCATCGAAGGCCCGGTCGTTCTCGTGGGTCACTCCTATGGCGGCTCCGTGATCAGCGCGGCGGCCGAGGGACGCCCGAACGTGAAGGCGCTCGTCTACGTTGCCGCCTTCGCGCCCGAGGCTGGAGAGACGGCTCTCGGACTGACCGGGAAGTTCCCCGGAAGCACGCTCGGCGGCGCGCTCGCTCCGCCGGTCAAGCTGACCTCGGGCGGGAACGACCTTTACATCCAACAGCCGCGCTTTCCCCAGCAATTCGCTGCGGACGTGCCTGTCGCACAGGCGCGCCTCATGGCCGCCGGCCAGCGCCCGGTCGCCGAAGCCGCACTTTCGGAAGCCTCGACGGCGCCGGCCTGGAAGAGCGTGCCCTCGTGGTTCATCTACGGTTCGAAGGACAGGAACATTCCGGCCGCAGCGATGAGCTTCATGGCAGAGCGCGCCACGTCGCGCCAGACGGTGGAGGTCAAGGGGGCGTCGCACGTCGTGATGGTCTCGCACGCGCCCGCCGTGGCAACCCTGATCGAGAAGGCGGCGACTTCACAGTGAGGTGATCGGCGTCGCGGGGCACATCCCCCGGGCAATGACGACAATCTGCGGCCGGCTACGCTGTCGTGTAGCCGGCCGCAGCGGTTTGAAGCTCTTTGGAACAAACGAGCCGGCCCGGATGCAGGCCGCGCGATGAAGGCCTCAGGGCGGGCGCCGAACCCGGCGACATGGCTGCAATCGAGGCGCCGCCCGAGCGTCCGAAAGACAAAGGGCCAGACCACGAAATGCGCGAGCTGGCCCTTTGCCGTATCAGGTGACTTCCGCCGGACGGCCAGAGGCCGCCCAGCGGAAGTCAGTGCGAGTAATCAGTGAAGACGTAGTCGGCGTTGGCTTCGAGCTTCTGCAGCTTCGAATGGCAGGCGAAGCAAGACTGCACGACGGCGGGATTCTTCGTTGGCAAGCCGTTCTCGAACTGACCATAGCCCCAGCCGGCGGTCTGCGCGTAGCGCTTGGAATCCTTCACACTGACTTGCACATTCGTCGGCGGACCCGCGACAAATGATTGCGGAGACGGAAAGACGGAGTCATTGCGCGCGGACGGCTCGTACCGCCAAGCCAGCCGCGCAATCACCGCGCCATCCGGGAAGGGCCGCATGTTCTCCCGATATGCCTTGATCGCGATCTCGTTGCCGAGGATAGCGCGGATATCGTTGTTCTGCCCGTTCTCCTGGGCGACGCTGATGAGCTTCCAGTCCCGGTAGCCTTCCGGAAGCTTCACACCGTAGATCGGCGAGCCCTGTTCATCCGGGGACTGGGCCGAGACATAGGCTGCGACGCCCACCGAAACCGTGACGATTGCGAGGGCGCAGGCGATTGTTTTCTTCATGGCATTCTCCTGAAAGCCGGCGTGGCGCGCGCAGCATCGCTGCCACGCGCGCCACGCGCTCATCCCGCCAGCTTGTCGACGTCGAGGATCGCCTGGGCAAAGGCCGCGGGGGCCTCCTGCGGCAGGTTGTGACCAATCCCGCCGGTGATGAGCCGATGTTCGTAGGGGCCGGTGAACTTCGCCCGATACGCCGCCGGATCAGGATGCGGTGCGCCGTTTGCATCGCCTTCCATGGTAATGGAAGGGATCGTCACTGGCGGAGCCGCCGCCAGCTTGGCTTCAAGCTCGTCGTACTTCCTCTCGCCTTCGGCGAGGCCCAGCCTCCAGCGATAGTTGTGGATCACGATGGCAACGTGGTCGGGATTCACGAAGGACGCTGCAGTGCGCTCGAACGTCGCGCCATCGAACTTCCATTGCGGCGAGGCGAGTTGCCAGATCAGGCGGTTGAAGGCGTCGGTGTTCGCCGCATAGCCGGCCTTGCCGCGCTCGGTAGCGAAGTAGAACTGGTACCACCACTGCAGCTCCGCCTCGGGCGGCAGGGGCTTAACGTTTCCCGCCTGGCTGCCGATCAGGTAGCCGCTGACCGAGACGAGCGCCTTGCAACGCTCCGGCCACTGGACAGCCATGATGTCGGCGGTCCGAGCGCCCCAGTCGAAGCCGGCCACGACCGCCTTCCGGATGCCGAGCGCATCCATCAGCTCGATCCCGTCGGCCGCCAGGGCCGCCTGCTGCGCGTTGCGCGGGGTCGAAGCGGAGCGAAAGACGGTCGAGCCATAGCCGCGCAGATGCGGAATGATCACGCGATAACCCTTGGCGGCCAGGCGCGGGGCGACCTCGGTGAAGGCGTGAATGTCATAGGGCCAACCGTGGAACAGCAGGATAGGCGCTCCGGAAGCCGGCCCAACCTCGACATAGCCGATGCTGAGAACGCCGGCATCCACCTGCTTGATTGGTCCGAGCCCTCCGCCCAAGTGCGACGGCGCCGGATGTGGGCTGGGTGTCTGTGCGTAGGCCCTGCCCGCGACGAGCGTCGCTGCCGCGGCCGCTGCCGCAAACCGCACGAATTCGCGGCGCTGAGGATCGGCGATACCAGGCTGTTCGTTCATGACTTCACTCCTTTGCTAGGTGATCAGCAATGAAGAACCGATACGTCCGACGCCTCGCGCACGCCCGTTAATCGCTGTGAGGTCGCGCGAGCGCAGCTCGGTACGTGCGCCATTGCTGTAACGAACGGACGACCCCGCGCTTGGAGGATCTAACAACAGCTAACTGGAGGAGCCCCCGCGACGCGCCATCATGGCGAAATGAGCGCCAATGACCTTGAGATTGTCCGGAGGCCGGGGGGAGCGTTCGACGCGAAGGTCCGATGGAAGCCGAGATGTTGCGACCAATCCGGCGGTGCAGCGGCGGGTCCGCGACGCGGAGACCGCCTGGAACGCAGATGATGCCGACACGCTCGTCCTGAGCAACACGATCGACTGCCAATGGCGTCATCGCGTCGATTTTCTGTGGGGCCGCGAGCAGATTCGGATCCATATCGAGCCCCAGCTCAGGCGCGAGGTCGACCGGCGGCTGATCCTGGAGCCATGGGCGGAAACGGGTTGATGCCTATCGCTTCGCTTCGCCGCCGAATTCCGGGACGATAGCGGCTCCTGGCTCAGGGTGCTTGGCACCGAGGCGATGGAGTTCGATGAAGCGGGCCTTGTCGCCCGCCGCTTCACCTTGGCCAACGAGTATGCGATCCAGGAACGCGACCGATCGTTGCGCTGGGCTGCGGGGGGCCCAGCCCGGAGACCATCCATCGCTCTTCGAGCTAGACTTCTGATCGAGCCCCGACTGCGAGGATGGTTCGGTTCGAGCCTTGGCTTTCCCAGCCCTCGGTTGTCAGTAGATCGATGCCGCGCGTTTCCCGCATCAGAGCCGTGGCGATCAGAACCAACGCGTATGAGCCAGCCACATAGAGGCCGATCGCCTGGCTGAAACCAAGCGACGCGACGCTACCTCCAACCGCGACCGGCGTAATTCCGGCGAGGCCACGCCCGACATTGTAGCAGAAGCCCAACCCGGATCCGCGCAGGGACGTCGGGTAGAGTTCGGTGAGCGCCGGGCCGACCGTACTGTAGAGCCCCAGGGCGAACAGGCCCAAAACAGGGGTAAGGGCCAGAAGAGCCGTGGCCGAAAGCTGAAACTGGGTGGCGGCCAGGACGATCACGATTCCACCAAGAGCAAATGCACTTAGAGTCGCACGCCGGCCGGCGTAGTCACTGAGCCAGGCGCCGAGCGCGTATCCCAGAAGGGAGCCGCCGATCAGTGCCGCCGTGTGAAGCCCGGTATCGGCCGCGGTCAGTCCACGTTCCACGCGCAGCATGGTCGGCCACCAGGTCGCGATAGCCCAGTAGCCGCCATGCATGCCCGTTGCGAGCATGCTGCCCTTCAAAGTGCTGGGCCAGACATCCCGCGAGAAGATCCCGTGCCAGGCCTGCCGCTTTCGCTCGGCAGCAAAAGCCGGAGATTCGTTCATGGTCTTCCGAACCAGGAACAGCAGCAGAGCGGGCAGGAGAGCCACGAAGAAGACCACACGCCAACCGATGTCGGGCGGCAGCAACGCGATCGCGATTCCCGTCGTCGCCGCGGCCAGCCCCCAGCCGACGGCCCAGGCGCTCTGCAGCGTGCCAAGGACGCGACCTCGCGTGGCGGAGGGCGCAATCTCGCTCATGAACACGACACCGACGGCCCATTCCGCGCCAAAGCCTATGCCCTGGATCAGCCGTGCGAGGAGAAGCTCGTCATAATCGCGAGCAAAACCGCACAGAAGCGTGGACGCCGCCACCCAAATAATGGTGACGCGCAGGACCTGGATGCGGCCGATGCGGTCGGACAAGGAACCTGCAAGCCAGCCGCCAATGGCACCGGAGATCAAGGCCGCCGATGCCAGAAGTCCGGCGCCCGAAGGCGTCAGCCCCCAGAACGCAAGGAGAGTCGGCAGGATGAACGCGTAGAGTTGAACGTTCATCGCATCGATTGTAAGGCCCGAATAGGAGCTCCAGAACGCCCTGCGCCCGGTTGCATCGAGCGATCGATACCAGACAGGTCGCATCATCTGGGCTTCTCCTCGGCGGCTGCGCAATCGCCGCTCATCGCATCGAGGTCGATGATGCGCTGGACGGCGATGATGCGGAGGAAGGTCTCGTCATGGCTGACGACGAGCAGCGCGCCGTCATAAGCCTCGAGGGCCGCCTCGACCGCATCCACGGACTCGATATCCAGATGGTTGGTTGGCTCGTCGAGAATGAGAAGCTGCGGCGGCCGTGGGCCACCCAGGCGGCAGGCGAGGCCCGCCCGCAGCTTCTGCCCTCCGCTCAGCGTACCGACCGTCTGCAAAGCGGCGTCGGCACGAAACAGGAAGCCGGCCAGGGCCGATCTGCACATGTTCTCGTTCGCGTCTGGGTTGAGGACGCGGAAGTTTTCGAGGATCGACCGCGTGGGATCGAGGAAGGATACCTGCTGATCGATCATGGCCGCCGAAACACAAAGCCTCACCTGGCCGGAGAGCGGCGCGAGAGCGCCGGAAACGACCTTGAGGACGGTGCTCTTGCCAATACCGTTGCGGCCGGCAAGGGCGACGCGTTCCGGGCCCACGATCGTGAAGTCGAGGCCGTCGATGAGAGGGCGATCCGGGGCGTGGCCTACGGCGACCGCGAGCGTCTCGAGGACTTGCCGATCGGCATGCAGCCCCGTCGACGGCAGGACGATCGAAAGCCGCTGAAGCACCTCCACCTTCGCTTGCGCCTCGGCGACGGCTTCCGCGGCCCGCGCGGCAAGTCTTTCGTTGAGGCGAGCGCCGCTGCCGCCGCTGTGTTCCGCCGCGTTCTTGCGCGCACCCAGCAGAATGCGGGGCGTGCCGCCACGGACCGCCTTGCGCGAACCGGAGGAATCCCGCCTGGCTTTGCGTTCGTTCGCGAGCTGGGCTTTTCGCTCGGTGTCCGCGCGCTGCTTGTGCGCATGGGCGAGGTCCTGCTCGGCGGCTTCGAGCTCGACGGCCTTGCGCGCCCGGTACTGGCTCCAGTTGCCGCCGTATCGGGAAGCCCCGAGCGTGGTCAATTCGACAATCGCGTCCATCATTTCGAGCAACTCGCGATCATGACTCACCACGATCATCCCCATCGTCCACTCGCCGACGAAGCGGAGCAGGGCTTGCCGTCCTTCACGGTCGAGATTGTTGGTGGGCTCGTCCAGCAAGACGAAATCAGGTTGCTCGAAAATGGCTGCCGCAAGCGCCGCGCGCGTCCGCTGGCCGCCGGACAGCGCGCTGAGGACAGTCGATCCGTCGACGTCCAGTTCGACCCTGGCGAGCGCTTGCCTCATGCGCTCCTCAAGCGCCCAATCGGCCCCGCCGAGCTCCTCGACGCTTGCCTCCCCCGCTTCAGCCCGGCGCAACACTGCGAGCGCGCCGCTGACCCCGAAGAGATCCGCTACCGCTGCCCCGGCCTCGATCTGGACCTCCTGCTGCATGAGAGCGATCCGGCCGTCTACTGTCACGCTGCCGGTCGCACCGGCACCCCTGCCGGCAAGAAGCCGGAGCAGCGTGGTCTTGCCAACGCCATTGCGGCCGACAAGCCCGACCTTTTCGCGGCCGAACTGAAGATCGAGCCCTCTGAGCACGGGGCACCCGTCGGGGGCCGTCCAGCTCAGCCCGGATACGTGAATTGAAACCATTGCTGCGAGATCACTTGCATAAATAGCACGAAATCGTGCTATTATATCTTGAGGCCTGACGCAACCGCGTGGTTGTTGAGGGCACGAATGTGAGTGTGCGGAATGGTGGCAGGGCGACCGACGAAGGCACAGGCGACGGCAAAGACCGAAGCCCTTCTCGATACCGCGAGAGCCCTCTTCAGCGCGCGCGGTTACGCCGGCGTGTCGATCGACGAGATCGCAGATGCGCTGAAATGGTCGAAGCACACCGTCTACAAGCGCTTTCCCAACAAGCTGGCCTTGCTCGAAGCGGTCGTCGACCGGGACGTTGAGCGCTTCAAACAAGCGCTGCTCGCTGCCGGCGAAGCGTCCGAGAATCCAATGTGCGCATTGCGAGCGATAGCCCACACCTATTTCGGCTTCTCCGCCTCTCCGGGGTATTCGGCCCTCTATGCGGCCGTCGCGCTGGAGGCGACGACGTCGCCGCATCTGCGGCGAAAGCTCATGCAGTGGGCGATGACCTCCCTCGAACCGTTGCATCGCGCAATGGAAGCAGTCACGCCGAACTCGGGCTGGAACGCTGCGACAACCGAAGAAGCCTCTGCCATCCTCATCGACCTGCTCGATGGCGAAGCTAACCGGCTGAAATGGTCGGGAGACTTCGAACATCCCGCTGCGGTGGAGCGAGCCTTTGGGCGGCGATGGCAGGTTTTCCTTCTGGTCGCCCTCCCGCAGCAGCCGAAGCTCTGCTGAGTGGCCCGAACCACCGGCCTCGCACGCTGCCCCAATGGATCTGGCAGAACTGCAGTTTGGTCGTAATGCTGTTCCGTGAACACGATCGAGCGCGGGTGCCGGGACCGTACGGCCACGGTCGCCCTTTGGGCTCAGGCCAGACATGTCGTGACAGAGGCATTGCCGAGCGGTTCAGGGTGCGGATGACTGCACCTTGGGGATCGCAAAATGGGGCTGGCGACGCAGTCTTGCTGCGGTCTCCCGGGACAGGCCGAGATTGGTCGCCAGAACATCGACGGGATTCGCAGCAAGCCAGTTCGAGAGATCGTTCGCTGCGAATGTAGTGACCCGCGCCCATGGGGGCGTAGCCGACATCGCCGGCCTCGAACTGCTCGGTCACGACCTGTCCCTCGGCCAGGAAGACCGACATCTCCGCGCTGCCCTCCAGATAGTACTGCCACTCGTCGGCGTTCGGATGCCAGTGCAGCTCCCTCATGGCGCCCGGTTCGATTTCAGGCAACGAGCCGGCCATGCTCGTCGAGATCGAGCCGGGAGCCAGCCGCATGGAGACGCCGGCAATCCCGATGCTGGCCGGAAACTGCCGCACCGACGCGCCGCGCGTCACGCCGCCCGCTCCAACGTGCGGAGCGGCCTTTTCGAGTTGATATCTGAAGGAGAGCGTCGGTTCGGTCATGGAGCGATCCTTTCGCAAGGGGGCATGTCGCTGCGGCGGTCGAGATCGCCCGCGTCCGATCGGGCGCGAAATGGCGACCTGCCTCACGGTTCAAGCATAGGACTCTGCCGATGCTCCGGCGGCGCAGGCCGGAGATCATCGTGGCTCAGCGGCCGCTGCGTGTCGTTTCGTACAGGAACCAGCTCCGGCGCTCAGCCTCGTCGATCCAAATCTCGATCAGACTGGTCGAGGCGACATCGCCATGGTTATCGCAGACACCGTGGGCTGAACGCAGAAAGCCGGTCAGGCGCCGGTTGTCGTCAGCAAGTTCGGACAGCATGTCCTCCGGCGTGACGTAGTCGGCATCGTTGTCAGGCAGGCGCTGCATCCGGCTGATGTGGCCAATCGAACGCAATGTCGTGCCACCGACCTTGCGGGCGCGCTCGGCCAGCGCGTGGGTCGTCGCGAAGATCTGCCCGCCCTGCTCGTCGAGCATCAGGTGATAGTCGCGGAAATGGGGGCCGGACATGTGCCAGTGAAAATTCTTGGTCTTGAGGTAAAGCGCGAACATGTCGGCGAGGACACCGGTCAGCGCGGCGGCGATATCGGCCGTAGCGTTCGCGCCGAGATCGGTCGGCGTGCGCAGCGCGGCGTCGCGGATGGCATGACGGGACAGGGCGGACATGGCGGATCTCCGGTTCGGGATGAGAGGAAGCCGCGCGAATCCCGTTCGGTGCCGCTCCTCCGCCAGGTTCGTTCAGGCCCGGCAACCGGACGCTAGGCTATGCCTCCGCGCGGCTGAATCGAACGAAGGCATGCCGGCCTCATACCTTCGTTTGTACCGGCAGCCCCGGCCGGGCGCCGACCTAAACGCGTGTATGATTTCATTGCAGCAGCCTTCGCCACAGTGGCGTTGCGGATCGAGGATCCGCATCCAACCACGGGGGGCAAGATGAGCGTTCAGATCCCGATCTCAGGACAGGCAGAGGAGGCCAGGGAGGCCGCCGAGACCTCGCGACGGGCGATGGCGCGCCTGATGGCGGTCGCGGGGCACGATCTCAGGCAGCCGATCCAGGTTGCGATGCTGTCGATCGCCATGGCGAACCTTGTCGATCTTGGTCATGGAACGCTCCATCTGTGGCGCCGCCATGAGCGGCGGCGGGTGATGAAGCGTTTCCCAGGCAGAGTTGTCGGGATTGTTTTGCGAACCGACCGATTTGTAACGCAGCGTATGTGCAGGGCGTTTCGACATGTTGCGCCACGGGGAGGCGTTCGCGGTTCGCGCCGGGCCGCGGATTGTATCGGCCTGTATCGTCGCTCCTCCAGGCGAGCGAACGCTTACAATTCCCGCCATCGCCGAAACAGCGGGGACACAGCCTCCGGGCTTATCGCGGTCTCTCGCCACTAAGGACGAAACTCATGTCAGAACAGATCGATCAGCCCCGCCGCAGCCTCCTGAGTGCCTTCGCATTGGGAGCAACGCTTCTTCCCTTCGCGGGAACCGGCGCTGCCCATGCCCAGGCGCGTCCGCCGTCCTCGTCCGCTTCGCCGGCTGCAGGGCAAGGCGGCCACGCAACCTTCGCCGCGCTCAAGCAGGTGAAGGCTGGCGTGCTCGATATCGGCTATGCCGAGGACGGCCCGGCCGATGGCCCGCCAGTTCTGCTGCTGCATGGCTGGCCCTACGACATCCACAGCTATGTCGATGTCGCGCCGATCCTGGCCCAGGCCGGCTATCGCGTGCTCGTGCCCCATCTGCGCGGCTACGGCACCACCCGCTTTCTCTCCGCGGATACCCCACGCAACGGCCAGCAGGGGGCGCTCGCCATCGACATCATCGCCTTCATGGACGCGCTGAAGATCGAGAAGGCCGTCATCGGCGGCTATGACTGGGGCGCGCGCACAGCCGACATCATCGCCGCGCTCTGGCCGGAGCGCGTCAAGGCGCTGGTCTCGGTCAGCGGCTATCTCATCGGCAGCCAGGACGCGAACAAGCCGCCGCTGCCGCCCAAGGCCGAATTGCAGTGGTGGTACCAGTTCTATTTTGCCACCGAGCGAGGCGCGGCCGGCTATGCCGAGTACACCCATGACTTCGCCCGGCTGATCTGGGAGCTCGCCTCGCCGCAATGGAAGTTCGACGACGCGACCTTCGCTCGTTCGGCCGTCGCCCTCGACAATCCCGACCATGTCGCGATCTCGATCCATAATTACCGCTGGCGCCTCGGCCTGGCGCAGGGCGAGCCGCAATACGACGCGCTGGAAAAGAAGCTCGCCGCCTTCCCGAGCATCGGCGTGCCCGCCATCACCATCGAGGGCGATGCCAATGGCGCCCCCCATCCGGAGCCGGCGGCCTATGCCAAGCGCTTCACCGGAAAGTACGAGCACCGGCTGTTCAAGGGCGGCATCGGCCACAACCCGCCTCAGGAGGCGCCGCGCGAGTTCGCGCAGGCGATCATCGACGCTGACAGGCTCTGAAGCCGAAACCTCGACGCGAAGAAAGGCGCCCGGGCGAGAGCCCAGGCGCCTTTTTGATGGCCGGCTGTGCCGTCGGGACAGCGTTCACCCGAAGGTGAACGCATAGGCGTCCGCACCGGCATCCAGGAAGCGGATCTCGAAGACGCGCTCTCGAACCTCCCCGGCTTGGCGAACGAGCTGATAGAGCCGGGTTTCCGAGAGCGTGCCGTTTCCGGCCGCGTCGATATCGGCTCCGTGGTCGGCGGCGGGCGGCGCCCCATCGACCGTGACCTGGAAGCGGATCGACTTTCCTGCCGGGCCCGACCCGAGCACGAGATGCAGGTCGCGCGCGCTGAAGCGGAGGGCGATGCCGCCACCGGCGCGGGAAAGTCGGGCGCTTTCCGCGCCGACCGTCCAGTTGCCGTCGAGCCCCCATTGATTGAGGCTGAGCTTGCCCACGCTGTAATCCTGCGGCCGGTCGCTCGTGATCCCTTCCGGCGAAGCGAAGCCCGACGCCTTGGAAAAGCCGAGATAGGCTTCGCCCGAGCGGATATTGGCCAGGTCAGGCGCAGCCTGGGCGCCGGATGCCTGCGGCGTCACGAAGTTCGACGCCGCTTTGCGATGGCCGGCAGCCTCGGCGAGGAGATCCTGGATGGCCCGATCCGAGAGCGCTTCGGCGCCCTCACCGAACTGGGTGTGGCGGATCCGGCCCTGCGCATCGACGAGATAGATCGCCGGCCAGTAGCTGTTGCGGAAGGCGCGCCAGATCCGGAAATCATTGTCGACGGCGATCGGATAGTTGATCCCGAACCGAGCTGCCGCCTGCCGAATGTTCTCAACCTTCTTCTCGAAGGCGAATTCCGGGGTATGGACGCCCACCACGACGAGACCGTGATCCCGGTACTCCTCTGCCCAGGCGCGGACATAGGGCAGGGTGCGGATGCAGTTGATGCAGGAATAGGTCCAGAAATTCACGAGGACGACCTTGCCCCGCAGCTCCTGCGCTTTCAGCGGAGCGGTATTGAGCCAGCTCACCGCGCCGTCGAAGCCTGGTGCCGCGCCGAGATCGGGCAGCCTGCTGCGATAGGGCTGGGCCGGCATTCCGGAGCCGCTCGACGCACCATTCTCGGCGACGCGCAACGCGGCTGCACGATCGTGACCGAGACCGTCGAGGAGGCTCTGCTCGATGCCGGTGGTTGCCGCGAAGGAAAGCCTCGTGAGCAGCCCGGTGTCGAATCCGAAGCCGATCGCCAGCACGCTTGCCAGCACCGCGACGCCGACGCCCCGGCGGACGCGCTCGCCGAGACCCAGCGCGCGCTTCATCGCCGCCAAGACCTTGCCACCGACCAGCACGGCGAGCGCGAGCGAGGTCGCTGCTCCCGCCGCATAGGCGGCCAAAAGGAGGACCGTTCCGGCATTGGCGCCGTGCAAGGCGGCGCCGGTCAGCACGAGGCCGAGGATCGGGCCCGCGCAGGGCGCCCAGAGCAGTCCAGTCGCGACGCCGAGCAGGGAGCCGCCGATGGATTGCGGTCCGGCGGTGTTGCCATCGGACAGCCGCTGTCCGAGCGCGACGAGGGGCCGATGGAAAAATTCCGCTGCGCGGGTCGAGATCAGGGTTACGCCGAAGACGCCCAGCAGCAGGAGCGCCATGTAGCGCCCGGCTTCGTTGGCTTGCACCACCCAGCTGCCTCCGATTGCGGCGAGGCTGGCGACGGCCGCAAAGGTCAAGGCCATCGCGAGCAGCATCGGCAATGCACTTCGCCGGAAAGGGGGGCCGGAGCGGGAGAAGACGAGGGGAAGGATCGGAAGGATACAGGGGCTGAGGATGGTCAGCACGCCGGCAAGATAGGAGGCGACGAACAAGGTCATGGCAGGTCCTCTTGAAGGCGGGACCGCTGCTTGTCGCGCTCGCCGCCGCTATGCCTGCACTTGAACCCTCAACGTATCCTCATTGTTTTTTCCGCGGGCCGGTCTGTAACCCTGTGTAGTCCGCAGCCGGCGTGGCGCGATGCGGCGAAATCACCATTGGGCTTGCCGCCTTTTCACAGCCGCGCTCTCCTGACCGGCACCATTCGGCAAATGGCGGGTTTCGAGCGGATGCGAGTTTTCTGATCTGACGGAGATCAGCGACAAATGCGTCGTAAGCCTGTGTTCGATCCTTTTCCTGCGGCAGTCGCAACAGGAAGGAGGGGTGAACCGTGATGAAGCCCAGCCGCTCCCCGAAATGGGTCGCGCCGCGATTGCGCGAGATCGGCAAGGCCTTCCCGGCCAAGGCCAGGACGGCGGTCGCACCCAAGGCGACGACGAGATGCGGGTTCACGAAATCCAGCTCCCGCTCGAGCCACCAGCGATAGTGCCTGACCTCCGCGGTTGTCGGCCGCTGGCTTGGCCAACCGCACTTGATATCAGCGACGTGACACGCCTTGGGGGATTCGCCGAATATTCCGATTTGCCGCAGCCGCGGCACTTATGCTCAGCGTCTCTGGTTGCGTGAGCACTCCGCAGGACCGCATACCCGACACAGCCGATACGCCAAAGATCCGCAAGGCGATCGCCATCAACTTCATGAACTCGATCGGCCACAACTGGGCCATCGGCACTCTGCCGCTCAGGGCCCCCAGCATCGCCGGTCCATTTCAAATCAGCAGCACTTCTGCATAACCGACTGGAACCGGTAAGGCGCTGACAGGATGACGAGGGAGGGTTTGCACCGTCGCTACGATATGCAGAACCGTCGTCGCAAACCGGGCTCACCCCCAAAGAGAGGACAAAGGCGCCGCCGCCAACCTGTCGCCGAACGGCACGACATCCGCGCTGTCATATAGGACGACGCCGAAGGCAAAGCGATCTCCGCAAGCCTCGGCCAGCGCCCGCAGGCCCCCAAAGTCGCCGGCCTTGACTGTGGCGCTCGCCTTCACCTCGATCCCGACGATCATCCCATCATCGCGCTCCAGCACGATGTCCACCTCGCGCATGTCACGATCCCGAAAATGATGAGGTGTCAGCCGCAGGTCCGAGGCCGTCATGAGCTTCAGCACCTCCGAGAACACGAAGCTCTCCAGCAGCGCGCCGAACGTCCCGCGATCCGCCTTCATCCTGTCGAAGGTGAGTCCGCGCACGCTGGCCAGCAGGCCGGAATCGAGGAAGTGCAGTTTCGGTGTCTTGACGATCCGCTTCACCGCATTAGTGAACCAGGGCTGCACCGTTGCGATCAGGAAGACCTGTTCGAGCAGCCCCACATAGCGCTGCCCTGTCTTGTGGCTGACGTTGATGCCGGCGCCTAACTGCGAATAGTTAGCTAACTGGCCCGAGTGCTCGGCCAGCAGCCGCGCGAATTTTGGAAGCTCGGTCAGCTTCTCCACGTCGGCGATGTCCCGCAGATCACGCGTCAGAATCGAGCTGAGATAAGATCGCGTCCAGTCCTGCCGCCGCCGCTCGCTGCCGCGGCTGATCGCTTCGGGGAAGCCGCCAAGCAAGACAATCTGGGCAAGATCATCGCCGACGATCGCGTCCCGCTGGCTCTGGAGCTTCCTCTCGAAAAGGCGCTCCAGAAAGGTCGGCGTCCGGCCTTCGATCTCGGCCCTGGCCAGCGGCAGCATCTGGATGGTTTCCATCCGGCCGGCCAAGCTGTCCGAGATCCGCGGAAGGGTCAGCACGTTCGCCGAGCCGGTGAGCAGGAATCGACCCGGACGATAATCCTCGTCGATCGTCTTCTTGATCGCCAGCAGCAGGTCAGGCGCACGTTGGATCTCGTCGATGATGGCTCGGTCCAGACCCCTGATGAAGCCTGCCGGATCGGACTGGGCGGCTGCCAGAACCGTCTGATCGTCGAGCGTGATATAGGCTCGACCCGCTTCCCCCATCTTTCGAACAAGCGTGGTCTTGCCAGCCCGTCGCGGTCCCACGATCAGGACCACCGGGGTATCCGAAAGGGCTTCCTCCGCCCGCCGCTCTACAAACCGCTGAAACATGCCATTTCTGAATCTCGGACAATTGGAACTATTGATCTCGGCTAATTGGGAGTCAACGGTCCGCCAATTGGAAGCCCAAAAGTCGCATTTCGGAAGCGTGGGAGAGGAAGGCCTTCCCCTGCGGCCGAGCCAATGGCTCGGTCGACCCCTTCTGCGGGAAGACCCTGTAACCCTGTGTAGTCCGCAGCGGCGTGGCGCGATGCGGCGAAATCACCATTGGGCTTGCCGCCTTTTCACAGCCGCGCTCTCCTGACCGGCACCATTCGGCAAATGGCGGGTTTCGAGCGGATGCGAGTTTTCGGATCTGACGGAGATCAGCGACAAATGCGTCGTAAGCCTGTGTTCGATCCTTTTCCTGCGGCAGTCGCAACAGGGAGGAGGGGTGAACCGTGATGAAGCCCAGCCGCTCCCC
>NZ_JBNPXO010000018.1:0-37445 GCF_050433265.1 Allobosea sp. OAE752
ACCTCGCCGTCAGGTTCTGACGGCGAGACGCCGGTACGACGCGAGCCTGCCAGCGGCTCTTTCGGGAAGGCCGGCAAAGGTCAGCTTGCCACCCCCGCGGACATCGGGCGCCCACTTCGGCTGCCTTTCGGCGTTGCGCCAAAGGCGGGCGCGGAACTCTCCCGCGTCAGCGACCGTTGGAATCTGCGACCTTGCCCTTGAACAGGAGGATACTATGGCAGTTGAGGACGATGTTGAACGCGTTACGAAGCGGGCTGAAATGGTTTCCGAAGGACCGGATGAAGCTCGGGAAGCCGGGCGTGAAATCGTTTCGAACCTCAAGTCCGTGGGGATCGACACCGATCGTATGAGCGAGGCAGCAGGTGAGCGGGTTAGCGAGTTACAGAGACTGGTCATCGAAGAGGTAAGGGCACAGCCGATGCGTGCCTTGGCCTGGGCTGCTGCCATAGGGCTGGTTGTCGGCTTCTGGGCGGCAAAATAGGCCGTGGGACGGCCGCTGGCTCACCTCGCCGCGAGCGCCAGCCGGGGCTTGGGGCGCCACCTTGCAGTTCTATGGTCTCTGGACCATCATCAGGCCATTGCACTGCGCAGGATGCAGGGTCGCGGTCTCAATGCGCCGCGACGCAGGATTCAACCGGCATAGCTCGCGGCTCAGAAAACATACCCGTTCCGGACGCCAGGCCTCGTTCGGGAGTAAATGCGCCGAAGGCGGCCGATCCGCCGCACCAGAGAAAATGATCGACCAGCGCTGCGGTGCCATGTCCATGCCGAGAGATGGCAAATCCTCGGAGAACTCAGTCGGCGGAAGCGGACACGGCTTCTCATTTCCCGTGATGCGTGACGGCTTCGATCTTGTTCCCGTCCGGGTCGAGGACGAAGGCGCCGTAATAGTTGGGGTCGTATTCCGGCCGAAGACCGGGTGCGCCAGCGTCCGACCCGCCGTGCAACAAGGCGACGCGATGAAACTCGTCGACCTTGCTTCGGCCGCCGGCTTCAAAGGCGATATGGACGCCGTTCCCTGCGGAAGCGGGCTTGCCGTTGACGGGTGTCTCCAAGCTGAAGACGACGGTGGATACGCCATAATCCGCGGAATCCTGCGACGCCTTGAGTAGGCCCAGTCCCAGTACCCCGAGCACGGCGTCATAAAACTTCCTGCTCCGGGCGACGTCGTTGGTACCCAGCGAGACATGATGGATCATGACGACGCCTCGACGTCCGCGAGAGGTCCGATCGCCGGAGCGTTCAGGACGCTGCCGTCCGGCGCGAAATGCGATCCGTGACAGGGGCAGTCCCAGCATTCCTCAAACGAGTTCCAGTGGAGGTGGCAGCCGAGATGTGTGCACGCCGCCGACTTCTCGATGACATCGCCGTTCTCGGTCCGGTAGGCCGCGATCTTGCTGATTCCGCGCCTGACGATCGCGCCTTGCCCCGGCTTGAGCTCGTCGATGGAGGACAACTCTCCCGGGGCGAGATATTCGGTGAAGTTCTTCACCGCCGTGATGTTCTCGCTCACATAGGTCGAAGCTGCCTTGATGGGCTTACGGTCGGGATCGTAAACTGCGGCGAACTCGTTCTCCCGACCCAGAATCAGGTCCGGGATCAGCAGGCTGGCAACGACGCCGTGGGTGATGCCTTGCCCGGAGTCGCCCGTCGAGACGAAGACGCGAATGCTACCAGCCTCCCGCCCGATGAAGCCGCAATAGTCGAGCGTGTCCATGACCTGGCCAGACCAGCGATAGCGCTCGGGACCGAGATCCGGGATGAGGGTCTTAGCCCAGGAGGTGAGAGCGGCGAAACGTGCGTCGGCGTCGTCGGCCTCGCCCGTTTTATGGTCTTCGCCGCCGACGATCACGATGTCCTTGCCATCCTCGCCGGACGTGAGGCGGACATAGTGATAGGGATCCTGGGTGTCCCAGTAGAGGGCGTCGTCGAGCTTCCCGGACTCGATCTCGAATCCCATGGCATAGGTCCGATAGGGTGCCTGCTTCGTGTGCAAGGCAACGAGGTCGTGGATCGGGGAATTCGTCGCGATCACGGCATGGCCAGCCGTGACGGTGTGGCCCGACTCAAGCTTCAGCTCGACGTGGTCGTCCTTGTCCTTCACTTCGACGACGGTTGTGTGGGGATGGAGGCGCGCGCCCTTCGTGCTCAGCGCCTTGGCCACGCCCCGTAGATATTTCAATGGATGGAAGGTCGCTTGATCCGGGTATCGCAGGAAAGGGCGGCTCTCCAGCGTTCGCAGTGGCAAGCCCTTGCCGCGCTCGACGGTAACGCCGATCTCCCCCGCGGCTGAAACTTCGTCGTCGAGGACGCTCTCCTCGCTTTCGGGATCGAGAAACAGGATTCCATCAAGACGCCTGAACTCACAGTCGATTCCGAGCTCTTCCTGGATGGCCTCGATGCGATCGACGGCCGCGCTCTGGCTGGCTTGGAAGCCCTGGGCCAGCTCCTGGCCGCGCATCGAAAGCAGGTCGCTGAGAGAGTCGTCGCAGATGGGAGCGAGGTGGGCGGTGGTGCGCGCCGTCATGCCGCCGGCGATCTCGCCTCGATCAAGGACCACGACGGACAGGCCGCGTACCGCGAATTCATAGGCAACGGACAGGCCCGCTATGCCGGAGCCGACAATGGCAACATCAGCGGCGTGGTCCGACCTCAGAGGCTCGGCCTGGGGCGCTACCTCGACATCCATCCAGACCGAACGGCTTCGTTCGCGCTTCGCATTCATGACAGACCTCCGCAGTGGTCTGCGTGCAACGTCTTCGGATCGAATATGTTCGAACCGTTCTGAATTGTACGCCTGCGCAAGTGCTTAGGGGCCTTAAGCCCGCTTGGAATGCCGGCCCCGCTTCTCGTACTGGCATTCCTGATGTGCGCTAGCGCACAGAACGGTTCCTGGGCCGAACCTCCCAGGCATTACCTTGTTTTGTCGGGGGCGCCCCGTCAGCCAAGCGTCGGCGGAAGGTGCGGCAGTGCGAGGGTGAGCAATGACGAAAGATGATCGCCTTCTAGTTTGGTTGCGAGACGCGCATGCGATGGAAAAGCAAGCCGAGGCGATGCTATCCGCGCAATCAAGTCGCATAGAAAGCTACCCGGAGCTGAAGCGGAAGATTGAGGAGCATCTGGCCGAAACCCGACGTCAGGCGGGCATGCTCCAGTCGTGCATCGAGCGCCGTGGCGGCGATACCTCTACGCTCAAGGACCTGATGGGCAAGTTTGCCGCAATGGGTCAGGGGCTCGGCGGCGCTTTCATGGGCGACGAGGTGATCAAGGGCTCAATGGCAAGCTACACATTTGAACATATGGAGATAGCTGCTTACGAAGTGCTGATCGCGACAGCGGTAGCATGCGGCGATCAGGAGACGGTCGCAGTGTGTCAGCGCATCCTCAATGAGGAGGTAGCAATGGCTGCATGGCTTGGTGAGAACCTATCTTCGGTGACGTCCCAATTCTTGAGTCTGGAAGAAAAGGGCGCGTCTGCGAAGCGCTGACGTGGTCCAAATCCTTCCCCTCCGTCCATCCAGAGGAGGTTTTAAATGGGAGAGCACGATCGACGCGAAAAGCGCGCGGTGGCGTCCGCGGCTCTCGCCGGGCGCCAGAAAGGTGTCTCTTTAGGCGGGCAGGCGCGAGAACTCGCGGAGAAACATACCTCCGCAGAACTTCGCGAAATGTCGACCTCGGAGGCAGCGGCTGAAGAAAAAGACAAGAAGCACAGCGGCAGGCCGAAATGAGGAATGCCTTGCACTCACAGGACCCGATCCTTCGATCGATCGTTCCGGGATCCGTTCACGGCGGTTGCGGGGGGCTGAAGAGAACCCGGAATTGGAAGATGCGTCAGGAAGGATTCGAGTGCGAGGTGTGCGGCAAGCGTGCACAGCGTCAGAACCTGCATGCGGGAACTTTTCCAGTTAAGCGTCGCGAAGCCGAACGATCACTCGCCATCGATCCGCCCTTCAGCAATTCGTCTGCCACGGCCTCGGGACGCGACTCAGGCCACTGCGCGACGCCACCAAGGCCAGATGTGCCAGAGACCGAGTAGGATTAGGGCCACCGACACTGCGCTCCAGAGAGCCAACCGGGCGTCGTCGACGATCTTGGAAACGACAAGATAGGTGTCGGTGGCGAGGCCCAGCGCAAGAAAGACGGTTGCGATCAGAAGCAGGCGGCTTGCCAGGCGATGGAATTCCGGCTCGTTGCGACCGGCATATACGAGGCGATGATATGTTGCGGGTGCAATGAGGAGCGCTGTGGAAACTGCAATCAAGGCCAAGGCAGCACCGTGCGTCATCTTCAGATTTGACGACATTTGCTGGAAGCCATTCGTAAGTACGATAGCGAGCTGGAATCCCAGGAGCGCCTGGGCTCCAGGGAGGACGACACGAGCTTCTGTTAAAACGTAGTCGATCTTGGCATCGAGAGGGGTTTTCTTGTCGGAGGTCGACATTTCTTCATCCTCATGCGGATGGTGGAAGAGAAGGGGCACGAACCAAATTGCCAGCGGCACCACGGTGCCCAGGAAAGCGCCGCCGACCCCGACGGCAAGGCCGCCGATCCGCTTTCCCGCGATTCCCAAATCGAGTCCAATCGCGATGGCGAAGACCGGCAGCGTAGATAGGGAAACACGGGTGAGAAATCGGATGAAGTGGTGACTGGCTTCGCCATCTTCGGCAATTCGATGATGGGCGCTTGGAGTAATGAGCAACCCCACCACGACTATGATCAAGCCGAGAACGGCGACCTCGGTCGTCTTCTCAGCGCTCGAAATGGTCGGGAAACCGTCCTGGAATGGCGCCTGGAACTGGAAGCCCAAGAGGATCTGCGCGCCCAGCATCAGCATGCGGGACTCGTCGAGCGCGGTCTTCGTGCGATCTGCGAGCGCCATGCGGCCTATGCCTCCGGCGCTCGATCGATGGCGTGCAGCAGGTTCTCGATCGCGACCCCGAGGGTCTCTCCAACCACGACGTCACTGAGCCAATGAGCCAGCAAGACGACCCGGGTCATCGCAAGGGACGCCGTCAGGCCCCAGATCAGAACCCGGTGACGCGGGGCCAGCCGGCAGAGGGCGGAAGCGAGGGCTCCCATGTGGACCGCATGTCCCGACGGAAATGCATCGAACGCCTTTCCAGAGCGCGGGATGCCATGGCGATTCCCGTGGATTTCGCAGCGATCCGGTCGCTCCTGATCGACGACCTGCTTCATAAGATGAGGCAGGATCGCCGTCGTCACCATCGTCAATAAAATATGGTTGGCTCGGCTGGCCCGGAGTTTTCCACCGCCGCGCGAGAGCAGCCAATAGAGCGATACGGCCGGAAGGAGCAGGCGCTCATCCGCTCCGAGGGTCAGCCATTGCAACGGTCTTTCGAACCGTCGGGATCTGTTGCGCGCGATGAGCCTGGCTACCCGGCGATCGAGATCGAGAGCGGAAAGTCGCAAATGCTTCATGTCATCTACCTCGATGGAGCGTGAACGAAGCTGAGGGGAGTTTGTTCGACCTGTCGCGAAGAAGAGGGCGCAGGCGGGCAAGAGGAACGACGCCTGCCGCTCAAACCGGTACCGCGGTTCCGTTGCACGTGATGCCCCGGCGATAGGAGGATCTGTCTAAGCTCGGATCGCGCGGCCAGCGCCACTGTGCCAGAATCTCGCTTCTGGAGGCCGCGACTTGCTGGTTGAAGCGAGAAAGGTACAGTTATGTCAGTGCTTCGTGCGTTGCGTCAGATGAGCTGCACAAGGCGTCGGCTATCTCAGCCACTCCGCGACTACGGTCGAGCTTTATCACCAGGAGAGATTCACCTTCCGCAGTTACCTCGGAGGCCGCCGTCGCGCTGACGCTGCGCAATCCGTGAACGGCGAGATGGAGCATCGGGTCGTCAGTCGATTTCGTCGTCCAGCCGGGCGCGCGCCGTTTCAGCCTCGGCCCAAGCGACGCTCGAATGCGAGCGCTTCAAAGCTGTTCAGCCCTCCGACTCGGCCGGCACCAGGCGAGCTGTCGATGGCCTGTCGACCCCAGGTTCGGACGCCATGCCGCCGTCCGCCCCATAGGAGGTGCACTTCGGGCGCCGGCTCTTCCAGGATATTTCAATCGTTTCGGACTGCTTTTGGGATCGAATCCGGCGCGGCGACCGTCCAGGAATTCGTCCAGATTTCGGTCAGGACGCGACCGCGCGACTTCAAGAACACGCGCAGCTCTGTGCTCTCACCCGCTGGCAAGTTCACGTCGACAATGACACGAAAGCCCTTCGTGATCGGATTGGGATCGAGGATCGTGCCCAGGATGGCGCCGGCCGTCGTCGAGGCGACAACCTCGACCCTCTTGGCGTCTGACAGATAAAAGGCAAGGTCTCCATCGGCAAAATCGATAATGAAGCGCTTCTTTCCGACGCCATCGGCTGAGCTTTCTAAGCTGTTGGCTCCGTTGAAGCTGTTCTTGACTTGGCCGTAGGGATGGAGCGCCCCAGTCGTCGATAGGGCCGACAGACGATAGCTGAATACGGTCGCCTTGCCGGCAGGCAACGGCGTGCTCGGTGTCCAGCAGGCGACGATGTTGTCGAAGCCTTCGTTGTCCGTCGGTATTTCGATCAGCTCGAGCCGCCCGTCTCCCCATTCCCCTTCCGGCTCGATCCAGTAACCCGGTCTTGCATGGTACTGGGCCTCCAGATCCTGATAATGCTCGAAGTTGCGGTCGCGCTGCATCAGGCCAAAGCCCCGCAGGTTCCGGCCCGCAAAGCTCGAAATCCGCAAGGCTTTTGGATTCTGGATCGGACGCCAGGCCCATTCGCCGGATTCGGTCCTGAATATGAGGCCATCCGAATCGTGGATTTCCGGCCGAAAATCCGTCCGCCGGCTCAGGTCGCCTTCGCCCGCGAGGAACATCGATGTCAGAGGCGCCACCCCCAGGCGAGCAATCTCCCTGCGCGGCATGATCGTCGCTGTCACCTGCACGCTCGTCTGCTTGCCTGGAGTGACGACATAGCGGAACGCTCCCGCCACCGACCGCGAGTCCAGCAGGCCGTAGATCGTGAGTTCCGTACTGTCACGCGACGGCTCCTCCAGCCACAGCGCCCGAAAGAACGGGAACTCCTCCGGTCGCTCGCCGCCAACGTCGATGGCCAGCGAGCGAGCCGACAAGCCGTAACGATGCCCCCGACCGAGAAAGCGAAAATAGCTCGCGCCGATGAAGGAGATGAGTTCGTCCTGAACGTTCGGATCATTCAGCGTGGTGGTCACGGCAAAGCCGGCAAATCCCAGCGAGGGCGACAGCTGCTTGGGAACCGGGACCTTGCCGTATTCGAACAGGCCTGTCGTAAAGGGGATCGGGATCGCAGTGCCGTTCTTGATGATGTGGACCTGCACCGGCTTGGTGTGAAGAAAGCCGAGATGGAAGAGGAGGAGTCGGTAATCGGAAGCGCCATCGCGCCAGAATGCCCTGTCCCGCCGAAAGCGAATTTCGCGGTAGCTGTCATAGGAGAGTTTCGTCAGTTCCTGCGGGATTGTTGCCGCTTCGGCATCGAAAGGCCGCTCGGCAAGGGCCTTTGCCCGACCGATGACGTCTTCGTAGCCGAAGCGATTTTGGCTGGTCTGGTCGGCAAGGGCGGTGGAGCCTTTAGATAGGCTGACGACGGATGACGAGACAAGCAGCGCCAAAACGGTGCGGCGGGAACAGAACAGCCCAGTCGAACGCATGCGCCCCCCTTTGTGATCCCCAGGGATACTCAAGCCTGATCGCATCTGGCTCGGTGATGGCCAGCGGTGCCGAATTCAACATCGCCGTCATCGACATGTTCCGGAGAAGAAGGTGGCGAGCCAGGTTTCCGCGCTTCTCGTCGATACAAACGTGCGGTGGATCGAGGAGGCCCGCGGCCCAAGCGAGGTTGAAGAGCTCGCTCACTGATGGGCGCCCGTGGAAATGCCATGGCGGCGACGGAATCTCTATTTCGCAAAGCCCACGATCCTGCGGCCAGCCAGCTTCAAGCCCGTCAACAGCCGGTTCGGCCCATGGCCGCTGATCCTCCCTTGGCGATCAGCCGCCCTGCCGCTGGCTCCGGATCTCCGTTCTCCATTGCGCGCTGGCACGCGAGTCAATGGCACGCGGAACGGTTATTGGGGTTGTGCGTTCTCAGCCGCAGTTGATGCTCTGATATGTGGGGGCGCATGTGGCTGGGGGCAGGAAACAGGCGGTAGTGAGTACGGGCATTGCCGGACTCGACGACATTCTGAGGGGCGGTTTACCAGCCTCCAACCTCTATATTCTTCAGGGCGAACCGGGCTCCGGCAAGACCACTGCTGCACTCCAGTTCCTGAGGGCGGGTGCGGCCGCTGGGGAACGCTGCATCTATGTCAGCTTGTCACAGACGAGGGCGGAGCTCGAAGCGATCGCCGCGTCTCACGGCTGGACATTGGACGGCATCCGCGTGGAGGAGCTGTCGGCGTCGGATGCGGTCAACGGCGCCGCCGACCAGACAATCTTTCAGACGGCCGAACTGCGGCTCGACGAAACCAGAAAAGCGATCGAAGAAGCGATCGAGCAGCATAAGCCCAGCCGCCTGGTCTACGATTCTCTCCTCGAAATCAGACTGATCACCGGCGACACGCCGCGCTTTCGCCGTGAGCTCATTGCCTTCAAGGCGTTTCTCGCGAAGCGAGATGTCGTGGCATTGCTCCTCGACACGAAAGTACGACATGCCCAGAACACCGGCGAGGAGGTCGAAGGGATCGCCCATGGCGTGATCTGCCTTGATAAGTCGCTGCAGGAATATGGCTCCGTCCGCCGTCGCGTCGAGGTCAGCAAAATGCGCGGCGTACCCATAGCCGACGGCTATCACGATATGGCGATCCGTGAAGGCGAAGGTGTGATCGTGTTTCCACGGCTCGTGCCGGGTGCCGCAGCAGAGACCGTCAAGCCGCAATTGATCAAATCCGGCGTTGACGAGCTCGACAAAATGTTCGGCGGCGGACAGGAGGCTGGAACCACCACGCTCGTGATCGGCCAGGCAGGCACCGGCAAGTCCACCATGGCATCCCTTTACGCGACTGCGGCGCTGAAGCGCGGCGAAAGCGTCGCCCTGTTCTTGTTCGAGGAGCGCATCGAGACTTTCTTCCGACGCTCCGAGGGGTTGGGCATGAATCTGAGGCAGTTCCATGACGACGGCCAACTCATCATCCGTGATTTCAATCCCAACGAAATTTCGCCAGGCGAGTTCGGCCAAATCGTGCAGCAGGCCGTTAGCAGCGACAAGGTGCGGGTCGTGGTGATCGACAGCTTCACCGGTTATCTCAACTCGCTGCCGAATCGCGAGAAAGCGGTGCGGGATATCCAATCGCTCCTCAAATACCTCGCCCGCGCCGGCGTTCTGACGATGCTGATCGTCGCACAGCACGGGCTGCTCGGCGAGGATGTCGGCATCGACGTCGATGTGAGTTTCCTAGGGGACACAGTACTCCTGCTGCGCATCATCGAGCATGGCGAGCGTCTCAGGCGCAGCATCACGGTGGTGAAGAAGCGGCACGGCCCGCATGATCTCGACGTACGCGAGCTCTTCATCCAGAGCTCCGGCGTCACGGTCGTCGCTTACAATCCACTCCCAGAATCGTGAGCGGATGGTGTCCAGTGTCGATCGCTCATTGGACTGGGTATTGATCCTTGCCCCCTACCGCAGGGACGCGGAATATTTGGGCGCACTCCTCGATGAACACGAAGTGGCCGTAAGCCAGGCTACCGGCCCAGACGAACTCGCCTCCCGGCTGACCGAGGCGCCGGGCATGCTGGTCGTGACCCATGAGGCGCTTAATCCGTCGGTGTTGAGCATCATCGCGGAACATCTTGTCGATCAACCGGATTGGTCTGAGATGCCAATCATCGTCCTCCTCGATGGGGCGGCGCCCCATGCGAAAATTCGTGCGGAACTCAGCAAGACGTGGCCGCGCTCACGCCAGATATTCTTTCAGCGGCCGGTGGCGTCATTGGAGTTGCTCAGCGGTCTTCAGTCCGCACTGCTCGCGAGGCTGCGGCAACGGGACGTGAGGGACCACATCGAGCGCGAAGTTGAACTGCGACGGGAGCTCAATCACCGCGTCAAGAACATCCTTGCGAGCGTAACTGCGATATTTGGAATGACCCGACGAAGCGCGACGTCGATCGATGGGCTCGCCGACGATTTCTCGGGCCGGCTCATGGCCCTATCGGTCGTGCACTCGGCGATCTTCGAGGCAGGCGGAGAAACAATCGATATGGCCGACATCATCGGACGGACCTGTTCGCCATATCGCGGAAACGGGGAAAATCTCATCATAGCCGAAGGACCGCCGATCCAACTGGGCCGGGACGCTGGTACGACGCTTGCCCTGTGCCTCCACGAGCTTGCCACGAACGCTCTGAAATATGGCGCGCTGTCACGTCCGGAGGGACGGGTGCATCTCACCTGGAGCCTCAAGTCGACAAGCGAACCCACCCTGACGATAAGCTGGATCGAAAGCGGCGGTCCTCCGGTCGCCGAGCCACACAAGGCCGGCTACGGGACGCGGTATATCCGGTCCGCCCTGCAGGGGCTGTTCGGTATCCCTCCCGAAATCGTCTTCCATCCGGAAGGCCTGCGCTGCATCGCGGCGGGGCCCTTTTCGCGCTTTCGGTGAAATCCGGCTTGAGGCTTGTGACCATGAGATCTCCGCTCGCGCCGCTCCGCATCTTCTACCTTGAGGATAACCCTCTCATCGTGTTCCACATCGAGGCGATGATCGAGGATCTTGGGCACATCTTCGCAGGCTCCGCCAGCAGCTTTGCCGAGCTGAAAATGAGGTTCGACACATTCCAGATCGACGGTGCGCTGGTGGACATCGACCTTGCCGATGGACGAACAGGACCACTCGCCGCAGCGTGGCTGCAAGAACGCGGCGTCGCAAGCATCTTCGTCACTGGCCAGACGGAGGTCGCCGGCGAGCATGCGGCGGTGGCGCTTGGAACAATTGCCAAGCCTGTGCCTGTGGAGGTTCTGGGTGAAAAGCTCGAATTGCTCAGGAAACATGTGAAGTCGTTTGGCTGACCGAGAGCATCCATTTTGCGCGCATCGGCGAAGGCGACGTCACGGCTACGTCGGTGCGTGGAACCGTTGCGCTTCCACCTAGAAGCCGCTCGATCGGAGGAAACAAAGCTTCGCAGCACGGATGTATTCGTGAGACTTGTGCACCGGTGGGCGAGAGATAACCCAGGCCGAGTGGTGGCCTCCGCCATGGCACGCCTACGCGCTCACTCGTTGCGGCGAGACCCTGGCCAGCGACATCATTCCGATCACTCATCACGATCTCGCCCATACGCTGGGCGTGCGCCGGTCCGGTGTGACGGTCGCGCTCCATGTCATCGAGGGTGAGCGCCTGATCCGCTTGTCGCGAGCGCGCATCCAGATCATCGACAGCAGGGGGCTTGCCGCCTTTTCACAGTCACGCTCTCCTGACCGGCACCATTCGGCAAATGGCGGATTTCAAGCGGATGCGAGTTTTCGGATCTGACGGAGATCAGCGACAAATGCGTCGTAAGCCTGTGTTCGATCCTTTTCCTGCGGCAGTCGCAACAGGGAGGAGGGGTGAACCGTGATGAAGCCCAGCCGCTCCCCGAAATGGGTCGCGCCGCGATTGCGCGAGATCGGCAAGGCCTTCCCGGCCAAGGCCAGGACGGCGGTCGCACCCAAGGCGACGACGAGATGCGGGTTCACGAAATCCAGCTCCCGCTCGAGCCACCAGCGATAGTGCCTGACCTCCCCGGTTGTCGGCCGCTGGTGTATCCGCCGCTTGCCGCGCTGCTCGAACTTGAAGTGCTTGACGGCATTGGTCAGGTAGCTGGAGCGCCGGTCGATACCGGCTTCGTTGAGGGCCCGGTCGAGCAGTTGGCCGGCAGGGCCGACGAAAGGGCGGCCCTGCCGGTCCTCCTGATCGCCGGGCTGCTCGCCGACGAAGGCGATGGCCGCGCCCTCGGGGCCTTCTCCGAGGACGACCCGGGTTGCGCCGGGAACGAGCGGGCCGGACGCCGTGATGGCAGCGTTGAGTTCTTCCAGACTCGTAACGTTCCGGATGGTTTCGGAGATTGCTTCATCGGTGCGGGGCATAGGCGATCTCCTGCGTCGTGAGGGAAACGCGCCGGGAGCGAAAAGGATCGTCGTTCTCGATCACTCGGGGCCGAGCCGCGATGGACGGGTCGCGATTCCACCAAAGGAGATCGTCATGGTGCTCATCGAACAAATTCGGGAGGGTCTTGAGATCGTGGGGCCGTCCGGAGCAACGCTGATGCTGCGATCGGTTCAGGGTGAGGTGAAAAAGCTTCGGCCCGCCGAGGCGGGCCGAACAAGAGAGCTTCCATGATCCAGGGACCGATCACGGCGTCGGCTCGATCCGAAGGTTCTCGTCCCGATGTTCCCCGCCCAATGTGGCGGCCCACGAGGCGGCTGCAGCTCCGACGAGCAATGCGGCGGCCGTCAGGAACGCCGTCAGAACCGCGATCTTGCGTGCGCGCTCGGCCGCTTGCTTGGCGGTTTCCTTGGCTTGCGACAGCCGGGCATAGGCGTCATCGATGCGCTTCTGCGCATCCTGTTCGCTGATGCCGGAACGCGCGGCCAGCCGCGAGGCGAGATAATCCCGATCGCCCTGTTCGATCTTGCCGTTCGCGAGGGCGCTGACGAAGATCCGGGAGGCCTCGTCGCGTTCCTGGGCGGTTGGCGGCTGCTGGCCGTTGGCGCGCATGACGTTGTCGAGCGCCATCGCGAGCGGGTCGGCATTCTGCGACACCAGCGACGCCACGCCCGAGCCGGCGTTCGCGACACCGTGGGCCGCCGTCTTCGCCGCGCCGAACAGCGATGACGTCGCGACGATGGTGATCAGGAGCGCTCCGGTCGCCCAGACGAGGAGGCCATGGATTGCATCGCGCACCCTGCGCTCCTCGCCATTGGCATCGAAGCTCGGCTGGCGCATGCGGCCTGCGAGATAGCCGCCGGCCATCGTGGCGGAGGCCATGACCCAGAGCGCCCAGAGGGCGCCGGCGATTGCCAGCGCCGTGGCGCTGGAGCTCCTTTCGAAATCGGCTGAGACCATCGACAGGCCGATCGCCGAGCCGAAGACCGTCATGATGGTTGAGATGGCGGTCGCGATCACCGCGCGCCGATGATCGGTCCCCATTGCACATAGGAGCGGTTCTCCTTGTTGACGGTCACGGGAGCGACGACGACGTCCGTTCCAGACATGGACATGGCGAACTCCTATCGAAGGCCGAGGAACGACAGGATGGCCATGATGACCACCACGAGACCGACGAGATAAATGATACTGTCCATGAGCCCCTCCTGCTGATGGGCGAAAGTGACAGGCAAACAGCCGTCGCAGCGGATTGGTTCCTGGCGGGCGCCCCCGGCCATCCCGCGTCGAGTCGTGAGCGGGCCGGAACTCCCGTGATGGAGGCCCGTTCTCCTTTGGGGGGCATTCCAGACAGGAGGCACCCATGCGAGACGGCCAAGGCAACAAGCTCAGCCCTGAAGAACAGCAGCGCGTGAAATCGATCCAGGGCGATCCGGGGACGGAGGCGACCACGAAGGTCTCGATCAATCCCGATCCCGAAAAGGATACTGGCGATGCCGACAAACCGCGTGTGAAGCCGGACGACAAGCCGGCGGCGGGCGCCGGCGAATAGCTGCTGGTCTTACCCAGCGTCTGCTTGCATGCTTGCGAAATCGATTTCGGGCACGCGACCAAAGGATTAACGCCCGAGGCCCAATGACTTCGGCTTAGCCACTTGGCACTGCCCGGGCATATCAAGAAACGCCCCGCGGTATGGTCACTGCGGATCCAAAATTCTGGCGGAACAGAAACGGCGCCTAGCTCGTTCGAAATGCATTCAGTGGACCATTCCACGAGTTTCGAGGAGTTTAGACATGAAGAAGCTTTTGCTCGCGTCCCTCATCGCGGCAACGACCTCCTTTGGTGCGCTGGCTCAGCCCGCGACCACGTCACCCGTACCATCGCCCAAGGGCGAAGCGGACAAGAATGCTCCGCTTCCAGGCGCGAATAGCTTCACCGAAGGACAGGCGAAGAGCCGTCTCGAGGCCAACGGCTATTCGCAGGTTGGTCCGCTGACGAAGGACGCCAATGGCGTCTGGAAGGGCAGCGCCACGCATGGCGGCGCCAAAGTGAACGTCACCGTCGACTATCGCGGCAACATCACCCGCCAGTAATTGGAGACTCCCATGACTCAGACACTGACGCGTTCCTATGAAAACTACGAAACCGCCCGGTCGGTGGTCGAAGCCCTCGAAGCCGAGGGCGTTAGCGCCGCTGACATCAGCGTGGTCGGTCGCCACGCCAAGGCCGATGACAGCAATGCCGGTGAAGGCGCCGGAATCGGCGCTGCGCTCGGCGGAGCAGCCGGTCTGCTCGCAGGTGTCGGACTGCTGGCCATTCCCGGGATCGGCCCGGTGGTGGCCGCAGGTTGGCTCGCGTCGACGGCAGCGGGCGCCGCGGCCGGCGGCGTCGCCGGCGGGATCGTCGGAGCGCTGACCAGCGCCGGCCACAGTGAAGAAGATGCCAACTACTACGCCGAAACGGTTCGCCGCGGCGGTACCGTTGTTTCCGTTCGCGTTGCCGATGAGCAGGTTCCGGCGGTCGAGGCCATCCTCGATGGGGCATCTCCCATCGACCGCGATGCCCGTCTCGCGGAATACCGTGCAGCAGGCTGGAACCGGTTCGACGAGACGGCGGAACCCTATCGCTCCACGGTGATCTGAACAAAGCCGTCCGGCTTTCGGAAGAGGGCGGACCAGCCCTCGGGAACGACCAAGCGCTGGGGGGATTTTCCTGCCAAATGGAGAGCGGCATGGGTTGGTTTTCTAAAGACATCGCCACGATGGACGACCTCTTCGTCCATACGCTTCAGGACATTTATTACGCCGAGAACCAGATCAAGAAGGCGCTTCCGGACATGGTCGAAAAGGCGACCAGCCCGGATCTCAAGCGCGGCTTCGAAACGCATCTGCGCGAGACCGAGGGCCAGATCACGCGCCTGAAGGAGGTCTTCCGCCTGCATGGCGTTGAGGAAAAGGGCGTCACCTGCCCTGCGATCGACGGCATCCTCGAAGAGGCCAATGACGTCGCCGGCGAAGTCGAAGACAAGCAGGTGCTCGACGCAGCGCTGATTGCCGCGGCCCAGGCGGTGGAGCACTACGAGATCACGCGTTACGGCACGTTGGTCGCCTGGGCGAAGCAGCTCGGTCGCAATGACTGCGCGTCGCTCCTGAAGCAGAATCTCGACGAGGAAGCCGCGACCGACGAAAAACTCACCAAGCTCGCGCTGGACGGCATCAATCGCAAGGCTGCTTGAGCGCGCGGCCCCGCCGGACATCCGGCGGGGTCTTTTTCTCTTCGGAGAGTACAGGAGGCCCCGATGCTTTCGTCAGAACCGGTTGCTTCCGGCCGGGATCTCGCGCTGCGGATGAATGCAGCTTACCCGCACCGCGATTGGGTGGCGCTTCTGGCGGAGAGAGCCGGGAAGAGCCGGGACTTCGTGGAATGGCATCTTCAGGAAGATATGGCGCCGCCGGAGGCTTTGTCGCGAGCCGCCTTCGAACTCCTCGACGAGATTGCTGCCAGCAACCAATCCGAATTGGACTCCAGCCATGACTTTCAAAAATCATGAGGAATATGAGGCTGCCGTACAGCGCGCCGCCGCGCTGAGCGATGCGCCCGCAGGGTCCCCGCAGGCAGCCGAGTTTCTACGGCTTACAGACAAGATCCGGCACTGGAATGAGGCGCACAGGGGCGAAAAGAGCCATGGTCCTGAACCGTCCGACAGCTTGCTCAAGCCGGACGATCTTCCTTTCTCGGGCCTGCCCGGCAATCTCGGGAAGCTCAACAAAGACTGACCCGCTGCCATCACAGGATCGGATGACCGCCAGTTACCGCGATGGTAGAGCCCGAGACGTAGCTCGAGAGCGGATCCGCCAGCATCACATAGGCCGTGGCGAGCTCGGCCGGTTGTCCCGGCCGCTTCATGGGAACCTGCTTGCCAAACTGCGTGACGCTCTCGCCCGTCATGGTCGAGGGGATCAGCGGCGTCCAGATCGGCCCAGGCGCCACGGCATTGGCCCGAATTCCCTTCTGCGCCAACAATTGAGCCAGTCCGCCGGTGAAGTTCTGGATGGCTCCCTTGGTCGTGGCGTAGGCCAGCAGGGTCGGGTTGGGCTTGTCGGCATTCACCGAAGCGGTATTGATGATGCAGGAACCAGGCTTCATGTGCGGGACGGCAGCCTTGGTCAGGTAGAACATCGCGTGGATGTTCACCGCGAAGGTCAGTTGCCATTCTTCGTCCGAAATGTCGCCGATATCCTTGAAACTCGCCTGATGGGCAGCGTTATTGACGAGGATGTCGACGCCGCCGAATTCGGCCACGGCCCGGTCGACGATCTGGCGGCAATGGTCAGCTTCCTGGATGTCTCCGGACACCAGCACGGCTTTTCGTCCGGCCTTCTCGACCCAACCGCGGGTTTCCGCGGCATCCTCGTCCTCGTTCAGATAGGAGATCAGGACGTCCGCGCCTTCCCGCGCGAAAGCGATGGCGACAGCCCGCCCGATGCCACTGTCGCCACCGGTGATGATGGCACGCTTGCCCTTGAGACGACCCGAGCCGACATAGCTGTCCTCGCCATGGTCCGGTCGGGGCTTCATGGCATCGGTGCGCCCCGGCATCGGTTGCTGCTGCTCAGGGAAGGGCGGTTCGAAGTGTGATGTCATCGTTATTTCCTCGAAACGCGAGTCAGTGCTTGCTCTTGTGCTCGGGTTTTCCCTTGCGCTTGGTCGAAGCCATCTTCTCGAGTTCGCTCTCGCTCATCGACTTTTCCATCGATTTTGATGCGCCCTTGAGCTTGCTTTCCTTGATGTCTCCCCGCTTGGCGGCGAGCGCGGCGCCCGCGGCCTTCTGTTGAGCGGCTGATTTTGCAGGCATGTCGTCCTCCTTTACTTGGATGAACGGGTGACGGCCTCGATCTTGTTGCCGTCGGGATCGAAGACGAAGGCGCCATAGTAGTGAGCGTCGTAATTCGGGCGTACACCCGGGGCGCCAGCGTCGGTGCCACCGTTGGCGAGCGCGGCATGGTGAAAGGCGTTCACGATCTCTCGGCTGCCGGCTGCAAAAGCGATGTGGATCCCGTTGCCGCTGGAAGCCCTCTTGCCGTCGACGGGTGTCTCGATGCTGAAGAGAATGCTGCTCACGCCGTAGTCGGCCGATCGATTGCTGCTGCTGAGAAGCCGGATCCCGAGTTCCGCAAGGACCGCGTCGTAGAACGTACGCGCCTTCCCAAGATCATTGGTGCCGACGGAAATATGGTCGATCATTGCAACCGCTCCGTCCGCTGGGCGAGAACGTCTTGGTATTCAGGATGCCGCCTGGCCCAGTCCGCAATGAATGAGCAGGCGGGGACGATACGCTCTCCGCGGCCGCGTGCGCGCTCGAACAGGGCTTCAGCAAGCTGCGAGCCGAGACCTCGACCGCGCAAACTCGACGGCACCTCGGTGTGCGAAACAATAAGGTAGTCATCAAGGCGCCGATACGTTGCGAAGGCCTCGCCGCCCGGAACCGCCATCACGAACCTGTTGTGTTCAGCGTCGTCTCGGATGCTTGGCGGTTTCGGCGACATGGGGCGCTCCTGAAAGAGGCGGTGTCTGGGTTGAACCCCGGCAGTCGATCGGAGTTCCCTCTCGCAACGATGCTTCTCGAAGCCCTGCGGACTGGGAGCGGTGAATGAAACACTCGATCTGGACCCGATACGGATTTGCCTGGGTGACCGGCGGCTTCTTCCTGATCAGCCTGGTAGGCCACTGGGTCTTCGGCTGGTTCGCCTATGCCAACGAACAGGCGAGCCATGGTCAGGCGGTCAGCTTCGAGGGGTACTTCATCGAGATGATGCGCGACACGCTCGAGAACTGGCAGTCGGAATTCCTGCAATTGCTGTGGCAGGTCGCGGGGCTCGCGATCCTGCTTCATGTCGGCTCACCGCAATCGAAGGAGGGCGATGACCGCATGGAGGCCAAGCTCGATGCCATCCTGCGCAAGGTCGATCGCGACGATGGCGACCGTCTGATCGAGGAGATCGACCGAGACTACGCAGGCCGCCACACGGATCACCGCTACGTCAGGGAACGCCAGTCATGAGGTACTCGACGGTTCGGCGCTGCCCGGGATCGAAGTCTTTGCGGAGCGGATTGCGCGATTGACATACTCGGCGTGACCGGCGCGGAACCCGACGAGGACGGAAACCCGGTCGGGCGGGGCTCAACCCGCCGGATCGTCGGAACCGCCGCGACGATGTCGAGTTTCCCGAGCGCGCTCCAATGACCTCGCCGCGCGCCGCGCGATGCGCAGTTCCTCGAGCGTAGGTTGCCACCATCCTCGGAGGAGGGCGCTCACCGCGGCGGGATGTCGGGCAGGCCAGGTTTTTACAAGTTCGTCGTGCATCGGGCGACGCCACAATGCCCAGACCAGATCGTCGGGCTGTCCGGAACTCCAAGGGTAATGCCGGGCGGCTGTCTCCGCGGGAACGACCTCGCCGGTCACCTCAAGGATGACGAGCGGTCCTTCATGGGACATGAGCACTCTGTCGAGCGGCGGCTGCTCGCTCGCCGGGACAGGATAGCGCCGGCGGCGGCGCTCAGTCATCGCTGCTTTGGCGTCTTCGTATTCGGGCGCGGATTTCGCCGCTTCGCGCCGTTGCTTTCGAGCCTCTGGCTCGCTGTATTCGGCGGCGGCCTCGATCGCCGGCCATCTCCTGCGCAGTTCATCGATCGAGCGGAATGGTACGTGCCAAGCCTTGTCTTCTCCGTTCCACCACGCCCACGGAACCGCGCGCAATTCCTCGACGACGGTTCGTGAATAAGGGGTGCGCACGACGAGCTCATCGGCGACCTCCAGATAAGGGCTGACGATCGGCTCGAACGAAAAGGAATCGCGGCCGCGCTGGTCGGCGAGGCTGAAGGCGCTCGGCAGCTCACGATCGAGCCATCGCGCCGCGCGAAGCATCGCCGTCGTGCCCGGGATCCGCCAAGCAGCCAGGTCGTCATTCCAGCGCGCTCTCGGAAAAGCGTCCCGAAATCGTTCGACGGCAGCGGCGTCGAACGGAAAGGAGACGATCGCTCCCGGGCCCTCTCCATCTTCGAGGATTTCGACGTCGTTGTGCTCGCGCGCAGCCATCGCCCTACCGTCCCGCAGTCCAGACCGATGCCGACGGCCGGTCAAAATTGCAAGCCAGAATGCGGTGTGACATCGGCTAGTCGACGAAGCGGACGGTCGTACCTGGCTTGACGATCTGGGCCAATTCCTCGGCATCCCAATTCGTGAGCCGCACACAGCCATGCGACGACGCCTTGCTGATCTTCGAAGGCTCCGGCGTACCATGAATGCCGAAGGTCGGCTTCGACAGCTCGATCCAGACCGTGCCGACCGGGTTGTTGGGACCCCTGGGGAGCACCAGGCGACGCTTGTTCTTGCCCTGCTGGAAATTCTTGACCGGGTCGTAGTGATAGGTCGGGTTCTTCACGACCCTCACAACCTGATACTCGCCCTCGGGCGACGGGGTGTCCTCGCTGCCGATGGTGGCCGGATAGAGTGCGAGCACCTTTCCCGTCGCATCGAGCGCTCGAACCATGCCGTTGGTCTTGTCGGCCTCGACGGTTCGCGCCTCGTCCGAAGGAGCGGTTCGTCCGACCGAGACGACGTGCAGCGTTTCTTCACGCTTCCGATCATGCGTTCGCGGGTTGAGCACCCTGAGTAGGCCTTCGCTCATGTGAAAGCGTTCGGCGAACATCTCCTGGGCGTTCCTGTAGCCGAGCCGTTTCATCCGGGCCTGGCGAGCGTAGTCGTGAGGAATGCGCCGGACGAACCGGGTTTTGATATCCTCCTTTGTCACGACGTAGTCCGAGACGACATCCGCGCTGATGTCCCCTTTAAGGGCCTGCCATGTCGATGCGTCGATGATCTCGCCGGTTCCGAGATTTTCGCGGCGGCGGAACTGGTTGATGGCCTTCCGATAGTTGTCGCCATCCAGGCCGTCGATCTCCCCGGGAGAGACCCCCTGACGCGCCAGCAAGACCTGAGCCTTGACGATCGACGCATTGGGCCGCGTCACCTTGCTTTTCGTGGTGGCCGGACGGCCTGCTTGGTTCACTTCGTCGGCGGTGAGGGCTTGCGCAGTGAATGGCACCAGCACGACGCATCCACCTAACAAGGCTGCCCGGAAGAACTTCAGCAGCTCGAAAGCGGGTCGCGGCACGGCCATCACCATCGTTCGATTCATGCAGCGGCAACGCGATGTGTTATTCCGGGGTTCCGAAGCGGCGCTACAGAGGCGGTCAGAAGCCGATCGCGCTGCGGGTCGGCGCGCGGCGCACAAATAATCTGCCACGCGAACTGCGACCAACCCTTAGTAGGAACGAACCGTGGGCTATTGTGGACGCGACGTCTGGAGCCACCTTATTGACCGCTGCAAAACTGGGCTGATGGAAATCGCATGGAAGCTATATAGGCCGCGTGGAAGGCTCATCGCTGAGCTCCTTGCCCTCGACCGCGAATGGCGAGCGCCCACGACGACGAGGGCCGCAAAATGAAGATTGCCTCTATCCAGTTTGACTTGTTCGATGATGCGCCGGGCTACCGGCAGACGGCGAGGTCCGTGCCCCGGAAACGCAAGTCAGAAACTCTACCTACTCTGCCCGGCTGGAATGACGAGGAGGCCGCACAACGGCTGGAGCAGGGTGGGCGCTTCAGGATTTTACGGAAGCTCGTGCCGCGGCCCATCATCCCGCGAGCCGAAAGCGCCTTTCCGAACCTCGCGGTTCTGGTGGACACGGAGACGACCGGCCTGAATTCCGCAAAGGACGAGATCATCGAAATTGGCGCTGTCGCTTTCACCTATGACGACGCAGGTGTGATCGGTGACGTCGTGGGCATCTATAGCGGCCTGCGTCAGCCCTCGCAGCCGATACCGGCGGAAATCACACGGCTGACCGGCATTACCGACGATATGGTCGCTGGTCACGAGATTGATATTGCAGCGCTTGACGCGCTGATCGAGCCCGCGGATCTCGTCATCGCCCATAACGCCGCATTCGATCGCCCGTTCTGCGAAAAGCTCTCGCCGGCCTTCGTCTCGAAAGCCTGGGCCTGTTCCGTCAGAGAAGTCCCTTGGGCGGATCTTGGCTTCGAGGGAAACAAGCTCGGATACCTCGTGGGCCAATCCGGGCTGTTCCATGAGGGCCACCGCGCGACGGATGATTGCAACGCGCTCTTGGAGGTACTGGCGAGGCCGGCCGGGGAGGGTGGCGCGCTACCATTCTGTCAGCTCTTACGTTCAAGCGAGCGTAGCCGTGTCCGCGTCTATGCGGAAAACGCGCCATTCGACATGAAGGACCATCTCAAAGGCAGAGGCTATCGCTGGTCGGATGGAAGTGACGGCAGGCCGAGAGCCTGGTGGATTGAGATCGATGACGAGCTCGAAGAGGAGGAGTTCCGCTATCTCCGCACAGAGATTTATGGCTGGGAGGACGCGGAACCATTGACCCTGCGGCTGACGGCGTTCGATCGGTATCGTGCCTAGCCGGCCCCATTCGAGCAGGCGCCCCGGTGTAGATTTGCGCCTCGGAGCTTGACTCCTCGAAGGTGATTGTTCTCATAATGTTCTCTCCATCGAGGACGCATCAAATGCCGCCAATCGTGCTGAAACAGGCATCTGTTCCGAAGCTTATGGAGCAACAGATCGATTCGGTTTTGGTGGAGTTCGAGGGTGACGCCCGGGCCGCGATCGGGGCATTGCTTCATAACCGTGAAGAGCTCTTGCGAGATGCTGATCGCGCAGCCTCGCTCGGCTTTCTGGGCGGCCGGTTCTCGGAAGGAGCGCGGCCGGTTCGGAAATTGAAGGCATGAACGCCATCGCCCCAATCAGCTATCTCGACGCGCTCAACCCGGCACAGCGACGCGCGGTGATCCATGGCGTGGGCGCGGTGGCTTCCGCGCCCCTGCTTGTCATCGCAGGTGCTGGCTCAGGCAAGACCAACACGCTTGCGCACCGCGTGGCTCACCTCATGGTCAGCGGCGCCGATCCGCGGCGCATCCTGCTGATGACGTTTTCGCGCCGCGCGGCGTCCGAGATGGCGAAGCGCGTCGAGCGGATTGCACGGAAGGTGCTTGGCGACGGTGCTGGCGTCCTGGCCGACGCCTTGACCTGGGCAGGCACCTTCCACGGCATCGGCGCCCGCCTGCTGCGCGACTATGCCGAACAGCTCGGTCTCGATCCCGCTTTCACGATCCATGATCGGGAGGACTCGGCCGACCAGATGAACCTGGTTAGGCACGAGCTTGGCTTCTCCAAGACGGAGTCGCGGTTTCCGACGAAAGGCACTTGCCTGGCGGTCTATTCGCGCTGCGTGAACGCCGAGCTGCCGATCGAAGAGGTTCTGCGCTTGTCTTACCCTTGGTGCGCCACTTGGGTCGCGGAGCTGAAAGAGCTGTTCGCTGCCTATGTCGAAGCCAAGCAGAGCCAGAACGTCCTCGATTACGACGACCTGCTGCTCTACTGGGCGCAAGCCGTGACCGATCCCGATATCGCCGCGGACATAGGCGGTCGCTTCGATCACGTGATGGTCGATGAGTATCAGGACACGAACCGTCTCCAGTCCTCGATCCTGCTCGCGCTGAAGCCGGACGGCCGCGGCCTGACTGTCGTCGGCGACGATGCCCAGTCGATTTATTCGTTCCGGGCGGCCACGGTCCGCAACATCCTCGATTTCCCGGCAGCCTTCGTTCCGCCGGCCGAGGTCATCACGCTCGATCAGAACTACCGCTCGACCAGCGCCATTCTCTCGGCTGCAAATGCCGTCATCGATCTGGCGGCCGAGCGTTTCACCAAGAACCTTTGGACCGATCGTGCGACCGGCTCGCCGCCCCAGCTGGTGCATGTCCGAGATGAGGCCGATCAGGCTCGTTTCATTGCCGAGAAGGTGCTGGAGAACCGAGAAGGCGGATCGACGCTGAAACAGCAGGCCGTGCTGTTCCGGGCATCGCACCATAGCGGTCCACTGGAGATCGAACTCACGCGCCGGAACATTCCATTCGTCAAATTTGGTGGGCTGAAGTTCCTGGATAGCGCCCATATCAAGGATCTGCTGGCGCTGCTGCGCTTCGTCGAGAATCCGCGCGACAGGGTCTCTGGTTTCAGGTTGCTGCAGCTGTTGCCCGGCGTTGGCCCGACCTCGGCGCAGCGCGTCCTGGAACATGTCGCGCGGGCCTCAGTGCCTCTCGAGGCTCTTGAGAACGCTCCGGCTCCGCCGCGGGCCGGTGACGATTGGGCGTCATTCGTCGCCGCCGTCAGCGAGCTGCGCGCCGGCACCGCAGGGTGGCCGGCCGAGATTGAGCGCGCCCGCCGCTGGTATGAGCCTCACTTGGAGCGCATCCACGAAGATGCCAGCACGCGGCAGGCTGATCTCGTGCAGCTCGAACAGATCGCCGGGGGCTATCCGTCGCGTGAGCGCTTCCTGACCGAATTGACGCTCGATCCGCCGGACGCGACCAGCGACCAATCCGGCGTGCCGCATCTCGACGAGGACTATCTGATCCTATCGACGATCCATTCCGCCAAGGGGCAGGAATGGAAATCGGTCTTCGTCATGAACACCGTCGACGGCTGCATTCCGATCGATCTTGGCGCCGGCGCACGTGACGAGATCGAGGAGGAGCGTCGCTTGCTCTATGTCGCGATGACGCGGGCGAAGGACGACCTGCATCTTGTCGTCCCGCAACGCTTCTTCACGCACGGCCAATCCGCCACTAGCGACCGTCATGTCTACGCTAATCGGACCCGCTTCATTCCGAACGCGGTGCTTGGTCAGTTCGAGCGGACTGCCTGGCCGATCGCGGCAGCAGACAGTTCGCGGGCACCATCAGGCGGGCCTAAGGTCGATGTCAGGGCCAAGATGCGAGGCATGTGGCGATGACCAGGAATTGCTGCATCAGGTCGAGATCAAGCTGGATAGGGCGTCCGCGGCCGGACGCCTGCGCCGGATCGATCGTGGTTCACCGATTGGCAAATCGGGCTCCACGTCATCGGCACGATGATGCGTCAGGAGCGTGATGGCCAGTTGATCGATCAGGAGCTGATTTGAGTTCGGCGCTGCGGCGGCCTGGATAAGGGCGCTGGATCGGCCGGTCCGCAGCGTAAGCGTTGTGGAGTCTGCGACGTTTGATCGGCTTAACAACGCCTCATTGCATTGCAGATGAACGAAGTGGCGGTCGCTTTGGCGTCTTAGCGCCGCGGACAGGAGGCGTGGGCCCCCGTGGAGTGGGCGGGGAGATTTCGCGACGCGATTAAGAGGGAGGATTTCGATCCAAGTGATCGAGTCGGCGCGAAATGGCATCGCAGCCTCGAGAAGAGAGGAGGAGACGCCGGTCGCGCTCATATGGGAGATTGGTAGCTAAGTCACCGCTTAGGGTTCAAGGCTTCTTGGCCGCGAACGCAACCTGCGGGTGAAATGCCCAGACCGTGCCGCTGACGCGGTGGTTCGGCGTAGTTTCCACTACGTCCCCGTTAGGCAGGGTCTTCTTTATCTTCGGACCCAGAAACGAGACGACGTGCAGGCGTGCGCGATGAATGGGATCGCCTCCAGGGACGTTCTGCTCTAGCACGTCGACAATGCCTTGGCCGACGACAGCCTCGACGATGGCGGTATGATGAGGGCGCTTCTCAACCGCTGACCCGCCCGTCTCCCAATCACCGTTTGGATGCGTCGTTTTTACCTCCGTTCTGTCCTCCCAGACGAAGTTCCGGAACTGCAGAATGTCGCCAACGACAATATCGCGGCGCAGATCCTTCACCAGTGTGCCCCAGATATAATCGCCATCAGGCCCTATCTTGCCGCCCATGAGTTGGGTTGAGGTCTTGCCGCCGCAGTCAGTCAAGGCGGTTTCGAGCATGCTCCAGCATTCGCCATCACCGATTTTCTGCCCAATGCGCTTGACGCTCCAAGTCACGAGGTCGTCGGGAAGAGCCATGTCCACCTCCGGTGAGGAGCTGCTTTTGAGATGCTACGCGGCGCGCATTCAGGAGGCAATATCAACCAAGCGCCCGGATTTGCAGGGCATGAAGACTACAACCCCATTTGAGCCGTAGCCCTGATGAACCCCCAGTGGGCTGGCTTTCGCCAAGCTCGGTTATTGGCCAGGACGTGGATGGTCCGGTCGTCCCCGGGAAACTGGCTTTGCCCTCCTGTCGGGTGCGGCCGGTACATCCGCGGCGACGCATCCAACTGGAGAGCATGCAGGCATCCGAGGATGCCACGCTGACAACCACATAGCTCGCGCTAAGGTTCCTTCAAGAGACGGTGGACTTGCCCCGCCGCCCCTGGACGCTTTCAAAGCCGATTGGAATATCTGATCGGCCCAAATGAACCTCAGCCAACCGATGCGGCGCGCGCGCAGGCCGCGACGGAAAGAGCCACATTGAAGGCGACCGCAAGCCAGAGCCAGAAATCCAGAGGGAGATGGTACCGCATCGGATTGCTCTCCTGTGACAGCGAGACAATCCGAGCCTGCCGGGTCCGTTCCGCAGAAATGCGGCATTTGAGCCAAATGCCGGGTATCGTGGTGAATGAATGGTTATCGATACCCGGCTGACTTTGCTTTCGCGGTACTAACGCGAGCCCCTGTGTTGAGGCAGCCGGCCGCGGTTGCCGAATAGCAGACCTTGCGGATTCTGATTCACTTCGTGCAACGAGCGCATAAATCGGGCAAGCCAATGTTGACTATCTGTCGTGACCTTGCCGAGACTTTGCAATCCGGAGGCCGTAGAACGAGCGATTTGAACCGTTAGCGCTGCTGAGCGCGTGTCCAAAGTCCTCGCTAGTTCACGCAGGTATTTGGCGTAGTCGGTCACCTCCTCGAGGAGCTTGCGCCCATTCTCGCCATTGGCGGCGTCGAGATAAGCCTGGGCGCCTTTGAGAACGCTGTCGAACTGGTCTGCCGCCGTGTTGAGCTTCTGCGTTGTCGATGCGGCGCTCTTTAATGCCGTGCTGACCTCTGGGGCTGCGGCGCCGAGCCCGGCGGAAAACCTGTCGATATCATCAATCACGCGAGCAACACGACCCGGGTCGATAGGGCGAATATTATCCAGCACTCCATCGCTGAAAGCCTGGAGCTTATCGGGAAGCGGGCCAATGAATTCGGCGGTCGTTTCGATGCCTTTCATCAGCTTGTCGAGGCCGCCGATATACTCGGCTTGTGCGCGAGTGGACCGTTCCGCCTCTGCTATGGAGGCAGATATAGGCCCCGCATTGCTGTTGATAGCGCCCTCGATCCCGACAAGCGCGCCATCAATGTTCCTGGCGATTGATCCCACTCTCTTGATGATATCCTCGGAGGGTTCGGCGGCGATATCCGGCAGCGATCGACCTGCTGCCGGGAGCAATGCGGCCGCGCTGGGGTCACCCCCACGAAGCTGGACTGCGACCACCCCCGCCAAGCCCTGACCTTCGAGGCGGGCGCTCGTGTCAGCTCGTAACGGTGTCGAACGAGAAACCTTTATGGTGGCGTTGATCTGACGCGGATTGGTCGGCTCGATCTCGACCTGTGTGACCTCGCCGACCTTAAGACCATTGAAGAGCACGCTGGAACCCCGGCCGAGCCCTGAGATATCGCTATTGAAGACCAGGCGAACGTTGACGGTCTCTGTTGTGCCGCTGCCAAACCAAAAGGTGAAGCCGAGAAGTCCCGCGACGATGGCAAGCGTGAGCAACCCGATCAGCGCCTGACTCGCTCGCGATTCCATGACGCGAATTGCCTCTCATTGCCGGTCGAAGCGCCCGACGGTCTACGACTGGCGCTTCCGGAGCGTAGGCTATCGCCGCAAACTCGACGAGAGAATAATCGATGCAGCCGAGGATGACGGTTCCCGTCATTTGAATCCGGTTCGGCGCCGTGACTTCAAATTGACTGGTGCTGCGAGCGCCGCCCGTCTATCGGAGGCCTCTTTTGCCAGGCGCAGCCCGCGCAGCTTGATCATGTTGTCAGATCGCTGCTGAGTCAGCCTCTCCGTTTCGGAGACAATCCTTGCGTGAGACAGGGATCGTGTCTGGATCTTCAAGAACTGATTGTCGGCTGTTAGGCGCTGCTTTGATAGTTCGATCACAATCATTTCCATTTGCGGTTAGATTAAAAACAATAAAGGCCGAGCAAATGCCCGGCCTTTCGAGTGGCTATCGTCGCTGGTGCCAGTACATCCGTGGTCAACAGCAGCAATTGCCAGGTCACGCAGTCTGGAGCTGTTCCGCAGCCATCTTGCCGGAACGATTGTCGCGCGCGACTTCGTATCCAAGCTTCTGGCCTTCTTGCAGGTCCCGCATTCCAGCGCGTTCGACGGCGGAGATGTGCACGAACACATCCTGGCTGCCGTCGTCGGGCTGAATGAAGCCGAAACCCTTGGTGGAATTGAACCATTTCACTGTGCCGGTGGTCATAAGAAACCCTCCTTATCGCAAGACCTGTCGCTCACCGACAAAATGTCTGGCGAGTTCAGAACGATTTCGAAAGGGGGAGTTCATCAGAGTCGCGCCAAAGCGCGAAAATAACAACGGCCGTCCAAGCAATCTCGATGAAGACATACCTAGCCCAACTCGCCCGAAGATCCAAATTATATTTTTTCAGATACGCATTTTCTTTTTTGGCGGCGATTTTAGCTATGCTGCCGACAGTGGTCTCAGACGAGCAATTATTCCGTTTCTCAACCACTCTCTGTTCGTTTGGACGCAGCGGTTGATGATCGAACTGATCTCGCGCCTCCTATTAGCGGTGCGCCATCTCAATAAGCTGGACATGAGCGCTGCGCTCGAGCGGGCTGACGCCTCCGATCGAGGGCAAAAAGAAGCGAGCCGGCTGGGGTGAAACGCTGGCTCGCTTCTGGTGGTCACCCTGGCAAAGGATTGCACCGCGACCGTCGAAGGGGTGCTGCGACGGCCGCAGGCCATGAACTAGCACGAGGATGCCGGGTTCCGAAGCGGTCAGATCATTCTCGGCGGTCGACAGACCTTATCGGTCTAAATCTACCGGCGGTCGCTGCGGCTTCATCTCGTAGACCGTCGCCTCGTCGGCCTCTTCGCGCAGGCCCTTGTAGGAGGCGTGACGCAGCTTGTTGTCATCGGTCCAGCCGCGGAACTGGATCTCGGCGACAAGGGCGGGCGTGATCCAGCGATAGGAGCGCCTGCGGCCGGTCATGTCGATCACCGGCTTCGCTATAATGAGCCTGTCCATCGCCTTGCGCAGCGCTGCGCCAGTTTCAACGGTGAAGCCGGTGCCGACGCCGCCGACATAGATGAGGTGGTCGCCCTGCCTCGCGGCGAGCAGCAGCTGGCCGATCCCGCCCAGGGCGATCGTCGACGGTTCATAGCCGACGATGACGAAGCTCTCCGACCGGCTGCATTTGATCTTCAGCCAATCGCCGCCGCGTCCCGATCGGTAGGGCGCATCGCGGCGCTTGGCGATGATGCCTTCAAGCTTCATCTGGCAGGCGAGCTTGAGGAAGGGGGCACCATCGGCGTCGATCTCTTCGCTCAACCGGATCGAGCCATGAGGCTCGGCCAGGAGGAGATCCTCCAGCATCTCGCGCCGTTCGCTCAGCGGCATCGGGCGCAGGTCATGGCCGTTCAGATAAAGCAGGTCGAAGGCATAAAGGACTGCCTCCGAGGCCAACCGCTTGCCGCCGCGGCCACCGAGAGCCTTTTGCAGAGCGCCGAAATCGGAAGTACCGTGCTTGTCGAGCACCACGGCCTCACCGTCGAGGATGGCGCTGTCCACGCCAAGGCTCAGCGCATCATGCCCGATCGTCGGAAAGCGCGGCGTCCAGTCATGGCCGCCGCGCGTGATGATCCGGACCCGCTTGCCGACGATGTGGATCGCCAGGCGATAGCCGTCCCATTTCACCTCGAAGGCCCAATCCGGACCGGCCGGCACCTCGTCCTTCAGCAGCGCCAAACAGGGCTCGACGCGCTCGGGCATCGGATCGGAAAACAGATCGCGTTCGGGCTTCCGGCGCCGGGTGAGCGGCCCCTTCACGGTATCGACACCCGGCCCGGCCCTGAGAACGCGACGCGTACCCATCCATGCGACTCCGCAACGAAACGAGTCGCCAACCGCCGGCAGGGCGAATCGTTCCCTAGCGGAACCCGCCAGCGTGCAGAATGGTTGAATCGCCATCAGTGGTTCGCGTGAGGTGTCCGCATGGCTACCCCTCCAAGTCACGCCGTGCCGTCTCGGCGCCAGCCAACCACCCGCCGCGAGCTCTATCGTGAGCAGTGCCAGGATATTGAGGGAGCCCGCTTTACGATCATCGTCTGGCAAAACAAGCCCGGCCTATCCACGGTCTCCTACTCGCTGGAGGATGGCACTCCCCTCCACTACGAGGACGCATGCTATTTCACGACGCCGGACGGGAAGGTGCTGACGCGGTGCGAGGACTAACTCGCGGAACAAGGCTTCGCGGCCGCGATTTCTAGCGGATGAAACGCACCGAACCTCCTCTCGAATTTTGGGTCTGGCTGGCAGTCGCCGGCATTATTCTCATTTCGGTGGTTGCTTCGATCAGTCTCACGCCTCAGATCGTGCAGCCTCCCAATTGACAACGGGGAGAGGACGGCACACTCGGCAGACCGGGCCCCAATCGCTTGTGCCAAAATTGCTTCCAGGCGAGTTCCACGAGATCGTCCTCGTCGACCGCGACCAGCGATGTAGGAGAGCCGGACGCTCGCTGTTGATTGTCCGCATCGACGCGGCGGGCCAGCTGGCGCGCTTTTTGATCCGCTTGGCGAAACGCCGCGAGGAGCGCGTCAAAATGAAACAAGCATTCAGACCCGCTGCGCCGCGGCCCAGGCCGTCGGCACTCGCGCCGAGGATTGAGATCACGATCGAAATTAGCCTTGCGGCCTTTATCGCGATGACAGCCGTCCAGCTTCACGGGCTACTCGCGACCTTCATGAACTGAAGCGGACGCTATGAAACAGAAGCATCGTCTTTCGCTTGCTGCCTGCATCAAGAGGGCTCGGCGGACGCTAGCTAAACAAAAGCTGAAGCGCGCCGATCCGCCTCCAGGTCCCCGTCTGGTGACACCGACAGATCAGGAGCCCAGCAAGGACAAAAAGCGGCCTCGGAAGGGGTCACCGCCACGGGTATGGGCGCCTCGGATTGTCTGAGCGAATGCCAAACTGTCATGCCGCTTGGTAGGTTCTACAGCCAAAGAGGCGGGACCGGCCGCCGCCGGATGCTCGCCCCGAATAACAGCACCGCGGCAGAAGAATGTGTTTCGATGTGAACAGAGTTTGCCAAAGGAAAACCTCGGCGCTTTCGTCAGACACAGGTCTGTGCAAATATTCTTCGGAACAAACTCGCCGCGCTTGAGACGGTGTGGCTTGGGTGCGGTCCGAGCCCATCGGTTGGCTTCTTCAGATTTTGGTCGCGGCAATCGCGGTCACGAACCGGCGATAGAAGCGGGCGCTCTCCCGGTGATCCGTGAGGTTGCCGTACCATGAAATTCGGTCTCAACTCGCTGAGGTGCTGGATCCTGCCAATCGTGTTGATGCGGTCTCAGGCGACCGGTGCCTAAAATGCCGGTATCGTTGTTAAGCTAGCGTAATGCATGCCTCATCACTGCCGGTTTACATCAAAGGGGTATAACGGATCCCGGGGGTCATTTTTCTGAGATCATTGCCAGCCGTGCTTCAGTTGCAAAATAATATCCTGGAAATGATTGCGAGAGGCGCGACGCTGGAAGCGACGACCGACCGCCTCTGTCGTGAGATTGAGCTGCTTTTGCCCGACGTCTGGTGTTCGGTTTTGCGCGTGGATAGCGGGGGATTGTTGCATCCGCTAGCAGGACCCAACTTTCCTGATGAGTATTCAGCCGGGCTCGAAGGGTTGATGATCGGGCCGCAGGTCGGCTCGTGCGGCACTGCGGCCTATCTCCGCACTGCGATTGTGGCGGATATCGCAACCGATCCACGTTGGACGGACTTCAGGCAACCGGCCTTGGCCTTAGGACTCCAAGCGTGTTGGTCGACCCCCATCTTCGACGCGAGCGGAGCTGTGCTAGGCACCTTCGCCTTCTACTTCAAGGAGAAACGCGGTCCTTCTCCACGAGAGAAAGAGATCGTTGCATCCTGTACCTCCTTATGCGCCATCGCCCTCGAACGCGATCAGCGCGTCACCGAGCGGGAGCGTCGGGCCTTTGTCGATGCGCTGACTGATCTGCCGAACCGAGCGAGTTTCGACGTGTCACTTGAGCGCCTTTCCTGTGCCGAGCCGGGCGCCTGGGCCTTGCTGCTGATCGATCTCGATAATTTAAAGACGATCAACGACACTTTTGGTCATGCCGCCGGCGATGCGCTGTTGCAGACCGTGGCAAGTCGGGTCAGCGAGTGCGTCTTGCCGGATCACGTGTTCCGCATGGGAGGTGACGAGTTTGCCGTGATCCTTCAGGCAGCCGATGCGCTTGCGGACATCGAGGGCACGACGGTTCGAATTTTTCAGGCCCTGGCAGTGCCCGCCGAGTGCGGTGGGCACATGATTTTGCCACGAGCAACGATCGGCGGCGCGGTGCTGTCAGTAGGCGACGGTGATCCAACAATCGTGCGCGAGCACGCAGACCTAGCCCTGTACCATGCCAAGGAAACCGGGCGTGGCGGTTTCGTGCTGTACTGGCCGGGAATGGGCAGCGCGATCACGACCCGCATCGAGGTGATCCGCGACGTGGATGCGGCCCTGCGCGAAGGCAGGATCGACGCGTTCTATCAGCCCATCTTGCGGCTCGACACGCGCGCGATCGTCGGGCTGGAAGCGCTGTGTCGCCTGCGGAAGCCGACCGGAGAAATTGTCTCGGCTGCGGCATTTCATCAGGCCACTTTGGATGTTAGCGTCGCTTCGAGTTTGACTGAACGCATGATGGCAGCCGTCGCATCGGATGTGCGCTGCTGGCTGGATCAGGGTATCCCACTGCAGCACGTGGGCATTAACATCGCGTCGGCCGATTTTCACAGCGGAACACTCTTTTCCCGCCTCCAAGCTGCATTCGGCCGGCAGAACGTCCCGTTAAGGCACATCGTTCTCGAGGTGACGGAGTCCGTCTATCTCGGCCAGCACGATCCGGTGGTCGCTCGCGAGATCAAGGCGTTGCGCGGACATGGGCTGCGCGTGGCACTTGATGATTTTGGCACCGGGTTCGCGTCGCTCACTCATCTGCTCACGGCTCCGATCGACATCATCAAGATCGACAAATCCTTCATTGACCGGCTTGCCCAAGGGGATCCAAGCCTGGCGATCGTCGAAGGTCTCATCGATATCGCCCGCAAGCTCGACATTCAGGTTATCGCCGAAGGCATCGAGAACGAAGACCAAGCAGCCCTTTTGACGAGCGTCGGCTGCGAGCTCGGCCAGGGCTACTTATTCTCGCAAGCTGTGCCACACGAGATAGCGACGGGCCTATTGAAGCGGTTTGCTCTGAGAATACCTCAACAGAGAGATTCGACTGCAGGCTGCATTGCAAGCCAGCACTAGCTATTCCCCTCGGTGGTCGTTCCGCGGGCGGGCGAGAACCCCGCGGTGAACTTAAATGGCCTCGCAGAGGGCATGACGGCCCCGTTCCTCCAAGACGGAGCGATGAATCGTTCCCGTTTTCAATCAGATTTGGTTGCGATGCTGATGCCGGGCGATTTCGTCAGAGAAAACCTGCCGGCCCACGAGCGGCCGGCGTCCGCGAGGCGATCGAGAGTGCCGCGCGAGACGCCGGTTCCTGCCGTCCTATTCGCCGAAGTGCAGTCTGAACACCTCGCCGAGCTCAAGGCCCTGCTCCCAGCAAAGGCTGCAGGGTCCAGGCGGACTTTGAGAACCGCGAAATCAAGGACGTTGCGCTTCGGCTGACAAAGGCCCCGTGGCGCCGACCGCGGAACTCACTTGCGATCTCGACACGTCGCTATCATTTGGGTGGGACACCATCAAATGATGGAAAAAGCCATGGTAGCAGCCGCGACCCTCATTCCCGCCCTGCCAGAGCGGCAGGACTTCTTCCTTGAGCCCGATCGCACTAGGCTCTCGAAGGTCGCGCTCAAGGCCTACAAGCGTCTCGTCGAACACTGGGGGCTCACGGGTCAACAAGCGGCAGCTCTGCTCGACGTATCGACAAGCACTTGGGAGCGTTTGAAGCAGGAGGGAAAGGACAAGTACCTCAGCCAAGACCAACTCACGCGCATTTCTGCGATGGTCGGCATCTATAAGGGGCTTCACCTCCTGCTTGCCGACGACATGGCCGATCGCTGGCCCAAGCTAAACAACAAAGGATCTCTTTTTGGTCGATTGAGTCCAATCGACTCGATGCTGAAAGGCGGAATTCCACAAATGCTGGAGGTGCGCCGATATGTCGATGCGGTCCGCCGAGGCCTGTGATTGTCGATCGATGGCGTGCTGATCGTCACCGAGGCGTTTCCTAAGACCATCCGGCTGGTGACGACGGCCCGGCTGCGCGGGGCGGTACTCTCCCGTTAGTCGATGATGAAGACGGACTCCAAGCAATCGCCGAGATCGAAGGAGCAACGAGTACCCGACTGATCGCGCAGGATCGCGGTATTTTGGGATTGGCCGCCAACGAGCTTGTCTATGACGTTCCCACTCTCACTTCATCAACGCATCCCTCGCCTACGCCAAGCCGCAGCAGCCCAACCGCTTCACGAGGAAAAGCGATCGATCGCGACCAGACACAAAAATGACCCCGCCAGCCGGAGCTGACGGGGCAAGTTGATTCACCTGCTGAACTGAATTGGCTTTAGTGCTTGGGGCCAAGCCCGACCTCGCCAATGCAGATCAACATGTGCAGCTGAGTTAATGCTGGCCGCCCTTGCGCCCGGCCTCAGAAGCGCGCTCGCGGTCGTTGGCGAAGTTCGCCGAGCCCCCGCGTTGACCACCACTGCCCTGCTGGTTTCGGTCATCATCGCGAGCCTGCTGCTGGCGATTGCCTCCTCCGCTATGCTCGCCGCCCTTGCGGCCGGCCTCCGAGGCCAGTTCGTGATCCTGAGAGAAGCTGCGCTTTTCGGCCGGCACACTCTGGCCACCCTTCGACGCGATATCTCGCTGCTTGTCGTCATCCATGGACGCGAAGCCACGTTCTGACTGATTAGCCATTTGCTCACTCCGTTGGTTTCTGGTGGTAGCGGATGCATCGCATCCACTTCCCGACCAACGATGCCGATGGCCGACTGTTCCTCGGCAAAAAAGGCCCTGTCGCTGCGGCAAAAATGACGTTTAAAGATTTGATATCGCTCGCTTTTTATGCGCTGATTTATTGCCAAGCTTCATAGCCGGATTGCGTTTGTCGCAACTCAGAGCGGCCCGTTAGGCGTTCTCTTCTTAGTGGATTGATCGGGACAAAAGAGTCCGGGTCGGGATTCCGTGCGCCGCGGCGTCGTGCGAGTCTGCGGGATGCCCACCGGCGTTGTCGTCCATCCGAGCCCCATCAACCGCTTCGTCGTCGACCACGACCAGCGGTCAAAGCCCTTCGTCTGGACCGCCGATTCCGACAAAATCATCGCCGCCGCCGCACGCGGGCACCAGATGCTGGAGTCAATCCGCTAACGTTGGCCATCCCAGTGCGGTGGTCCGCCGAATGTCCACTCTCCGGAAAGCGGCCAAACGGGGAAAATCGACCCACTCCAGACCTCTCGATCGTCCGCTTTTGGCATGCGTCGCGAACAGTCCGGCCTGGCAGAAACTCGTTAGCTAAAGTCTCGCTTCATCTTTGACAGAGTATACAAGAATCGGCCTAATCGGCGTTGGAGTTCGGCCTGCTGGAATGCCTAACGCGCTCAATCTCAAGGGCGGAATTCAGCGACCTCGCTAGGCTTGGCTTGTGATTGAGATGTCGCAAAGGGGGCCGTATGCGGAACCGTAAGAAACCAGTGCCGTTCCTTGCCGGCCGGCAAGACGGCATCAATGTTCCGGTTTCTCGTAGGCGCTTTATCCACCGCTTGCTGGCGACGACGTCAGCATTGGCGCTTGCTCAGGCATTTGTGGTTATCGTCGCGGCCGACGCGGCGCTGGGGCAGAGCTGGACCGGCACCGCCAACACGGACTGGACCAATTCCGCCAACTGGACGGGTGGCGTGCCGATCAACGGCACCGTCACCATCAATACGCCGTCTAATCCGGCCATTTTGGGCGTGAATGGCGCCGCGACCGGCACGACAGGCAATCTATCTGTCGGCAATGGTGGGACGGGCAACCTGACGATTCAAAACGGCAGCACACTGACCACCATTGGGACTGCGTTTTCGTACATCGGCGTGAATGGCTCGGTCGGCACGATGACCGTGACCGGACCCGGCTCCAAATGGATCCTGAGCGGTTCGCCCGCGGTATCTCTCATCCTCGGCCAAACGGAGACAGCGTCCTCCGGCACTCTCAATATCACCAACGGCGGTTCCGTCAGCACACCGGGAGACTTTGCTGGCGGCAATGCGACGCTGAACGTGACGAGCGGCGGCACGCTGACCACTGGCCGGGATGCTTATATCGGGCGGTTGCCCGGCTCGAACGGAACGGCGGCTATCTCGGGTTCCGGCTCGCAGTGGATGATCGCAAGGCGATTGGTCGTCGGTAATGGCGGGACCGGCGCCCTGACGATCAGCAACAATGCGATCGTCGACGTTGGCACCACCACGACGGTGGGGGACTCCGCGAGTTCAGGCACGCTCACAGTCGCAAGCGGTGGCGTGCTGCAAACCCAGTCGCTCCTTCGCGGTACTGGTCCGACGCAAGTCAATTTCGACGGCGGCACGCTGCGCGCGAAGATTGCCACCACGAGCTTCATCAGCGGCTTTTCCGGCACGGAACTGAACATCGCGTCCGGCGGTCTCACGCTTGACACGGCTGGTTTCAACGTCACCGCGTCCTCACCCTTCAGCGGCACGGGCGCCTTCACCAAGATCGGCGCCGGCACGCTGACGCTCACCGGTTCCAACAGCACCAATTTTTCGGGTGTGATGGCGATCAATGAAGGGACGCTCTCGGTCGGCGCCGCGACCAATCTGGGGACCGGCGGGCTGAGCTTCGACGGCGGCACGCTCCAGAACACCGGCGCATTCACGACCACGCTGCCGGTCACGCTCAACGCGGGTGGCGGCACGGTCCAGACCGACGCCAATCTGACGCTGAATGGCGTCATCGACGGCGCTGGCAGGCTCACCAAGACGGGCAGCAGCACGCTCACGCTTTCGGCCGCCAATACCTATACCGGCCAGACTTGGATTCAGTCTGGTACGCTCGCCCTGTCGGGTGCTGCATCGGTTGCGAACTCCGCCAGGGTGGTCGCAGACGGCACGTTCGACATCTCCGCCGTGACGCCGGCTGGCGCAAGCATCCGCAGTCTTGCCGGCGGCGGCACCGTCGCTCTCGGCGCCAAGACGCTGACCTTGACGAATGCCAATGACACGTTCGCGGGTTCGATCACCGGCGCTGGCGGTCTGACTGTCTCGGCAGGTACCGAAACCCTCACCGGCATGAGCAATTACACTGGCGCCACGAACGTGAGCGGCACCGGCACCCTGCAGCTCCTGAACGGCGGCCAGATCACGGGCACGAGCGGCTTTCAGGTGGGCCAACTAAACTCGTCGGCGACGGCCACGGTGAGCGGCACCGGCTCGCTCCTGCAGACGACGGGTGGGCTGGTTGTAGGCCTCAATACCGGGAGCAACGCCACCTTGAACGTGCTGAACGGCGGCGTGGTCAGGACGGCCGGCGCGGCTACTCTTGGCGGTCTAGGCACACAAACAGGGGCGATCAATGTCGATGGCGCCGGATCGCTCCTCGATGTTGGCGGTTTGCTTGGCGTGGGCAGTGTCACCGCAAGTACGAAGGCGTTTCTGAATGTCACGAATGGCGGTGCCATCCATAGCGCCAGTGGGACCGTCGGAACCATACCCTCAGCGAGCGGCACAAAGTCGGTCCTGATCTCGGGGTCGGGATCGAGCTGGACGATGAGCGGAGCCTTCAACCTCCAGAGCAACGCGTCGGTGTCGGTCCTCAACGGCGGCACGGTGAACGCAGCGACTTCGACGATCGGCTCATCATTGAATGGCGGCACCGCCAATCTTCTGGTTTCCGGTGTCGGCTCAGCCTATCTCGTCACGGGCAATGCGGTGGTCGGGGCCGGTAGCGGCAAAGGCTTCATCACGCTGGCGGACGGCGCGCGGATGGCCGTTGGCGGCCAGCTCACCCTGGCGAGCTCGGCTGGAGCAACCGGCGTGCTCAACCTCGGCAGTGGGGAGGGCCAAGCCGCCAGCGGCGCGGGCATGCTCGATGCCGCGACGTTGGCATTCGGCCCGGGGACGGGGCGGCTCAACTTCAACCATACTGACGCGGGGTATGT
>NZ_JBNPXO010000019.1:0-29495 GCF_050433265.1 Allobosea sp. OAE752
AGACATTCCGAACGTCGGCGGCGCGCCACGAGCGGAAGTCGTGTTCTACGCGGCGTCAGCCTTCTTTCGCCGCCCGACATCTCCCAGCCGGTCGATGCGCAAGGTCGGCCCGTCCGGAAACCGCGCCACGATCTCAAGGCTGCCGCCGGCGGCCTCGACATAGCCCTTGAGCGTGCTCAGCAGCAGATCGGCGCGCTTCTCGAGTTTTGAGACACCGGCCTGATCGGTGTGCAGCCGCGCGGCCAGAGCCGCCTGACTCAGGCGGCGCGCCTTACGGAGCTCCTTGAGGCCGACATATTCGGCCATCACCTCGCGGCTACGCTTTGCGATCGCGGCCTGCTCGTCGGCTGGGAGTTTGGCCAGCGTCTCATTCCAGGAGGCGGTCATCGTTTTGGCCCTCTCTTCGATGGTGGTGGCACGGTCAGCGTCGCGAGATGGTCGCGATACCGCTCGTCGGCGATCGGCAGATTGACCTCATAGAAGCGGCCGTCACCGCCCTTGTTGCCGCCGACCAACAAGATGGCTGAGCGTCTAGGATCGAAGGCAAAGAACACCCGCCAGGGATCGCCACCGATCTGGATCCGCAGCCCTTTCATGTTCGGATAGACCGAACCCTTCAGCGTGTCCGCATGGGCCCTGCCAAGCGTCGGTCCGACCTGCTGCAGCAGGTTATCTTGACCGCGATTTCTACCCGAACAGATTCCAGAACCAGCTCTCGAATTCAGCGACGGATTGAACAGCCCAGACCATACGCTCGGTATGCCCTAAAGTGCATTATGCCGTCAAGTGCATATGCCTGCCTCGTCACATGATCCCCCATGCCCGGTAGCGCTTGCGGCCGCTGAGTTCGCGCGGCAGGCTGCCGCCGAGCTGCTTCAGCATGGCCTCGACCGCCTGCGGTGTGACCTGCAGTCGCGCCGCCGCCAGTTGCACCGTGACCAGTGGCGAGGACACGAACAGGTCGACGAGCTCGCCGAGTTTCGAATTCCCCCGCCTCCCTTCACACCTCCGCAGCATCAAGGTCCTAGCCAGCGACAGCCGATCGAGATCCCCCTGCCCGAACGCCGCCGCCTCGCCAAAAGCAGCGAGCAGCCCGGCGATCCGGGCGCTGAGCGCCAAATGCGGGCTCCACCTGAACTTTCCCCGTCTCAGCCCAACCCCGACTGTTGGCAGATGCGCCTGCGCCAACTGGCGCTGTCGCAACACGGTCGCCGCGAGCGCGAACCCGAGCTCGCCGGCGCGTTCCGACGGCTCGAGCCACAGCCACGCATCGAGCGCGGCCGCGGCTGCGAGCGCCGCCGGCAGCCCCCTGCCCTCCTCCAGGATGTCTTGCCACCGCGCGAACCGCCCGGCGGCGTCATAGGTGGGATCGCGTAGCGTCAGGTTTTTGCGGCCCTCGTCGGAGGAAAAATCGTTCCATGCGTCGAGTTTTTTTCGCGACCGGACCAGCAAGGCGTCGATTTCGGCGAAGGCCGGATCGCCGAGCCCCTCCTCATCCTCCAGGCCCAAATCATCCTCGCCGGCGGGGTCTTCATCGTCGTCATCCCGTTCGATCCGGTCCCAGGGGGCCACGACCTGTATCGCGGTCCCGGGCGCGGTCGTCACCCTGTCCGTCCGATCCGATTCCTCTGATCCTGCGATCCCGAGCCGCTGCCGCAGGGCCGTCGGGCTCAAGATAGCGGCGGGCTCGCGCCGGGCCAGGCGCCGGCGCTCGTCCAGCATGGTCGCGGCGCGGGTGATCTCGCGGGTCGGGCTGCGCACGTCCATGCCGGAATCGTGCAGGACGAGATCCTCGAGCGGACAGAGCCCCCCAGAGAGCCCGACCAGGGCTTGAGCCTCAAAAGCGTGGCCGCGCTGGCGCGCGCCATCGGCCAGGACGGGCTCGGCCCGAAGCAACCGCTCATCAAAGCGGACGAGCGCGATCGCCGCGGCTTCAGCGGCTGCGGCGCAGTTCGAAACCAGGACTTGGCGGCTCGCCCGAGAGAGTTCGTACCCGACTGAATTCACATCCATCTCTATATCATAGCCAATCAAAATTGCCATTAGCTTGCTTCACATCGATACCCGCTTTCGAACCAACATCACTATCGATAATTACCTCTTATCGATAATCATGGACACGCCTGCGGAAATCGGCGATTTTCGCGCTCGAAAAGCTCGCCGACGACGTCAGCCGAGCATCCGGTCGACGAAAGCGGCCCGTGTAAGCCGCACCAGGAGCCTCCGTGACATCGACATTCCTGCTCTCGGCCGAGACCGAAACGCGGCGCGCCCTGCAGCTCGACGCGCTCGCCGGGATTTTGCCGCTGGAGCGGCGCGATCAGCTCGCCAAAATCCTGACCGACGACGATGTCGCGACGCTGCGCCACCTGGCCCAGGAAGGGATGGGCGAGAATTCGTTGCGCGCGCTCGCCTCGGATCTGGCCTATCTCGAAGCCTGGGCGATCGCAGCAACCGGCTCGCCCCTGCCCTGGCCGGCGCCGGAAGCGCTGACGCTGAAGTTCGTCGCGCAGCACCTCTGGGATCCGGCGCAACGCGAAACCGATCCCGCGCACGGCATGCCCGACGCGACCGCCGCAGCCTTACGCTTGGACGGTCATTTGCGCAGCGACGGTCCCCACGCGCCCTCGACCGTCAAACGCCGGCTCGCCCACTGGGCGACGCTGCACCGCTGGAAAGGTCTTACGGGCCCGTTCACCGCGCCATCACTGCGGACGGCGGTGCGTCTGGCGGTGCGGGCCAGCGCCCGGCCCCGCCGGCGCAAGAGCAAGCGCGCCGTCACCCGCGATATCCTTGACCGCTTGCTTGCGACCTGTCGCAGCGATCGCTTGAGCGACACGCGCGATCTGGCGCTGCTGCTGATAGCTTTTGGCTCAGGCGGTCGTCGCCGCAGCGAAATCGCACGATTGCGCGTCGAACAGCTTTCGGAGGAGGCGCCGGTCCCGCTCGATCCCGAGGATCTCAATTCCCCGCGCCTGCCCTGCCTGGCGATCACGCTCGGTAGAACCAAGACGGCAATGGCCAATGACGATGCGCGCGTCCTCATCGTGGGGCCGCCGGTCGAGGCCCTGCGCGAATGGCTCGAACGCGCCAATATCAGCAAGGGCGCGGTGTTTCGGGCGATCGACCGCTGGGAGGGTCTCTCCGACCGCGCCCTGACCCCGCAGGCGGTCAACCTGATCCTTAAGCGCCGCTGTGCTCAGGCCGGGCTCAATCCCTGGGAATTTTCCGCCCACGGCCTGCGCTCCGGCTACCTGACCGAGGCCGCTCGCAACGGCGTCTCGCTCCCCGCGGCGATGCAACAGTCACAGCACCGCTCGGTGCAGCAGGCGGCGTCCTACTACAACGACGCCGAGCGGCAATTCAGCCAAGCCGCCCGCCTGGCACTTTGAAACGTTGAGTCGACGTGGTCGGCGCGAGCTCTGTCAGGCTCAGCCGAGATGGACGGGCACCTCGCCCGGAATGCCGCTGCGAGCGACCCCAGCGACTCATCCCCGACCCATGGCCGATTCCCGGCGCTGGTGAAGCCTCATAAATGACCGCTGGGGGCATTTAAGTGCTTTGCCTCACCACCCTAGCCGCCACATACCCGAAGGGCACTCAGCGAGGCTCCTACGAGGTCGACTTTTCGCCTCCGGCCGAATTTGCGCGCTTTCGGAATACCCGACTTAGCGGAGCAGCGGCAGCACGATGGTCGCAGCAATCGCCACGGCGATGGCACTCCGAATGAGGATGCCGTTGATGCGAGCCATAGAGGCTTCCGAGCTGTCAGGCGTACGCATAATCTCGCCTCCCTCTCTGCCCAGCTTCGGTCTCATCCCGGCCTCGTGCAATCGGGATTGTCGACAAACCGGCAGACTCTCCTCTCGTGTGGCTAGGCAGCAACGCGGCCAGCTCCCTTCCTCCTCCCACGACGATCCGCTCGCGGAGCGAACGAGGCAGCCTGCCGCAGGGTCTGAGGGCTCCTCTCGGGCCCGAGAGGAACGATCGCGCAGCCTTGTTTGCCCATCGCGCTGAATGCTAAACGCCCAACCCGGCCGGTAGCTCAATGATTAGAGCTTGCCGCTCATAACAGGGCCGGTGCCGGTTCGAGTCCGGCCCGGCCTACTATGCCATTCTAAAAAGCGGCGGCCCCAACATCGGGAGCTTTCCGGCTATGCCCCCTCGTTCGTCACCGAAGCTGCTACGACGCCGTAGCCACGTCGGGTCTTCCGAAGGAGCCAGTCCTGCAGTGCCTCGGCAGCGGCTTCTTGATCCCCGTAGAGATCCAGTCGCCGCCGACCGGAACAGCCCCGGCGCCCCCATTCGCGTACAAGCGCGACATCGCCAAATAGTGTGGGCTCAATCGCAAGGACATAGAACCGGGCCATATTCTGCGCTGGATCGGATCGGTCCAACACCAGCATCTGCAAGCGCGGCACGTCTTTGGCGAAGGAGCTGTCCATGCGCGCATCTCGCGCTCTTGGCAGACACCCGTCCAACGCAAAGGATGAATCAATCTCGCGTTGACGATTCACATCATTGATGAACCGCGAGGCGTCCTGCAGAACCTCGCCCTCGCCGCGAGGTCAGATCCCGGATTTGGCGCGCAGGTCCTCGACTGTCGCCGCGCTCACGAGCTCGGCTTGCCCCACCAGCACGCCGCCCTTCATCACCGAACAAGCCGTCACACCCGGACGTGTCTGGATATCCCGGTAGCGGCGAAGCGCCTCCACCGCAGAAGGGGCAGCTTCCTTGACCTTGCTACCCCGGATCGTGGCCTTGATCTGAAACACGTCTATTCCTTTGAAACACCGAAACTGCAGCACCAAGAGCCCGCCTCAGCCGCATCGTTCATGGGAGCTGGCGGCGCCGATATCGAATCGACCGCCTTGCAACACAAGAGGTCATCCGAGGCGATATCAGATCCGGATCAAATTGGCGTCGGTATAAGGCTTGAAGTCGCGGTCGACCTCGCTAGGGGCGGTGCCGCCTCCGCACTCCTTGGCGAGCAAGTAGCCACGGACATCCATCAGCCCAGGTTCGAAGCCGGACAGCATCAGCTCCATTGGCGCTTTCCCATTGAAGGGGTTTTCACGATTGATGCCTCGGAGCCGTTTCGAGCCCTCGTCGTTAGTCTCCTCCAACAGACGGAGGGATTTATAAATCCCGAGCACCGCCGAAATCCGCAATAGGACGTCGGTTTCAAGGGTTAGAGGCTCGTCGGCGCGGGCAGTATCAGACCAGGTCTGAAATGCGTCCGATGGGGGCATACCCAGGAGCGTTCGGATCTCGGCAACATCGAGCTCCCAGACGGGCGCGACATTGAAGAGCGTCCGTAAGCCAGGCCCGCTCGCCCGGGCCCGGTTTTCCGGACTGGCGTCGATCGGCGCCGGCGGCTTCCAATTCATCGAGCAAACCTCATCACCATAGGCCCGTTGTCCCAGTCTATTGTCAGCGACGGCTCGCACATGTCAGCGATCCACGGATGCGCTATGCTCGTTTCGGTTCACGCCGGCGGCTTCCGATCAACGCCATCAGCATCGGTCCGATCGAAAATTCGTTGGCTTCCGCTTTCCGTGTCAGGCCGCGCAGATAACCGCCCGCGCTCGAGATCGCTTCCCCGCGCTGCAGGATTGCCGCAACGACAATCGAGGCTTCGGTTTCGCCCATCGCATTCTGGGCATCAAGCCAAGCGCTCGGGCTGATTCCGAGCATCGATCGCACCATCGCTGCCGTCACCAGGAAATCTCGCCAGTTCGAAATCCCGCCCCGAGCGTAATCGATGATGTCCGGGCAGGCATCGAGGACCATTCCTAACGGGAACGGCCGTTCGGTCATCCTCCCCGGATCACGATCGATCTCGACCTCCCCACCCCTGCTTTCTGGAAAGCGAGGTTCAAGATCAGTAGAGAGGTCTGGATTTGAATTCTGTTTGTGACGCTCAGAATGAGACTCATTGCCGCTTAGATTCTGAGTTTTTGTGTGAAGCTCCAATAGGTTGAGGATCTCATCCGCCAGCATCGACATCTCATCGGCGATTGGCTCCAGAACCTCGCGCGACGCAGTGCGCGGAATCCGGTCTATAATCGCCCGATAGAGCGTATGAATCTCCTGCCAGGTCGACGGCCCTTGGCCCGCCTGATGTGCCGGGACATTCTCCTCGATCGCGGCAGCGATCATCTTGGCGATGTCCCGCCGGCAGATGGTGATGCGCTCGCGCACGAGCTTCAGGGCGCGCTCATCGAGCCTGACGTCCTCGGCCGCACTCTCGATCTCGGCAGAACGAACAACCAAAGGCGACAGATCGAAGCCGAAGGCGAGCTCGATATCCCCTCCCCTCCCCTTCCGTGCGTAGCGCTTCCCGTTCGGACTATCCCGCCGAATGATGAGACCGGCATCGACGAGCACCGCTAGATGCCGCCGCAAGGTGGCCGGCGACATTCCGTGCGCTCTTAGCGCCAGTTGCTGGTTAGAGGGGAAGACGACAAGTTGGTCGCCTGTCAGCACTGTCTCTGGATGAAAGGTCAACAAGGCATCGAGCACAGCCAGGGCGCGCTCGTTCACGCCCAGCCGTGCCTTGGCCGTGCAGACATCCCGGAATAGATTCCATTTATGGACCGCCTTATCGGGCGACCGTTCCTTCGCGAGCGCTTGAGTTGCCACATGGGCAAGCGTCAGCGTCCGCCGCCCAAAGGGCGTCGATGCAGCGTGATTCACCACGTTCCTTCACCTATGGTTAGGCAAAAGAATCCCGCCCGCCAAAATGGCGTTTCGTCTCCAAGAGACTCTTGACGGCGATTCGAGGAAGTGCGATTCTCAGGTCACCACACGAGAGAAGGGCTTCCGGGACACCGTTTCGGGGGCCTTTTTCTTTTGCTGGATTGGTTCGCTCACCGCGCGAAGATCATCGTTCCGACCTTGCGCAGCGAATGGTTCTGTCTTTTCCCTCCTGCTTCAAGCTTGTCACCTGACAAGGTTTCCATATTCAGCGTCCGCGGCGTGTCGCCTCAAAACGCTTCATCAACTCTGGCAACTCGGCGCGAAAGAACGAAGCGAACTCGTTCGCTGAATGAGCATCGACCTTCAGCCGAATCTCTCGGCTACCAAACAGCGCCTTGCCCACACTCCGCCCATCACTGGCCATCAGATCGAGAGCCTGCTTCTCTAAGGGCTGCTTGGCGGCAGACACCGCGCCTAAAACCAACTGAAATCTGACGTCGGAGGGTTCCGCGCGAACCTTGTCAGCTGACAAGGTTTCTCGAGCTACGGCAATTTGGGATGGGGCCTTAGCAAGCTCAGCCGCCAACTCAAGCCATCTCGGACGCCCAACCTTCGGGGCTCGCCCGATGGCGACAATTAAGTCCCCAGGCAAGGCTCTCCATACCGACCGCATCTTCGCCAACTCCGCGTCATCGATGGCGAGCGCACCCCGAATGTCTCGGGCTCGAACACCGGCAGCCTCCATCCGACTCGCGAAAACCGCACGCTCGACCCAACTCAGATCCTGCCGGCTAGCGTTCTCCAAGCCCTGCGACACGACGAGCTCACCGTCGTCCAGGTCTCGGATAATGGCCTTTACCGGAACGCCGAGTTCGCGAGCGGCACGTACACGGCGATGGCCGTAGACCACTTGGTAGCGTCCAGGCGTGTCGGGATGACGTCGGACCTGAACCGGAACCCGCTGACCATCCTCGGCAAGCGACCGCTTGAACTCCTGAAAATCAGCGTCATCGTCGTCGGGAAGGCGATCGGGAAAGGGTGAGGGGTCAATGCTGCTGGAATCGAGCTCCACGATTCCACCGACCCCGGAATCCACAATCGCCTGGAGTCGATCGCGCTCTTCTCGGATGTCCGAGAGGGTCCGCTGCGTAGCTCCAATCACGCCCGCAGGAACCCGCGGAGCTGGCGGAGTAAAATTCTCAGACGCAGTGTCAGAACGCCTGCTCTCGCTTTCCGCTTCCGATGCCGTCTGAGACAACAGCCCGAAGCTCGCCACGATTGATTGACGCGCGGGTTTCTTCATCGCCGGCCCCAACTCTCGTTGATGAGATCGACAATCCCTTCATTGACTGCGTCAAACGATTCGCGAGCGCGCTTGAACGCCTCGCGTCCGATCTCTCCTGCCTCCAGTTCATAGATGCTTCTCTTCACCAAGCCCGCGGCCTCAACGGCAGTACTTTCGACGGCCGCCGGCACCAAGACGTCATCGGGGAACAACATCCGGAGCATCGAGACGATCTCAGTTTGCGGCTTGTCGTATGGATTGTGGCGCGTGATGAGATAGCGGAAGAAATCTTGGCGCATCGAAGCTCGCTCACGCGAAATGACGTCGATGAGATCGCCCATCATCAGCAAGAACTGACCCATCGACGCCACGTCGAGCATCGCGGGATGGATCGTTATGATCATTCCTGTTGACGCATAAATCGCGGCCAGCGTCAGGTACCCGAGCGATGGCGGCGTATCGAGAACGACCACGTCATAATCGTCCTCGACTTCCCGAATAGCCAGCCCGAGCCTCTCGAAGAAGAGCGAATCGGCTTTTCTGGCTTGAGCCAGCATGCGGGGCGTTTCGTACTCGAACTCCATCACTTCCAGATTGCCCGGTATGAGATCGACGCCCGGAAAGTAGGTTTTCCGGATCACGTCTCGCAGCGGGCGGCGGAGCTCGTCATATCGAAGAGCGGCCCAAACTGTCTCATTGGCAGCAACGTCCATTTCGGGCTGCGCGCCGAACATGGCTGAAAGCGAGGCCTGCGGATCGAGGTCAATCGCGAGAACTCGATACCCATGCAGCGCCAAATAGTGCGCAAGGTGCACGCTGGTCGTCGTCTTAGCCGAGCCGCCCTTGAAGTTGGCAATGGCCAGGATCTGCAAATGCTCCCCCCGCCGCCGATGCGGAAGAAAGCGAAGAGCTTCGGAGGGCTTCTGCGCGCCAAAGAGCTGCCTCAGCTCGTTGACCTGAGCGAGAGTGTAGGCTCGGTGATTGTTTTCCAGGCGAGCGGGCAGGGGCCCCTTGCCCTCATTCGACATAAGCTTCAGCGTCGAATCGGGAATCGAGGTGAGCTTCGAAACCTCATTCGTCAAAAAATGACGGAGGCTCTTCTGCGCGTGCGGCGGGTACATGCGTTCGCGCAGCGCATTTAGCTGCTGCGAAAGGACCCGCGCGTGCTTCCAAACGCGCTCGGCAGGTGCCAGCGACGGTATGGATTTTTGCGCCACGGCTTCGGGCATTGGCGTAAGAATTCCTCTTTGTCGGGCAAAGGCCGCTTTATCGGCCTTCTCCCGATAAGCTACGCCATGATTCTAGCTGTCGGTCCAGAGATTTAAGGTTAACGACCTGTTGACGACCAAAGATATTTGGCCAGTTTGAATGCCATCCACGCAGCAAAGGATCACCGCATCCCATCGAAGGATCAAAACGCCGCTGCTTCTTCCTGCGGCTCAATGAACTTTGCCGAAGGGGAGGGGAGGGGTGGCGGCAAGCCCCAGCAGCACCAGACGTTCTGATTCGGCGCGGCGCCATCGTTAGTGGCCGTTGCGATCGCGCTCGCAATCGAAGAACTCGCCCTCTGCCGTGGCTATCGAGAGCAGCCGGATCGCGTATGAACCCTATACGGGGAAGGGGGCCTTCGAAACCCGCAATGGTCATTTGTGACAAGTGAGAGAAGGCTAGCCATGTGCCTCACTCGGCGCCGCTTTCAGCCGAGGAGCTTCACGATGCTTGTGGTCATTCCCGGCTCGGACATCGATAGGCATGGCGCCCTGATGGATCGGGTCTTCCGCTTCCGCCACTCAATTTTCGTCGACGAAAAAGCCTGGATAGACTTGCGCCGGCCAGATGGGCTTGAGCGCGATCAATTCGACGATGAGCATGCGGTCCACCATGTGTGCCTACGAGGCGACGAGATTGTTGGATATCAGCGGCTGCTGCCGACGACACGGCCCCATCTGCTGACGGAGGTTCTCGGCGACCTCTGTCGCGAGCAGCCGCCAACCGGACCGCGCGTCTTCGAGTGGACGCGGTTTTGCGTTGCGCCCGGATGGCGCGACTTTCGCCCGCGGCCCGACGGACCCTTCCTCGAACTCGTCCAGGGTCTTGTGGAATGGGGTTTGAGGCACCGGGTCGACACCGTCACGGTTGTGATCGATTGGCGCCTCATGGTCAAAGCGATGCAGTTGCGCTTCTTCGCTAGGCCGCTTGGGTTTCCGAAGAAAATTGGTCGAGACGAAGTTGTCGCGCTGCGCATGTCCTTCAATCGTGAAACCCTCGACACGATCCACGAGGCGCGCGGTTCCAAAACTTCCGTGGTTTCCGAGATCCCCCTCCCGACGGCGGCTTGATCTTCTGTTCGAGCAGGGAGCAGACGATGATCCGCATGACCGATGCGAAGGTCGTGGCCGGCGAGTTGCGCACCCGATATGAGCACGTGCGCGCCATCACACTGATGGGAAGAACCATGCAGAAGGCTCTGTTCGGTGGCCGGTCTGACGAGGTGGTATTCTGGGCGCTGGTTTACGCTTACTATTGTGACGAGGATCTTAGCCCCGCCGTCGATAAGCAGATTGATGCATTCGGACTGTTGATCCTAAGGGATCTCCTTGACCCGCCTGCGCCAAAGTAACAGCGTACCAAGAAGCGATACCACGACGCTTCGCCTCGCTCGGCGATAGGCACCGGCCTTTCTCCATGACGGCCATGTCGAATTGCAGTATGCCATGGGAGCTGAGCCAAAGTGTTGCGTCGGTATAGTGACTAGCGATCTCGAAGTGATAGCGAAGGTCTTGCCGAGCGCAGAGTTCGCAGGTTTCGATGGGTTGCTCGTGATCGACCGTGTCGTCAGTGAAGGACCATCCGTCGAACGCAGCCGGCAGGGTTCTCGTCACTGAAAGGGGAGAGAATGCTGTCAGGAAACCACTGCATGTACTCGTTCATGATGGTGTCGCCCGTTATTCAAAAGCGCTTATCTTAGCTGAACCACTGTTTAAGCCAAGCGCGAATTGCTTAAATAGTGCTGTGCTCACATAATGGGTCATGTCCGAACCATCTCCTAACCTCCGGCTAGGCCGCTTCATGTCAAGATCAGTAGCCATCAACCGCGATGGTCTTCAACCCAGCATCTTGACCAACCGCCTCCGCCAACGGGATAGTCGCGCTGCATTCGAGATGTAATACCAACGCCCTCAAGCGGTCTGCGATAATCTATTTGGAGCTTCGCCGGGAACTGAAAGACGCAAGCAAGGGCCCCGATTTCCGCGCGGTCAGGCTAACCCGACGAGATGGCACCGAAAGAAGCCAGCGGCTCGATAGCTACGGGCGAAACCAACGTGCCGCTAAACCTCCGTCGAGCGCACGATGACCGACGCATCGAAAGGGGAGGGTGGGTTGGCCGCGACCCCGATCGACGTCGGATAGTCGCCCGGCTCTGTGGGCGCTGGCACACAGCTCGTCATTGGATCACCCGTAAAGCAGGAGGCATCGTAGCCAGCGCCTTTGACCAGATAGGTACAGACGCTGACGCCGTTGCCGTCCTTGACGTTGCGCGCATTGCAGTCGCCGCTCGCGGCATAGTTGGCGAGCTTGCCGCCTTTGCCGCAACCGAATTGGCAGGCCATGAGGATTGCCGACTGGTCGATCGTAGCGCAGCGGCCGCCGGAGCAGACCTGCTGGCCGACGAGTGAACCCATGCCGTTCTTCTGGACCTGCGACCAGGAATTCTGCTGATAGCGCGTCCAGGCGGCGACCTGCGCCTGCGGGTCGTTGAGAAAGCTTTGGGCGCTGCCAGTGTAGTAGCGCTCGAAGGTTCCGGGACAGAACTGAAAGGCCCCCAGACAGCCATATTGATTGGTCGTACCGAAATTCCCCTCGGCCGCAGAGACCTTCGCCGCGAAAGGCGCGCAGTTCGCCGGGATGCCCGCGGCGATCAAACTCGCGGCGGATTCTCCGGCGAAAACGAGCGCCGAGGAGAGGCAAAGCGCGACGCCGGCTTCGAAGAGGGCAGGGCGCTTCATCATCGCTTGACCTCGTCGACGTCGAAGCGGAAATCGCCGTTCAGCAGCGTCTTCCCGTCGTCACTCAGCCGGAAAGGATTCCGGGCGAACTCGGCCTGCAGACCATTGACCGGCAGGCCGGCCAAGCGTGGATCGTTCGGGGGGATGATCTGGCGCATCATGTCGTCGACGAGCACGACGCGGCCGCCACCAGGCTCGAGGCGCAGCAGCCGGGTCGGGCAGATGGCGGGCGCACAATCGTCGTTCCAGATTTGCGAGATCAGGAATTCGCGGCCCATTGTGCGGAGCTGGTACTCGTGGATCGTCACGGGGCCGCCAGAAAGGGCCTCCCCTGTCCAGATCCCCTCGGGATCGACCGCAACGTTGCGATAGCTCACCTTGTAGGTGAAGTTCGCCTCGGCCGCATCGGACAGGTTCGCGATCGCGATGCTGGCGGCAGCCAGGGCGACAATCCCGAACAATCCTGGTCTCATGGGTCCCTCCTTGGGTGGTGGCTGCTCATGGGCGCACGAGCGGAATGTTGAAGGAGCAGCCGTCGACGACCCGGTGATTGACGACCATGCCGAGCTTCAGGCGCCTCGCGCCAACGTCATAGGCGCCGTAAGCGGCTGCGACAGACGGATTGATCGTGCTGTTAGCCTCGGGTTCGAGATAGCAGCCGCGACCGGCATCGAGTGTCTCGACGCGGATGCCGTTGTAGATCGCAATCCGCATCGGGCAGAGCTTGACCAGGACCTGCGCCTTGGCGTCGCGCAGCTTGGGTGAGCAGCCGAGCGCGGTGTTCAGCACCGTGAGGACGACCGATCGCTGCTCGCTCCAGATGACGAAATGCGCCGCCGTCGCCGGCGCATTGCCATCAACAAATCGCCGATCGCCGCGCGCCCTATAGGCTTCGTTGTTGGCGTCGAGCTGATCCTTCCAGATGTCGGCATAGGTCGCATTGCGCGGCGTTGGCCGCTGCAAGTCGGAATAGGCGAGGGGGCGCCACGCGCCCGGGTCCGGCGTTAGTGTCTGTGCCAGCAGCGGCGCGGTATTCACCGGGTTCAGGGCCAGCGCGATCAGGACCGGCATGCGGTGCCGGCGAGCCGAGCCGTGCGGCGGGCCCCTGTATTCGCTGTCCCTTCTCCCGATCGCAGCCAGATCAGCCATCACCGGCTCCTATTGGTATCGAGACCGGCCAGGTAGCCACCGCCAGATATCGCGGGGCGAACCCTCCCGATCCCGCCAGGCGACGGGCGCGCGCGGCGGATCGAGCGGCTGCATCGTCCAGGCCGAGCGGTGGTAGTAGACATTCACCGTCTCGCGCCGCAGCCGTCGGCCATCCCCGTCGAGCAAGTCTGTCGCGCAATGAACGACGGGGCCGCGATAGCGGGTCACCCGCGCGGTCTGCGCGTCGACGGCGCCCGGCTTGCAGCCGAACAGGCGTACTGCCGAAGGATACGAACGGCCTGGAGCGGCCGCGTCGATCCATCGGAGATAGGCGGCATTGGCGTCTGCTTGCGTGGGGTAAGGGAAGCGCTCCGTCAGGATCGGCGCAAAGGTCGAATTGTCGGGCGCGTATTCGAGCCTTCCGGGAACGACATGCGCCGGCGTCTGCAACGCGTGCCGTCCCAGGGCCGTTTCCGTGGCGATCGATGGCACCGGCTCCGGGGCCGACGTCGAACATCCGGAGACCGCCATCGCGAGCGCGATGATGGACCACGTCGAGCGCACCATCATGGCATAGCCTCGCGCCCGACAGCCCGAGCTCCGTCGGGCCAGCGCGCCCGCCAGTCCCAGGGCATCTCGAACGTGCTCGACCACAGACCGCGGTAGGCCTTGCGTGCCTGCTGTTCGGCCTGGCCATAGCTTGGCGGGACTTCCCGGTCGTTCCTGGCCGAGGGAGTCAGAACCGCGACGCCCTCGCGCAGCATTGAAGCTGCGAGATCCGGATGATGGGCGGTGGCGCAGCGCGCGAGGCGCTCGTCGCCCTCTTCGCGGATCACGGCACAGGCGAGCCAGCGGTTGAGGGTCGCGTTCACCAGCCAGGCCGCCGCAACCGTTCCACAGGGCCAAGCCTGGCGCTCCAGAGTCGCGATCTGGCCGGGCGCGCAGGTCTCGATGCCATGGAGTCGAAAGACCGCCTTCGTCTCGATGTCGCGGAACCGGGTGCCGTCGATGACCTCGACGCGCAGGGGCGGCGACTGCGCCGGCAGCTTTGGACGATAGATTCCGGTGCTCGAGGCCTGCGCCAAGCACGGCGCGACAAAAGCGAGCGCACTGAGGCAGCCGACGCCGGCTTCACGCAGCCGCGCCATTGCGAGATTCCCATATCGAGCTCGAGGCGGCAATCCGAAGTCTCCTGATGGAACGATCAGCGTGGTGACGGCATGCCGATCGAATGCGAGCTGTCCTCACGCAAACCGCGCAGGATGACGGCATTGGGGTCGGGGAGATCGGGAAAGGCCCAGAGGCCGGCACGGGCTTGTCGGGCGATGCGCTGGGCCACGAGATAGGGTTCATGCACCGGCTTGCCGTCCGGCTTCAGCGCGGCAAAGGCGAAGCCCGTGGCGATCAAGGCCGTGCCGAGATCGATCCGCGAGCCTGCGCCCGATCCTTCGCTGCGCGCGGCGATGCAGAAGACGAAGACCGTGCGGCTCTGTGGCAGTGCGGCCGCGTCATGGCACTGCGGCTTCAGATCGCGGGTCAGTGCGACGAGCATGGCAAGCGACGCTTCGCCGCAATCTCGGCGGATGCCCCGAGCGTTTGTGAAACTGGTGCCCCGCAGACAGGACTGCACGCCGTAGAGGCGATAGGTCGTGCCCGCATCGGACCAGCTGTCGCCGGTGAGATACTGCGCCTGCGCCGGAATCGGGAACCAGCGTGACGCCGTCTGCGCCGACGCGCTGGCGGTCGCGAGGATCGCCATCGCGATCGCGACGGATTTCGCTCGCCTCATCTCAATAGCCCTGCAGCGAGAAGTAGAAGCGCTGGGCGCCGTTCGCCGTGACGATGTCGACGAAATACGGTTCGCTGCGCGTCGCGCGCGGGGTCGTCGGATAGCGCGTGCGGCAGCCCGCATCCGTCGAGCAGTCCTGCCGCGGTTTCGACAGGTCGGCGCAGAGATTGCCGTGAGGGGTTTCGGTTAGTGCCATCCCGGCATCGTCCCCAGCCAGGACAGGCGTCTGGCCAGCGGAGCAAGCCTGATAAGGCTCATAGCCAAGGCCGCTGGCGCGGGCTTCCGGGCAGTTCGGCCAACTCCCACCCTTGGCGAGAATCCGAAACAGGGTCTGCATGACCGGCACGCAATAGGGGATGCTCGGCCAGCCCGGCGAGGTTGCGGCCGAGCAGAGCAGCACCTTGCAGCCGAATGAAGCGTCTTGGCCTGCCGCGGGGCCGACCAAGAGCGACCCGCATGCACTAAGCATCACCATCATCCGAACAGCTCTCACGCGTTCCTCCGCGATCGGGGTTGACCAGTTCGTGCCGAAGCAGCTATGTCTAATATCTATTATAATAGATGTTAGATTGGAAGAGCCGAGAGATGCGGATTCGAGGCCTGACAGTCGGATTAACGATCTTCGCCATCGCCCCCGCGGGCGCCCGCGCGCAGGAGCGTCCACCGCCGCAGCTGGCCACCGTCGATGCGTCGGGGCGTGTGATCCCGGTGTCGCCGATACCCGCACCAGCCGCACGCAGCGACAGAGCGCGAGCCACGCCGCCCTGCTCCATCGACAAGGCGTTGCCTGTGGCGGAGGCGCGCGCGCTGGTGACCCGTGTCGCCATGGAGGAGGACTTTTATCCCGACTTCGTGCTCGCGGTCGCCAAGATCGAGAGCCGGTTCAATTCGGTGGCGATCTCCGAGAAGGGCGCCTTCGGGCTGATGCAGCTCATGCCGGAGACGGCAAAGCGTTTCCAGGTCGATCTCTGCGACCCGGTCGGCAATGTCCGCGGCGGTATCCGCTTCCTGCGCGCTCTGCACGAGAAGTACCGCAACCCGTTCTACATCCTCGCCGCCTACAACGCCGGCGAGGATGCGGTCGAGAAGAACCGCGGCGTTCCGGCTTATCCGGAGACCGTGCGTTACGTCGCCGAGGTCATCAACGACTTCTACACATTGCCCGCGCCCGGCCGCACGGTCGCCGGCAGATCTCCGTCGAAGGCACCGCCAGGCGCCGGCTGGAACGACGGCTTCGTCATGCACATCGACTGAATGGAGGCACCGATGATCCTGTCGCCTACCTTGCGTACCCTTGCCGGCACCGTTCTCGCCGGCACCGTTCTCGCACTGACCGCCAACGCCGCGTCCGCCCAATCCGGCGGCACCCTGCAACCGGTCCAGTCGACCCTGCAGCAACTGGTCTCGACGATGACCGGACCGATCGCGACCTCGCTTGCGACGCTCGCGGTGATCGCCTGCGGCTTCTTCGCCTGGACCGCGCGGCTGACCTGGGGCATCGCCGGCAGCGTCATCTTCGGCATCGTGCTGGTCTTCGGCTCCGCCCAGATCGTCCAGTTCTTCCAGTCGGCAGTCGGCCAATGACGGGTAGCGAGCTCGAGGATCCGATGATCACACCTTTGGTCAAGGCGCTGACACGGGCGCCTACGCTGATGGGCGTGCCTTACATGTATTTCATGCTGAACGGCGTCGTGACCAGCGTCTGCTTCCTCGTCTCGCACAATCTGATGATGCTGCTCGTCGCAATCCCGCTGCATCTGCTCGGCTTCGTCATGACGCTGCGGGACGATCGGATCTTTGAGATCCTCTTCGTCAAATCAGCGAAGTGCCCGCCGCGTTCACGCTCCTTCTGGAGCGCCGACAGCTACAGTGTCTGAGGTGGCGTCGTGGTCGCCCGCGCTCTGCTCGATGAACTGACCTTCGGCGCCATCGCGCGGCGCGAACGCCCGGTTTCCTCGCATGTGCCCTATACCAGGCATGTCGACGACCATATCATCCGCACGCGCGACGGTCTGGTCCTGACCATCTTCAAGCTCGAAGGCTATTCCTTCGAGACCTCCGATCTCAGCGAGGTCAATGCACGCCTGCTCGGCCGCAACGACGTCGTGCGCACGTTGGCGAATTCTCGCTTCGCCCTCGTTTCCCATATCGTGCGGCGCGAGGTTCAGCCCCGGATCGACTCCAGCTTCGACAATCCGTTCTGCCGGGAGCTCGACGAACGCTATAATGCCGCGCTGTCGAAGCGGCGGATGTTCGTCAACGATCTCTACCTGACGCTCGTCCGCCGCCCGCTGCAGGGCCAGGCAGGTACCTTCGAGTTCATGCTGGCGAAGCTGCTCGGCCGCAAGGACGAGTCAGGCGCATCGGTTGCGCAGCAAACAGCGCTGAGCGAGTTGCGCGACGTCGCGACCGCGATCCGCGAAAACCTGTCGGGCTACGGCATCCGGCAGCTCGGCGTCGTCGATCGCGAGGGCGTCTGGTTTTCCGAACCGCTCGAGTTCCTGGTCCAGTTGCTGAATGGCGGCCTGCCGCGGCCGATGCATCTGCCGCGCATGGATCTGGCAGAGGCGCTGGCGATGAAGCGCATCTTTTTCGGCCGCAACGCGATCGAGCTGCGCGGTGCCGGCCCCACCGACACCCGCTTCGGCGCGATGGTCTCGATCCGCGAATATCCGGCCCAGACCGGGCCCGGCTCCTTCGACAATCTCTTGCGCGTCCCGCACGAATTCATCGCAACTCAGAGCTTTGCGATCGTCGACCGGCCGGAAGCGGCCAAGCAGATCGAACGTGTCTCCCGTCAGGTCGACATGTCGGACGAGGCCGGCTCGATCGTCGCCGAGCATCTCGACGACGCGCGCGACGAGCTCCTCGCCTCCGAGGCGATCTATGGTGAGCATCACATGACGGTGATGTGCCTTGGTCGCGATCTCGCCGAGGTCGGCGCGGCCGTCACAGCGGTCGGCGCAGCTCTCACCGATCGCTCGGTCATCTGGGTACGCGAGGATCTCAATTGCGAGCCGGCCTTCTGGGCCCAACTTCCCGGCAACTTCGCCTATATCGCCCGCAAGTCGATCCTCTCGTCGAAGAATTTTGCGGGACTGACCTCGCTGCACAATTATCCCAGTGGCAGGCCTGCGGGCAATCATTGGGGACCGGCGATCTCGGTCTTCGAGACGACCTCGCAGACGGCCTATTATTACAACCATCATATCCGCGACATCGGCAACTTCACCGTGCTCGGCCCGACCGGCTCGGGCAAGACGGTGTTCCTCTCGTTCATCGCGGCGCAGACCCAGCGGATCGAACCGCGGCCAAAACTCGTCTTCGTCGACAAGGATCGCGGCGCCGAGATCTTCATCCGCGCGCTTGGCGGCCGGTACGAGACGCTGGTGCCTGGCGAGCCGACCGGCTTCAACCCGCTCTCGCTGCCGGATACCGCACCCAATCGCGAATTCCTGTTCCAGCTCTTTGCCTTCATGCTGAGGCCGAGCAATGGCGGCGAGCTCTCGGCCTCCGAAGAGCAGGTGATCCGCAATGCGATCGCGGCTTCACTCGGCGCCGGCCCTGAAGGTCGAACGCTCAAAGCCTTCTCGACCCTGCTGCGCGGGCGGATCCGGGCGGGAGAGGGGGATCTGCTTGCCCGGCTCGAAAGCTGGATGCGGGCCGACCAGCGCGGCTGGCTCTTCGACAATGACGAGGACCGGTTCTCGATCTCGAGCGTGTTCGGCTTCGACATGACGCGGGTGCTCGACGATACCGTCATCCGCACCGCGGCGCTGATGTACATCTTCCATCGGACCGAGGAGCTTTTGACCGGCGATCCGGTCATGATCTTCCTCGACGAGGGCTGGCGCCTGCTCGATGACGATGTCTTCGCCCTCTTCATCCGCGACAAGCTGAAGACGATCCGCAAGCAAAACGGCATCATCGGCTTCGGCACGCAATCGGCGGCCGATATCGTTCGCTCGAAGTCGTCAAACACGCTGATCGAACAGACCAGCACTAACATCTTTTTCCCGAACCCGAAGGCCGACGACGACAGCTACGCCCAAGCCTTCCGCTTGTCCGGCCGCGAGATTGCCTGGATCCGCTCGACCGCGCCGGAAAGCCGCTCTTTCCTGATCAAGCACGGGCGCGACAGCGTCGTGGCACGGTTGAACCTCACCGGCATGCCCGATCTCATCAAGGTCTTGTCCGGACGCACCGAGACGGTGGCCGAGCTCGACGCGCTGCGCGCCCGCGTGGGTGACGACCCTACAACCTGGCTGCCGATTTTCCTCGGGAGGGAGGCTTCATGAAGCGGGTACGCCTCGTTATTGCGCTCGTGACTTCGCTTGCTGCGGCGCCCGCACTCGCGAATGTCCCGGTCAACGATGCCGCCCTGCTGACGAAGCAGTCGGAGACCGCCGGGACGACAGTCAAGCTCGTTCCGATCACGAGCCAGCGCAAGGAGGCCAACAAGGGGGTCAAATGCGCGCTGACGACGGGCAAGAAGGCCAACCTCACCAACCCGGCCGTGCAACCGCAGAGCGGTGACGGTGCCCGCAAGATCCAGGCCTACAGCCCGCAGAGTTCCGTCACGCCGGCTGCTGGTGCGAAGGGCGCGGCCCTCAACAACCAGACGCTCTTCCAGTCCGCCGGCAATGTCGTCGGTGGTCTCGATGCCAGCCGTTCGACCCTGCAGGCGGCGCAGAATGGCTTTCGCGCAACGGGTCAGCAGGTTGGCGCGACCGACACGGTGATGGCGTCCCTTGATGCAAACAGCGCGGCCCGGATCCAGAACAACCTCGCCTGGAACGAGGCGATCAACTCCGCGACTTTATGGGTGACGGCGCTGAATGCCCTCAATCTCGCGCGCAGCAGCGACGGAAGCCGCGCCGCCGGCGGGATGCGGGCAGGTGGCGCCACCCATCCGGCGGCAACGGGAACGGTCTGTCCGACTGGCACGACCGGTTCGGGGATCGCCCCCGATCCATGCCGCACCCCGTCGAGCTGTCGGTTGCCGGAAGCCGGTACTTCGGAAAATCCGGCCTGTGTCACGCCCCGCTATGTCGATGCTGCCGGCAACGTCCTGTTCTTCCTTGAGCAGATCCAGAACGCGGCCACCGCCGCCAACAGCCGATAAGGGAGAGATCGATGCGTCCCCGCTTGTTGCTCTCAGGCCTTGCGATCGCCATCGCGAGCCCGGTCTTCGCGCAAGTCCCGACCCGCGACGACGCCAATCTCGCCAAGGCCCAGGAAATCGCCTCGACGACGCGTCAGATCCTCGTCGCCGACCAGCAGATCATGCAACACACGCAAAGGACGCTGGCCGCAGTCACCGGAGACCGCTCGTCTCAGGCGCAAGGCTCGCTCGCGCAGATGGCGCTCGGCGGTGGCTTCTCCATGGGATCGGCCCCCTCACTCGGCTCGGTTATCTCGGGCGGGACGCTCTCCTTCGCCGGGATGGGCTCCGGATCGCAGAACATCGTGTCCTCGCTGATCAACGGGCTGCAGCTCGTGCAGACCATCACCGGGCTCGTCGGCGGCAGGACCCATCCGGTCGACACCGCCTACAAGAACTCGGTCAATGTCGCGGCGACCCTGTCAGGGCTGATCGATTCCACGCAAGGCGCGGTGAGGCAGCGTTCTCAGGCCTTCTCCCAAGGCGGTCAGGAAATCGGCAAGGCCCAGGATCTCAAGGGCAGCGTCGATCAGAACACGCAAGTTCAGATCCAGACCGGCCAGACCATCAATGAGCTCAGCGGCACGGTGAACACGGCCGCGGCCGCCGCCAACCAGGCCAATCTCGATCGCCTCGCGGCGGAATCGGCAGCGGCCCGCGCCATGAAGTTCACTCCATGACAGGCGACACCGGCAAGGTCGTGCTGTGGTGCCTCGGCGGGTTGGTCATCGCCTTCGTCGCGGCCGCCATCGGCTTCTCGACGGCTCGCTCCATCCGCCCCGCGACATCCGCCATCACGCAGAGTTCGGACGACGCAGCGAAGGGCGCCTCACGCGCCACGACGTTCACGCAACCGAAGGCGCTGAAACCGTGAAGGTCCTCCACAGGCTGACGACGCTCATGTTGTTGACCGGCCTTCTCAGCGGCTGCGCCTACAAGCCATTGAAGGCGCCGTGCGCCGCCGATGAGGACGGTTCCTCGATCGCCTCATACGCGGGAAGCGAACCGCTGGCTCCTGCGGTGTTCACCTCGCTGACGCCCTGCGGCCCGATGCGGCCGATCTGAGGAGAGCGATGGGCAACAGCTTCAGCGTCACGACGCTTCTGCAATCCGTCGACCAGATCGGGCAGAACTATGTCTCGAACGCCTATCAGGCGCTGGCGAACGCGTCGACTTCCGGCGGCGCCACCAGCGTCGCCGGGCTATTGCTTACGCTCTACGTGATCTTCTGGGGTATCGGCATCTGGCAGGGAACCGCGACCGGCGGCCCGGCCGAGCATGCCTTCAGGTTGCTCCGGGCCTTCATCATCTACGCACTGGCCACAAGCTGGAACGATTTCCAGACCCTGATCTACAACGCCATGAACAGCGGCCCCTCGGCCATCGGCAACGCGCTGCTCAGCGTCGTCACCACCGCCAACAACACCGGCACCTCGGCCAATCTCACCTCGGTCAACGGCGTCCAGAATGCCCTGCAGAACATGTGGGACACGACGAACAGCGCCACCGAAGCCTTCCTGCAGAATGCCGGCATCACCAATTGGGGGCCCTACATCTTCGCCGCGGTCTTCTATGTCGCGATGGCGATCCTGATCGGCTTCGCGATCTTCCTGATCATTCTCTCGAAGATGTTCATGTGGCTGCTGCTCGCGCTCGCGCCGCTCTTCATCATCCTGCTGCTCTTCGGCGTGACGAGCCGCTTCTTCAGCGGCTGGCTCGGCGCGATCGCGCAGTATTTTATGGTACAGGTCCTCGTCTACGCCTTCCTCGCCTTCTACGTCTCGCTGATCCAGCAATCGATCGATGCGCTGAACGGCGTCGCCGGCAGCAAATCCGCGACCTGGGCCACGATCGGTCCGGTCGTTCTGCTCGCCATCATCGGCGTCCTGCTGCTCGCTCAGATCAACAACGTCGCCGCGGCGATCGCCGGCGGCGTTCCGGTCCACGCTCCGCGGATCGGCGCCGTGCTGGCGACAGCGACCGGCTATCGTCTCGGCCTCGCCGCCAACCGGACTCGGCTCGATCTGCGCAATCCCTTCAAGCCAGCATCGCTGTCGCGGCGCGAGGAACTGACCGCTCGTCAGCGCGCCCGCGTTGGCCTGCGCGCCGGCTCCTGGGCTGAGACGGCCGAATTCCGCCGGCTCGCCGACCAGATTCGCAATCAGGCTGCCGCGCCGCGAACCCGCGAGCGGGGAGGGCAGTCATGAGCGAGGTCGCCGCATCGGAAAAACCTCGGGTCGATCCGCGCTATTATGCTGAGGGCACGAGCTGGGAACATGATCTCGCTCGCCGCAACCGCAATTCGCGGGCACTTGCCTGGGTCGTCGCGGCGATGATGTCGATCGTCGCCATCGTCGCGCTCGGCCTGCTCGCCCTGCTCGTGCCGCTCAAGACCTACGAGCCCTATATGGTCGTGGTCGACAAGACGACGGGTTTCGTCGAGGTCAAGCGTCCGATGGCGGAGGGCGCGCTGACCCAGGACGAAGCCGTCACCATGTTCAGTGTCGTGCGTTATATCAAGGCGCGGGAGACCTATGATCCCCGCGCGCTCAAGGACAATTTCGACCTCGCCCAGTTGCTTTCAGCGGGCGATGCCTCGCGCGAGCTCACGGAGATCTACTCGCCGGCGAACCCGAACAATCCGGTCAAGCTTTTCGGCTCGAACACCGAGGTCGCGGTCACCATCAAATCCGTGACTTTCCCGAACAACCGCACGGCGCTGGTGCGCTTCTCGACCGACCAGAAAGCGGCGACCAACCTCCTGACCCGCCACTGGGTCTCGCTCGTCCGTTTCCGCTACACCGCAACGCCGATGCGCAACCAATGGCGCTTCGACAACCCGCTCGGGTTCCAGGTGCTCGAATATCGCCGCGACCAGGAGACGGCTCCTTCGCCGGGCACCGCCGGGAGCCAGCCGTGATCCGGCGCATCCTGCTTGGCCTCGCGATCTCGGCCCTGCCAATCTCCGCAGCTTGCGCCGAGGCGACGCCGAGGCCGGGCCGAACCGACGCGCGCATCCGCGACGTCGCCTACAACCGCGACAATGTCACGGCGATCGACGCCAGCTACGGCACCTCGACGATGATCCAGCTCCAGTCGGACGAGAAGATCGAGACCCTCGCGCTTGGCGATGCGATCGCCTGGAAGGTCGAGCCCAATCGCAAGGGCGACATCATCTTCGTCAAACCGGTCGAGAAGAACGCCCAATCGAACCTGAATGTCGTCACCACCAAGCGTGTCTATGTCTTCCTGCTGCGCTCGAACACGCATCCTGTCCAAAACCAGACCTACGCCGTGCGCTTCCGCTTCCCGGATGACGAGGCCGATGCGCGCCTGCTCGCGGCCGCCAAAGAGCGCGCCGCCCATCCCAATCTGAAGGCCCTCAATATCGCCAATGCCAATAGCGAGTACGGCTACAAGGGTGCTTCCGCCAACAAGCCCGTGACCGTATTCGACGACGGGACCAAGACCTGGTTCCGTTTCGAGGGTGAGACGCCGGCGATCTATATCGTCGACGGCGACCGCAATGAGAGCCTGGTCAATTTCCGGACGGAAGGACCGTATGTCGTCGTCGACAAGGTCGCGGCGCAGTGGACGCTGCGCAATGGCCAGGAGGCGACCTGCATCTTCAACCGGCGCCGCACCAATCTGCACGAACCGACCGGGCTCGAGCCCTATGGGCCACGGCGCGTCGACGCGACGGGACAATAAGGAGAAGCGATGCCGAGCGCCGAGGACTATCGCGCTTTCGAGCTGGAGGCCGTCGCCGCGACCTCGGTCGCGCGCAGCCGCACCGTGCTCGGGCGCCTGCTTACGGTGGGCGTTCCGGTCGGGGCGGTCGTCGTCGCCGGCTGGCTGATCTATCGCACCACCAGTCAGCGCTCGACCGTCATGACCACGCCGGACAAGGAGGAGTTCGCGACGACGCAGTTTCCCGCGCCGTCGCTGTCGACGCCGCGGCCTCAGACCGACCAGGGCACGATCGTCATTCCGCAAGCGCCGGTCGAGCCGGCGGCGCCTCCGCCGGCACCACCGCAGACCATCCACCCGCCGCCCGCGCCCGAGCCTCCCTTCCCGGCCGCAATGCCAAATGACGACGAGGCACGCCGTCTGGCCGAGCTCGAACGCCAGCGTCTGGCGGAGGAGGAGCGCCGCAAATGGGAGCGCCTGCGCGCGTCACAGGTTATCTCGGACAATAGCGCGACGGCCGCCGGCGCGATGAATCCCGAGAGCGCATCCGGACCAGCGGCAGCGGCGGACGACGACCCCAATCGTCGCTTCCTCGCCTCGGTCTCCGCCGCCGGCGTCGATGTCGCGCGCGCGACCAGGAACAACCGGATCGACGCATTGGTAGCCCAGGGCACGATGATCCGCGGGGTGCTCGAGACCGCCGTCCAGAGCGATCTGCCGGGCATGGTACGTGCCGTCGTCGCCGAGAATGTCTGGTCCTTCGACGGCCGGCGTATCCTGATCCCGGCCGGGAGCCGTCTCGTCGGCGAATACAAGTCCGGACTCACCCGTGGTCAGACCCGTGTCTTCGTCGTCTGGACGCGATTGCTGCGCTCCGACGGCGTCTCGGTCCAGCTCGGTTCGAACGGCACCGACGATCTCGGCCGGGCCGGCAGCGCCGGCACCGTCGACAACCACTATCTCGAGCGCTTCGGCGCCGCGATCATGTTGTCGCTCGTCGGCGGCGCCGCGCAGTTCCTGAGCGGCTTTGGCCAGAACTACGACATGACGGGCGACGGCACGGTCATCACCACGACCGATCCCGCGACCGGCGTGGTCACGCAGACCCAGACCGGCGTCGGTCAAAACCAGCTCTCGCTTCAGGCGAGGCAGATCGCTGCCCAGAATGTCTCGCAGACCCTGACCAATATCGCCCAGGAGGCACTGAAGAACTCGATCAACATCCCACCGACGATCCATCTCGACCAGGGCACAAGGATCATCGTCTTCGTTCGGCGGGACCTCGATTTTTCGTCCCTTTACCCCGATCCGGTGAAGGAGGCGCTGCGGGAGCTCAGGCGTGAGCGCACCATCCAGAAATCTCACGGTCTTCCTTGATCGCGCGCTTGGGCCGCTCCGTCCCTGGCTCGACGACGATCAGGTCGTCGAGATCTGCGCGAATGGTCCCGGCATGGTCTGGGTCGAGCGTTTCGGTCAATCGGAGATGGAGCGCCACGAGGTTCCAGAGTTGACCGAGCAGGCGATCCGCCATCTCGCCGAGCGCATCGCTGGCCATTCCGGGCAGAGCGTGAATGAGGAACATCCGCTGTTGTCGGCAGCGCTTCCGACCGGTGAGCGCTTCCAGGGCGTCATTCCGCCGGCGACCCCCGCCGGCGGCGCCTTCGCGATCCGCAAGCAGGTGATCAAGGAGATGCAGCTCGACGATTACCGCAGGCTCGGCTCGTTCAGGCAGGTGGAGAGGGTCGGGGAGAGAACGCTCAGCGAGATCGACCGGGCGCTCTGCGAACATCTCGATGCCGGGCGGATCGAAGAGTTCATCCGGCTCGCCGTGATCAACCGCTATTCGATCCTGCTCTCGGGCGGGACGAGTTCCGGCAAGACGACCTTCCTCAACGCGATCCTGAAGGAGGTACCGGCCGATGAGCGGATCATCACCATCGAGGACACCCGCGAAGTCAGGCCGATCCAGCCGAACTATCTGCCGCTGATCGCCTCGAAGGGTGATCAGGGCGAGGCGCGCGTCACTGTCGAGATGCTGTTGCAGGCGTCGCTGCGCTTGCGCCCCGACCGGATCTTTCTCGGCGAGATCCGCGGCGCCGAGGCCTATTCCTTCCTGCGCGCGATCAATACCGGTCATCCCGGCAGCATCACGACCGTTCATGCCGATAGTCCCGCCGGCGCTTTCGAGCAGCTTGCCCTCATGGTGATGCAGGCCGGGCTCGGCCTGAAGCGCGCGGAGATCATCGCCTACATCAAATCCGTCCTGCCGATCGTGATCCAGCAGACCAAGATCGGCGGCTGGCGCGGCACGTCCGCGGTTTATTTCAGGCGGATGGCGGAATGGCTGGATGAACGCCAGCGAGGGCAAGAGGGCCATGGCGCGCATCGTCGCCTATAGGATCGGCGTCGCCGTCCTGGCGCTGATCGCCTTCTGGCTGCTGTGGAGCCTCGCCTATGAGGTCATCGTCGGTTTGCGCTGGGCGCCATCGCGCTTTCCAGCCGAAGGGGCGCAACGCTGGGCCTTGCTTCGGATGCAGAACGCCGACCGCTCGTCCGGCTTCGCCTTGATCGCCTGGCGGCATTTCTGCGAGAGGCTCATCTATCCGCCGACGCAAACGGAGGCGTTGATCCGCGGCGGCTATGCTGCCGGCACCGTCGTCGCGATTGGCATCGGCCTCGTCATCGTCGGATTGGTCAACCGCCGGCAGATGCCATTTGGCGCGGCCCGCTTCGGCACCATCATGGAGGCCGCGAAGCAGGGACTGACCGGCAAGCAGGGCATCATTCTCGGCACGTTGAACGGTGTCACCTTCCGCTCGGACGAGCCGGCCCACATCCTCGTCGTTGGCCCATCGCGATCGGGCAAGGGCACCGGCTTCGTGCTGCCGAACGGCTATCTCTGGCAGGGTTCGGCCGTCTTCTTCGATCCGAAGCGCGAGAATTTCGAGGCGCTTGCAGGCCATCGGCGGCGGCAGGGCGACAAGGTCTTCATGTTCTCGCCGGGCTCGCCCGACACCCATCGCTATAATCCGCTGGATTTCGTGCGGCGCGACGAGCGCATGGCGACCGATTGCCTGGTCGTCGCGAGCTTCGTCATTCCGGAGAAGGCCGACGACACCTGGGCCGGGGCAGGGCGCCTGCTGCTCTCGGCCCTGATCGGCTATGTGCTCTCGTCGCCACTGACGGCATCAGCCCAGCATATGCGCAGCGTCGCCCGCATGACGACGACCGGCAAGGACATCTCGACCGTCCTGCGCGCGATCGTGCAGACTGAATCCCAGTATCTGCCGACCTGGGTCATCGACAGCTTCAATCAGTACATCGCGCTGGAGCCCGAGACCCGCAACAGCGCCGTGTTCAACGTCAACATGGCGATGAGCCTTTGGAACAATGGGCTGATTTCAGCGGCGACCGAGACCTCCGATTTCGATATCCGTGAACTTCGCAGGCGGCCGATGACGATCTTCATCGGCTGCACCATTGCCGAACTCGCGATCTTCCGACCGCTGATCCGAATCCTGTTCCAGCAGATCCACGACCTGCTGATGGAAAAGATCCCGGGCCCGGATGAACCGCATCGGGTGCTGCTCATGCTCGACGAGTTCTACCATGTTGGGCGCATGGACTCACTGATCTCGAAGATCACCATTTCTGCCGGCTACGGCTTTCGGATGGCGATCATCTTGCAGGATATCGCCCAGCTCGACGAGCTCTATGGCCGGAATACGCGTATCACCACGCTCTCTGGGTCGCAGATCAAGCTTTTCATCCAGATCAACGATCTCGAGACGTCGGAATTCGTGTCGGAGATGCTCGGCGAGACCACCCAGATCTACAAGACGCCGGTGATGCGACCCGGGCAGGGGATCTTCTCGCCTCGCGCCTGGGCGCCCCATTATACGCCGCGGCCGCTCCGCAGCCCGCTCGAGCTGCGCGAGATGTCGGCGCGGCTCTCGATCCTGATGGTGAAGAACTCGCCATCCTTCGAGCTTACCAAGATCCGGCATTACCTGGATCGGCCGTATCGGCGGCTCTATGAGGCCTCGAAAGGAGCGCCACCGCAGCTACCGAGGCTGCGCCCTTGGCATGACGAGGAGGTGGTGGGAGCGATCAATGCATCGGCGACGATGAATCAATCCGAATTGGGGCAGCCGTCCGGGGCTGCTCCCAAGCCAGAATGGAACGGAGGAACCACGCCGCCGACAAGCCGGGAAACACCGACACCGCATCCCGAACCTACGGCGGGCCGCACTGAGCGCTCCATGGTTGGCAAAACCGCTGAGGCCCGGTCGAACGCGGAACCATCCAGGAAATTGAGCCTTGGCTCGCCGCCCGCTACCGTTGGAGAAAATTGCGATCTACGGGCGATGATCGCGTCCGCTAGCGCTGAACAGGACGCTGTCTTCGCAACAATGATGCAGACTCTTGAAAGTTCTGCTCCAAACGGCTCCATTACTCAAGCTGTGGAGACCTTTGCGATGCTGCAGCGCGGGTTTGGTGACCCCGGCCTACCGCGCCGGTAATCCCTCAGAACGTCGGCACCTCTCGTAGCGCCTACGTTTTGAATGGGCGAGTTTGGCCCATTGCCGACATCTGGAACGTCCGCTTCCCGACGCTCCAAAGCCGGAACACGTAGTGAAACCGCTGCTGGTGCAGAACCCGGCAGTTGCCCAACTCTTGCCGCCTGAAGAAAGGCAACGACGTCTTCGAGAACAGGCGCTTGCCATTGCAGAAGCCGGGACAGGGCCGTGGCCGTGCCGGCATGGCCGAGCCCCTGATAGATCTTCAGCGAGACCGATCGCGCGCCCGCCTTTCGGAGCGCCAGCGCCAGGCGCTCGCTGTTGCGCGGAAGCACCGTCGTGTCCTCCGATCCCGTAGCCAGAAAGACCGGCGGTGCGTCGCGCCTGGCCAAGTTGACCGGCTGCGTCTGGGCGGGTCGGTTGTCCAAGCGCAGCGGCACGGCCCGGGCTCTGTCGATCAGGCCGTGCGCTATGTCGCCGAAGCTAACCTCTTCACGATCCCGGATGTGTTGGTTCCGTTTTCCGCCGCCGATGCCGTCGTCGCGGAAGGCGAGATTGACGCTGCCGGCGACGCCGACGACCGGGAAAGCCAATCTCGTGGGCAATGACTATCATCGTCACGTGGCGGTGAAACTGTAAAAGAAGCAGCTCTAAAGGGCCTGGGTCGCCCTCGGCATTTGTAGCGGCAAATCCCACCGCATTTCGCCGCACTAGACGCAGCCAATAGGAATGTCTGATGTCCGCCTCGAGCCGTGTTCATCTTGTAGAAGTGGGGGCCGCGAGACAGTGTGCAAATTGAGGCGCAAACTCTCACGGTGGAGCAAAAACTTGCTTTCATTGATGTCATCACCGATGCCGGCGTTACAGAAATAGAGGGGGGCGTTTGTTAATCCTAAAGCAGTGGCGCAGATGGCCGACACGGAAGAGGTCTTTGCCAAACTTAAACGTCGACCAGGAGTCACTTATCGGGGACTTTGGGCGAAGCCGCAGGTGAAGGCCCCGCAGCGCCCCTTGCGCTCGCAGTGCTGATGGAACATGCGGGACTCGCCGCGAGCACGGCGGTCCTGGTTGCGTTTTCAGGCGCGGCGGCGTTGGTGCTGCTTTGCTGGCGCGCGGTGTTTCACGGGCGGGAACGGACCGCTATCGACGCCCGACCCGATGTTCGCTTCTGGGCGGCCTCTCAACGTCG
>NZ_JBNPXO010000020.1:0-22015 GCF_050433265.1 Allobosea sp. OAE752
CTACCGATCGGGACGCGGCGGCGATTGGCTGAAGATCAAATGCAGCCGGTCGGAGAGCTTCGTCATCGTCGGCTATGAACCGTCGACGATCGCCCTGGGCGGGATCGGCCGGCTGCTACTGGCGGCCTGCGCGGGCGATCACCTGGTCTATGTCGGGGGCGTTGGCACCGGCTTCACGCACGCCACGGGCACGGCGCTGCGAAAGGAGATGGACGATCTCGTCATCCCAAAGCCTGCGATCAATATGCGAGGACGAAAGGGGGGCTATCGCTGGTTGACGCCGGCACTCGTCGCGGAGATCCAGTTCCGGGGCTGGACGGACGACGGGAAGCTCCGCCATGCCTCCTACAAGGGCCTGCGCGAAGATGCCGACGAGGCCAGCGTCTACAAGATGCCCTGCTAGCCGCTTACCAATAGCCACGCCGGGCCCGACTGGCGTCTCGCCTCTTGCCCCGTCGGCGATGCCAGATCGCGCCCACGCGGTCGCGAGGGTCGAAATCCTCGCCTCTGATGGCGTCACGGAATTGCTCCGCCTGGCTTTGGTCGCTGAAGCAGAAGACCTCATAGCTTCGCGTCCCGTCGTGCACGTCGAAACGGCGCCGGCAGAGGCTCGACAGGGGCCCCGATAAATTGAAGTAGCCCAGACCGTGGCCTTCGAACTTCGGCACCGCGACCTGGTAGGGATAGTCGCGGTTGACCTGCGTGACGCTCGGTTGGCCCCGCGCTCTCATAGCGCTCTGATCTGCTCCTCGAACTCCTCCGGAATCGCGCCATGGCGGGCGAGGACATCGATCGACGCGACTTCGCCGGTCTCATCATCTGCGACGACATGGACAACGGCGACGCCTTCGGCTGTGCGCCCCAGGCGTTCCCCTTCATTGAGCGCGTGATGCTTCGTTTTCGCCGGCACGCGCTGGCTCGCAATGAGCTTCCTTCGGTATGTCTTGAAGGGCTGGAGAAAGAAGGTGTCGACGTTCATGGCTTGACTCCCCGGGGCGGTTTGTTCTCATAATGTTCTCATACACGAGGACGCAAGCCATGTCAGCCCAGCCGGCCGACCAACATGTCGAAGACACCACGCTGGACGCGGAAATTACGGGCATTGTTTCCATGCTGATGGAGGAGCACGGCACCGAAGCCGCGGCCTTACGCGCCTTGGCTCATGATTTCATCGTCCTGCTGGCGGATGCCGACCGCTCGACATCGCGAGGCTATCTGCGTGGGCTGTTTTCGCAGGGAGCGCGGCCAGTCCGCGAGACCGAATGAGCCATGAAGCTTCCGAACGACCTCACCGAGCTGCGGGATTTTCCGTGGATCCTCGTGCGCCTTCGCTGCCACTTCTGCCAGCGCAAGGGCGACGCCCGCCTCGCGGTCCTGTCCTGGCACTATGGAGGGGGCGCGACACTCGCTCAGATCGTCGCCATCTTCATGTCGCGCTGCCCATGGGACCCGCACAACCCGGCCCGAAAGCCGCAGAAATACGGCATGAAGTGCGGAGCCTACTGTCCCGATATCGGCCGGACCTCACCGCCCGATCTGCCACCCAGCATGACCGGGCTCACCCTGATTAAAGGAGGGAAGGATGACCAACTTCCATCTGAGCAACCCGGAGAGCCGAACCGCCGCCGCGTTGGAGGCGACTAGGAGCGTCTATCTGCAGATTGAAGGCGCGAGCCCGGAGGAAACCAGCCGTGGCCTCGCGGCCGCGCAGGCGGTTTTCGAGAAGGCCGGCGTCACTGCGGGCAAGGCGTACTGGGCGATCTGCGAGCTTGAGAGAGCCGATGACCTGGGATGGGTGGATAAGGTGCCGTCCGAGGCGATCGAGTACATGCATGTCTGGGAGGAGGCGGAGCGCGCCGCGATCGAGGCCTGTTGCGCCGGATGGCAGTCCAATAGGCCGGAGCGCTATGTCCTCCACCTGTTTCCAAAGGCGGAAGCTGCGGTAAGCTGAGGCCGGGAGGCCTCATGTGCAATCTCTACAGCCATACCCGCAACGTCGAGGCGATACGGAAGCTATTCGCCAAGTTCGACAGCGGCGGCGTCAACATGCCGCCGCAGCCGGGCATCTATCCCGATTATGCGGCACCGATCGTGCGCAATGAAGAGGGCAGCCCACGGCTGGCAATGACGCGCTGGGGCATGCCGTCGTCGAAGAAGGCTCTGCTCGAAGCTGCGACGAAGCGAGCCGACAAGCTACGGGCGAAGAACAAGGAAGTCGATTTCGACTGGCTCCTGCGCATGGAGCCGGACGGCGGCACGACCAATGTCCGCAACACCTCGAGCTCGCACTGGAAGCGCTGGCTTGGCGTGGAGAACCGATGCCTGGTCCCGTTCAACTCCTTCGCGGAGCCGGGCCCCGTCGGGAACCATTGGTTCGCGTTCGGCGAGGAGCGGCCGACGGCATTCTTCGCCGGCATCTGGGCGCCGCAGTGGACCAGCGTGCGCAAGATCAAGACCGGCGAAGAGACGATCGACCTTTACGCCTTCCTGACGACCGAACCGAACGCCGAGGTCGGCGCGATCCACCCCAAGGCGATGCCGGTGATCCTGACGACGCCGGAAGAATGCGAGACTTGGATGACGGCGCCGTGGGAGCAGGCGAGGGCGCTGCAACGCCCGCTCCCAGATGGCTCGCTCGATATCGTCGCGCGCGGCGTGAAGCAGGATGGCCCAGGCGAGGAGCTGTTCCCCGCAGTCGCCCCGCCTCAGCAAGGCGACCTGTTCTGAACGTCAGAAATCAAAACTGGGTTTTGCAGATCTATTGCCAAACGAAAACTCTATAATAAAAGGAGCGAAGCGTAAGCTCTCTGCAATGCCCACGGAGATTGGAAATGTCGGAAAATAACGAAGCGCTCGTCGACCTGGTCGCGCATATCGTTTCGGCATTCGTCGGGCACAATAGCGTGCCGATGGCCGAGCTTCCGGCGTTGATTGCTAGCACCAACGCGGCACTCACTGGGCTTGGCCAGGCTCCGGCGTCGGCTCCCGAAGAAAAGGCGATCCCGGCCGTATCAATCAAGAAATCCATTACGCCCGATTTCCTGATTTGCCTGGAAGACGGCAAGAAGTTCAAATCGCTCAAGCGTCACCTTCGTATGGCGTTCGACATGACGCCCGATCAGTACCGCGTGAAGTGGAATCTGCCTCCGGACTATCCGATGGTCGCGCCGAACTACGCCGAGGCCCGCTCAAAGCTGGCCAAGTCCATGGGCTTGGGCCAGCAGCGTCGGAAGACGACGCCTGCGCCTGCGGCACCGAAGCGGGGGCGGGCCAAGGCCTCAGCCTGATTCAATGCAGGCGGCGCGAAGCTCAAGTTCGCGTCGTCCGCCCTAGGCCGGCAATAAGCGAGTTGCAGATGGGCCATTGGGAGCAGACAGGCCGGGACAATGCCGAGGAGAGGGCGCGCAGGGCTGCCCTGCCTCGCTGGCGCCGGGTGGCGGCTGATCATGGCCGCGCGGCGTTGGTTGCAGCTAGGGGCAACAACCATGGAGGATCCAACGCCGGCAAAGGAGGAAAGGGTAATACGGTTGGGGGAGCGCCTCGCCTTCCAATTCTGCTCAACCTGGAGCCAGTCAGCCGGGCGCAAGTCAGTCTGGAAGAGACGCGGCGACCTCATCTAATGAAGGGACGTCAAACTAAATGGGCAGTCGAGTGCTGGGGGCCCAGGGACTGGCCCTAATGAAAACTCGGACACGAAGTAGAGAGTTTCGATATGCATATACATCGATTAGCCATGAATAGTTTTTGTCTTTATTTTGCTGCATTGCGTGTATTTTTTCCATTTTTCATATTAGCGGCAATAGCTTTACCGCTTATGATTTATTTATTTCTGACTCGAGCTCTTTTGATTTCATATTTAAACCATTTACATACTACGTCTATATCGGTTTATTTGTTTTCGGGTATATATATTCAGGGCTGACGGTTATAATTTTTGATAAAAAATACCGGATACCGACATCAAGGGATTGATCGATTTTGTCCGAAATCTAAATCGCCCAAAAAAGTGATCCGTAAACGGAGTAGGCCAGGCGGTCAGCGCGTCCGGCGATGACCCTGGCGGAGCGAGCGGCGCGGCTGAAAGCTGAGGCGGCGGCTGGCTTGGAGCGGGCAGCGAACAGCAGCGCGGACGCCCTGATCACGCGCCTGTGGTCATCGCCGGAGGGATATCTTGATCAACCAGCGGCCACCGGCCGTTTTGCCGGAAAACCGGACACCTCCGATAAGTGCCGCCTTCCTCGCCATGCTATGGATCGTAATGGCCGCTTCGCTGCTCAGGCTCTTCGGGATGGTCTCGAAGCCGTCGTCCTGGACGGTCGAACCGCTCTCTTGGACATGGTAGGGCGCCAGCGGCGCCTCGATGATGGCGTTGTGATCGGCGTAGAGAGATGGAATCACGTCCCATTTCGTCTACTGCGCAGCATCTGCATCATCCCCGGCGACGAGCTCCGGGCGCTCGAAGCCATGTGGCGAGCAGCTTGGTTTGCTCATTCCAAACGAGGTCGAGGCGCTTCCGTTCCTCCTCGCTCGAACGCAGTGGCGTGTTGATAATGCGCCGGCCGGTCAATTCATTCCCCAACCTTCAGCAGGAGCATAGCATGTCACTGCGCCTTACCCTTTGCGTCGGCACTGAGAACGAAGCACTTGTCGATAGCATCGCGCAGGGTTTGAAGAGCACGAGCGTCAGCGTAGAGGTGAGCCACAACACGATGAACGGTCGGAACGCTGCCGTCGCTCATGCTGACCGGGATGCCAACTGTCAGACTGATGGCGTATCGGCCCTGATTATGGCCGAGGGCGGCGAAGTTCTCAAACGAGATAATCGGCGCCCCATTATCCACCGCGATGGGCTGTACTCGTCTGTCGTCGGCAATCTCGTCTGACATCATTTCCTCCCGCTACGCGATCCTGACCGCTGGGCTCTGACGAGTCGATAGCATTTCGCGCCCGACTTTCTGGCTATTCCAGCCGAGCCCCGCTTCACAAGCGGGGCTTATCCGACAACCTTTGCAAGCATAAGGCACGTGCCGCAATCGGCGGCGCGATCACTGGGAGGCTGCGTCGGCCAACAGCCTACGCGATGTGAGGGAATCCGCTTGTGGTGAGCGATTTGGCACCGCGCCCCAAGCTGATATTCCCCCTTCGCCGAAAAGCGGACGCTCGCATACAAAGACACGCCTTACCGCCCAACCTTGGCGATCTCGGCAGCGAGGTTCGCAAGGTAACTGCATTCATCGGCAGATTCGTTGTTCCACCACATCGCACACAGGTTATGCGATGGGATGGCCGGACGCGCCTCCAGCACGCGCAATGCCAGCTTCTCTCCCGAGAGATGGATCATCTCGCGCGGGATCATCGCCGCGCCGGTGCCGGCGCTCGCGAGGCGGGCGATCACGGTAAGCGGGTTGCAGGTGTTGAGGCGGCGCGGCTTCAGGCCCTGCGCGCCAAACCACATCTGGATCGTGGTGAACAAGCCCGATGGCGGGCTATTCGTGAAGATCGGCAGATCGACCAGGTTCTCCGGCGTCGCGACATTGCCAGCGAAGGGCAGGCCTTCGCCCACCACCCAGACGAGATCGATCATCCAGAGCGGCACGATCGTAATCCCGTCATGGGCCCGCGGCTGCGAGAGAAAGGCAATGTCGATCGAGCGGTCGAGCAGGAGCTGTTCGAGCTTGGTGCTGAAGTCCACGGTGACATCGACCTGCAGCTCCGCATGGCGAATAGCCAACTGCGCAAGGAGGTCCGGGAGGACCGCGGCGGCGAAGGAATCGGCGGCGCCTATGCGTAAAAGGCTCCTGCCGCGCAAGCCGTCCTTGCTGTGACGCTGGACCTGCTCGGCATGAGCCAGCAAACGCTCGATATCCGCATAGATCGCATTGCCAAGCGTCGTCGGCAGCGGGCGGTAGAGCGAACGGTCGAACAATTCGCCGCCCAAAGTGCGCTCGAGCTCCTTGATGCGCAGGCTGACCGTCGGCTGCGACAGGTTGAGATGCAGGGCGGCGGCGCGGAAGCCGCCCAATCGGGCCACCCAGTAGAACGCCTCGGCCTGACCAAAGGTATAGCGCATCGTTCAAGACGATAGCGGGAGACAATCAAGCGGCAAGCACTTCTTATTTTTATTCGCCGCCTCAGCGCTCTAGCTTTCCCTGGTTCGGCGCGGCGCCGGTCTCCGGCGCCGCCAAGGCATTGCCATAAAAGAGGGGAATTCCGATGCTGACCGTGCCGACACATCGCCGTGCGTTTCTCGCCGCTGCAGCAGGCGGCGCTCTTGGCGGCCTCTTGCCAGCGAGCCTGCTCCACGCTCAACCGAACAACGGCAAGACGCTGACCATCGTCCTGCCGAGCAATCCGATCACCATCGATCCGATAAACCAGCTCAATCACGACGCCATGGTGCTCGGCCAGACCGTGTTCGAGAACCTGGTCGAGTACGATGTCGACGGCGTGCTGAAGCCGCAGCTCGCCAAGGCTCTGCCGGTGATCTCGGCCGACAAGAAGACCTACACTTTCGACCTGCGCGACGACGTCACCTTTCACAACGGCAAGAAGATGACGGCGGAGGATGTGAAATACTCCTTCGAATACATGCTCGACCCCGCCAACAAGGCGGCGCGCCGCTCGCTCTTCACGCGCATCACCAAGGTCACGGTGCTGGATCCGCTCAAGATCCAGTTCGAGCTGTCGGAGCCGTATGGCCCCTGGCTCTACTTCCTGACGAAATACATGGGCATCTACCCGTCCGGCTCACGCAAGGAGCATGGCGACGACTATTTCAAGTCGCGTCCGGCCGGCGTCGGCACAGGCTTCGGCGTCTTCGAGGAGTGGAAGCCGAACGACTATATCAGCTTCAAGAAGAACCCGAACTACTGGCGTAAGGGCCTGCCGCATTGGGATCGGCTCGTTGTCAAGATGATCCCGGAGGACGCGACCCGCGTCGCCTATCTGCTGACCGGCCAGGTCGATCTCATCAGTGCGCCGCCGCCGCGCGAGTTCAACCGGCTGAAGACGATGCCGGGCATCACCGGCGCCTCGCGCCCGACGCTGGGTGGCGCGCTGTTGATGTACACCAACAACCTGAAAGCCCCCTTCGACGACGTGAACTTCCGCAAGGCGGTCTCCGCCGCGATCGACCGCAAGACGATTGGGGAGAAGGTCTATTACGGGCTGCTCGATCCTTCCTCCGTGCCGGCGCCGGCACGCGGCTGGTGGTTCAACGCCGAGGCGGACAAGGAACTCGGCTTCGATCTCGACAAGGCCAAGGCCTTGCTCGCCAGGTCGAAATACGCCACCGGTGCCGAATTCGACCTCAGTATCCAGGCCGAGCCCTATCTGCTCGACACCAAGGATGCGGCGATCTTCGTGCAGGCCCAGCTCGCCAAGATCGGCATCAAGGTCAATCTCAAGGTTTACGAGTTCTCGGTGCTGATCCAGCAGGCGATCCGCGGCGAGCACCAGGCGGCGCTGCAGGTCTTCATGTCGCCGGGCGAGCCGAGCTACATCATGCAGGTCTGCCTGACGCCTGAGCAGGTCCTGTCCAAGAGTACCGGCTACAACAATCCGGAGTTCAACCAGACGCTCGCGGCTGCCTTCGCCGAGACGGAGGAAGCCAAGCTCAAGGAAGCCTATGGCAAGCTGCAGGCGCTCGCCGCACGCGACGCGCCGCTCGGCGTGCTCGGCTATGTCCACGCCTCCAATCTCTGGCGGCAGGCGGTGCAGGATGTGAAGGTCAATCAGGGCCTTACCATCGCGCCAGGCGAGATCAAGGTCTGAAACGAGCACGCAATGTTCCGCCTCATCGCAGGTCGCATCCTCTCCTCGATCGGCACGCTGCTCTTCGTCGGCCTCGCGCTGTTTGCGCTGACGCGCTCCGGTCCGGGCTCCCCGGCTCGGATCGTGCTCGGGGCCGACGCCACGACAGAGCAGATCGCGCAGTTCGAGCAGGCGCATGGCCTCGACCGGCCCTTCCTTTCGCAATACGCCGCCTGGCTCGGCGACGTCCTGCGCGGGGATTTCGGCAAGTCCTTCGTCACCGGCCGCGACGTCGCGGCCGAGATCGCCAACGCGTTGCCGGTGACGCTGGCGATCGTGTTCTTCGCCTTCCTGATCGCATTGATCTTCGGCATCGGCATCGGCGTGTTGTCGGCGCTCAAGCCGGGCGGCGCCTTCGACCGGATCAGCCGCTTTGCCTCGGTGCTCGGCCTGTCGATCCCGGCCTTCTGGCTCGGCATCGTGCTGATCCGCTTTCTCGCTGTCGACCTGCGCCTGTTGCCGCCCGGCGGTTATTTTCCGCTCTCCGCCGGACTGTCGCTGCACCTACAGAGCATCCTGATGCCCTCGCTCTCGCTCGCGGTTTACTACGTCGCCGTGCTGGCAAGGATGACGCAGGCGAGCCTGCAGGAAACGTTGCGCGGCGACTATGTCCGCACCGCCCGCGCCATGGGCCTCTCCTCTCGGCAGGTCGTGTTCTACGCGCTGGTCAACGCGCTGCCGCCGGTCGTCAATCTCGCGGCGCTCTCCTTCGGCTACATGTTCGGCTGGGCGCTGATCATCGAGCAGGTCTTCAACATCCCCGGCCTGTCACGCGCGCTGCTGAACGCAATCTCGCAGCGCGACTTCCTCTTGCTGCAAGGCATCGTCTTCCTGTTCACCGCGATCTTCGTCTTAGCCAATCTCGGTGCCGACCTGATCAACCGCGTACTAGATCCGCGCCAGAGGGCCGCGGCATGAGCAATCTGCGCAAAGCCCTCCATGGCCTCGACTGGAGCGGCTGGCTCGGAGCCGGCATCGTCGGGCTGATCGTGCTGGCCGCGATCTTCGCGCCGCTGATCGCGCCTTACGACCCGCTCGCGCTCAATATAGAGGACAGGCTGGCCGCGCCCGACGCCGCGCACTGGCTCGGGACCGATCAGGGCGGGCGCGACGTACTGAGCCGGATCCTGTTCGGCGCGCGCGCCTCGCTGTCGGTCGGAATCGGCGCGGTGCTCATCGGTGCAGCCATCGGCGTCTCCGCCGGGATCTTCGCCGCCTACAAGGGCGGGCTCGGCGAGCAAATCGTGATGCGCATCGTCGATGGCGTCGCCTCGATCCCACTGCTGGTCTGGGCGATCGCGATCGTCGGCATTCTCGGTGTCGGGCCATTGCCGATCGGGCCGCTGCTCTTGCCAAACGAGGTCAAGATCGTCGTCCTGGTCGGCTGCCTGTTCTCGCCGGTCTTCGCCCGCGTCACCTATGCGGTGGCCAAGCGCATCGCACGGGCCGACTATGTCCGGGCTCGCTTCCTGCAGGGCGCCTCGCACTGGCAGATCGTCAGCGGCGACGTGCTGCCGAACTGTCTGTCGCCGCTCATCGTACAGGGCACGCTGCTGGTCGCGATCGGCATCGTCATCGAGGCCTCGATCAGCTTCGTCGGCCTCGGCGTGCAGCCGCCGCAGCCGAGCTGGGGCACCATGCTCTCAGATGCCCGCAGCGCGATCTATTCCGGCGAATGGTGGCTGCCGGTCTTCCCGGGCCTCGCCATCTCGCTGACCGTGATCGGCTTCAATCTTCTGGGCGACGCGGTGCGCGAACTCTTCGACCCGCGCAGCGAAGCCAGGACGCTGGTCGCATGAGCCCGGCACTGCTCAGCGTCGAGGGCCTGCGCGTCGGCTTCCGTTCGGCCGGCGGCGGCGTGGTCGAGGCGGTACGCGGGGTCGACTTTTCCGTCGCGGCGGGCGAGGCCGTCGGCATCGTTGGCGAATCCGGCTCGGGCAAGAGCCTCAGCATGCTAGCGGCGATGCGACTCCTCGGCACGCCGGCGCGCGTCACTGGCGGGCGAGTGCTCTTCGACGGCGAGGACCTGCTCGCTGCTGATGAAAAGCGTATGCGGGCGCTTCGCGGGCGCGATATCGCCATGGTCTTCCAGGATCCGCAGAGCTCGCTCAATCCGGCGCTGACCATCGGCCGGCAGATCACCGACGTGGTTCGTGAGCATCGCGGCGTCTCGTCAGCCGAGGCCCGGCGCATCGCGGCGGAGGCGCTCGAGCGCGTCGGCATCCGCGATGCCGGCCGGCGCCTTGCCTCGTACCCTCATGAATTCTCCGGCGGCATGCGCCAGCGCGCTCTGATTGCCATGGCGATCGCCTGCCGCCCGCGTCTGCTGATCGCCGACGAGCCGACCACGGCGCTCGACGTTACCGTCCAGGCCCAGATCGTCGACCTGATCGCGGAACTGCGCCGCGAGCTCGGCCTTACCATCGTCTTCATCTCGCACAATCTCCAGCTCGTCGCCGAGATCGTCGACCGCGTCGTGGTGATGTATGGTGGCAAGGTCGTCGAGGACGGGCCGGTCGAGGCGATCGAACGCGCGCCGCGCCATCCCTATACCATCCTGCTCAAGGCCTGCGTCCCGAGCCTTTTCGGCCCGGTCGGCCCACTCACCGCGATTGAGGGCGCGCCGCCGCGGCTCGGCCGGTTGCCGGCCGGTTGCCCGTTCTCGCCGCGGTGTCCCCACGTCATCGAGCCCTGTACCAGCGAAATGCCGGCTCTGATCGCCGAAGCCGGTCATCGCATCGCCTGCTGGAGGCCGCGATGACCGGCCCGATCCTCTCCCTTCGCTGCGTCTCCAAATCCTTCCCGCAAGGCGGGCTGTTCGACCGTCTGCTCGGGCGCGACAGCCGGCTCGTCGCGCTCGACGATGTCAGTCTCGACGTCATGCGCGGCGATGTCGTCGGCATCGTCGGCGAGAGCGGCTCGGGCAAGTCGACGCTGGCCGGCCTCGCGGTCGGACTGGCGCGGCCGACCTCGGGGGAGGTCTTGTTCGATGGCCAGTCGATGGCCGAGCTGATGCGCGATCACGCCGGGCCGTGGCGTCGGCGCGTCCAGATGGTCTTCCAGGATTCGAGCAGCGCGCTGAACCCGCGCAAGAGCGTGGCGCGCTGCCTCGGCGAGACGTTGGCATTACGTGGCGTGCCCGCGGGGCAGCGCCAGAATGAGATCGCAGACTTGCTGACGCGGGTCGGGCTCGGCCCCGAGATCGGGCCGCGCTTGCCGCATGAACTCTCCGGCGGGCAGCGCCAGCGCGTCGGCCTGGCGCGGGCCCTGGCGATGAAGCCGGAGGTGCTGATCGCCGACGAGCCGGTTTCGGCGCTCGACGTTTCCCTGCAGGCACAGGTGATCAACCTGCTGTCGCGTTTGACCCGCGAGCTCGGCCTGACCCTGCTCTTCATCAGCCACGATCTCGCCCTGGTGCGCACGCTGTGCAGCCGCATCGTCGTGATGCGGAAAGGGACGATCGTCGAGCAGGGGCCCTGCCTCGATGTGCTCGACCGGCCGCAGCACCCCTACACCCAAGCCCTCATCGCCGCCGTGCCGAAAGGCCTCGCCGGCCGGCGCACGCCTTTGCCCGTCCGTGCCGACGCGGTGGCTCCAGAAACCAGGGAAGACATCCATGGCGCAGCATAGCTACCGGATCGGCATCGACATCGGCGGCACCTTCACCGATGTCGTGGTCGCGCGCGACGATGGGCTGATCGAGACCCGCAAGGTGCCCTCGACCCCGGACGATTACAGCCGCGGCATCGCGCAGGCGCTGAAGGCGCTGGTCGAAGACTACCAGACCACGCCCGACCGCATCACCGGCATCGTTCATGCGACGACGGTCGCGACCAACGCCATCCTCGAATACAAGGGCGCCCGCACCGGCCTCCTGACCACCGCCGGCTTCCGCGACGTGCTTGAGATGCGCCGCCTGCGCATCCCGGTGCTTTACGACCTGCAATACGACAAGCCGAAGCCACTTGCGGCGCGGCGCCTGCGCCTCGAGGTCAATGAGCGGCTCGGCCCCGACGGCTCCGTCCGCGTGCCGCTCTCGCGGGAGGATGTCGTCGGGGCGGCGCAGCGCTTCCGCGAGGAAGGCGTCGAAGCCGTGGCGATCAGCTTCCTGCACGCCTACGCCAATCCGCAGCACGAAATCGAGGCTGAGGAGATCCTGCGCGCCGAGCTCGGCGACGGCGTCTATATCTGCCGGGGCTCGGAAATCCTGCCGGAGATCCGCGAATACGAGCGCACCTCGACCGTGGTGGTGAACGCCTATATCGGCCCGGTCGTGCGCAACTATGCCAGCGCCCTGACGGCGCGGCTCGCCTCGATCGGCGTCACCTGCCAGGTCGAGATGATGCATTCCGGTGGCGGCATCATGCGCCTGGGCTCGGCGGTGAAGCGCGCCGCTTCGCTGGTTGAATCCGGTCCGGCTGCTGGCGTCATCGCCTGCGCGCGACTAGTCTCGGGCGGCGACGAGCCCAGCATCATCTCCTTCGACATGGGCGGCACCACCGCCAAGGCAGCGCTGATCGAGCATGGCGAGCCGGCGCGCACCACCGAATACGAGGTCGGGGCCGGCATCAATCTGTCGAGCAAGCTGGTCAAGGGCGGCGGCTATCCGATCAAGATGCCCTTCATCGACGTCTCCGAGATCGGCGCAGGCGGCGGCAGCATCGTCGCGATCGACCGGATGAACCAAGTCTCGGTCGGCCCGCAGAGCGCCGGCGCGTGGCCGGGACCGGTCTGCTATGGCCTCGGCGGAACGCAGGCGACGCTGACGGACGTTTTCCTGACGCTGGGCTACATCAACGATGTCGCACTCGCCGGCGGCAGCTTCCCGCTCAAGGCCGATGCCGGCCGTGCCGCGCTGAACGACCAGGTCGCGTGCCCGCTCGGGCTCGACCTCCAGCAGACGGCGCGCGGCGTGCTGACGCTGGCGGTCACCACGATGACGCGGGCGGTGAAGGCGGTCTCGACCTATCGCGGGCGCGACCCGCGCCAGGCGACACTGGTTGCCTTCGGCGGCAACGGCCCGGTGGTCGCGGCCGAGGTCGCGCGCGCGCTCGGCATCCGCCGCGTCATCGTCCCGCGTGCCGCCGGCGTCTTCAGCGCCCTCGGCCTGCTGCGCTGCGATGTCGAGCAGGAATTTGTGCGACCGTCGCGCCGACGGGCGGGCGAGCTCGACGATGCCGGGCTGGAGCAGCTCTTCGCCGAGCTCGGCGCCGATGCCCGCCGCATCCTCGCGCTGGAAGGCTATGATCTGGCGCAGGCCGAGTTCCGCTATGCTGCCGACCTGCGATATGTCGGCCAGGCCTATGAACTGACCGTGCCGGCGAGGCGCTTCGACACCGCAGAGCTGGGCGAGCTATTCCATCGCGAGCACGAGCGGACCTATGGCCATCGCTCGCAGAAGGATTCGGTGCATCTCGTCAATGCCCGCCTGACGGCGCGCCTGCCGCTGATCGCGCCGCGCCAGCAATTCGCGGTGGAGGCGCCGATGCACCGGACCGATCGGATTGTCTCGTTCAACGCCAGCGGGTCGGCGGCCGCGATCGCCGTGATCGGCCGGGCCGACCTCGATACCACGGCGCGGCGCGGGCCCTTCGTCATCGAGGAATACGACTGCACCTGCGTCGTCGGCCCCGGCCAGAGCGCCAGGCTCGACGAGGCCGGCAATATCGACATCGCCCTGGAGGCCGCATGAGCGCGCTGGCAATCGACCCGATCACCCTGGAGGTGATCCGCAATGCGTTAGCCTCGACCGCGGATGAGATGGCGCTGATCGTCATGCGGAGCGCCTATTCTCCTGTTGTCCGCGACATCATGGATTATTCGACCGCACTCTGCGACGCGAAGGGCCGGGTGATCGCGCAGGGGCTGACTCTGCCGATCCAGCTCTGCTCCTTCCCGCGGATCATGGGATTCGTCAAAGAGCGCTATGGCGAGACGCTGAAGCCCGGCGACGTGCTGATCGCCAACGACCCCTATGGCTCCGGCGGTCAGCATTTGCCGGATATCTACATCCTGAAGACGATCTTTGTAGACGGCCGGCTCTCAGGCTTCGCCGCGACGGTGGCGCATCACACCGATCTCGGGGGCATCGTGCCGGGCAGCGTCGCGATCTACGCGACCGAGATCCAGCAGGAAGGCCTGCGTCTGCCGCTGCTCAAGCTTTACGAGGCCGGCGAGCCGGTCGAGGCCGTCTTCCGGATCCTCGAGGCGAACACGCGCTCGCCGGTCGAGGTGCTCGGCGATATCCGCGCCCAGATCGCCGCCTGCAATGTCGCGGAGGATGGCTTGAAGACCCTGATCGGCCGCTACGGCGCGCAGGAGCTCGACGCATATATCGACGCGCTGCATGACCATGCCGAGGCGATGATGCGCGACGTGATCCGCGCTCTGCCGAACGGTGTCTATCGCGCCACGGACTATATCGACGGCGTCGGCGAGAACCCTGAGCCGCTGCCGATCGTTGCGACCGTCACCGTCGCCGACGATACGATCGACATCGATTTCGCCGGCACGGCCGATCAGGTCGCGGCATCGATCAACTGCCCGATCTCGCTGCCGGAATCGGCTTCCTTCTGCGCGATACGCTGCCTGTCGCAGCAGGACATTCCGAATTGCGAGGGATATCTGCGGCCGATCACGGTCAGGGCGCCTGAGGGCTGCCTCGTCAATCCTCGTTATCCGGCTGCCTGCGGAGCGCGCGGCGTCGTCGGCTATCGCGTCTTCGATGCGATCATGCAGGCGCTCGCCCAGATCGTGCCGGAGCGGGCCATGGGCGGCTCCGAGGGGGGGCCGTATCTCCTCGCGGCCGGCGGCACGCATGAAGGCCGGCCCTTCGTGCTCAACGAGATGGTGGTCGGCACCTGGGGGGCGCGGGCCGGCAAGGACGGTATCGAGGGCATCTCCAATCCTGCCGCCAATCTCTCCAACCAGCCGATCGAGATGATCGAGGCCGACATGCCGGTCGAGGTGCTGCGCTACGGCCTGGTGCCCGACACCGGCGGGCCGGGCCAGTACCGTGGCGGGCTCTCGCTCATCCGCGAGTTCCGCTTCCTCGCGCCGGTCGCCTTCGTGCTGCGCGGCGACCGGCGCGACCACCCGCCCTTTGGCTTGGAGGGCGGCAGCCCTGGAGCGCCTTCCGCTCACATCCTGCTCCGCGCCGACGGCACGGAGCAGGGCCTGCCGACCATGCCTATGGAGAGCTTCAACGCCCGTGCCGGCGATGTCTTTCGCCTGATCGGCGCCGGCGGTGGCGGCTATGGCGATGCGCTGCAACGCGATCCCATCCGCATCGAGGATGATCTGCGAGAAGGCAAGGTCACGGCGGCAGGCGCATCCCGCGATTACGGCGTGGTCTTCGCTGCCGATGGCGCAACGATCGATCAGGCAGCCACCATGCGTCGGCGGGCCGAGCTTGCGGAGGCAAGGACATGAGCAAGGTCATGTTCGGTGCGGCGGCCCTCAACGCAAAGCTCGTCGGCGAGCCGGGCAGCCGGGCGCGGCTGGAGACGCCGGCAGCCGTGCTCGATCTCGATCTGTTCGAGCATAATATCGCGCTGATGGCGGAAACCTGCCGCAAGACCAGGCTAAGCCTCAGGCCGCATGCCAAATCGCATAAATGCGCCGAGATCACCCGCCGGCAGATGGCAGCGGGGGCGCTCGGCAATTGCTGCGCCAAGCCGGGCGAATTGCTGGCGCTGTTCGAGGCCGGAGTGCGCGATCTCCTGCTCAGCGCGCCGATCGCCAGTCCGGCGAAGATCGACGCACTGGCGCGCGCCGCGGCGGCGGGCGGGCGCATCGGCGTCGTGGTCGACCGGGCTGATCTCACCACCGCCTATGCGCAGGCGGCGCAGCGACACGGCGCGGCCTTCGACGTGCTGGTCGATCTCGATGTCGGGCTGAGGCGCAGCGGCGTCGCGACGCCGGCCGAGGCGGTCGAGCTGGCGAGGCTCGTTTCCGGGCTGGACGGGCTGCGCTATCGCGGCGTCCAGGCCTATCAGGGCCGCGTCCAGCATATCGACGACTTCGCCGCGCGCCGCATCGCCAACCAGGAGATGGGCCGGCTGCTCGCCGCCATGATCGAGGCGTTACGCGTGGCCGGCTTCGCGCCGGAGATCGTCTCGGGCGGCGGCACCGGCAGCCATCTCCTCGACGGCGAGGACCGGTTGCTAACCGAGATCCAGGCCGGCTCCTACGTCTTCATGGACGAGGCCTATGACAGCGTCGACATGCATGGCCGGGGCGGGCCGGAATTCAAGCCGGCGCTGCGCATCGCCGTCACCGTGATCGGCCACAGCTCGCTCGGCTTCGCCATCACCGATGGCGGCAGCAAGAGCTTTGCGCTCGACGGCCCGCCGCCCCGTGTCTTCCGGATTGGCGAGCTGGTTGGGCGGATCGAATGGTGCGGCGACGAATTCGGCCGCGTCCTTCCGTCGGAAGGACAATCTGCGTTGCCGATTGGTACGGTGGTCGAATGCACGGTCCCGCATTGCGATCCGACGATCAACCTGCACGACATCCTGCATGTCGTGCGCGGCGCCGATCTCGTGGCGCAGTGGCCGGTCGAGGCGCGGGGCCGCGCTGATTAAGCGGCGCGTCAAATAGGCTGCGAAGCGAGAAGCGCGCCAGAAGCGGAACTGGGATCTCCGCCAGAAAGCGCACCTTCGCTGCTCAGCGGCGTCAGGACCGGAATCAACCTCAGCCGACATGGCGTTTCTCGAGCTATATCAGGTTCGCACCGATTCAAGTTTCTACGTCCGTAACCGGGATGCCGTTCGCTCATTGAACGTCCCGGCCTTTTCCTAAGTGTAGCCGCGCCCCATGGCGAAGCCCGCACGCACGGGTACCGCACCTTCGCGCCAAATCCGATGCGCTCACCGCGGTGAATGCCAGTTCGGTTTCCTGAACGGTCTGATCCGCCCAACTCACGACAAAAGCCGCGGCTCGCCTGCTCATGATGGTGTCACAACTGTTTCCGGGCCGGAGACTGACCTTTAGCCCTCGGCTAACCATGTCGCTTCCTGAAGGTTCCCAATTGTACGGTCACGGCATTTTCGGAAAGCCATGGAAACTCATTAGCTGCCGAAATCATTGACCGGTCGCCTGCGACCTGGGACACGACATGCGACGATCTCACGAAATGCCCTTCGGCCGCCGCGCTCTGCGGAACGGAGTAGAATTCCGCCTTTGGGCGCCGTCCGCTCCCAATGTGCGCCTCTGGACGCCGCAGGACGAGTTCGACATGGAGGAAGCCGAAGGAGGTTGGCACCGGCACGGCTTCCGTCGAGCGGTGAACCTTACACTCGTTTGCGAACCGTCAGCATTATGCCCGACGGGGCCCGTGCTTGAATCGGATTCGGCAACGATTCTTGAGACAAAACTGGGTTCTTGATCCGCCCCGAGAGCGGCCAGAACCGCCTGGGAACGTAAGCTTCACATCGTGCCAATGCTGTCGCATGGAACCGCCGAGTGGAGCGTCGAGTTTGGTCGCACCGACATTGCTAAGGTTTGACTATGAGCCTGCCATCGAACTCGAATGATGCCCAATCCGATCTTTTCCGGCCATTGCAGCCGCGTGATTTCCTGAACCCGCCAATCCTGCTGGCGGGTACCGTGGATAACGTCATGTACGCGTTCTTTCGAGACCGACTTATGACGTCGCCATTGGAAGGTTTGGTCGTAATCGAACTCAGTACCTTGGGCGGGGACCCCGAGGTTGCGCGCATGATGGGAGAGGATATCCGGTTCCACAGCGAGCAGGAGCCGAACCGGCGCTTCGTCTTGCTCGGAAAGGCTGCGATCTACTCCGCGGGTGCGACCTTCATGAGCTTCTTCGCCCGCCCTAACCGGTACCTTACACGCGGCACGCGGCTTATGATCCACGAGCGCAAACTACAAACTAACGTGATGCTGGATGGCCCGCTAACGGCGTGCATTGCGAATTTGAAAGCCAAGCTCAACGAAATCGAGCATTCAATTCAGATTCAGAACGAAGGCTTCGAAAACCTCATCGCCGGATCATCGGTGACCATGGAGCAGGTGCTTAAGCTCGCACCAGAAAACTGGTATATCGAAGCGAACGAAGCTCAAAGCCTCGGGCTTATTGAAGGCGTCATATAGTACCTGATCATGGACCGATCGACAGGGGTGAGATCGTGAGCCGCGATGCTGCTGTCAGCAGAGAGGCAAGCACGATAGCCTCGCTGTTCAAGCACCAGCGGACGTAGTCGGATGATCGGCCCATTTCCCGAGCCAACATGGCATCAGGCTCTTCACTCTGCAGGAAGGCCGCCAAATTAGCCTTCATTTGCTGCCCCGTCGGGGGTTGTGAGCCCCAGTTGCGAATGACGACGGAACAATCGAACGAAGAGTGGAACATGCCCGGCTCCGCAGTTAGCGGATCGGAACGCGTCTAGCGAGCAAATTGGTTTCCCCTCGCTAGGTCCTATCCCCATCAGCAGGGAGAAGCGGCGGAGCTCTAACGTCAATCGGATATTCGGCCCGCCCCGTGGATCGATCGGTTCTGCTTGGCATTGCCTGCGGGTTTTCGAGCGGGATCGTCGAGCGGCAGGACGACACGCCGGAACGGGCAGGTATCTCAACCGGCGCGGTTGGTCATTAGTCAACCTCCCGGCGGAAGCGGCGGGCGTCCGCTTTTGGACCACCCGCCGCGACGAGATCGGAAAAGCGGGCGCCGTTAGTTTCAACCCGGGTGGTCACGGCGACGACAGCCTGCTGCATGACGCGCTTCTGCTTTTCAGGTGCGGATCGCTTCACGCTAAGTCCGCCTGTCCGGCGTCTCCAGTTGCAAAGCCCACTCGGCATAGGGCGTGTTCTTTACGAGATGGCGATTGAAATCCGGCGCGCCGTCAGTCCACCAAACGGGTCCCCATTCTCCGAGCTTCAACTTGGCGGAGTCGACACGAGAGCGAACGGCTTTCAAATCGCCTTTACTTCGCTTGGCATCCTCGACAGCTCGCCGAGCGTCCATGAGCTCGGCGACAAGCTGACCACGGCGCTCGTCCGAAAGCGCTAGATTGGTCGCGCGCGCGCTGAGGACGCCGAGATTGTCCGGCGAACCGAAATCATGGCTCAGCAGATGCTGAAGCAGTTGCAGGTCACGAAGCCAGCGCCGCGCCGGAACTTAGATCGCGGCTGCGGCCGCTGATCGCCTCTCGTAAGGGACGGCCCTCCTTGGGCGCTTCCTAAATTTGGCCCCGTCAGTTCCGGCTGGCGGGGCCTTTTTTGTTTTTGTCGTGGTATGCTGTCTTGGGCTGGCGGAGTTGCGGAGGGTTTGCCATGGAACGGCGTGAAGCAGGTGATCTCGATGCCCTGATCTACGGCACCGGTGTTCAGACCCACGATCAGAAGGCAGCTCGTTCCGAAAGACTGCAGCGAGCGGCAGAAGCCTTGCAGCGCCGGAAGGAAAGTGACGATCTCCTCGACGCAGAACGGCGAAGGCTCAAATCACTTCGCCACAACCCGTGAGATGCTTGCATAGAAATACCTGGTCTCGCTTCAGCTAGGTGAGGACCGCCGTCGGCACCTCATTGTCAGCGCTGCACGATCTGAGGCGGGAGGGTTATCGAAGCAGCCACGAAAATGAGAATGACGCCGGCGATTGCCAGCCAGACCCAGAACTCGACAGGCGGGCGACGGCGCTGCATTTCCGGGTAATCTGCCGTCCGAATGTTCCGCACCTTGGGTGGTTCCCGCTCATGGATTCGAACCACAATTTCGGAAAATCAAAGAGCCGCCCGGTTTCTTGGCGAACGATAGAGTTCATTCTACATTCGCTTCTTATTCAGCATTTTTGGGCAGTCTTCTGGGCGCCTTGATGAGGCGTGGCGCCGAGTCGCCGCCTTTCCCCTCCCACTGGCATGGGTGGCTCGGCACCTTTCTCCAAAAGAATTTTAGGGTCGCACGGCCGCAAGGGACCGTTGCAGCCATCAAGACTGCCCCTTCAGCTTCGGCCGGCGGAGTCATTGTCTGGCGCCCTCTTGCCAGCGGCGACGCCGGACTTAGATTTTTCATCGCAGGTCCACTTTTCGGGGGAAGGAGCCATGCCTTTTTCATCGTTGACGGATCCGGCTGATCTGGCCCGGGCTTGCGCTGCGTTGGAAGCTGTATGGAGCGAGGTGAAGCCGGCTATCCCCGAGCGGGAGCATGATGAGCAGCGGCGGAGGATCGCCTATCTCGTCGCCGGATTTGCGCCGATGGCGCTCGACCAAGAAGACCTCAAGCAAAATGTCTTGCTTCACCTCCGTCAGAATACCTCGGCCTGAGCGAGCCCTATCAAACATCGCCCGGTCTCGCTTCGGCGGGGTCGGGCCTTTTCGCTTTGGGTGAAGGTCACTGATGGGTGGCAAGCTGACCTTTGCCGGCCTTCCCGAAAGAGCCGCTGGCAGGCTCGCGTCGTACCGGCGTCTCGCCGTCAGAACCTGACGGCGAGGTTTGCCTTGAAGGCGTGATCCTGGACGTCCTCGGCGAGCTGGCCGGCATAGGTCACCCCCAGGCTGGCATTGGCGCTGATCGCGAGGTCCAGCCCGGCTTCGACCAGGGCGGCGTTCCTGGCGATGGGAGCGCCCGTGATCGTGAAGGGGATGCTGCCGGCGAAGGCGAGCGTCGCCTTCGGATCGACATCGCCAAAAGCATGGCGCCAGCCGAGCGCGCCGCGCAGGCTCAGGTCCATGCCCTGGATCCGGGTGCTCGTGGAGGCCCGCAGGCCGAGCGTCGAGTAGCCCAGGCTGGTGTCGTCGCTTGTGCCGGACAGGGCTGCGGCGCCGCCGACCTCGCTGAGGCCGTCGCTGCGCAGGCTGACGTAAGCAAGGCCGGCGAAGGGCTCGAACGCCACCGGGCCGAGATCGATCCGATAGCCGAGCTCGCCGAAGACCTGAGCCGTGCCGGCGTCGTGATCGGCGCGCAGGCTGGTGCCGAGCCCCGCCGCGACCACGCTGCGCCGGGTCTCAATGTCATGCCAGGTGTAGCTGGCTCCCAGGCGCAGGCCGAGCGGTCCCCATTGCCCGCCGCCATAGAGGCCGAGATGATAATTGTCGCTCTCGCTGGAAGAGAGCCAGCTTTCGTATCGGGCCGAATGTAGGGAACATCGACGGCAAATCCGAATTCCTCCAAGAATGCGAGGAACCCCATGCCGAAATATCGTTTCACCATCGAAGACGGGAACCGGGTCGACCGCGACGAGAAGCCCCTGGACTTTCCGAATGAGAAAGCGGCCGCGGAGGACGTCCAGCGAGCCCTCGCCGATATGGCCAAGGACAAGCTGCCGGATGGCAATCGCTTTGATCTGAGAGTGCGCGTCGAGAATGAGGCCGGCCAGGAAATTTACCGCGCCTCGCTGAAGTTCGAAAAAGAACGACTAAGCGGGCGGACTTCCTTCAGACGCCGTGCTCGCTCCTGATGTCGCTACCCCCGCCAAATCGCCGGTGCCGCCTCTCGCCTTTTCCTCTACGAACTTCAGTCGGGTCGCAGCAGTGTTGGGGAGCCCCCGAGCCCGTAGCCAGTCCAAAAATTCGTCGGGGCGGATCGTGACAATCTGTAGTGCTCGCCCACGCGCGAGCCAGACGTTCATCACTTCCAAGGCTGACGCATACCAAACTTCGTAGTTGCTCGGCATTTCGTTCTGGTCGTGGGCAAGCTCCCAAAGGCGCTGAAAATCAGCGCGTTCGTACCATGGCAAAACTGCCGTGTACGTCTCGACTGTCGGTTTCATAGAAAGGGCCGATCGTTCGCGTGCGACGCGAGAAACGAGGAGCCACCGCAATCAGGCGCGGGGACAGAGATTTTTAGCGTTTGGGCTCTGACTCCGCGAGAAGGTGGTTCTGAGCTTCTCGACTGAGAACCACCTTGGCACCGCTACGCCTTGCCACGCGCCCTGCGGCCTCAAAGGCCTCGAACAGGTCGGGAGACTGTCCGTAGGTGGCACCGGTGAGGAACGCCCGGCACCCTTTAATGTTCCAGGCGAGCCACGCCGGGTTCCGCTAGGGAACGATTCGCCCTGTCGTCAGTTGGCGACTCGTTTCGTTGCGGAGTCGCATGGATGGGTACGCGTCGCGTTCTCAGGGCCGGGCCGGGTGTCGATACCGTGAAGGGGTCGCTCACCCGGCGCCGGAAGCCCGAACGCGATCTGTTTTCCGATCCGATGCCCGAGCGCGTCGAGCCCTGTTTGGCGCTGCTGAAGGACGAGGTG
>NZ_JBNPXO010000021.1:0-21403 GCF_050433265.1 Allobosea sp. OAE752
CCAGCGCAGCGTAGAACATCGCGTATCTCCTCTTGGATCTACCTAGATCCTAATGGGAGCTCGACCCCTCGTGGGTCCGCCCGATTACGCATGCTTGTGGCTCCGTACTTGCCGACTTACCCGATGGCAAGCATAGGCAATATCTATTTGCCTGCCCCGTCCCTCATCTGAAATCCTGAGTTGGATAGTTCGCCCGCAATCGCGGCGCGGACTTCGCCGCAATCATCCACAGCAGCTCCCGCCCGGTCCGGCGGAGAGGAGACCGTCATGCCCAGCCTCGACGCGGCCCGTATCGACATTGAGCGGTTCTGGACCACGATCGAGCGCTCGGCCGAGATCGGCCCCGGCCGGCCGGGTGGCCTCTCGCGCCTCGCCCTCTCCGATACCGATAAGGAGGTCCGCGACATCTTCGTCGACTGGTGCCGCACAGCCGGGCTTCAAGTCCGTGTCGACGGCATCGGCAACATCTTCGCCCGCCGCGCCGGCACCGATGACAGCCTACCGCCGGTGGTGATGGGCAGCCATCTCGACACGCAGATCAATGGCGGCCGCTTCGACGGCATCGCGGGCGTGCTCGGCGGGCTCGAAGTCTGCCGCACGCTCGACGCGCTCGGCCATTGCACGCGGCGGCCGATCGAGATCGTCAACTGGACCAACGAGGAAGGCGCGCGTTTCTCGCCGCCGATGGTCGGCTCCGGCTGCTTCGTCGGCGCCTATACGCTCGACTGGGCGCAAGGCCGCACCGACGAGGAAGGCCGCACGATCGGCCAGGAGCTGGAGCGGATCGGCTATCGCGGCGAGATGGAAGCCGCCCCCCACGCCTTCGACGCCTATTTCGAGTTCCATATCGAACAGGGCTACTATCTCGATCGCGACGGCATGCAGGTTGGCGTCGTCACCGGCGGCTTCCCCAGCACCGGCATGCTCGTCGAGTTCAAGGGCGAGACCGCCCATACTGGTCCTTGGCCGATGGAGCGCCGCCGCAACGCCCTGCTCGCCGGCGCCCGCCTGCTGGTCGAGACCGACGAGATCGGCTGGGCCTATGCCGCCGGCGGCGGCAAGGCGACGGCCGCGCGCCTCGCCGCCTGGCCGAATAAGCCGGGCATCCTATCAGACTGGGCGCAGGCCGTCTGCGACGTCCGCCATCCCGATCCGGAAACCTCCGAGGTCATGGCCGAGCGCGTCCGCCGAGCCATCGGCGAATCCGCCGCGCGCGCCGGCTGTACTGCCGAAATCCTCGATGTCTGGAAATGGGGCGGTAGGATTTTTGCGCAGGAGCTGATCGATAGCGTCCGCGAGACGTCTCTGGCGCTGGGCTACCGTACGCAGGACATCCTCAGCCAGGCCGGGCACGATGCCTATTTCGTCGCGCGCCACGCCCCGACGACGATGATCTTCGCGCCCTGCAAGGGCGGCATCACCCATCACAATGCCGAGCTCTGCACGAGGGAAGACCTGGAACCCGGGCTCAACGTTCTGCTTCACACCGTCATGGCACGAGCGGATCGCTGAGCAGGACCGCGGCGGCCTCGGCCGCCGGCTCCTCCTCCGTCGCGCCAAGCCGCTGCTCGAACAGCCGCAGGAACGCCTCTTCCGCGGCGTTGAGCTGCATGGCCGGGTTCGAGACGAAGTAGAGATCGGCACCGAGCAGGTCCTCGGACCGCGCGAGGTTCCACAGCGAGCGGCTCTCAAGCGCCTCGGCCACCGAGGCCAGCGGCAGGATGCCGATGCCGAGGCCGGCGGCGATCATCCGCGTGACCTCTTCCAGGTTGGGGCTGGAGCCGACGACCCGGCTACCGAGCCCCGCCCCTTCCCTGACTGAGACCATCGGCTCCAGAGCGCCGTCCTGCCCGCAAGCGAGCGCAACGAAAGGCTCGTCGCGCAGTTCCGCCAGCGGCACATCCGCGATCCCGAACAGCGGATGACCGCGCCCGCACAGGATGCCGAATTCCTCGCGCAGCAGCGGGCGGCAATCGAGCCCGGCCAACGGCTTCGACAGCAGGCAAAAGCCGAAGGGGCTGAGCTTCTGCGAGACCGCACGCACGATGTCCTGGCTGTTGGCGACATCGATCCGCACGCTGACGCCGGGATGCTTGCGGTTGAGCAGCGTCAGCGTCCGGTCGAGCGGCGGCAGCACGACATGGGTCACGACGAGCAGGCGCACCAGCCCGGTCAGATCGTCATGATCCTCCGACAACCGGTCGCCGATGCGCGCGACGCTGCGGTAGATGTCGACGCATTCCTTGTAGAGAAGCTCGCCGCGCTTGGTCAGGACGAAGCGGCGGCTATCGCGCTGGATGAGCTGGCCGCCCAGCGTCTCCTCCAGCCGCTGCAGGGCCGCGCTGACCGTCGGCTGGCGCACGAGCAAACGGTCGGCCGCCCGCGTGATGCTGCGCTCCTCGACGATGACGAGGAAAGTGTGCAGCAGGTTCCAGTTGAGATGGTGCAGCTTCGGCTTCGTTCCGCTCAAGCGCGTATCTCTCTTCCGTTCGTGACCCTGCCCCTTATGCAAACTCGCTGCCGTGGCAATCCTATGCTTAGCATAGGAACTGTCTATTGGACCCGGTTTCGCGGCTTCCGTAGGTTCGGCAGAACGGACATCCTCCAGCGCAAGGGCGACCATGACAGCGACCGGATCATCGGCCGAAGCCTCGATCGCGCGGCGCGCCGCGCTCTTCCGCGAGATCGAGACCGCGACGCTCGGCCATATCCTGACCGACGGTTTCATGGCTCCGGCGATCCAGTGCGTCATCGAGGGCCCGCGCGTCTGCGGGCCGGCTCTCACCGTCAGCGTTCCGCACGATGACGGCGCGGTGCTCTCCTGCGCCCTGGCGCAGGCCAAGCCCGGCGACATCCTCGTGATCGACCGCCAAGGCGACGACCGCCATGCCTGCTGGGGCGCGGTGATGACCGCCGCGGCGCAGGCCGCGGGCATCGTTGGCGTCGTCATCGACGGCTTCGTCACCGATGTGGCGGCGATCCGCGCCTCCGGCCTGCCGGTCTGGTGCCGCGGCCGCTCGCCCCTCACCACGAAACTGCTCGGCAAGGGCGGCACGATCAGCGAGACCGTGAACTGCGGTGGCGCGACGGTGCGCCCCGGCGACCTCGTCCTCGCCGACGAGAACGGCGTCTGCGTCATCGATCCCGCCGAGGCCGAGGCTCTCGCCCGGACCTGCGCCGCCATGCAGGCGGCCGAGCCAGGCATCATCGAGCGGGTCCGAAAGGGCGAACGCATCGATGAGATCAACGGCGCGCGGAAGCTCTGGGAAAAGCTACAGGGCTCCAAGAGCCGCTAACAGACTCCGGCCGCAGAATCGCCCATAGAGGCGCGCTCCGGCCGGATGGATCATCCAGAAAACACAGGGGAACTAACCGATGAAGATTTTGGGAACGACCGCGCTGGCCGGCGCGCTCTTGGCCGCCTCCTTCGCGCTGGCGCCAGTGCCGGCCCTAGCCGGCAAGGCCGACGACACGCTGAACGCCGCCTTCGCGCTGGAGCCGGAAGCGCTCGACACCTACAAGATCGCCGGCCGAGAGGGCCTGATCCTCGCCCGGCACATCTATGACGGCCTGCTCTACAAGGATCTCGACACCGGCGAGATCAAGCCGGCGCTCGCCAAGGCCTGGCGCTTCGTCGACCCCACCACGATGGAGTTCGATCTCCGCGAGGGCGTGACCTTCCATAACGGCGCCAAGTTCACCGCCGACGACGTGGTCTACACCCTGACCACCGTGCTCGACCCGGCCTATGGCACGCGTTTCCGCATCGCCGTGGACTGGATCGACAAGGTCGAGAAGGTCTCGGACTTCCAGGTCCGCATCAAGATGGCCAAGCCCTTCGCCGGCGCCGTCGAGATGCTGGCCGATGCGCTGCCGATCTATCCGGCCGCCTATTTCAAGGAGGTCGGCTCGGCCGGCATGGCGGCCAAGCCCGTCGGCACCGGCCCCTACAAGCTCACCGAGATGACGCCGGGCATCCGCTACGCCTTCGAGCGCTTCGACGGTCACTATGCCGGCAGCCCCAAGGGCAAGCCCGCGATCGGCAAGATCGTGGTGCGCACCATCCCCGAGCTCAACACTCAGTTCGCCGAACTGATGGCCGGCAAGCTCGACTGGACCTGGCGCATCCCGCCGGACCAGGCCGCGCGCCTCGCCAGCCGCGTGCAGATAGTCAACGGTCCGATCATGCGCATCTCCTATGTCGGCATGACCGTGAGCGGCAAGGGCAAGGACTACCCGACCAAGAACCTGAAGGTCCGGCAGGCGATCAACCACGCCGTCAACCGCGAGGCCATCGTCAAGGCCTTCGCCGGCGGCGCCTCGCAGGTCCTCAACGCCGCCTGCAATCCCAAGCAGTTCGGCTGCGCCCAGGACGTGACGAAATACGCCTATGACCCCGCCAAGGCCAAGGCGCTGCTGACCGAGGCCGGCTTCGCCAACGGCGTCGATATCGAGATGGTCTTCGCCGCCATGCCGCGCCCGGTCGCCGAGGCGATCGCCAGCGATCTCGGCAAGGTCGGCATCCACGTCACCCTCAACGAGCAGCAATATGCCGCCGGCGTGCAGAAATGGCGCGCGGGCGAATTGCCGACCTTCTTCACCAACTGGGGCAGCTACGGCACCGGCGACGTCGCCTTCATCATCTCCAATTTCTTCGGTGGCGGCGCCGACGACCTCGTCCAGGACAAGGACGTGATCGAGCTGGTCAACGCGGCCGACACCTCGCAGGACCGCGCGCTGCGCGAGGCGAACTACGCCAAGGCGCTGAAGAAGATCGCCGATCAGGCCTATTGGCTGCCGATGTACGACTTCAACATCAATTACGGCCTGTCCAAGGACCTGACCTTCAAACCCCATCCGGACGAGTTCGCCCGCTGGTGGCTGTCGAGCTGGAAGTAACAGCCCTCTCCGCATCGCCGCGCCGCTTCCAGCCGATCGCTGGTCGCGGCGCCTCTCCTGCCAGGCAGGTCGACCCGCTATCCCCGGAGCCGTCATGCTGCCCTTTCTCGCGCGTCGCCTGATCGTCGCCGCCCTCGTGGCGCTCGCCGTCTCGGCCGTCGCCTTCGGATTGATGTTCGTCTCCGGCGACCCCGCCGTCGTCCTCGCCGGACAGGCCGGCCGGGCGCAGGATGTCGAACTGATCCGGCAGGCCTATGGCCTTGACCGGCCGATCCCGCTGCAGTTCCTGAGCTGGATCGGCAATGCCTTCGCCGGTAATTTCGGCACGAGCCTCTATTTCAACCTGCCGGTCGCGCCGATCATCGCCGAGCGGCTCTCGGTCACGCTCGTGCTCGGCTCCGCCGCCTTCCTGCTCGCGCTCGTGGTCGCCGTCCCGCTCGGCATCCTCGCCTCGCTCAAGCCCGGCGGCACGATCGATCGCATCGCATTGATGCTCGCCGTGCTTGGCCAGGCGATCCCGAGCTTCTGGCTCGGCCTGATCCTGATCGTGGTCTTCGGCGTCTGGTACGGGCTCGTGCCGATCTCGGGCACCGAGAGCTGGCAGGGCTATATCCTGCCCGTCGTCGTGCTCAGCTACTACGCCATGCCCGCTTTGATGCGCCTCACGCGGGCCGGCATGATCGACGTGCTCACCGCCGATTACATCCGCACCGCCCGCGCCAAGGGCGCCTCGCAGCCGCGCGTGCTGCTGGTCCATGCCCTGCGCAATGCCGTGCTGCCGCTGGTCTCGCTCGCCGCCGTCCAGTTCGGCCTGATGCTCTCCGGCTCGATCGTCATCGAGAGCGTGTTCGCCATCAACGGGCTCGGCCGCCTCGCCTGGGAATCGCTGCTGCGCAGCGACCTGCCGGTGGTGCAGGCGATCATCCTGATCCTCTCGCTGATCTACGTGACGCTGACGACCGTGGCCGACCTGATCAACGCCTGGCTCGATCCCCGCCTGAGGAGCGCCTGATGTCGATCGCCGATAGCCCTGCCATCCGCCGGCGCAAGCTCTTCAAGGGCCTGAGCGCCAGCAGCGCCATTCGCATCGGCGGCGGCCTGCTCGCCGTCATCGTCTTCGTCGCGCTCTTCGCGCCCTGGCTCTCCAGCCATGATCCGATCGCGCAGGATCTCGGCAAGCGCATGATCCCGCCCTTCTGGTATCCGGGCTCGGACCCGGCCCACTGGCTCGGCACCGACCATCTCGGCCGCGATTACCTTGCCCGCCTGCTCTATGGCGCCCGCGTATCGTTGCTGATCGGGCTTGGCGTCGCGGTCTGCGCGGGGTTCATCGGCACGATGCTTGGCCTCGCAGCCGGGTATTTCGGCGGACGTGTCGACATGGCGATCAGCTTCATCGTGACGACGCGGCTCTCGCTCCCTATCGTGCTGGTCGCGCTGGCCGCAGTGGCACTCGGCGGCGCCTCGCTGAAGACGCTCGCGATCGTGCTGAGCCTCCTGCTCTGGGACCGGTTCGCGGTAGTCGTGCGCGCCGCGGCGCAGAGCCTGCGCAGCCGGGAATTCGTGCAGGCGACGCAGTCCTTCGGCGCCTCGCATCTCTACATCATGCTGCACGGCATCCTGCCGAACCTGCGCAACACGCTGATCGTGGTCGCGACGCTGGAGATCGCCAATGTCATCCTGCTGGAGGCCGCGCTCTCCTTCCTCGGCCTTGGCGCCCAGCCGCCGACACCGTCCTGGGGCCTGATGATCGCGGAAGGGCGCGAGCACATCCTGTTCGACCCCTGGCTGATCGCCTTGCCGGGCGCCGGGCTCTGCCTGTTGATCCTGGCGGTCAACCTACTCGGCGACGGCGTCCGCGACGCGCTCGACGAACGGCGCTCCTGACAATGCGATGACGGCCCCTCACGAGGCTGTCGCGTGTTCCCGATTGGGATCACAGGGCCGAATCAGCGGACCGGCAAAACGAACGGGATGTCGACCTTCCACAGAGACCGTTCATCCCACACGGCAAGCCCGATCGCGCCAGATGCGGCTCATGTCGTCCTATCTGTCTCGCATATCGTTGGTCCCCGCCCGTCCCGAATTCCCGCTGATCGCTATCTGTGTCGGTCGCCAACATTCTCTGCGCTCCGCTGTGCTGGCGCTGAGGACGGGCGTGCTGCCTGCGCTGTCACCGCTGAAAGGTGGCTGACGCTTCGCCGATCCTTGCTAACCCATTCCGTTCGCCGCTCGTTCGATGATTTCCATCGGGGCGAGGATTTCCTCGAAGCGAGGGGCCTCTCCAAAAATCATCGGCGTCATGTTCGCATAAGCAGGCCACCGAGGATAAAGAGCAGCGCGAGGACGTCGCTGCCAACCAGCTGGCGACGCTCCACAATCTCCTCAAGGAGAGCGAAGAGCCTGCCAGATCTCAGCTGCGTCGCTACGCCCCAGGAGACGGATCCGGATGATTGGAAGGCCGTCCTCGATCAAGCCGAGCAACTCCTAAAGTCGGCCCAGGACAAGGCCGCAGCGGACGCGCTGCTGGTTCTCGGTTTCCTCCCGCCGCTCACCAATGACAGCCAGATCAAGCGCTTTGGCGAGGCTATCAAGGCGGCGGAGAGTTGCTTTAGCAACGCCGCGCTCAAGGGACTTCCTTCGATGCAGCTTGCACAAAGCCTTGGCGAGCTGAGCGAAGGGGAGCTGGCGGGCAGTGCGGCGGTATTGCTGGATATTGAGCGGGAGGCGGCGGCTTTTATCGCGCAGCTTTCCAATGCCGAGCGCGCCGATCGGATCCGCCTTTGGCCTGGTGACGCCGTGCTTCCGGACCACGCCTTCACCGCTTGCCCACCTGCTTTGCGCGGACGTGCGCGGACATTTTTTGAAAGTCCGACACGAGGTGGGCACCAGGCTCGTGATCGAAATTCATGGCGAGGATTCGTTTCGGGCAGTTTGGGGTTGCCTGTTATCGAATTTCATGAATTATTCCATTGTGAATCATTTTTCATGATTGAGCATCGAAATTCATGCGGGCGGGGCAACGGAAGCCATTTTCAGGCGTCGTGACTGTTTTTCACGGCAGACGCTTGCCGGAAGCGGCAACGCCAGTCGGCTACGCGGCCTTGATCGAAGCCTATGATCTGGCCGTTCCCGTCCCGCTCACCCTGGCGGCGATCGGCCCTCGTCATAAAGTCTACAAGGCCGATGGCTGGAGCATCTACACGCCGCGTCACGCGCCTGGCGCCGATCTCGTGGGGCACCTGACCTTCGCCCTGCGTTATGAAGGGCTGGATCTGGCCGTGCTGAAGGCGCTGTTTCGCGCCACCGGCCCCGGCGCGATTGTCAGCTTGGTGCAGGCCGCTCCGACCGGTGCCTATGCCCGGCGGGTGTGGTTTCTCTATGAATGGCTGTTGGCGGAGCGGCTCGATTTGCCCGATGCAGGGCAAGGGGCTTACGCCCTGGTCGTCGACCCGAAGCTGCAATGGGCGACCGGGGGCACGACTTCGACACGTCATCGCGTGAAGAACAATCTGCCGGGCACGCCCGCCTTCTGCCCGCTGATTTTCCGAACACCAGCGCTGGAAGCCTTCGTCGCCCGCAATCTGCCCGAGGAGGCCCGCCGCCTTGTTGCGGACGTGCCGGCGGATCTGCTCGCGCGGACGGCGGCCTTCCTGCTGCTCAAGGATTCACGGTCGAGCTTCCAGATCGAAGGGGAAGATCCGCCGCAGGATCGAATCCAGCGCTGGGGCCAAGTCATCGGGGAGGCAGGTGGCCGACCGGTCGACCGGGATGAGCTGGAGCGACTGCAGCGCATCGTCATCGGCGATGCACGCTTCGTCCATTTGGGGTTGCGTCAAGATGGCGGCTTCGTCGGCGAGCATGAGCGCAATACGGGCGCGCCCATTCCCGACCATATCAGCGCACGGCATCAGGATCTGCCTGATTTGGTCGCAGGACTGACTGCTTTCGACAGGGGCGCGGCCCAGGCGCTCGATCCGGTGCTTGCCGCCACCATTCTGGCTTTCGGCTTCGTCTATATCCACCCATTTGAAGACGGTAACGGTCGCCTGCACCGCTATCTCATCCATCACGTGCTTGCCGAGCGCGGTTTCAATCCGCCGGGCCTCGTCTTTCCCGTTTCGGCGGTGATCCTCGACAGGATCGACGACTATCGCCGGACCTTGGAGAGCTATTCACGCCGCCTGCTGCCGCATGTACGCTGGCGACCGACCGATCGCGGCAATGTCGAGGTGCTGAACGACACGATCGATTTCTACCGCTATTTCGATGCAAGCCCGCATGCAGAGTTCCTGTTCGCCTGCGTCGCCCGTACGGTCGATGTCGACCTTCCGGCTGAGACCGCTTTCCTGCGGGCCTATGACACGTTCAAGGGCCATGTTGCAGGGATGATCGATATGCCGGACAGATTGCTGGACCTGCTGTTCCGGTTCCTGCGCCAGAATGACGGGCGGCTATCGAAGCGGGCGCGTGAGCGCGAGTTCGCCGCCCTCACGGACGAGGAGGTGGCAAGGATCGAGGGCATCTATAACGACCTCAGCGCCGACTTTTGATAATTTGCGACATCCTTCTGCTCCGGACGCTCTTGCCGATAAGGCCAGAAGCTAAGGACGCTTCGACAGCGCCCCCGTAGCATCGAGGATATCGCTGGGGTGGCCATCGTCGTCCGGCCTGGGATCCAACAAACCGAAGCTCCCATTCCCCTCGACTAAATAGATATTGGTGCCGCGATAGGTCATCATACTCGGATTGGCCGCGACGATTCGGGAAATGCCGGGCATCACCGATAGCGTAGCCCCTGCCTCGGTGGAGGCTCGGTCAAAAACGCCATTCGCCAATGTTTTCCATACGCGGCGATAAAAGTTGCATGAGCGCTACCTAGCTCGCACGACGCGGCTGTGCGATCCAGAACGAGAGCTGCCCGATGATCCTCGCGGCGCTCAACACCAGTGCTGCGGCGAGAGCCGGATCGTTGCCCAGCCCCGCGAGCGCGGTGCAGAGCGCGCCGACCACCATCTGCGTGAAGCCGTACAAGCCCGAGGCCGAGCCGATGATCTCCGGATCAACGCTAATCGCCTGCGACAGGGCCGCCGAGGATGCCATGCCGGCTCCCAGCGTGAAGACGAACATGGGTCCGACGGTGAGCGCCACACTGAGATGGCCGGAGAGGACCGCAGCAAGAATCGCGAAGGCAGCCACGACGCTCAGCCAATTGGCGTGTACCAGCAGCTTGTCGATGGCGATCAGCCCGATGAATTGGGTGGCCAGCATACTGCCGAGCCAGACGCCAGCGATCAGCAGGGTGAGATAGAAGCCGATCGCGTGCGCCGGGCGATGCAGCTCGCCGGAGATGATGAACGGAGCGGCGGCGACGAAGGCATACATCGCTGTCGTAGCGCAGCCGCCGCCGATGGCGTAGCCGAGAAAGACCGACGAGCCGAGGAGCCGCTGGTAGTGCTGCAGGATCGATGCGGCGGATGCTTGCCTGGCCGGCGTCCCGGTTTCGGGAAGCAGCCGCCACGCACATAACAGGTTCGCAATGCCGAAGGCGGCGAGCGCATAGAGAATGGAACGCCAGCCCAGCGTGGCGGCGAGGATGCCGCCGATCAGAGGGGCGAGCCCGGGTCCGACCGTCACCATCAGGTTCATCAGCGCCAGGCGCCGGGCGGCCTCCTGCGGCATTGCCGTGTCGCGTACAATCGCCCTGCGTATGACGTGCACCTGGAAGACATTCTTGGCCAAGTCGATGCCGACAGTCGTGATCTCCGTCGTGGTCGCTCCAAGCTCGTGCTGCGTGACAGCACCACTGTGGCGCTGCAACGCCGAGACCGGGAGCCATCCACCCCATCTGCTTCCGGGCAATGTCCCAATGTCAGCTTCTCTAATCGGGCAGTTGGGTCAAGCTCGGATTACACCTCTGTGCCGGGGCTCGTGCTCGTTCACGCGGGTCAGACTTCTCTTCGCAGTCTGGTGGCTTCTATCGAGCGAAGCCGCTGCACGCATGCATCGGATTGGGTCTGGAACCTTGGAGCGAGGCAGCAGCGCAATCAGCGCCTCGCACCCTACCTCTCTCCGGCAAACACGCAGCCCGGTCTCAGTTGTCTGCCTCTTGACGATCACTGGACATTGCTGACGGCCGCCGCCGCTTGGCGAGTGTTTGCCCGCCCCATCAGTGCTGCGCAGGCGGGCCGGCAAGCTGAGGCAAAGCCGGGTTTTGTCAGGTCCGAGGCAGGCACAGACCTTGTCTAGCCGATGGCCCGGAACCCATCCGATCAGAAGGGCGGGTTAAGCGCGACCCAAATCGTCACCTTACATTTGTATGGTGGTGGGCTTATGCTCATATTTGTGTGCTAGCCAAGGTTACATGTCGGGAATGGGTCCTTTATTGCTGCCTGTTACAGGCTCAAACGATGACTATCGCAAGCCGCAGGCTGTCGGCGATCTCGAAATCATCGATATCCTCGCGCGCATGGAGGCGATCAATTCGTCCGGCCCGGGCCTGACCGACCTGGCCAGCTCGGTAGGCCTGAGCCCTTTTCAGCTTAACCGCCGGCTGAAACGTGCGGTTGGTGATACGCTGGGCAACTATCAACGCCGTCTGCGCCTGGGTCTGGCGGCCGCGCTTCTCACGCGCAGCGATCACAACATTCTCGATATCGCTCTCCAAACAGGATACGGCAGCCAGGCAGCCTTCAATCATGCGTTCGCCCGGCGGTATGGCCTGCCGCCACGCAAAGCGCGGTTGATCGCCAGGTCGAAGGCCCCCCAACCCTTGCTCCGCCATCGGGCATTCGCGGATACGACGAAGCCGCATCGGCACCACGCGCTTCCCGTTCTCGCCATGCGATTTCAAGGAGGCTACGACCACGTCCCAGGTTATTGGCGAGCCTTTGCCACGATGTTGCGCCGAGCAGGGGTGGATTTGGCCGGCAGGCAAGCAGTTGGCATTTTCTATGACGATCCAGGGGTAACCCCCGAACACCTCATCCGCTATGATTGCTGCCTTCTCGATCATGAGCGCTTGTCGGAGCGCCTCGCTGGGCCCTTTCGGGGCGATGTCGTCCGCAGTGGCGAATATGCCAGTCTTGATGTGGCAGGTCCCTATTCCGCCGTGGCTGACGCGGTGTTCGCGATTTGCGCCGTCTGGATGCCCATGCATCGGCGTCGTCTGACCGCCAGCCCTGCCTACGAGTTTCATCGGCAAGCCCCGTGGAACGACGATGGCATCATCGATGCTTCGGTCTTCATCGGTTTTGAGTGAGCCGCCGCAATAGCGATCAAAACCGTTGCGCGGAACGCTGGTAGCAGGATCCCCGAGCAAGGGGGAAATGCGAGCCGTTCGCTCTGGTGCCCTCTTCGAGACAGAGGGCAGGCATGCGAGCGACACCCAATTCAAAGGTCAACGCTCGTTTTCTGCTCGGCCCCTCTGGCCGATCCTGGAGGCTCCTCGCCTCCACGGCGCTCGCGAGCTGTCTTGGAGGCTTGCTGGCCAGCGTTTCCGCTTCGGCACAGAGCGTGGGGACCTCCGGCGACGTCAATCCTTCTCCGGCGACCTCACCCGTTTGGAATGTTGGCGGGGTCCTGGATGTCGGGCGATTCGGCCCGGGCATGCTGGCCGTCGAAGGAGGTGGCGCGGTCATCAGCACCTATGGCCAAATCGGGCTGTATGCCGGCTCCACCGGCACGGTGAGCGTGACGGGCGCAGGCTCGAGCTGGACGAGCAACAGCAGCATATATGTCGGCTATTTCGGCTCAGGCACCCTGACGATCGGGGGTGGGGGCGTCGTCGACATCGATACCTCCAGCATCATCGGCAATCAGGCGGGCTCCGTCGGCACGGCGACGGTGACCGGGGTCGGTTCGATCTGGACGAGCGGCAACTACCTCACCGTTGGCCATTCCGGCTCCGGCACCCTGACAGTGGCGCAAGGCGGCACGGTCACCAACACGGAGAGCATGATCGGCTTCAATTCCGGCTCTTCCGGCAAGGTGACCGTCACAGGGGCCGGCTCGACCTGGACGAACAGCGGCTACATCGCTGTCGGCCAGGACGGCAGCGGCGCGCTGAACATCGAGAGCGGCGGCGCGGTCAGCACTACGTCCGGCTATATCGCCGGCGGCGCGGGCTCCACTGCTGCTGCGACAGTGACGGGCGCCGGCTCGACCTGGACAAACAGCCGTGATTTCGCTGTCGGTGTCTCCGGCAACGGCACGCTGACCGTCGCGGCCAGCGGCGCAGTCAGCAATTTCGACGGCTATATCGGCTATCAGGCCAATTCCACCGGTACCGCGACGGTGACCGGTGCCGGCTCGACCTGGACCAGTTCCGGCCAGCTCATCGTCGGGTATCACGGCAGCGGCAACCTGACCGTCTCGAACGGTGGGGCGGTCGGCAGTGTGGCGGGCTGGATCGGAGATAGTTCGGGCTCCATCGGCACGGCGATGGTGACAGGCAAGGACTCCACCTGGTCCATGTCCAACAACCTCGCCGTCGGATTGAATGGCCGTGGCAGCCTGACCATTTCGGGCGGCGCTACGGTCAGCAGCGCAACCGGCTATATCGGCTTCGGCACACATTCCATCGGCGCGGTGACCCTGACAGGGGCAGCTTCGACCTGGACGAATTCCGGCAATCTCTATGTGGGACTGTCCGGCGTCGGCGCGCTGAACATCGGCGCAGCGGCGGGAGCGAGCGCGGCGGCTGCGGGTGTGCTCGACGCAGCCGCCGTCACGCTTGGCACCGGCACGCTCGTCTTCAATCACACCGACAGCAATTACGGCTTTGCCCCGCAGATCGTCGGTGCCGGCGCGGTCGAGGTCCACTCCGGCACGACCGTGCTGACCGGCGACAGCTCCGGGTTCAGCGGCAGAACGACGGTTTCGGGCGGCACCCTGCTCGTCGGCGGTGCGGCCGGCAACGGCGCATTGGGCGGCGCGGTCACTGTCGCAGCAGGCGGTACCCTCGGCGGTTCCGGCACGCTGACCGGCGCGGTGAGCATCGATGGCACGCTATCGGCCGGGAACAGTCCGGGCACGCTGACCTTTGACAGCAATCTGACGCTCGGCACCGGCGCGACCTCCGTGTTCGAGCTCAATACGCCGGGCGTGGTTGCCGGTACCGGAATGGGCGGCAATGACCTGGTCGTGGTCAACGGCACGCTGACCTTGGGCGGGACCCTCGATGCACGGGTCGCGGCGGCAGGCTTTTATCGGCTGTTCGACTACAACACGCTGGCTCCTGGCAGCGCCTTCGCGAGCGAGAGCGTCACTTCCGCCCGCGCGGGTTTCACGGTGGCCAGCCATGAGCTGCAGTACACGCGCCCCGGCCAGGTGAGTCTGTCGGTGCTCGGCGCGGGCCAGACCATGCAGTTCTGGGACGGCGCCAGCGCCACATCCAACGGCGCGGTCGACGGTGGGAGCGGGGTCTGGCGGGGATTCGGCACGAACTGGACGAATGTCTCAGGCAGCGGCAATGCCGGCTGGGCAGGCTCGGTCGGTGCATTCGCAGGCACGGCCGGAACCGTTACCGTGGACGGAACCCAGCGTTTCGACACCTTGCAGTTCTCCACCGACGGCTACTTGCTGAGCGGCGGCACCCTTCGGCTAACGCCGGCAGCGGGCAATGCCGGTACGCTCAATGTCGACCGCGGTGTCTCGACAACGATCGGCTCGGTCATCGCCGACGGCGGTGCCAACGCTCTCGTCAAAGTCGGCGGCGGCACGTTGGTGTTGACCGCGACCAACACTTATACCGGCGGCACGACGCTTGCCGGCGGCGTGGTTTCGGTAGCGTCCGACGCCAATCTCGGCGCGGCAACCGGTGGCCTGACCTTCGATGGCGGCACCCTGCGGGTGACGGGAGCCGGCTATACCGCAACCAACAGGACCATCGTGCTCGGAACCGGTGGCGGTGGCTTCGATATCGTCGATGCGACCAACCGCTTCACGATCGCCGGCGACATCACCGGCCCTGGCGATCTGCACAAGCAGGGCGGCGGTACGCTGGTGCTTGCGGGCAGCAATGCTTATGGCAATACGCTGGTCCAAGGCGGAACCCTTGTAGGCCATGCCGGCTCGATTTCGGGCGCGATCGGCAATGCGGGCACGGTCGTCTTCGACCAGGCCGGTAACGCCAGCTTCGGTGGCGATATCGCTGGCCTTGACGGAACGGATGGCGCGATGGTCAAGCGCGGCGCTGGCAGCCTCGCCCTGACCGGCACCTCCTCGCTCGACTGGGCGATCGAAGCAGGCGGGATCGTCTCGGAGACGGGCGGCTTCCGCGGCGATGCAGCAATCGACGCCGGCGCATCTCTGACCTTGGACCAGGCGGTCAATGGCAGCTATGCCGGATCGATCACGGGCAAAGGGGGCTTTGCCAAATCCGGCACCGGAACGGTTCTTTTGACAGCCGACAGTTCCGGTTTTGCCGGCACGACGACGGTTTCGGGCGGCTCGCTGTCGGTCGGCGATGTCTCAGGCGGCCAGCTTGGCGGCGCCATCGCTGTTCTGAGCGGCGCCACGCTCAGCGGGCTGGGCACCATCGGCTCGGCCGGAGCTTCGGTAACCATCAACGCCGGGGGAAATCATAGGCCCGGCAACGGCACCGCTTCCGGCCAGCAGGTGGTTGCGGGCGACTATGTCAATCACGGCACCCTGTCCATCGTCGGCGGGCCCTCGGGCACCAGCCGCGTCGTGGTCGCCGGGTCCGTCGACATCGTCGGTGCCAAGCTCGACCTTTTGCTGTCGCCCAACAATGCCGCGGACTGGTCGCTCACCAATGGGCCCTTCATCATCGTCGAACAGCAGGGGGCGGGAGCCGTCACCGGGACCTTTGGCAAGGTCACCGATCTCGACAGATTGTTGTTTCTCGACCACGTGCTCGACTATGCCGGCGGCGACGGCAATGACGTCACGCTCACATTCCGCCGCAACAATCTCGACTTTGCCGGTGTCGCGCGGACCCGCAACCAACAGGCTGCCGGAGCCGCTGTTGGTGGCCTGCCGCAGACCAATCCCGTCTGGAATGCTGTCGCGGTGATGAGCGAGCCCAACGAAGCGCGTGCCGGCTTCGATCTGCTCTCGGGAGAGGCTCATGCCCAAGGCGTTGCGGTCGCGATCGGTGAAACTCGCCTGATTCGCGAGGCGCTGCTGGAGCGTCTGCGCGGCCCCCTGCTGCCGCTGCCCGGCACGCCGGTGGCCGGCGCCTTCACTGATCTTCGGGGCCGCCAGGGCGTGGCCGACATGCCGGCGCCGCGCCTCGACGAGCGCTTCACCATCTGGGGCGAGGCGGTCGGAGCGCGGGCGAGCACCAATGCCGACGGCAACGCGGCAGGGCTGTCACGCCGCACCGGCGGCGCTGTTCTCGGCGCCGATCTCAAGCTCCACGACGGCGTTGCGAGCTCCCTCCGTGTGGGCGTCGCGGGCGGCTACACCCGGTCGACCTTCGACGTCGATGCCCGGCTCTCCTCTGGGCAGCTCGAGAGCGGCCACGCGTTGCTCTATGCCGGGGCGCGCCTCGGCGCCTGGCGCCTCGATGGCGGCCTGGGCTACTCCTTCGGCGAGACCAGCCTGACCCGCCAGGTTCGGATCGGCAGCTTTGGCGATACGCCACGCTCGCAACGCGGCAGCGAGCTGCTGCAGGGCTTTGCCGAGCTCGGCTACGTCTTCCGGTTCGAGCGGTTCGCATTCGAGCCCTTCGCTCAGCTCGCCTTACTGCGGGTCTCGAGTGGCTCGGATCTCGAGCAGGGCGGGGCGGCGGCGCTGCGGGTCCTCTCCGGCGAGCAGAGCCTCGGCTTTGCGACGCTCGGCCTGCGCGCCGAGGCGCAGCTTGGTGCCATGCCGCTCTTTGCCCGCGGCCTGCTCGGCTGGCGCTACGGCTTCGGCGACCTCACCCCACAAGCGATAGCCGGCTTCGCCGCGGGTAGCACCCCGGCGCGGGTGCTGGCGGCGGAGATCGACCGCAATGCGGTCATCGCCGAGGCTGGGCTCGACTGGCGCGCCAACGCCTCGACCAGTCTCGGCCTGGCCTATTCCGCCGCCGTCGGCGAGCGCACGCGCGACCACGCGCTAAAGGGGCGATTCGAAGTCACATTTTGAGAGGACGTCTGCAACCGCAGAAACAAGACCGAATGCTCACAGCCGGACTTCCGGCTCCGCTGTATCCAGTCGGCCCTTGTCGACTTGATCGCGTCCCACTCTTTCGAGGAACCAACCGGCAACCGGTGCCGCGGCGGCACGACAGGGAGACTGACATGAGTTTTGATTGGGAGAACGCGGCCGAGGTCGCTTTAGCGACGGCACTCGCCGGCTACCCAGAGGTAGGCGTCGGTTTGGGCGCAATGGTTTACGTCTTCTGGCCGCATTCCGGAGAAGATGTCTGGTCCGAGATCCGTGAGAAAGTCGAGGAGCTGGTCGACCAGAAACTCGCAACCTATACTTACGATCGGGTGCAGGATAGTTTGAAGGGCTTACGTTCTAACCTGAATGATTATCTTGCAGCGGCAGCATCAAAAGACCTCGATGTGACTGGCCAAGCCTGGATGGTAGCGGCGGGCGACTTCGATCAACAACTCCCGAGTTTTCAGGCTTCCGGGTATGAAGTGGTGCTGCTGCCGCTTTTTGCCCAATTCGCCAACTTGAACCTGATGCTGCTGCGCGACGGGGTAAGCGCCGGCAAATCCTGGGGATGGACCGCCGCATATCAGGACGTGGTACGCAAGAAGCTGGCCGACAAAATCGCGGCGTATTCGAGTTACGCGGACACTACGTTCAAGAAGGGTCTCGAACATCGGATCAAGGCGGTTAAGCGCGATGACCATTTGTGCGAGCCGTTCCGCACTGTAAATCGCTTCACGCGAGAAATGACCCTTAATACGCTCGATTTCAAGAATCTCTGGCCGTATCTGGATCCCGTAAAATACCCGACGCCTGTCCGGGTCTACTTGGATCGAGAGATTTACAGTGATCCGGTCGGCAGTTGCGATGGTAGTGGCCCAATTCAGCTGCCGAAGCCGCCGCGGCAGCTGCCGACGCAAATTCACGTGTGGGGCGGTGACCGCATCGACGCGATACAGATGACCTATGGAGATGGCGGTGGCCCGAATGGAGAGGCGCAGACGCCACGAATGGGCAATCAGAACGGAGGCAGCGATCAGCTGCCGCACGGAACTTGGCTTTGGACGATCGGAAATCCGATAGTTACGGCGAAGGGTCGGTCAGGAGATATCCTGAATTCGTTTGAATTTCTGTTCAGGGGCCATCAGACCTCCGGGCCTCTCGCCGGTAGTTCGCACGGCAACACTCCGGATGGATCTCCATTCGAATTCAATTACCGCCGACACGTGATGTCCAGTATTTGGATCAATGGCGTCAGCCCCTTCTACGGCTCGGCTGATTGCGCGGTATTTGGCTTCAAGTATGATCCTGACTGGAAGCCGGACACTGCGGCCTTGCGGTTGCTGTATATCGGGTCGCCAGCGCCGGTTACGCTCGACCAGCTCCTAGCGCGGCATCTACTGCCAGGGCACCCAACGGTTGCTCTGATAACTGAATCCGAAAATTGGAAGGCGGAGCGGCAAGCCTTTTGGCAAAGTGTCCGCGGCTCGACCAGTTCGCGTTCAGTCGGAATGCCTGCGGATTGAGATCTGGGGATCGATGGGCAGGATGCATCAGAGCTTTTTCTTGGTCATCGGCACGGATCCGAGGCGTGAAAGCTGCTTGAAACAGCAAGTAGGCGGGCCGATGGATACCCGCGGAGAACGTGTGGACACTTCTGCTTTCGGGCGGAGTCTCAAGGTTAGCTCCTGGCGCGGGCTGACGGCTCCCAACCAAGTCGCCTATTTGGCTTGGGAGGAAGCATTCAGCGATAAAGTAACATGGCTTCCAAACGATGCCGCAAGGTTGGCGGCTCGACATTCATTCGCACATTTCCAAGTGCGTAGCGCATCTCGGGAGTGAAGGGCATCCAAGTGCGTAAATCCTCGAGCAGGGCGTCGGACATCAAATCTTCCAGCGGACCCGCGCCGAGTTGACCAAGTGCCAGTTGGTGATCGGGCAGTCGCGCCTGCGCAATAATGGCCAGAACCCGCCTTAATACGATCTCTCGCGGATAGTTCAACATATCCGTCGACCAATGCCATGTGCTTGGATCAGCGAGATAAGCTTTCACAAAGGATTCAGCGGTCACTGGAGGCCCATCAAGAGCGGCCATATCCGGCACCCAGGAAAGATCCGCTGCAATCGCGGCTCGCGCAAAGACATTCATAAGGTGCTCAAAGGTTGCTTAAGCGATACTTTTTTCAGCTACCCATTTGGTCGATCTTGCAAGACGGCGCAGGCCGAGTTCCGCGAAATGATACACTGTTCGCAATGGCTGGGAACCGATGCCTATCATATCAGCCGTTGGTCACTCCGGCTTCTCTTACGGGGGAATGCTCTGCTGTAGGAAAGCGAAGACTCGCTCGGACTGGCTCGGCAGGAAGTGATAGCCGTCCTCAATGAAGCATATCTTCGCATGCGGGGCGTTCTGCTCGAGCCGCTCGCGCGTCTGCACAGAGTTGATCAGAGCATCTTGCCTTCCGACGACGGCAAGGATCGGCATCGCCAACCTGCGAAGCTCTTCATCCGTCAGCCTGGGGATGTTGACGATCCGCGGTTTGGCCGCACGGCCGATACTCTCCATCAGATTCGCGATCAGCTGGAGCTCGGCAGGCAGCGCCTTCGGCGGCGGCCCGAACACCATTTCGCGGATCCTGCGTTTGCCCCAGGATCCCAGGAGGAGCAGCGGAGCGGCTTTCAGCAGTAGGTTCTTCTGCCGCCCGATGCCGGCCGGACAGATGAGGGCAAGCGCCTGGACAGCCATCGGCCTGCGCTTGGCGTAGTCGAGCGCCAGCCAGCCGCCGAGCGATGTCCCGACGATTCCGGCAGTTCGAAGCCCGAGTCCTTCGAAGACGTCGTCGAGCCATGAGGCATGGGCATCGCCCGCCAGCGCAGGCCGCACAGGGGCGCTGAAACCGGGCTCGCCGATCATGTCGACGGCGTAGAGGCGGAACCGCGAAGCCCATAATGCGGTGTCGGGAAGCCAGGCGGCACTGTTCGCCTGCGCGCCATGGAGCAGCAGGACAGGCGGCGCACCCTTTGGGCCGCATGCGAGCACAAAGGTCCGGCCCTGACATGTGGGCAGATAGAGCTCTTCCTTCGGGACAGGCCAGCGGTCGAGGACGTCGCGATAGAGGGCAGCAGCCGCCGCGGCCGCGCTCTTGCTGCGATAGATGGCGACCGTCATTTGAGCGCTCGCATTTGCAGATCCACCAGCTCGAGCAGCCTCGCTGCATCCGAGGGATGGGCGATCAAGACGATCTTGAGATTGCGGCCGGCTGGATCGAATGCTGTGCTGAGATGCAGCGGCGCCGTCCGCGCGTCCGCCGTCGCCCCGGCCGCGTTGAGCAGCGAGGCCATTCGCTCCGCTCCATCGGCCGAGATGTCCGTGACCTCGACGATGCAGGTCGCGCGGACATGGGCGGCCGAACTCGAATGGCCGCGCACGATGCCGCCAAACGCATCCAGCGTTCCCCGATCGATGCGGTAGGCCTTCCCGACCTTGGTCGCCGAGAGGCGCCCCTCGCGAATATGGCGAAGCACGGTCTTGGGATGCAGCTTGAGCTCCTCGGCCGCCTGCTCGACCGTCACGAGTTTGCCCGACATTTGTAATTCCCTATCGCTCCCTATTATAGATACCATAAGGAACATTTTATGGCAAACTGGGAATTATGAGGAGCAAATGGCAGCAACCGCGATGAAAGCCCGGCTACCACCGACCTCAGGCATGCTCTGAAGGAGAAGGATGGGCCTAGAGCTGCTGTGCTCCGAGGCCTGGTCGCGGCGCTCGACAGTGCTGAGGCGCCAGCCATTGCCGCAGGCCCGTCATCGGGCCAGGACTTCCGAAGCGGCACGGCGGAGGTAGAGCGACTGGTTCTCGACGACACCGACGTCCGACGCATCCTCACAATGGAGATCGAGGAGCGCGAGGACGCCGCCGCTCAATTCGAGCGCCTGGGTCAGACTGACCGCGCTGTCGCTTTGCGGCTCGAAGCGATGCTGGCGCGGCAGTATCTCGGGTGACTCAAGCCCACCACAGATCGTTTTGATCTCTGCTGAACAGCGCTGGATGAGAGTCCGCTTCTGGGTAAGGGTCCAATGCCCGGTCGTGGCAACGCAACCTCAAGGCTGTAGCCGCGGCACCGACCAGCTCTGCCGCAGTCCAACATACCGTTGCCAACGGAGAGTACGCATGATGCAAGGCGCCACTAGTAGGTGTGCGAGCCGCCAAGAGATAGCGTCGATTTGCGCCCATCTAGCGTCGGCGCGACGCCAAGTCATAGTTCCATAAGATACCTTATGCGAACACCGACTGTAGGCCCCCGTTAGAAAGGTCACCGGTCTCCCCGTTAGAGATGTCACTCGTGCTGAGTGCTGGCTTGCTGGGAGCTTTGCGTGATGACGGTGG
>NZ_JBNPXO010000022.1:0-11084 GCF_050433265.1 Allobosea sp. OAE752
GAACGTGCTGCGCGCCGAAAAGGACGCCACCATCGCCAAGATCCTGGCGAAGGAGGGCGACTCGCTCGCTGTCGATGCCGTGATCATGGAATTCGTGTGAGGCGCATGAAATCCTCGCGAGGAGCCCATGGGCGAGCATCTTGTTCGAATTCTGAGAGTTCCGCTTGCGGAAGTCCCTAGAATGCCCTGTGCCGCAACTTGGGGTGCTTCCGGTCGGCCGATCAATGGTGACACCGCGGAATTCAACTCGGATCTGCACGCCGATTATCTTGAAGCCGGCTTTGCTGAACGCCTGTCGAGCTTGAGCAAAGCACATCGCGATATCCTGTCGCTGACAGCGCGAGGTTATCTCAACAAGGAAATCGCCTGGTTCCGAGGTTCCTCCGAAGCGACCATCAAAGCGCAGCAGCAGGAAATTCTGAGACGATTAGGATTGCGCTCCCGCACGCAGGCGGCAGTCCAGTACGCGATCTATCGCGAGCGATTGCGCGGTACGACGGGGCAATCGGCTGAGATGCGCTCGCGCCCCGGTTTCCCAAGCTTCAAACCTGGCCCATGACCTCGGGCAACGTGCCGGAATGGCCAACGCCACGAAGACAGAATGCGACGATGGATTTCGCGTGGGCTTCGCGGTCAGCATCAGTTCGGCTGCCATCGAGCGCCAAAGGGCCGACTAGGCCTTCGAAAAGCGATCCTACGATGCATGCTGCCGATGCCTGAGCATCTTGCGCGGGAAACTCCTCTGCCCGAATGCCCTGGTCAATCACCGTCTCGAAGACGCGCGCCAGCTTGCGGCGATAGGTTAGGCGCGCAGTTTCGATCTCTGGTTCAACAGGCTCCGCCACCAAGGCATGCGCGAGACGGTACCCCCTCAGCGCGCGGCTCGCGAAGATCCACGCCGCGGCCCAAAGACGCTCGGCAGCTGATCCATCGCTCACGGTCATTCCGGCTGCGGCGTCCACCTCGCGTTGGGACACGATGCCGACGACCTCGACCATGAGCTCGGCCTTCGACGAAAAGTTTCGATAGAGCGTCGCGAGGGCGACGCCAGCCTCCTCGGCCACCGCATTCATCTGGGCCTCTCTGAAGCCCACCCTGGTCACGAGCTCGCGAGCGGCACGCAGGATGGCGAGGCGCTTCTCGTTGGCGGCAGGCCCGCTCCGGCGTTTTCGTCCGGCCTGGTTCGGAAGACTCATCCCGGAGTCGTCGCTCGGTTCAGCATCGAAGTCCCTGCCCTCAGGAGCCGCTACACCCGCGTTTCTACCGGCAGTTTCCTGCATAAGCCAACCTCTCGGCAAAAAAGCGATCTTGGGTGGCGGCAAGCGAGGTAGGTGCTTGACAAATGTAGAATTAAGATTCTACTGATTTGCAATCGAGTGAACATAAAGACCGCAAAAATGCGGAATGCGGCTGAAAGCTGTGAATTTGGGAGAGAATCATGATTATCATTTCATCGGTTTGAATCGACGTCAGGATGGGGCTTCCCGGTCGGGAGGCTGCCGACGCGCGCGATCGCCCACGCTCCGTCGATTGGGCGCTTCAACAAAAATGAAGATCACCGGGAGTGTCCGAGATGGCAGTCAATTACGCGTCAGCGCTCGTGCGCGTGAAGGAACTCGTCGAGCTTTACAGCGCACCTGATTTGAGCGTGGCGGCGCAGCTTTGTGACAGCAGGCCGAGCGACGCTATCGCGTACAAGGTCATCTCGGGCGATCTCACGTCTTTCGATTTGACTTACGGGGATTTGCGCCGGCGCTCCGAGCAGTTCGCCGCCTCACTCCACGACCTTGGTGTCCGGCCCGGGGACCGCGTGGCGACGCTGATGGGCAAGAGCGTCGAATACCTCGTCACGCTCATGGGAATCTGGAGGCTCGGCGCCGTTCACGTACCGATTTTCACCGCCTTCGCCCCGCCGGCCATCGCGTTCAGGCTCAAGGGCAGTGAAGCAAAATTCGTGGTTTGCGACGAGTCGCAGCAGGCGAAGCTGGCGCCCGGTGAGGATATTCCCTCTCCATCTCCGTGGAAGATCATCACGACAGCGCCGGTGGAAATCGCCCCGGAGGGAGCGCTTCAGTTCTGGCAGGTTCTCGAAGCTTCACGCCCGGGTTTCAAAGCGGCAGCGCTGGGTGGTGATGCTCCGATCGTCCAGATCTTCACTTCAGGCACGACAGGCACGCCCAAGGGCGTCGCCGTGCCAGCCAGGGCCCTGGCCGGTTTCCAAGTATACGCCGAATACGGGCTAGGGCTCACAAGCGACGATCTCTACTGGTGCGCTGCGGATCCTGGTTGGGCCTATGGGCTGTATTTCGGCATCCTCGGGTCGTTCACGACCGGAGTGCCCAGCCTGCTGTTGCAGGCAAATTTCGACCCCGCCACCACCTTCGGAGTGCTGGCCAGGTTCGGTGTCACGAACTTCACGGCGGCGCCGACGGTCTATCGATCGCTTCGCGCTTACACCGGCAGCGTACCGTCGATCACCCAGCTGCGTTGCGCTTCCAGCGCCGGCGAGCCCCTTACCCCTGAGGTCAATGAATGGGCCAGCGGCGTCTTGGGCGTACCCGTCCATGACCACTTCGGTCAGACCGAGGCGGGCATGCTGCTCAACAACCATCACCATCCCGATCTCGCCTGCGACCTCAAGCCCGGATCGATGGGCATACCGCTGCCCGGTTGGTCCGCTCTCGTCTTGAAGGAGCGCGATGACGAGCCCGCCGAGATCGGCGAACTCGGCCGCGTCGCAATCGAGCTGAAGGACAGTCCCCTCGCCTGGTTCAGTGGCTATCTGAACGACCCCAAGAAGAGCGCCGAAAAGTTCGCCGGAAATGGGCGCTGGTACCTGACCGGCGATGCCGGTCGGCGAGACGAGGACGGGTACTACTTCTTTTCGTCGCGCGACGACGACGTGATCATTATGGCCGGCTATCGGATCGGGCCCTTCGAAATCGAGTCCGTCATCGTGACCCATCCGGCGGTGACCGAATGCGCCGTCATTGCCGTGCCGGATCCGACGCGCGGGGAGGTCCTAGAGGCCTATGTTGTCCTCAAGAGCGGCGAGACGCCGTCCCCCGAGCTGACCAGGAATATCCAGAGCTGGGTCAAGGTGAAGTACGCGGCGCATGCATATCCGCGAGCCATTCACTACGTCGATACGCTGCCAAAGACGGCGAGCGGCAAAATCCAACGGTTCGTCCTGCGGCAGGAACGCCGAGCTCAACTGGCCACTGCCGCGGAGTGAACGGGCGTGCTGGAGAACCGACTTGCCGTTCGTTCGCAACCGGAGACGGACACACCTCACCCAGCGGAGGCGTGCGAGACCCGGCTGTCAGTCCTCGAGGCCGTCGAAGGACGTCGATCGATTCGTCGGTTTCTTCCTGAGCCCGTTTCTCAGGAGACCATCGCCAGGATCTTGGCTGCTGCGGCCAGAGCGCCTTCGGGAACCAATTTCCAGCCCTGGCACGTGCATGTCGTCGTTGGCGAGACTCGCGATCGCCTGTCGCGCGCGGTGATCGCAGCCGCCGAAGCTGGCGATCGATCCGACGAGTATGCCTACGCACCTGTGCCGCTACCGGAACCCTATCTCTCGCGTCGCCGAGAGGTCGGATACGCCTTGTATCGTCTCTACGGCATCGAGCGCACCGACTACGAGAGCCGGAAACGGGCGATGCTCCGGAACTTCGAGTTCTTCGGCGCTCCCATGGGCCTGTTCTTCACCATGGAGAAGAGCCTGCTCCACGGCTCGTGGCTCGACTGCGGCATGTTCATGCAGAACGTCATGGTGCTGGCCCGCGCATTCGGCCTGGAGACGTGCCCGCAGCAAGCCTGGTGTGAGTACGGGCGCGTCGTCCACGAGCAGCTCGGCATTCCCGACACCCATGTCGTGCTGTCCGGAATGGCCATCGGCAAGTCCGATCCGAGCGCTCCCGAGAACTCCCTGATCAGCGAGCGCGTCGACGTCGCCCAGTTCACCCGGTTCCACGAGTGACGGCACCGGCTCTCCAGGAGGCTTTATCATGACCATTGATGGTGCCGTTTTTCTCGTAACCGGCGCGAGCTCCGGTCTCGGAGAGACGGTGGCGCGCGCGCTTGTTGCCAGAGGCGCTCAGGTCGTTGCGGTTGATGTAAACGCCGAGGCTGGCGAGGCCGTGGCAAGAGACCTTGGAGCCAACGCGAAGTTCGTTCGCACCGACGTCACGAAAATTGAAGACGCCGCCAACGCGGTGAGCGAAACGCTGGCGAGGTTCGGACGGCTGAATGGGCTTGTGAATTGCGCCGGCGTCGCGCCGGGAGAGCGGATCCTCTCGAAGAGTGGTCCTCATCGCCTGGAGAGTTTCGCTCGGGCGGTCGAGATCAACGTCGTCGGCACCTTCAATATGCTGCGCCTCGCCGCAGAGGCGATAGCGAAGAATGAGCCGGCCGGGGCTGACGGAGAGCGCGGAGTCATCATCAACACCGCGTCCATCGCTGCGTTCGATGGGCAGATCGGACAGGCTGCCTACGCCGCCTCGAAGGGAGCGGTGGCAGCGCTTACGCTTCCAGCGGCCCGAGAGCTCGCGCAATTCGGAATCAGGGTGGTGACGATTGCCCCCGGCATCTTCCAGACGCCGATGATGGCCGCGATTCCGGAACCGGTCCAGGCTGCGCTGGGAGCAACCGTACCGTTTCCCAAACGTCTTGGCCGGCCGAGCGAATACGCAGCCCTGGTCGCGCACATCTGTGAAAACCCAATGCTCAACGGCGAGGTCATCCGCCTCGACGGAGCACTGCGCATGGCGCCTCGGTAGTCCGTCCCTCCAAGCGAAAGCGGGTTCGATGTCCAAAGATCCGATCGTCATCGTCGGTGCCGCCAGGACGCCGATGGGCGCCTTCCAGGGCTGCCTCAGTAACGTTAGTGCAGCCGAACTCGGCGCGCATGCCATTGCCGCCGCGGTCACCCGATCCGGGCTCGGGCCAGATTGCGTCGAGGAGACGATCTTCGGCTGTGTGCTGACAGCTGGGCAAGGTCAGGCTCCCGCTCGCCAAGCCGCCATAGGGGCAAGCATCCCGGTCGGCGCAGGCGCGACGACGGTGAACAAGATGTGCGGGTCCGGCATGAAGGCAGCCATGCTGGCGACCGACCTGCTGGTGGCGGGAAGCGTAGACGTCGCTGTCGCCGGTGGGATGGAGAGCATGAGCAATGCTCCCTATCTGCTCGATCGCGCGCGTTCCGGCTATCGCATGGGGCACGGACGGATCGTCGATCACATGTTCATGGATGGCCTCGAAGACGCCTATGAGAAGGGCAGTCTGATGGGCGTCTTCGCCGAGCAGTGTGCCGAAGAGTTTCAGTTCAGCCGCGAGCTTCAGGATGAATATGCGATCCGATCGCTGTCGCGCGCCCAATCGGCGATAAACGAGGGTCGCTTCGCCGCTGAAATCGCCCCGATCACCGTGGCGCAGAAGCAGGCTGGCCCGCAGGTCGTCTCGGTCGATGAACAGCCTGGGAAGGCTCGCATCGAGAAGATTCCCACATTGCGCCCGGCATTTCGCCCCGGAGGCACTGTCACCGCTGCCAATTCCTCCTCGATTTCGGACGGCGCGGCTGCATTGGTCCTCATGCGTCGGTCCGAGGCGGAAAGGCGCGGGCTTACGCCGCTGGCCGCGATCGCAGGACACGCGACCCATGGCGACGCACCCAATCGCTTCCCGACCGCGCCAATACAGGCCACACGCACTCTCATGGAGAAAGTCGGTTGGCGCATCGACGACGTCGACCTTTTCGAGATCAATGAGGCTTTCGCGGTCGTGCCAATGGCCGCCATGCGCGAGCTCGGATTGCAGGCGGAGCGCGTGAACGTCAACGGCGGCGCCTGTGCTCTTGGACATCCCATCGGCGCTTCCGGCGCACGGATCATAGTCACCCTTCTATCTGCCCTGCAGGAGGCGAAGCTGACCCGCGGTATCGCCTCGGTCTGCATCGGCGGCGGCGAAGCCACGGCGATCGCCATCGAGATTTGCCATTAGGGGCCGCAAGGCCGCGGAAGCGGTAGACGAAAAGCAAAATCAAAGAGCGTCATACAGAAATTGGCGTCGACACACCTTAATTCTGGGAGGAAATCGCGTGACTACATTGGAAGCAGTAGCGGAAAATCAAAAAATATCTGCGAGAGATAGGCGAGTTATCGTCGCCGCGTCTCTTGGAACGGTGTTTGAGTTCTATGATTTCTTTCTGATCGGTCTCCTGGCTTCCGAGATCGCGAAAGCGTTCTTCTCTGGTGTCAACCCGACCGCAGGGTTCATTTTCACGCTACTCGGCTTTGCCGCGGGCTTCATGCTGCGCCCGTTCGGAGCTCTTGTTTTCGGCCGCCTTGGCGACATGGTGGGTCGGAAATACACCTTCCTCATCACAATCCTGCTGATGGGTCTTTCGACCTTCGTCATCGGCCTTCTCCCAGCCTATGCCACGATAGGCATGGCGGCGCCCATCCTGTTCATCTCGATGCGCATGTTGCAGGGCCTGGCGCTTGGCGGTGAGTTCGGCGGCGCCATGATCTACGTGGCCGAGCACGCGCCGTCGGGGAGGCGCGCCGCCTGGACGGCTTACGTCATTCTGACGGCTGCGCTGGGCTTCTTGCTCGCTGTCGCCGTTATTATTCCCCTGCGACTGTCGATCGGCGCCGACGCCTTCACCAACTGGGGCTGGCGCGTCCCCTTCTTGGTCTCGATCGCGCTCCTCGGCGTTTCCTTGTGGATCCGGCTGAAGCTGGACGAATCTCCTGAGTTCAAGCGCATGAAGGCCGAAGGCAAGGCATCCAAGGCGCCTCTCGCCGAGGCCTTCGGCAGCTGGAAAAACGCGCGTTACATCATCATCGGCGCGCTGTGCATCCTGCCAGCCCAGGCCGTAATTTGGTATACGGGACAGTTCTATTCCCTGTTCTTCCTGACCAAAGTCCTTCGAATCGAAGCGCTGACCGCCAACACCTTGTTGATCGTCGCGACGGTGATCACAGTCCCGCTATACGTCGTCTTCGGAAGCCTTTCGGATCGTTTCGGCCGAAAGCCCGTCTACCTGGCGGGTTACCTGCTAGCGGCAGCGCTTACGGTCCCGATTTTTCAGGGCCTCACCCACTTCGGCAATCCGGCGCTGGAGCGCGCGCAGCAGAATCACCCGATCTCGATCGTAGCCAATAGCAACGACTGCTCGCTCCAGTTCAATCCGCTGGGAACGTCGAAGTTTACTTCGTCGTGCGACGTGGTGAGCGACTCCCTGGCGAAGCTGGGACTGAACTACTCGACCGTCAAATCGGGCGATGCAGGCGTTGCTCAGGTCCGGGTCGGTGACAAAACCATCATTGGTTATCTGGGCGATGCCTCCGACGCCGCCGCACAGAAGGCGCGTTTCGACAAGGAATTGGCAGCGACGCTGACCGAAAAACTATATCCTCTCGGCAATGCCGCTGCCGGAGATATCAACGCACCGGTGATTGTGCTGCTGCTCTCGCTCCTGCTGACATTTGGCGCAATGACGTTTGCGCCGACGACGACCTCGCTGATGGAGATGTTTCCCTCGCGGATCCGCTACACTGCGATGTCGTTTCCGTACCATATGAGTGCGGCTTGGTTCGGCGGGTTCTTGCCGGCGACCGCCTTCACGATTGTGGCGGCCACGGGCAACATTTACTCCGGTCTCTATTATCCGGCCGGTATTGCGGCAGCATGCTTTGTGCTTAGCCTGATTTTCGCACGCGAGACCTATAAGGTCGATCTGTCCCGCGCGTAACGAAGGCATTGTCTGCGAGCGCGCGCGTTAGCCCGAGCGAACGCGCGCGCTCCCACTCGGATCGGCGATCTCCTCGACAAGATGGCGCAGTTCGATACAGAACTCCCGTGAGGCGGCGGTCGGCTGAGCGCCCGCAGCCAGGACGAGCCGTCCGACAATGCGCTCTTCAGGGCGCAAGGGAACAAATTTGAGAGCGTGGCTTGTCGGGCTGTAGAGAATACTCAGCCTGTCCAGCAAGGCGATGCCTGCCTGTGCCTCGACCAAGGCACAAGCAACGCTCGACTGGGTAACCTCCGCCGCAGGTCGCAACAGGCGATCCTGCTCGGCGAAGAGCCGGTGCGCGAGCGCGCCTAAAGGCAAGCTCCGGTTGAGGCAAATCATCCGCTCAGCTGCGATGTCATCGATCGAGACCGTGTCACGACCAGCGAGACGATGCCCCCTCGGCATGACGCACCCAAATTGCGACGTGCACAAATCCTCGATGAGGATCCCGGACACGGCGGCTGTCTCGATCAGAAGCCCGATCTCGCTTCGAAAGTTGGCAACGCGCTGGGCTACTTCGCGAGCGGTCAGGGTTTCGATGACAACCTCGACTTCCGGCTTTCGGCTTTGCAACCTGGCGACGGCGCGCGGCAGGATCGAGTTTGCGAAGGCTGCGATTGACGCAATCCGCAAGGCTCCCGAACGCCCCTCCTTGATGTCTTTGGCTCGGCGGCTGACCGCCTCGACCGCCGAGACAGCCTGCATGATTTCGCCGTAAAGCATCTCGGCCTCACGCGTCGGAAAGACGCGCTGCTTCTCCCGGTGAAACAGTGCGATCCCCAGCCGCTGCTCGATCTGTTGGAGCGTTCGGCTCACCGCTGGCTGCGAAACATTCAGCGCCGAGGCAGCCGCCGTGACCGTGCCCTTCTCGATGACCGTTCGCAGCACGAGCAACTCTCGAACATCGAGCATCATAACCCAGCCGCATGAAATCAGGTTGTCATTGTATTGGAGCGCATGAGCTAGCCGGGTCAAGCTTCACCGGTGTCCCAGGCTTGATGGAAAGCACATGAAAGTTGTCGAGATCCGCGGGCACCATGTCGGTTTCGAACCCTCGCCGCCGATCGGCAATGCGCGGACAATGATCCGGCGGCGCGAGTTTCTCTTGTTGGAGCTCATCGCGGACACCGGTGAAAGCGGGTGGGGAGAGGTCTTCTCATCGCCAGACGCCGCGGCCGCGCTCGTCAGCGCTCGATTGGCGCCGCTCGTCCTGGGCCAGTCGCCGGCAAGGTTTCGCGCGATCTGGGAGCGAATGATCGGAACGCTCGGCTACGACAGACGCGGCCCGGGCATGATGGCGATCTCGGCCGTCGACATGGCCTTATGCGACCTCGCTGCTCGCGAACGTGGCTTGAGCGTATCGGCATTGCTGGGCGGTTCGCTGCGCGACCGTGTCTTCGCGTATGGAAGCGGCCCCTTCATCACCGAGGCTGCGGACCCTTACGGTCATTATTCGGCGGAGGCCGATCGCTGCCTTGAGATGGGGTACCGCGCCATGAAGCCAAGAGCCGGTGTCTCCCCGCGCGCTGACGGCAAGATGGCTGCGGCCATGCGAAAGCAGGTCGGGCCGGAGATCGGCCTGATGGTCGATATCAATCAGGCCTATACCGCTCAGGCGGCCATCGCTTCTGCGCGCGAAATGGCGGAAGCAGGTCTGCTTTGGATCGAGGAGCCCGTCGAGCCCGAAGACATCCCTGGCTACGCGGCCGTTGCCAGATCGGCGCCAATCGCGGTCGCGGGGGGCGAGGCCTTGGCCAGTGCCGCGGCATTCCGCGACTTCCTGGTAGCCAATACACTATCGATCCTCCAGCCGGATCTCACTGTGTGTGGCGGCTACACCGGCTTTCTGAGAATCGCCGCACTCGCTGCCGCGTTTGATCTGCCTGTTATGCCGCATGTGTTCGGCACCATCGTCAATCACCAGGCAGCGCTGCAGGTTGCCGCACTCTTGCCGAGCAAGCGCGGCGGCGGTCCGGCGGCGTACCCTTATGTCGAGGTCGATGTCTCCAGCAATCCGCTGCTCCACCTCCAGGGCGAAATCAAACCAAACGCCGACGGCATGCTGAGCGTGCCCGATGCTCCGGGAACGGGGCTCGTTTTCAAGGAAGAGCAATTGGAGCCCTGGCGGCGAGAGATCTGGCGCTGCAGCTAAGCGGCGCGGCAACAAAAAGGATCGGGGAGGGTCGAATGATGATTTCGAGACGCGATTTCGCCGCTGGCCTCACGGCAGTCCTGACGATATCCGCAGGCCGGGGTCTCGCGGCGGATTGGCCCAGCCGCACGATCACCTTCGTGGTCCCGTTTCCAGCCGGCGGAAGCACGGACGTCGTCGCCCGCCTTTTCGCAGAGCGCTACGCCGAGACCCTGAAGCAAGCGGTCGTCGTAGAAAATCGGCCGGGCGCGAACGGGAACGTTGCGGCCGCAGCCGTCGCGAAGGCCCCCAATGACGGCTACACGATCCTGGTATCCGGCAACGGCCAGAACGCGATGAACCATTCGCTGTATGCGCGGATGTCCTACGACTCCACCAAGGATTTTGCGCATATCTGCCTACTGGCTTCCACGCCGAACGCGATCATTGTGCCGAGCAGCTCCGAGATCAAAACGCTCGCCGACCTACTTCGCAGAGCGCAGGAAGCTGGAGACGGGCTCTCCTTTGCGAGCCCCGGCGTGGGTTCGTCGGGGCATCTCTCGTTAGCGATGCTCGAAGGAGTTGCGAAAGTTAAGGTCCGACACGTTCCGTACCGCGGAGCGGCGCCTCTCGTGACCGACGTGCTCGGGGGGCACGTTCAAGTTGGAATTGTGAACGTCGATATTCCCTTCGGCCACGTGACAGATGGCAAATTGCGCGTCCTGGCCGTGACGAGCGCCAAGAGAAGCGCCCTGTACCCTGACGCTCCTACAGTTGCCGAGAGCGGCTTCCCGGGCTTTGAAGCGCAGGGCTGGTTCGGGCTGTCCGCTCCGGCCGGCACCCCAGAGCCGATCGTCACAAAGCTCAATGCTCTCGCAAACGACTTTCTGCGAGAGGAGAAGATGAAAAAGCGCTTTGAGGCTGGAGGGTATCTCGCGGGGGGTGGCAGCCCCCGGGACTACGCCAGCTTTATCGGCGCCGAGATCAAAAAATGGGGCGAGGTTGTGAGGTCCAGTGGGGTTTCGCTGGAATAAGAGGCAAAGAGAATTGTCGGTGCAGCGCTGGCGGTCAGGCGGCCAGGAACACCCTGGCCTTCGTCAGGAAGGCGTCGTGATGCTGGAAGATGCCGCCATGCCCGGCGTCGGCGAAAAGGAC
>NZ_JBNPXO010000023.1:2500-5893 GCF_050433265.1 Allobosea sp. OAE752
AGGCGATGAAGGACGTGATACGCTGCGATAAGCCGTGGGGAGCTGCGAATGAGCTTTGATCCGCGGATTTCCGAATGGGGAAACCCACCTTCGATCTCTGTTATTCTAAGGGCAGGCTTTAAGCTTGTTCTTGGGCTAACAGAGATCAAGAGAAGGTATTGAACTCTGAATACATAGGGGTTCAAAGCTAACCCAGGGAACTGAAACATCTAAGTACCTGGAGGAAAGGACATCAACGAGACTCCGTTAGTAGTGGCGAGCGAACGCGGACCAGGCCAGTGCCTGACTGTAAGTTACCGGAAGTGGTTGGGAAACCACGCAATAATGGGTGATAGCCCCGTACGGATCTGCGAACAGTTGGGACATGAGTAAGGCGGGACACGTGAAATCCTGTCTGAACGTGGGGGGACCACCCTCCAAGCCTAAGTACTCCTCAGCGACCGATAGTGAACAAGTACCGTGAGGGAAAGGTGAAAAGCACCCCGACGAGGGGAGTGAAATAGCACCTGAAACCGAATGCTTACAAACAGTGGGAGCTCAAGGTTCGTCCTGAGTGACCGCGTACCTTTTGTATAATGGGTCAGCGACTTAGTCTGGCGAGCAAGCTTAAGCCGTTAGGTGTAGGCGTAGCGAAAGCGAGTCTGAACAGGGCGTTCAGTTCGTCGGATTAGACCCGAAACCGGGTGATCTAGCCATGAGCAGGTTGAAGGTAAGGTAACACTTACTGGAGGACCGAACCGGTGCCTGTTGAAAAAGTCTCGGATGACTTGTGGCTAGGGGTGAAAGGCCAATCAAACTCGGAAATAGCTGGTTCTCCGCGAAAGCTATTTAGGTAGCGCCTCGTGTGAATACTCCGGGGGGTAGAGCACTGGATGGGTGAGGGGTGCTTACCGCATTACCAATCCTAACCAAACTCCGAATACCCGGAAGTACTGCACGGGAGACACACGGCGGGTGCTAACGTCCGTCGTGGAGAGGGAAACAACCCTGACTTACAGCTAAGGCCCCCAATTCGTGGCTAAGTGTGAAAGGATGTGGGAATCCCAAAACAACCAGGAGGTTGGCTTAGAAGCAGCCATCCTTTAAAGAAAGCGTAACAGCTCACTGGTCTAAACAAGGGTTCCTGCGCCGAAAATGTATCGGGGCTCAAGCCACGAGCCGAAGCTTAAGGTTTGCACTTTGTGCAAGCGGTAGCGGAGCGTTCCATAAGCCAACGAAGGCGGACCCGTGAGGGCTGCTGGAGGTATTGGAAGTGCGAATGCTGACATGAGTAACGACAAACAGTGTGAAAGACACTGTCGCCGAAAGTCCAAGGGTTCCTGCGTAAAGTTAATCTCCGCAGGGTTAGCCGGCCCCTAAGGCGAGGCCGAAAGGCGTAGTCGATGGGAATGAGGTGAATATTCCTCAGCCAGTTGGTAGTGACGGATCGCGTACGCTGTCAGATCTTATTGGATTGATCTGGCTTCCAAGCGGTTCCAGGAAATAGCTCCAACATTAGACCGTACCCTAAACCGACACAGGTGGACTGGTAGAGTATACCAAGGCGCTTGAGAGAACTATGCTGAAGGAACTCGGCAATTTACCTCCGTAACTTCGGGATAAGGAGGCCCAGTGTCTAGGCAACTAGGCATTGGGGGCACAGACCAGGGGGTAGCGACTGTTTAACTAAAACACAGGGCTCTGCGAAATCGTAAGATGACGTATAGGGTCTGACGCCTGCCCGGTGCCGGAAGGTTAAAAGGAGGTGTGCAAGCACCGAATTGAAGCCCCGGTAAACGGCGGCCGTAACTATAACGGTCCTAAGGTAGCGAAATTCCTTGTCGGGTAAGTTCCGACCTGCACGAATGGCGTAACGACTTCCCCGCTGTCTCCAGCATAGACTCAGTGAAATTGAATTCCCCGTGAAGATGCGGGGTTCCTGCGGTCAGACGGAAAGACCCCGTGCACCTTTACTGCAGCTTTGCGCTGGCATTCGTGTCGGCATGTGTAGGATAGGTGGTAGACTTTGAAGCCGGGGCGCCAGCTCTGGTGGAGTCATCCTTGAAATACCACCCTTATCGTCATGGATGTCTAACCGCGACCCGTCATCCGGGTCCGAGACAGCGCATGGCAGGCAGTTTGACTGGGGCGGTCGCCTCCCAAAGAGTAACGGAGGCGTGCGAAGGTGGGCTCAGAGCGGTCGGAAATCGCTCGTTGAGTGCAATGGCATAAGCCTGCCTGACTGCGAGACTGACACGTCGAGCAGAGTCGAAAGACGGCCATAGTGATCCGGTGGTCCCGCGTGGAAGGGCCATCGCTCAACGGATAAAAGGTACGCCGGGGATAACAGGCTGATGATTCCCAAGAGTCCATATCGACGGAATCGTTTGGCACCTCGATGTCGGCTCATCACATCCTGGGGCTGGAGAAGGTCCCAAGGGTTCGGCTGTTCGCCGATTAAAGTGGTACGTGAGCTGGGTTCAGAACGTCGTGAGACAGTTCGGTCCCTATCTGCCGTGGGTGTAGGAGAATTGAGAGGATCTGCCCTTAGTACGAGAGGACCGGGGTGGACGTACCTCTGGTGGACCTGTTGTGGCGCCAGCCGCAGTGCAGGGTAGCTATGTACGGACGGGATAACCGCTGAAGGCATCTAAGCGGGAAACCCACCTCAAAACGAGTTCTCCCTTGAGAGCCGTGGAAGACGACCACGTTGATAGGCCGGGTGTGTAAGCGCAGCAATGCGTTCAGCTTACCGGTACTAATTGCTCGATCGGCTTGATCGTTCTCATGATCAATGTCCGCGATACACCAACAAACGCGAACACCAGGCGCCCGGCCGCACGGACGGGCCCTGACGAAAGACCTTATGCTTGCCATATCCTTCGCCGGCCCGGTGGCTTGAGCGAGGAGCCAGAACCCGATCCCATCCCGAACTCGGCCGTTAAACTCCTCAGCGCTGATGGTACTGTGTCTCAAGACCCGGGAGAGTAGGTCGTTGCCGGGCCTGTCAAGGATATCCCTCATCACAAAGACAAATCGCTTCAACGCGGCGGTCGACTTCAGTCGCCGCCGCGTTGCCGTTTGAAGCCCAAGGCGCCCCAGAGCGGCCACACAGCCCTCCAGGAAACCAAAGGCAAAACACCGTTGACGCGGGGTGGAGCAGCCCGGTAGCTCGTCAGGCTCATAACCTGAAGGTCGTCAGTTCAAATCTGGCCCCCGCAACCAAATCAACAACACCCGTCGCAAAAAGCGGCGGGTTTTGTCGTTCTAGCAGCCTGCCAACCGCTTGCCGCTCCGTCCACTCAAGGATCGTGCCGAGCTCGCCGTACAGCGTCGCAAACATCTCGCCCCGTTCCCGCCCCCGGCGTCAGCACGATCGCCGCGATCAGCACCCACACCGCTCCCGCCCGCCTC
>NZ_JBNPXO010000024.1:0-2058 GCF_050433265.1 Allobosea sp. OAE752
TGTCAGAGCTCGTTAGACAAGTCGCTTTCTGTGCTCGTTAGAAATGTCACTCAGGCCAGTTCTCCGGCTTACCTCAAGCAGCGCGGCGGAGCTGGTCAGGGTTGCGCAGCCGCGCTGCGGCATGGCTACAAGCGACCGGGCGGGCAGGGCGCGACTCACGCTGAAGGGCAAAGAACGACCCACTGCCGACATTGCTATATCTTCGTTCAACGTCGCTTCGGCTCCACCAGCGCGACCGCTGGCTGCCCACATGAGTCCGAGCGTGGTACGACGAATACGGTTTGCCTGTATTCCACCTGATGGCCCGGCAAGGTCACTTCGGTCTGGCACAGGACCCACGTTCCCGAAGCATCCTTCCTAACAAACTCGATCACCGCGCGAGTGTTATGCTTGATACGCCAGTGAGATAGCACACTACCGCGAATGTGAGGCTCGACAGCAAGGCGCCTTTGATCAGCGAAGTGGCGCCATAACATGGCTACAAATGGCAAGCTCGCGACAACGAAGCTCAAGCTGATCAGTCCGACTTTAGCAACAGAGGAAGGCGAGGCTGACGTTGTCACGACCATTGCCAGTAGCGGCTGAACCCGATGGACGGTCGTAACGCCTCCATCATAGGAGCCGCAATAGCCTCTATCCACCCATCTAGGAAATTGCCGATCCATCCGGCTGCTTCGCTAGCCGGCCTTGAAGATGCTCTTCCCCTGACCCTGCCGTCGAGGCGCTCGGCCGCTGCGTGACATGTTGAGCTCCTTCTGGCGCTCGGCAATGTAGGCCAGCGTCGCGCCTAACCGTTTGTTCTCGACGATCGCGGCCTGATCGACCTGCTGAACCTTGTCGAAAGTCCGATAAGGCAGGTCAAGGCCCTGGTGCCGGATCGCAAACCGACCATCTGGATAGTCGTAGATCGTGACACGCTGGCGGGCGAGGGTGCGGGTCACCGGCGTCGGTTCAAGGATGAACAGCATCTTGTCGTATTGCAGCGTCAGGTTCTGCGAAACCGTCCGCTCCTCCTTCCAGGCAAAGGCCTCGTCGATATCGTCGTCCCCGGCGAGCGGACGGTGCAGATCCTTGTCGTTGAACGGCACCTTGGCGAAGCGCCGGTTGAAGTCCTCCATGAAGCCCGGCAGGAAGGCGTTCCCGGCCTCGAGCGATGAGATCCCGGCGAGCCGCAGCTCCTTCACCAGCCGGTCTTGCAGCGTGCCATTGGCGCGCTCGACCCGGCCTTTGGCCTGCGGGACGTTGGCACAGATGATGTCGATGTTGAGCTGATCCAGCGCCCGGCCGAACTGCGTCATGCCATTGCCGCCGGTCGCACCGACCTTGTTGACCCGAAACGTCGCGTGCTTGTCAGAGTAGAACGCAACCGGCTTGCCGTGGCGCTGCAAATAGCTCCGCGTCGCGGCAAAATAGTCGAACGTCGACTCTGCCGTGACGAATTGCAGGTGCATCAGTCGGCTGGTCGCATCGTCGATGAAGACGAGCAGGGTGCATTGCGGGCCACGGTCCTCAAACCACCAATGCTGCGAGCCGTCGATCTGGACGAGCTCGCCGACGCAATCGCGCCGGTAGCGCGGCTGATGCACTGGCTTGAGCCGCTCTCGACGATCGCGCCAGATTCCGTCAGCGATCATCCAGCGCCGCACCGTCTCGACGCCCAACCGCAATCCATGCCGTTCCGCGAGCTTCTCTGCCGCCAGCGTTGGCCCGAAATCCGGATAGTTCGCCCGGATCAGCGCCAAAGCCTGCGTCCGGACCGTCGGCGGATAAGACCGGTTGCTCGGCTTGCCACGCTTTTGCGACACCAGGCCGACTGGCCCGCGCCGGCGATAAACCTGCAGCAGCCGAAATACGTGCCGGTGCGTCAGATGAAGTAGCTGCGCCGCGTCGCCGACCGAAATCCGTTCCGCCACAACATCCCGCAGCACCTGAACCCGGTCGAGTTCGGCATGGCTCATCGACACCACCGTCATCACGCAAAGCTCCCAGCAAGCCAGCACTCAGCACGAGTGACATCTCTAACGGGGAGACCGGTGACCTTTCTAACGGGGGCCTACA
>NZ_JBNPXO010000025.1:0-1924 GCF_050433265.1 Allobosea sp. OAE752
GCTGGCGGTCAGGCGGCCAGGAACACCCTGGCCTTCGTCAGGAAGGCGTCGTGATGCTGGAAGATGCCGCCATGCCCGGCGTCGGCGAAAAGGACGAGTTCGGCATCGGAAATACGGCGTGCCAGATCGACCGAATTCTCGCTCGGCACCATGATGTCATGGTCGCCGTTCGCGACGAGGACGGGCTTGGCGATGGTGTCCAAAGGTTGCGGCGACCGGAGGCCCCAGGCCTTGATCGCCTTCAGCTGGCGCAGGAAGGCCGTCAGCGAGACCGCCTTGTCACGATCCCCCGTCCGCTCCTTCAATCGCGCGAGAAACTCGAAGGCCGCTCGCTTGCCTGCCGCGCTCGACGTGAAGAAGAGATAGAACTTGGGATCACGAAAGGTCAGCAGCCCTTTGATGATGAGTGGCCACGACACCGGACCGACCCGCTCGATCCCGGTCCCGCCCGCAGGCCCCGTGCCGGCGAGGATGGCGCGGCGGATGAGATCGGGGGCGTCAAACAGGATCTGCTGCGCGACGAAGCCGCCGAGGGAGAAGCCGATCAGGTCGACCGATTTCAAGCCAAGCGCGCGGATCGTGGCGATCATGTCGTTGGCCATTTCTGCGACTGTGAGCGGCGCCCTGCCGCCCGAACTGCCGATGCCGCGATAGTCGAGCGCATAGACCGGTCGATCGGCAGCCAGGCCCTCGACGATGCGGGGATCGAAATTGTCGAGGTTCGCGCCCCAGTGATTGAGCAGCACCACCGGCACGCCTGCATCAGGCCCGAGGCGGCGATAAGCGAAGCGCGTGCCGGCAGCCTCGACATGGCGGGTGGGTGCCGCCTTCCAGTCTGCGCTGCGGATATGGGTGGCCATGGCGAAATCCTTGTTTCCGAAAATCGCGTCACTTGAGCGTGACGACGACCTTTCCCTTGGCGCGACCAGTGTCGATGTAGGCGAGTGCGTCGTTCACCTGCGCGAAGGGGAAGGCACGATCGACCACCGGGCGGATCGTGCCGTCTTCGATCAGCCTGGTGATCCGCTCAAGCTGCCCTCCGTCGGCGTGCATGAAGAGAAAGGAATACTCGACGCCCGCGCGCTTCGCGTTGCGCCGGATGCCCGCGCTGAGCAGGCGCAGCACGAGCCGAAGCACCACGTTCAAGCCCTGGCTGCGTGCGAAAGCGGGATCGGGAGCGCCGGAGATCGAGATGAGCTTGCCGCCGGGCTTCAGCACCTTCAGCGATTTTTCCAGCGTCGTGGCATCGAGCGTGTGGAGCACGAGGTCGTAGCCCGACAGCTCTTCCTCGAAGTTCTGGCTGCGATAGTCGATGACGACATCCGCCCCGAGCTCCTTCACCATCACGGCATTGGCGGCGCTCGCCGTCGTCGCGACGGTGGCGCCGAGATGCTTGGCAAGCTGGATGGCGAAGGTGCCGACACCGCCCGACCCGGCATGGATCAGCACCTTCTGTCCTGGTTTGATCTGCGCGCGCTCGACCAGCACCTGCCAGGCGGTCAGCCCGATCAGCGGGATCGATGCGGCCTCGGCCATCGAGATATTGCCCGGCTTGAGCGCCAGATCGCTCTCGTTGACGACGATCCGTTCGGCAAAGGCGCCGATCCGCCCATCACGGGGGCGGGCATAGACGGCGTCGCCGACTTTGAAGCGCCGCACGTTTGCTCCGACGCTGATCACGGTGCCCGCCAGATCGTGCCCAAGCACGAGCGGCGTCTTGTAGGGCAGGACCAGCTTGAATGCGCCGTCCCGGATCTTGGAATCGATCGGGTTGAGTCCTGCCGCGGCAACCTCGACCAGCACGTCGTCGGGACCGGCCACGGGCTCGGGCATGTCGCCCAGTCGCAACTGCTGTTTCTTGCCGTAGCGGTCGAGGATGAAGGCCTTCATGATGCTGTTCCTCCAGATCAGGCGTCAGCCATGA
>NZ_JBNPXO010000026.1:0-1357 GCF_050433265.1 Allobosea sp. OAE752
GCTTCTCTAATCGGGCAGTTGGGTCAAGCCCGGATTGCACCTCTGTGCCGGGGTCTCGTTCACGCGGGTCACGCTTCTCTTCGCAGTCTGGTGGCTTCTATCGAGCGAAGCCGCTGCACGCATGCATCGGATTGGGTCTGGAGAGCCTCGCTTGTGGACGCGCTCTGAAGCGCAGCAGACATTTTCGGCTTCATCCATCCCGTCGTCCGCGTGGGACGATCCCGGCCAGGATCGCTGAGAGCTGTGGTCAGGTCATGCCGCAGCCTCCGATCCCAGGCGGAAGTCGGTACCATCGGCCCACATGCGATGGAGCACGACGGCGATCTTGCGCGCGACCGCCACGATGGCGCGTCGGCGGCCCTTCGTCTTCATCAGCCGCACACCCCATGCCTTGAGTCTCGACCAGGCGATTGAGCGCATCAACATGGCGTTCGCGGCCGCGTAGAGTGTCGCCCGGACGTCGGCATCACCGGCATGGGAGATCCGACCTGGATTGTCCGTCTCGCCGGACTGGAAGCGCCTCGGCGTCAGTCCGAAGTGGGCTCCGACTGTTCGGGAACTCTTGAAGCGGGCAGGATCGTCTACGGCAGCCTTAAAGCTGAGGGCGGTGATCTCGCCAACGCCCGGCACGGTCATGAAGCGCCGACAGATCGCATCCTCGCGCGCGGCCCGCTTCGCTCGCCGATCGAGCTCGGTGAAGGTCTCGAAGAGCATCGTCCGTGCCTCCAGCATTGGCAGGAGCGCATGGCTGAGCGCAGGATCGGTCTCGATCGTCTCGCGCACAGCGGCATCGAAAGCGCCTCGGGAGAGTCGGAGAGGCAGGACGACGCCGAAAATCCGCAACAGGCCGCGGATCTCGTTCTCGAGGTCGATGCACTTGCGCTGTATCACCTTGCGGCTCGTCAGCAGCGCTCGCACGTGGTGGCTCTCAACGCTCTTCACATGCACCCGGCTATACCACCCCGATCGGAGGATCTGGGCGATGCCGCGGGCGTCGTGCTTGTCCGTCTTGTTGCGCATGGCTGAAAGCGCGGCCGCGACCTGACGCGCCTCCATGCAAACGACGTCGTAGCCAGCCTCGGCCAGCCCATAGGTGATGGGCTGTGTCAGCGCACCGGCCTCAAACCCGACCTGATGGATCGGCTGATCGAACCCCGCAAGGCAAAGAAGGACATCGGGAACCTCGGAGCGCACCGAGCGCTCCAGGCAAATCTTCCCCTCATGGTCGATGATGCAGATCGCCACCGAGCGCAACGACACATCCAGCGCAGCGTAGAACATCGCGTATCTCCTCTTGGATCTACCTAGATCCTAATGGGAGCTCGACCCCTCGTGGGTCCGCCCGATTACGCATGCT
>NZ_JBNPXO010000027.1:0-1264 GCF_050433265.1 Allobosea sp. OAE752
CGAATTCCATGATCACGGCATCGACAGCGAGCGAGTCGCCCTCCTTCGCCAGGATCTTGGCGATGGTGGCGTCCTTTTCGGCGCGCAGCACGTTCTCCATCTTCATCGCCTCGACCATGGCGAGCGGCTCGCCCGCCTTGACCTCCTGCCCGACCGTCACCGCGATCGACTTGACCAGCCCCGGCATCGGGCAGAGCAGGACCTTGCCCGTATCGGCCGCGACCTTTTCCGGCATCAGCGCCGCGAGCTCCGCCTCGCGCTGCGTATAGACATGGGCGTCGGCATAGGCGCCGGCATGGCCGAGTGCGACGCCGTTGAGGATCGGCCGGATCTGCGCCGCGACCTTCACCCCGTCGAGCGTACCGTGCCAGACGGGCTCGCCCGGGATCCAATCGCTGACGACGCTGACGCTGCGGCCCGGGAAGGCGATGACCACCGCCCCGCCCTGCTCGATCACCTCGCCCTCGAAGCGCTCAGGCCCGAGCTGGACGATGCGCTGCCGGTCGAAGGCGACCTTGCGCCAGCCTTCCATCTGCGCCGAGACGTTTCGCTTGCGCTGGTTGAGCTTGTGGTCGCAGGCGATCGCGATCGCGGCCATGCGCAAAGCCGTCTCTCCCTTCGGCGCCGGCAGCGAGAAGCCTTCCGGAAACTCCTCGGCGATGAAGCCGGTCGAGAGGTTGCCGGCGATCCAGCGCGGATGCTGCATCACCGCCGCGACGAAGGGAATGTTGTGGCGGATGCCGTCGATGGCGAAGGCATCGAGCGCGCGGCCTTGAGCCTTGATCGCCGCCTCGCGCGTCGGCGCATGCGTGACGAGCTTGGCGATCATCGGGTCGTAATAGATCGAGATCTCGCCGCCCTCGAAGACGCCGGTGTCGTTCCGGACCGTCGCCTCGCCGTCCGGCCCCTCGCTCGGGGGCCGATAGGTCACGAGCCGGCCGGTCGAGGGCAGGAAGTTGCGGGTCGGATCCTCGGCATAGACTCTGGATTCGACCGCCCAGCCGTCGAGCTTCACATCGGCCTGCGCGATCGCGAGCTTCTCACCATAGGCGACGCGGATCATCTGCTCGACGAGGTCGATGCCGGTGACCATCTCGGTGACGGGATGCTCGACCTGAAGGCGGGTGTTCATCTCGAGGAAGTAGAAGGACTTGTCCTGCCCGGCGACGAACTCGACCGTGCCGGCCGAGTCGTAGTTCACCGCCTTGGCCAGCGCGACCGCCTGCTCGCCCATCTTGCGGCGGGTCGCTTCATCCAGCAGCGG